>JBHIFJ010000022.1:0-35813 GCA_046761045.1 Thermoplasmata archaeon
CAGTCGGAGCTTCCTCGGCTGGTGCTTCCTCGGCGACTTCCTCAGGGGCCTCTTCAGTCGGAGCTTCCTCGGCAACCTCGGCCTCCTCGACCTCGGCCTCGACTCGCTCCCTGACCTCGACTTCCTTGCCGAGAATTGCCTTCTCCTTCTCCATCAGCTTCCTTCCGTCCTCGATGAGCTTCTGCTTGAGGTTCCCGACTTCCTCCTCCTCCTTGGCAATCTGCTTCTCCCGCTCCATCAGCTCGTTGCCCTTCTGGATGTTGGAATCCAGAACCTCCCGCAGCTCCTTCTCCATCTTGAGGAGTGATTCCTCCCTGGCAAAGATTTCATTCCTTTTCGCGGAGATCTCGTTTTCTTTCGAGGAGAGTTCCTCCTCCCTGCGGAGAACATCCTCCTCGCGAGCGACGAGTTGCTCCTGCCTGGAGGCCATCTCTGACTCGCGGCTGGAGAATTCGGCTTCCTTCTTGGAGATTTCCTCGCTGAGTTTCTCGACTCTTTCTTTCTCCGCTGCGATCTCGCTCTTCTCAGCCTCGAAACCCTCCTTCTCGGACTCAAGGACCTGCCTTGTGGCATCCAGTTCCTCTCTCTGGGCCTGTAGTTGCTTCTCAAGCTCACTCAGTTCCGCTTCTTTCTTCCTAATCGTCTCTTCCTTGTCCTTGAGCACCTGCTCGACCTTCTTGATGGTGTCAAATATGGATTCACTACCAAGGGCCGACTCAGAAGCGGCTTCTTCCTCGGGAGCCTCTTCTTCCGCCAATTATATCGCCTCACACATATAAATAATCCCGCTCGAACGGAATACATCTTCCGCGGTAATAATCTTTTGTATCTAATCGCCCCCACTGTCAAAAATCGGGCCGAGAATGGATATTCCGTTTTCCCCAATCTGAATGGCATGCCTCTCCATGCTGTGCTTTGCGGCCCTCATCTTCTCGACCTGGAGATAGCGAACGAGCTTTCCCCGCATTCGATCCAGTCCGAGCATTATTATCCCATCCACGAGGAAGCCTTCGTTGCCAAGAAGCTGAGACTCCGCACCAAGAGACCGTTCCATGATGACGAAGGAGATGAGGTCGTTGTCTCTGATCATCTTGAAGAAGTAGAACATCTTCTTCCTCATGTCGCTTACATCCTCCATGAGCGAATAGAGAGCTCCGAGGGAATCGAGTGCGAAGACTTTGAACTTCTTCCCGTGCACTTTCTTGAAATGCGTGATCATCTTCTCTATGAACTGCAGGTAGTCCGTTGCCTCACTCTCATCGACAACTTGGTCTATCTCACGCAGGTCTGTGAAGTCTGATATCTGCAGATTGAGGGAGATCTCGACGCCCAGGCTCTCCATGTTCTTCAGGTGGCTCGCGACGCTCTCCTCGAGAGTTGTGTAGAGACCGAACTCTCCGGTGTTGGAGAGATACTTCGACATCACTGCATAGCAGAAGCTGGTCTTCATGGATCCTGGGGGGCCGGTGACGAGCACAACCTTGGGCGATTCGATGTCCGTTTTGAAGACTTTGTCCAGCCCCTCTAGTGAGTTCTTGAACATATCCATCTCCCGGACGGTCGTCGTTTAGATATCGTCGTAGAATTTAACTCTATCGTTTCGATTATCATGACGCCAATGGTCTGACCCATATCGATAACTATTTAACCAACATGCAATATTAGTTCAAACTCGACTATTCGTGCTCGAGGTGAGTTTCTTTGGCGAGTGGGGAGAAAAAGACTTGCCCGGTGTGTGATGCAGAAATCGACCCCGCCGCAAAGGTATGCCCCTCGTGCCATACTGACCTCACCCTTTTTGACTTCGATGAGGAACCGGGTCTCGACATGGACAAGATTACCATCAACGACGAGAAGTCGATAGACCAAATCCTCGCGAACATAGTGGGTGAGGAGAAAACTGAAGAGGGCGACATCCTCGAGGACATCAAGAGCTTGGGGAAGAACGAGGCCGTTGTCAAGGAGGTTCCTGAGGTTGAGGAGGTGGTGGAATTCGAGTGCCCCGTATGTGGGGCCTCTGTGGCCGCCGATGCAACGGTCTGCCCAGGGTGCGGGGCCGAATTCGCTGAAGCAGAGGAGGAGGCAGAGTTCGAGTGTCCTGTTTGCCATGCATCGGTCGCTTCTGATGCCTCGTCCTGTCCGAGTTGTGGAGTGGAATTCGAGGTGGAGGAAGCTGCTCCAGAGGTGGAGGAAGTTGCCGAGGTCGAGGAACGGGAGGAGTTCGAAGAGGGAGAGGCGATTCTCGTTCCTGAGGAGGTCGAGGTGGTCACTCCTGAGATCGAGATTCCCGAAGAACCTGAGGTGGAGCCCCCCGTTCCCGAGGTCACCGTCCTGGAGAGAGTGAGAGCGAGGATAGAGGCACATCGAGAAGCGGAAATCGAGGAAGAAGAGGAGGACATCCGAACTCTCTACAAGAACCTCCCGAAGCTCGTCAACGAAGTGAAGCCAATGCTGATATCGGCGAAGAAGCTGGGCATCGACATCACCCCAAGTAGGAAGCTGATTAGCGAGGCCATCGCAGCTGGAAAGAAGAGAGACATAAGGAAGGCTGTTGCCCTGGTGAAGCAGAGCAAGCGGGATCTGGAGGATGCCTTCACGGAGCAAATCGCCGAGAGTATTGAGGGCTTCCGCAAGGACGTAAGAGACGCAAGGAGCCTTGGGGCAGAGGTCGAGAAAGTCGAGGAGATAGTGGAAAGTGCCATTCTGTCCCTGGAGAACGAGGACTTCGAGGGTTCCATAAAGGACCTGCAGTCCGCAAAGAAGGAGTTCGAGTCTGTTGGCGCCGGCCTCACCACGGCGAAGGATGCCCTCGAGGAAGCGAGCCAGCTAATCTCCGATGCCGCGCTGTTCAGTATCGATGTCACTGAGTCAGAACATCTCTACAGGGAGGGGACTGATGCTCTTGAGAGGAAGGAGTGGGATGTCGCCTCCCTCTTCGCAAAGCAGAGCAAGGAGAAGCTTGTGGAGAAGCTGCCCTCCAAGCTCGTCGAGGAGATCAAGAAGGCACGGGACATCCTTCTCGAGCTGAAGGTGAGAGGTGGAGACCTGAAAAGGCCCATCCAGATACTGAAGAAGGCAAGCACGACCCTGAAGGAGCAGCAATATGTGGATACCCTCAAGCTCCTTAAGGTCTTCAGAAAAGAAATACGCGAAATGAGTCGAGGCTAGCGGAAGATCCTGACTTCCATCTCCCTTTCGAGAATCTTCAGCTCCTGTTCCTTGAGTGTTTTCGGACTCACCGAGAGGAGGAAGAATGAACTGCTCTCTGAAACCTCATCGATAAGCCGCCTCAGGAATCTCAGGACTGCATCGAAATTGTTGTTGCTAATGAGGTATTCGAGGCCGTCCAGAGCCACGACGCCTTTGTCCGTGCTTCGTATGAAGTTCTCAATCACGTAGATGATCCTCTCCAGCGTTGGAGGGATAGTCTCCTCGGTGGCGCTGTCTCTGTCGGTCAACCAGACGATTCGCGCATCACCCAGGTCGAACATGTCCCGCATTCTCTTGGGATTCGTGCGAGTAACCAAGAACGCGGAGTTGCCCTCCTCCATGGCCTCGCGACATAGCCTGAAGACGTTCGCAGGCCTATCCTCCTCAATGAGATAGCTTCTTCCTCCGACGAGTTCCCGCTCAATCTCCTCGACGACCTCCTCTTCCCTCAGGTCCTCCCTACGGGCGATGTCGGAGAGCACCTCTCGTGCCATCTCCAACGTGACCGGGACCTCTGTGAGGGAGGAATAGGCAACAACACGATTCAGCAGACCCTCGAGTTCGCGGATGTTGTCCGTGGGAGCGTTCGCAATAAAGTGGAGAACATCCTCGCCCAATACGACCCCAGCCTCCTCGGCCTTCTTCGCCAGAATCGCGATTTTCGTCTCGAGCTCAGGTGGTTGGATGTCGGCAACGAGCCCCGATTCGAACCTCGAAACCAGACGGTTCTCGAGTTCCGGGATGTCCTTTGGAGGTCTGTCGCTCGTGAGAGCGATTTCCTTGTTTTCATTATACAGGGCGTTGAACGTGTGGAAGAGCTCCTCCTGAACGCTGTCCTTGCCTGAGAGGAACTGAGCGTCGTCTAGGAGCATCACATCGAGGCTCCTGTACTTCCGTCTGAACGCTGAGAGATCCCCTGACTTGCTAGCGTCATTGAACTCGTTGATGAATGTCTCTGTCGTCACGTACAGAACCCTCGTCTCGGGCGATTTCTGCATGATGTGGTTTCCTATGGCATTGAGGAGGTGTGTCTTGCCGAGGCCTGGCCCGCTGCAGATAAACAAGGGATTGTAGGCCTTGTAGGGAGTCTTGGCAACGGCGAGGCATGCCGCCTGGGCAAATCTGTTGCTCGGGCCCACGACGAACCTGTCGAAGGTGAACTGGCTTATGAGGTTTGTCTTCTCATCCCGCTCGTGCCCACTCTCGATCTCCTCCTTACTAAGGGAAGGCACAGGAGGGAGTTTCGCGCTCTCATCTGCCGTCTCGACAAGCATATCGGCAACAGCAGAGGCCCTCACCTCCACCTCCTTCTCACCGATGACCTTCTCCTCGGCCGTGAGCCACTGCTCCATATCCTTCTTCTCTTCGATCTTCTCCCTAAGGCGCTCAATGTCAGCTTCAATGGCCAAGTTCATCTCGGGATTCCTGAACTTCGCCTTTATGGCCTCGACCTCGTCCTCAAATCCCTCCGTTTCCATGGAATCCAGAATTTCCTCCAGTATCTTGAGCTTCTTCACATCCTCTTCGTAGGTGCGGAAGACCTCCCGTGCCTTCTCTATATCGCCCTTCAGGGCCTTCTCGAGCTTGCTGACATCGAAGCCCCTCTTCTCCCAGGACTCGAGTTTTCGTCGAAGCACTCTCTCTGCCTTGTCGACTATCTTTATCTTCTCAGCCTTCTTCATCTTGGCAATGCTTGCCTTCGGACCGAAATGGCCGACGATCTCATCAACATCGACTCTCGCATGGAGATCGATCTGGCATTCTCTGTCATAGGAGTCTTCCCAGATCCTCTTCAGACCCATCCTTCCATACTCGGTCCCTTTCGCACCAGAATGAATCGAGATGGCGGGGGTGCCCTCTTTGACGACTACATACCCGATGGAAGGCTCGTCTTCCCGAGTGGAAATCGTCTTCACGTACCCACTAAAGGCGTATTTCTTCAGGTCGAGAAGTATTCTCTTGAGAGCATCCGTCCCGCCGTTGAGCGTCTTGATTACCTTGCCTTCGGGGAACTCATAATCACGAGTCAAAGACGAGCCTCAGCGCATATATCTCCCTGCACTATAATACTTTTTTTGTCCCCAACAATCGCTTCTGAGAACAGCCAGCATCTTGCCTGTGAGTGTCAAATAGTGGCAGTCGAAAGACATATCTATCCGAAGTCATCTTCGGCGTTCGTCATGGGAGAGGAGTTCCTCACTCTAGATGATTTTGACATGAAAGGTAAGACCGTTCTTGTGAGGGTCGACATCAATTCGCCCATAGATCCATCGAGCGGGAGAATACTGAGCGACTCCAGGCTCAGGAGCCACATCGACACGATAGAGGAGCTGGGGAAATCGAAGGCGGTGATACTTGCGCATCAGAGCAGGCCTGGCAAGGCTGATTTCACTACTCTAGAGGAGCACGCCAATAGATTGTCCTACCTGATGGGCAAGAGGATAAGGTACATCGACAGCCTCTTTGGGTCGAGGGCCGTGGAGGCCATCGAGAACATGCGATCTGGAGACACAATCATGCTTGAGAACACGAGGATGTTCTCGGAAGAGGTAATCCTCCAGAACGAGAGTCTGGGGAAGCAGAGCCAATCACACATAGTCAGGAAGCTCGCTCCTCTGGTCGATTTGTTCGTCCATGATGCATTCGCCGCCGCCCATCGCTCCCAACCCTCGTTGGTGGGGTTCTCGGATGTCCTCACGACTTTGGCGGGAAGGGTAATGGAGAGGGAATTGACCGCGCTCGATCGCTTCCTAGGAGGGGGCCAAAGGCCAAACGTGGCGATCCTTGGCGGCGTCAAGGCAGACGACTCCGTGCGAGTAGCTCGCAACCTCCTGGACCGCAAGCTGGCGGACAGGATACTGACAGCGGGCGTGGTGGGAAATCTCTTCCTCGTCGCGAGTGGTGTGGATGTAGGCAGTGGCACGGTCAATTTCGCCAAGAAGGAGATCGATGACTACGAGAGCGTACTGAAGGATGCACGGAGCCTGCTGCGAAAGCATAAAGACAAGATCAAGATGCCCGAGGATGTAGTTGTGAATCTCCGTGGGAAGAGAAAGGGCATGAGCGTGAAGAATCTTCCGTCCAACCAGCCGATATCCGACATAGGCCTGGACACGATAGTCCATTATTCAGACATGATAGCCGATTCAAGGAGCGCAATTATGAACGGTCCCGCTGGAATCTTCGAAATTCCGGAATTCTCGATAGGCACATCGGAGCTGATAAGGGCACTTGCCTACTCTGACTCCTACAGCATCATAGGCGGAGGACACACCGTCGCTGCCGCAGAGCACTTCGATTTGGTAGGAAAAATCGACCATGTTAGCACTGGTGGTGGATCATTGATGGAATACTTGTCAGGGGGAGCCCTCCCTGCCATGGAGGCCCTCCGAAAGTGGAAAAGGAGGCACTCCAACCCCTCCCCCTCAAGGGAGTAAGCCACTGGAGGGATTCGAACCCTCGGCCTGCGGTTTACGAGACCGCCGCTCCTCCAGCTGAGCTACAGTGGCACCATGTTTGGAAGAGATTTGGACCATTTAAGTCTTATCTAATGAAGTCGCTGGCGATCTTTATCGCGCAGACATCGCCGCACATCGAGCAGACTTCGTCATCCTTTGGCTTTCTCCTCTTCCTATAGAGCCTCGCCTTCTCCGGGTCGACTGCGGTTCCCAGCATCTTCTCCCAGTCAAGGGCCTTCCTCGCTCGGGCCATATCGTTGTCCTGCTCCAGGTTGCGCCCCCTAGCGACATCGGCGGCGTGTGCGGCAATCCTAGAAGAGACGACTCCCTCCTTGACATCTTCAACTGTGGGAAGGGCAAGGTGCTCAGCGGGAGTGACATAGCACAGGAAATCTGCACCGTAGAAGGCCGCCAGAGCCCCGCCAATCGCGCCGGTGATATGGTCATAGCCGGGTGCTATGTCTGTCACGATGGGTCCGAGGACATAGAAGGGCGCGCCCTCGCACACTGTCTTCTCGACCCGGACGTTTGCCTCTATTTGATTGAGCGGGACATGACCTGGGCCCTCGACAATGACCTGCACATCCCTATCTCTCGCCCGTCTGACGAGTTCTCCGATGATCAGGAGCTCCTGGAGCTGGGGACCATCTGTGGCATCAGCAATGCATCCCGGTCGGAGACCATCTCCCAGACTCAGGGCAAAATCATACTCCTGTGCCATCTCCAAGAGGTAGTCGAAGTTGGAGTACAGCGGATTCTCCTCCCCTCTGTGAAGTATCCAGGATGCTAGGAAAATCCCGCCACGTGAAACGATGTCCGTGATTCGCACAGAATCCTTGATGCTTCTGACGCTCTCCTTCGTCACCCCGCAGTGAACGGTCATGAAGTCGATTCCGTCCTTCGCATGGAGCTCTATTCCAGAGAACATGTCGTCCTCCGTCATGTCCAAGATCGAGCCATTCTTCGCGGCCTTCAGTGCCGCCTGGTAGATGGGAACGCTCCCAATGGGAACTCGAACCTCCTTGACCATCATCCTCCTCACTTCGTCGATGTCCCCGCCGGTGCTTAAATCCATTATCGTATCCGCACCGTACTCCACCGCGACAGCTGCTTTCTCGAGCTCCTCCTTGAGGTCGTGATGATCTTGCGATGTGCCGATGTTGGCGTTTATCTTCACCCTGAGGCCTTCCCCGATGCCGAGCGGCTCCGGAGAATGAATGGGATTCGAGGGGATGATGACCCGTCCCTCCAATACGAGGCTTTGCAGCTTCTTCGGAGGCTTGCCCTCTGCCTTCGAGATCGCCTCGATTTCAGGGATGATACCCTTTCTGGCTCTGCGCATCAGTGTCATAATCGAAGCTATGGTGGCTGGCAATATTAAACTTTGGTGCGCAGGACTGGATTCCTTTCAAAAGCCCTGAATGGCGACCGGTCTGAATCAGAACCTACTCATTCTGGTCGTTCCGCTTGGCCGTTCCGAGGTTCCTGACGTCACGCAGAAGCAGGATTATGCCGCCTTTGGACTTGGAATACCTCCTCCAGATTCGCGAGTTGGCATCGATGCAGCTAGCCGTCTCAACTGCAACTCTGAAATGATGCTGCATGACGACCCTGCGAGATATCTCATCGACGTCGACGTCCAGGACCTTCTTCAGAAGCTCCTTTCTTCTCCTAATCGAAGGTGTTCTGGGTACTAATGGTTCCCTTTCCATGAGTGATTCCCCTCCTCCAAGTTTGGCTTCCAGAGTGTGGCATCGCAAGTTGCAACATGGCCTGAAATTCTGAAAGCAAGCAGTTCCACCGACTCTCCCACAGACCTCCCCCTTCTCTGAGATTGCCATTGTCTCGATTGATTTGATGGCTATTTATACGTTCTCGAAAAGGCTATCTGCAATAGAGTTTGCCAAGATTTAAGTCGGGTTCTCCCATCCAACCACTGATGAGGTACGTGAGCGGTTGGGTGCTTACAGAGGAAGGGTTAGATAAGGGAAGCATTGGATTCGAGGAAGGGATTGTCCAGGAAGTCACTCGCCATAAGGTCAAAGACCCGATTGCCCGCGGAATCATAGTTCCTACATTCATGAACGCCCATACCCACATTGGAGATTCTTGCATCTCCGAGGAGATTCGAGGGAGTCTCGAGGAGGTCGTCGGTCCCCCAGACGGGCTCAAGCACAGGAGGTTGCGAGAGGCATCAAGAGAGGAAATAGTGAGTGCCATGAGACTCACTGCAGAGCGGATGTTCAATGGCGGGACAACGACCTTTCGTGATTTCAGGGAAGGTGGATTGGACGGCATCTCCATGCTCTACGAGTCCTGCCTGGGACTGGACATCACGCCGATTGCCTTCGGGAGACCCCTAGGTCTGAAATACGAGAGGGAGGAAATGAACGCTCTCATGCGCGTAGTGGATGGCATTGGTGTGAGCGCCTTGAGTGATTGGGACTACTCGGAACTGCAGAAGGTCTCTGGCGCCGCCCGATCGGAGGGATTGGATTTCGCCCTACACGCTAGTGAGGGCCAGCGTGAGGACATCGACTCCATACTGGACTTGAAGCCCAGTCACCTCATCCACATGACCTGCGCGACAGATTCCGATCTGGAGGTTTGTGCTGACAGCGGGCTTCCCGTGGTCGTCTGTCCCCGCTCAAATGCCTTCTTTGGTAGGATTCCCGACCTTCCGCGGATGCTGAACAGGAAGGTCAGACTGACGCTCGGCACTGACAATGCCATGATATCGAGCCCTTCAGTGCTGGAGGAGGCAAGGTTCGCTTACTACATCGGCAGATTGAAGGGAGACGTGAGGGTACTGGATATCATAGGAATGCTTATGGAATCCAGAAAAGGTTTAAATGGAGAGGGTCCTTTAGGTTCACCCACCGGTAAGAAAGCAGATTTCATGGTTCTGGCTCCTCAGAGCCATAGTCCCCAGGCGAAGCACATATTGACCGCTTCGGACAGAGACATCTCCTTGGTGTGCAAAGGAGAGAAGGTCTGGAAAAGGCAGAACGCAGAACTGGTCCAAATCAATCAGACAGAAGGAGGTAACCGATGAGGGTCAAGGACATCATGACGGAAGAACCCATCGTGGCCAAGCTACCTGGAACGAGAACAGAGATTCTACGGATCCTCGTCACGAGGAAACTCACAGGCGTTCCGGTCGCTAAGAGAGACGGCACGTACGTGGGATTCGTTGCGAGGAAGCACATCTTCGCTAACCCCACGGAGGAGCAGCTCGCTCTACTCGTCCAGAAGGACTGGCCGACGACCGTCAAGACGGCGAAGGTGGAGGACGCCGCCCGCCTCATAGTCGAGGAGAACCTCCATCACCTACCAGTCATCTCCAAGAAGAAGGTCGTCGGAATGCTCACTCCTGCGGACTTCCTGGAGGTCGTGGACAAGAAGAACATAGACATCCCTGTTGGGGAACTCATAAGGGCCCCCTGTGTTCCTGTCTACGAGAAGACGCCCCTGAGGGTGGCTCTGGAAATCATCAAGGTTGCAAAGGTCTTCGCACTCCCTGTCCTGGACAAGACTGGAAAGCTCAGCGGGATAATCACTGACCGGGACATATTCAACCAGAGCCATATCAATGGAAGCATCGCAATCTCCGATCTGGGACTTGGAGAGGACGAGGATTCCTGGTCCTGGGATGGCCTGAGAAACGTCATGAAGCTGTACTACGAGGAATCGAAGATAGACCTTCCAAGGATTGATGTCGACAACGTCATGGTGAAGGACCCTGTGACCGTTTTCGAAAAGACGGGTGCGGCAGAGGCAGCGAGAATGATGATGATAAACGATTTCGGCCAGCTTCCTGTCATCGACATGAACGACAAGCTTGTCGCGATGCTCTATGAACTGGATGTGGTAGCCACCCTGATACAGTAGGGGGATTCCCTTGCGAAGCAGATACGACGAGGTCTTCTCCTTGTCTGTGAGGAAGGGATTCATCTGGCCCACCGCCGACATATACGGCGGGTTTGGCGGGTTCTACGATTATGGCCACCTGGGTGCGAGTCTGAAGAGGAAATGGGAGGACGTATGGCTTCATCATTTCGTCAAATCCGAGGAAAACTACCACCTTGTGGACACCACGAGTATCCTCCCGTACAGGAGTCTGAAGGCTTCTGGCCATGTTGACCACTTCACTGATATCATGGCAAAGTGCCTGAAGTGCGGACAGTCCTTCCGCGGAGATCAGCTCCTGGAAGATGCAACTGGTGTTTCAGCGGAGGGGTTGTCGCCAGACGATGTCGATGCCAGGATTGCCGAACTCGGCCTCAAATGCCCGGACTGTGGTGGCGAATTCGAGTCGATGAAGCCCTTCAACATGATGTTTTCCCTGGGAGTCGGTCCCGCCTGCACGGAGAAGGCCTTTCTCAGGCCAGAAACAGCTCAGGGCGTATACCTGAACTTCAAGCGGGAGTTCGAGGCACTCAGGAGGAAACTGCCGTTGGGTCTTGCGATCATGGGAAGAGCATTTCGCAACGAGATATCTCCCAGGCAGGGCGCATACAGGATGAGGGAATTCCTTCAGGCCGAGCTGCAGATATTCTTCGATCCCGAAGATGAGGGTTTTCCGGAATCGATCAATCAGTCGAGTCTCAAGGATGTGAAGTTGAAAGTCTCATTCGAGGACGACCGAGACAGCATTCGCGAGCTCACCTGCAAGGAACTCCTTGACGGGGGACTCCCGTGGTTCTACGTCGCCCACATGGCGAAGGTGCAGAGCTTCTATGTTGACGTGCTCAAGTACCCGCCAGAAAGATTCAGATTCGTAGAGTTGGGGGAGGACGAAAGGGCCTTCTACAACAAAATCCATTTCGACGTTCAAATCGACATGGACTCCCTGGGTGGATTCAAGGAAGTTGCGGGTCTACACTACAGAACGGACCACGACCTGAGCGGCCATCAGAAGGAATCGCATGAGAGGATGAGCATCTCAAGGGAGGGAAGAAGGTTAATACCTCATGTGCTCGAGCTAAGCTTCGGGATAGACAGAAACATCTGGTCACTCTTGGACACGTTCTACGAGAGGAACGAGAGGTCCATTCTGAAGCTCCCTGCCTCCCTCGCCCCGATACAGGTTGGGGTGTTTCCCCTCTTGTCGAGGGATGGTTTGCCCGAGCTGGCGAAGAAAGTGTATGACAACCTGAGAAGGGAGTTTGACTGCACCTACGACTCCTCGGGTTCCATCGGTAGAAGATATGCGAGAATGGACGAGGTCGGTACTCCATACTGCATCACGGTCGACCATGAGACGCTAGAGAGTGACGATGTCACTATCAGAGATCGTGACACCACGGACCAGGTCAGGAAGAGCATCGAGGAGTTGTCAGATGCTCTGAGAGAGCTCCTCCGAGGCTGCTGACCAACACCGACCAACTGGTTATCAAACGTGAAAATCAGACTCTATGGTTTTAATATCGGTCTCAAAGATGGGGCTATTGCCTGGGCTAGTCCACGCTGAAAAGGTAGCTGAGATGATAAAGAGAATTCGGTCGAGGGCGGGAAGGCGCACCGTAGTCATCTTAGTTCTATTCCACATACTCTTCATCCTGTCCATCGGATCATCAAGTGGTCAAGAGGTGATATTCGACCATAACGAGATTTGGGGCGGCACGTACTATGTGGTTTCCAAGACCAGCGCAGTTGCACAGTCCTTCACCGCATCCGATCGCTACACTCTCACGAAGATCAGTCTCCACGTAAAGACCGACCGGGACTCAGACCTAAACGTCACGATACAGACCTCGAACTTTGGTCTTCCCTCTGGAACGGAAATCGGCTACTTCAACGCCGGAACATCCCCACCTTTCATCACGCACGATTGGATGGATTTCTTCGCAGCGAACCAGATAGACATTGAGGAGGATACGACGTACTGGATTGTGGCGAAGTGCTCTGAAGCCCCTCCAAACGGCTACTACTGGTACTCGTCAGACTCGGATGCCTATGACTATGGTATGATGGCAGAGGATGACAGTGGAATCGGAGAGGCCTGGAGTCTCAACTCGGCAGACGATCAGATGTTTCGAGTCTGGGGGACGCCCCTGAGTTCAACGCTGTATTTCGACCTTCTGGTCGACAAGGAGGTCGTTGAACCTGGAGAGACCCTGCAGTACACAGTCTTCTTCAACAATACGGGAAATGCGGAATCCGCCAAGGTCTGGATAAACGACACCCTTCCATCAGGCCTGGAGTATCTGAGCGACACGGCTAGCGACCTGCCCTTCTTCTCCGGAGGATATATGGACGGTCAGAGTCTTCACTTCAACTTCACAAATGTCCCACCTGGCAGCCATTCGTTCGCATTGAAAGTGGCTGTCAACGAGTCGCTTCCAGTAGGAACTGACGTGACCAACTGGGCCTACATGGACTACACCGATTCGGTGGGCTTCTATCTTTCGAGTCTAGGGGATGGAGTATCGAGCAGGGTTGTGTACCGCGAACCGCACATCATCGTGGAAGCAGTTGTCGACTACAAGGACGTCGAGAGTGGTGGCATGGTCACGTACACAATCTACTTCAACAACACAGGTACCGGCATCGCGAGCACTGTGTGGATAAATGACACGATACCCGAGCATATGAGTTTCCTAGCATCCAATCCGCCACCGTCCTGGAACGATGACAGGGAGTATCGGTTCACCTTCAGCGATGTGCCACCTGGTTCCCACAGCCTTTCTTTGGCCGCAATTATCGATGACGAACTGCCCAATGACACGGTCTTCGTCAATAGCGTCGTGCTCAACCACACGAATTCCCGGAACATGCCCATGCAGGGATCCTACGACATCACCATCATGACCATGGCCGGAGATCCAGGTGGGGCAAATGATTTTCCTATATCCCCTTCACTACTGGTTTCCATCGTGTTGGTCATGGGGTCCGTCTCCGCCGGAGCCACCTTTGTTGTGATGAACAGAAGGAAGCCAGCCATCGATGAGGTTTTCTTCCTCCACAGAAGTGGCGAACTGATAAAGCACTACACGACAAGGATAAAGCCGGACGTGGACAGCGACATCTTGAGCGGCATGCTCGTGGCAGTTCAGGATTTCGTTGGAGACACGTTCAAGTTCAAAAAGGGCGAATTGAACAGGCTTAAGTTTGGGGAATACCAGATAGCCATCATTCGCTGCGAGCACATCGTCCTGGCAGGAGTCACATCAGGGCCCGAGCCCAGGAAACTAGAATCCCAACTCAGGGATGCATGCAAGGAAATAGAGAAGAGGTTTGGAAAGGTGCTCAAGAACTGGTCTGGCATTCTGGATGAACTGGAAGGTGCAGATGACATCATCAAGAGGCTGATAATGGACAAGTACTGAGGATCTGGAGGTTTGAGAATGGCGCTACCGGTAGAGGCGATCGCAATCGCCGTTGTAGGCGTAATAGTGATACAGGGAATGTGGCTCGCTTTCCTCACATACATGATGTACAGGAGGAGGAGAATCCAGGAAGCGAAGCTGAGAAGATGGATTGAAAAACCCACGATCATTGACGAGATATTCCTTCTGCACAAGAGTGGGTTGCTCCTCAAGCACTACACAAGAAGACTGAAGCCGGACGTGGACACCGACATCCTGAGTGCAATGCTCGTCGCTGTCCAGGAGTTCGTGAAGGACTCCTTCAGAGGAGAGAAGGGGACCCTGGACGAGCTCAAGTTCGGAGAGCTGAGGATAATAATCGCCAGAGGTAAGAACACCGTTCTCGCGAGCGTGGTGACCGGCGAGCATCCGGAGGACATAGTCCCCCAGCTCAAGATGGCTTTGGAGGACATCGAGGACAAGCACGGAAGGGCGCTGGAGAGGTGGAGTGGAACCGAGGAAGAAATCCATGGTGTGGACTCCGTGATGAAGGACCTGATAAAGGGAGAGTACAAGGTCAAGGCCTTCGCGTCTGGCGAGATCTAGATATCGCTTTCGATAATCAGTCCTGACAATCACGCCCGATTTTCGGATAGACGCCTTAATTTGGAGTCAGGCCACTCTATTCGGACAATGACTCGACTCACAGATACTGAAATGTACAAGATTCTGCAGACTTGCGCGGCAAGGCTGAGGAGGAATCCGGACGATCCAGACGCCCTTTTCTACATAGGTGCGATCTATGCGAAGATAGGGAAACTCCGAGCATCCATGCTGTATTTGAACCGCCTAGCGAAGATTGATGAGGATTACCCCGGAATCTGGAAGTTGAAGGCGGGCATATTCAGGAGGCTCGGCAGCACAGACCTGTCCGTGATGTGTCTCGAAAGGGCAGAGTTATCACAGTGACTTCACCATATATGGCCCGACTCGGGAGAACCGGAACATCTCATAGTACTTTCGTGCACCGACACCGCTCGTCACGTGGAGTTGTCTTGAATTCCACTCGCATCCGGCAATCCGCTCGCATTCTCTCAAGAGGGCGGAGCCTATTCCCTGATGCTGCCACCTCGTGCCAGGTTCCTCCTCGAAGGGCACGAGTTCCCCCAAGACCCTCAGTTCCCTCAACCTCGCCAGGCCATTGCACTGTCTTAGACGAGCATATCCGAACAGAGCATCACCATCCTCCAGTGAGATGAAAACCTCCGATCCGCCTGATGCTTCGTACTCCCTTCGTTCAAGCTTTGCACGATTGAGAGAGTGATCATGGTTCTCGATGCGCCCAATTTCCCTACATCTGATGCAGTTACACGTCCTTCCCCGGCTTCTGAGTAACTGACGGGCAAGCTCCCGCAGGTTGCCCTTTCGTGACCCACCACCAGTCAGTGGGATGGGGATGTCCCTCTGGATCCGCTGTATCCGAATCCAAGGAGGAACGAGGCTCTTGATCCTGGCAACGAGTTCGGCCACCGTCTGCGTGTCATAGGGTTCGAACTCCCCACGCTTCCACATGTCGTACAGCTCGGTCCCCTTCACGACTGCTGTTGGATAGATCTTGAGCATATCCGGCCTATATGCCGGGTCATCGAATATCTCCTTGAAGGAGTCGAGGTCATCCTGAGGGGTCATTCCGGGGAGACCTGGCATGAGGTGATAGCACACCTTCAGTCCTGCATCTTTTGCGCGCGCCGTCGCCTCCTTCACTTCTTCCACTCCGTGACCGCGACGCACGTTGTGCAGGACCTCATCGTTCGTGGTCTGCACTCCGATCTCGACTCGCGTCACTCCGTAGGAGAGGGACCTCGCCACGTCCTGATCGTGGAGGCAGTCGGGCCTCGTCTCGATGGTCAATCCGATGCACCGGCTCTTGGCTGTCTCGTTTCTCCTCTGAGCTTCCTCCAGACTGGAGGAGATCTTTCCGTTCAAGCCATCGAAGCACTGTCTGACGAAGTCTCTCTGATACTCTTCATCGAAGGCTGTGAAGGTCCCGCCCATGACAATTAGGTCCACCTTGTCGGTTGAGTGGCCCACATTCTGCAACTGCATGACCCTGTCCAGAACTTGCTCGTATGGATCAAAGGAGTGACGTGCCCCGCGAAGAGCGGCGGGTTCTCTTCCCGTGTAGGACTGCGGGGTCCCGATTTCCACGCCACCTGGACAGTATAAACACTTTCCGTGAGGGCAAGGACTGGGCTTTGTCATGACCGCCACGACAGCAACGCCCGAAATCGTTCTCTGTGGCTTCTTGACGAGCAGGTGCCTTATCCCCTCAGCATCGGCCTTCGGAGCCCTGGCGAGGATTTCTGAACTCCGGGGGAGACTCGCCACGGAATGCTCCCTACATAGCCGAATCTTCGCTCTCTGTAGCTCCTCTCGGGTCTGTATCTCCCCGCCAAGGAGCAGACCGACCAGTTCGTCAAGGATGTCCATGAGGGAAGATCACGGCCCTGCTATAAATTGGCTGCGGAACGCTGGCCTACCGGAACATGATTCCTTCATATTCCTCCGTTTCCTTCCTTCCGCCCTTTCGCTTGAGCCTCTTCTTCTGTGAGGCTTTCAACCCGACGAATGCAATGTCCGTACGAAGAAGCCTCACGTACGTCGTGCCTGGCAGTTGCTCCAGCTCGACTACCCTCCTCACAACGAGCTTCTTCAAGACGCGGTCCAACCTGTCCTCTGAAATCTTGAGTTCCCACTTCAGGTCATCTAAGGTAACGGGATAGGACTCGAGAAGGATGCGGAGTACCCTCTCCTCGAGTGTGCCCTGTTCAACCTCAATGGTCAAGGACAGACCTCAGATGTACATGGCATCCGGTTTGGTTGCTTCCTCTTTCTTCTCTGCAGACTCAATCACATCGATGGCCAAGATCATATGGGTCGGCACTACTCGCGTTCTTCCTGCGGACTCCTTATGGGATTCGTCCAGCTCGATGCATATTCCTTCATCGTGCCCTATCGCGGCATAGCCCTTGAAAATCCCGTGAGTAACGAGGGGCTTCTCCCGTGTTTCCAGGGAGACAATCCTGTACTTGGAGCCTTTGGTAAGTACGAAAGTCTCATCCTTTTCCTTCATCCTTCTCACCTCCTCTCTCTTGCTAGCTCACCAAGGTGTTCGACAGTCTTTCTGTAGTTCTCCATTGCCACGGAGACATGGGCTTCAACGAAATTCCATGCCTTCTCAAGATTCCCGTATCTTATTCGGTAGCCCTTTCTCTCCTCTTTCCCCTCCTTGACCGGGAATTCCTCCAAGAGGTCCATGCCCTTGAGCTTATTCAGGTGCCTGTATATCGTGGGCTTCGTCGTCTTCAGCTTGATGGAGAGCTGTTCTGCCGTCCAGCCCTTCTCTGGTCTCTTGAGGAGACAGTCTACGAACAGCTTGTAGGGCACGCTCTTCGTGACGGATCTCGGATCGAGGCCTTTCGGCAGGTACCCGATCTGCCCGAGAAAGAGAGGTGCCACCTCTTCGAGTCTCTTCAGTGGTGTCAGGGGCGTATTGCTGACAACAGAAATCTCGAAAGACATGTCAACACGTATGCCCTTAAACTAGTTAATCGTTTTGGTTGATATGTTTAGCCCTCCGCTATACTAGGCGGCCACCCACTCCCTCAGCCTTCCCTCCCACATCTGGCGCGGACCGAAACCAAGCGATGAGGCGTAGGTGTTGAATTCGACTATATCCTTCCCTGCTTCTCGAGCCGAGTCCTGTATCCTCCGAAGGCTCTGTCCCACGACGGAGTACACGGGGGCGTAGCCGACCATGGACTGGAATATGAATATCTGGTTGAATATCGTCTTCTTCCTAAGTCCAGTCTTCTTGTGTGCCCACTCAACGAAGTCCGCCAAGGTCGTCTTGCCCATGTTTATCCTGGAATCGGATATTGCTCTCAGGAACCTGACGATTCTCCATCTGTAGACTTCGAACTCCACCTCATGAACCCAGGTGTCGAAGTCATCGTACTTCTTCACCATGCTCATGAATTTCTCTTCGGCCTGCGAAAGCGAGGTCTTCTCTACCAGGTCCTTGAGGAGCATCAGCGACTCCAGTTCCCTGTGGAAGGAAATCCCATCGCTCACCGCCAAGGAAAACGTCGTGTGCAGGCCCTCGATCAGCCTGGGATTCGCAGCGAAGCGGGTCGCCGTATTTGAATAGTTGACACAGTGACCGAACTCCTCGTGCACGATCGTCTGGAACATCATGGGCGATCCCGACGACGGGGATCTCTTCTCATCCGTGGAGACGAGGAAGATGTTGAACGGGTTTGAGGATAGCTCTCCGAACGTGCTCATGGCTGCGGTCGGTATGAATGTCACCAGATATGGAGGCGTTTCCATAAGGCGCGTCTCGTAGTTGGGGGTGATTCTGACGAGCCGCTCGTTCATCAGAGGGGTGATGTTCGTGCGGAAATCCTCCACGAAGCCCAGAACCTCGGATTTTCTGATTGCCCTCCTCTCCTCGACCTCCCTTTCCAGCGTCTCGGTGGCAGAATCGCAACCGTAGCGGTCGGCGAGTTCCTCAGTGACCTCCCTTAGGAGTGGAAGCTCTTCATCCAGCCAGCCCAAGGCATTGTCTGCAAACTGCTCTGGAGACTCTGGGAAGTCGTACCTGTCCCTCATGATCTGCGGGTAGACATCCTTCCTTCCGACATCCCCGCCAATGTCCTGGAGGATGGGGTAGATCTCCTCAAAGTCGCACTCCTCGATTCCTTCCACTTCGAACGTCGAGCGGTAATCAGCGACCTTCTTCTTCAGCGCTTCCAGCTTCGCTACGAGCCTCGCGTCCTGACTCTCCGACTTGACCGTATCGACCATCTTGCTGAGTCCGTCGCACTTCCCGCAGACTGAGATGAGCACTTCGGCGGGCCATTCCTCCTTCGAGAGCCTCTCCTTGGCCGCATCGAGAGCGGAGACGATCGATTCCGTCAGGGTGATGAGATGGGCGGGCACCGGTCCTTCGGTCACAAGGTGCCGGAAATAGGCCCAGAGACCCTCATCTGGAGTCTGATATGGCTCCTCGAACAGAAGTCCGAGCTCCAGGTTCCTCGTGTACGCCAGATCGAGCTCCTCGGCGGCCTGAGTCTTCACTTTGCGCAGCGTCGTAAGCATCTTGCTGAGATTCTCCTCGCTGGGCACGAAGACCCTTCCAGCGTATTCCTCGAGCCCTGCGGAAAAAGCTCTGGCGGGAGCCCGATTCTTCCAGACCTCGAAGATCATCGCCTCGGCTTTGCTCTTCGGCTTCATATCCTCCCCTCCCTACAGCATAGCCATTGCCCGCTTAAGGATTTGGGCGGTCAGCGGAACAATGTGAGGATGAAAACGAGGTCTGACTCCGCATCAATTGCATGCAGCTGTCCTGCGGGCATATGAACCCAGACGCCCTCCTTGACGGCGTGCTCGTCCTCGCCGAGCCTTATCCTCCCGCTCCCTCTCCCTGAGGAATCCGTGGTTCAGGTAGACCCAGGCATCCTGGAGTATCGGGGAGATGGCCGCATAGAGGAGGCGAAGGGATGGAGATCTCGAAGAGGTCCTCGCTTAACTGAGCCCTTCCGCAACACAGTGCTTCTGGAATTCGAGAATCATCTTCGTGTTGCGATCAGATAGATTCTCCATCCCCCTGATTTGCTCGAGTTTTCTCCCAAGCCTCTTCTCATAGTCGTATACATAGTCGTATATGTCCCTCATCTCAGGCATGGCTACTCGTATGGGCTCGGGGTGACTTGGACCTTTAGTTTAGTGCTCCCGCCGGGATTCGAACCCGGGTGTCGGGCTCGAAAGGCCCGAATGATTGACCGGACTACACTACGGGAGCACCGAGTGCCCAACATGACCCGTTTATATATCGTTTTCTGGCGGGAAACTCAAAACTCGCCTGTCATCTCCCTTGCCAAGAGTTGATAGTCTTTCGATTCCATCGCGGATGGGTTCACGGGCAGAAGTAGTATTCCGTCGTTGAGAGTGACATACTCGTTGACCTTCTGCATGAATCTCAGAGTGGCATCGAAGCTGTTCTGAGTTATGAGATACTCGACCCCCTCCAGAAGGACCGGGCTACCCTTCCTCTCCTTCAGGTACTTGGATATGCTCGAAAGGATCCCGACAAGATTGGTGGGAGATATGTAGGGAAAGGAGTCCCCCTTTCCCTCCGCCTTCGTGAGCCAAATGAGTTTCGCGCCCTGAGCCGGGAACCTCCCTTCCAGCGTGCCTGGGTGCATCCTTGTAATGCCGAGGCCCGTTCCACAATCCTCAACAAGGGACGAGAACATTTCCAGACTTCTTTCGGGCCTCGCCTCGCGAATGATGTACCTCCCGCCCTTTCTCAGCACTCCGATCTCACCGCGCTCCTCTGTCTCAGGTTCCTCGAAGGTCAAAGACTCAATCTCTCTCGACTTACCCTCCACCTTCTGATGGATGGTGGCCTTCCTACTCTTGGCCATGATTCTGAACTCCGACATCGTGTAGCCCTTCGTCGTGAGCTTTATGACATCGTCCCAAGCCTCGTTCATGCCGTCCTCGTATCCTTTCAGATACGCTCTCCTAGGGTTCTTCTTTGCCATCCTCAGCCGGATAAGCATGTGGCGAATAATGAATTTTGTGGGGATTATCCGAAGTAGCCGAGGTCCTCCTTCTTCTCCACTTCCTCCTCGACTTCCCGAAGCTTGGAGGCAATCTGATCGATGTGCTTTGCCCTCTCCTCGAGGCTGCTGAAGTCCAGTTCGATGTTAAGAACTTTCTGCAGGATTTCGAGAACGGACTGCGCGCTCTTCGGATCCACGAAATACCCAGAGGTCTCTCCCATCAGGCATATGCATTCCAGACCGTGGAGCTTTCCGATACCGAGAAGGAGACCACTCGCCCCGACGATTCCTGCTCCGGGCTCCCCCTTTGGGAAGACTACGCCCAGCTTCTTCATCTCAGAGACAAGGGATTCGTGTGTAGCGGCACCAATGACCCTCGGTTTGGCAATCATTCTCCCCACACCATATCCGCCAAGTGTGAAGACCCTCTTCACCTTCATCTCCAGAATCACATTCATCACGAAGTCAGAGAGTTCATACTGCCCCTCCGGTGTAAGCCCCTGAAAGTCACCGACGAGTATGATGAAATCCCCTGCTCCGCCGTCCCGCTTCACGTAGTAGAGCTGATTCCCCACGAGCCGAATTATCCCGCCGTCATCGACCACAACCTGCGGGGGGAAGTGCTTCGAGTATATCTCCGCGAACTTCTTCGCCTCGAGCTCATCCAGGAGATGTTCAGCGGCCAGCTTGCCCACATTCCCAACACCTGGCAGGCCCTCGATAAATATCGGATCCCTCAGTTTGGGCTTTTCCAGATACTCAATCCTTATCTGTTCCATTTCCGCACCTTCGCATCTTGAGTTGCCTTCTGTACTTTCCATATCTGTCCTCTGGAGAGAATCTGGGCGGCAGAGCCATGCCCGTTGGGGACCCGCAGTTTGGACACCTTCCCCCAAGAGTGTAGATATCACATTCTCTGCACTTTCTGATGAGCGAGCGCATACTTACGCCTTTCTACTGAACTTCGCTTCCCCGCCGACCGAGACAATCTGCTCCACGACCTTCTCCACGGTCTTGTCCATCTCCTCCTCCGCAGTCTTATAGTCGGGAGCCTTCACCACGAGCCTATACCTCGGAGCCCCAACATACTGAACAGAGACCTCGGCCTTCCTGTTCTTCTCCACCTCGGCCAGCGCATCGCGTATGTGAACGATACCATCCGGAAGTGGACAACTAATCTCGAAGTAGCCATCGATATTCACCGATGGAGGCTGGATGTTTTCCTTTGCGATTTCCAAAAAGACCTTCACCCAGTCGCCCTCAAACCCCTCATCCTTGAGGGTCTTTTCATCGAACACTGCTTCTTCGAAGGCTCCATAAAGACTGCCGAACTTATCGATAAGGTCCCCTGCGTGCTCCTCCTCGAAGCTATTCACATCCACTCCAATGCGCTTCGCAACCAGCTCCAGCAATTTGTGGGCCTTCTGCTCGTTCTTCCACTGCTGTATCTTCTCCCTTTTCTGGTGTTCGTTAACCTGCTTGAGTGATAGGTCTATGTGGCCCTTCGATGGGTCCACCCTCAGAACCTTGCAGACCACTTTCTGGCCCTCGCGAATGAAGTCCCTTATGTACTTGATCCAACCTGTTGCGACCTCCGCGATGTGAATGAACCCCTCCTTCTCCTCGTACTCGTCCAAGGATACGAATGCACCGAAGTTCTTGACGTTCTTGACGGTGCACACAACGAGTTCTCCTTCCTCGGGAAACTCAGGCACCACCATCACTCCACAACCTTCACGATCTCTCCCCTAATCTCGGCCTTGCCTCCCCTAGGTCGTACGATGGTCGCACCGCAGACGAGGCATGTGACCACGGTTGCGGCGTGACTGAAAACGACCTGCTCATTGCCGCAATCCGGACAGCGAACTTGGAGAAACTGGCTTTTCGGTCCCGGCAACTCCGCCATCTCAGTCACCCAGCTCGAACTTCTTCGCCCGGAAGCATCTTCTATGATGAGCCTTTCCGCATTCCGCGCAACGATACCGTAGATAGACCCGCCTCGTGGGTTTCTCTCTCCCCTCATACTTCGCCCTCGGAAACCCTCCGTACCCTGCCACGATTCTCCTGAATCTTCTCTGCCCCTTCTTGAACTCGCTCCTGGGCTTGGTCTTCACCCTCTCAATCTCAAGATTGACATGCTTGCTGCAGGAAGGGCAGTATCCTTTTATTCTGCGGGGCATCTTCATCCTTCAGACCTCGCGAAACGTGCTATACATCGAACTCATATATAGGATTTGGGCTGCTCGAATGCCGCAGGACTGGCTCAACCTCTACAAGACCTCGGAGGCGTGTGGAAGGGATGGAAAAGAATTATATATTCGCAAATTAATAATTGCCAAGGTGATTAATAAATGCAGGGGGAGATGAGGTTGAGCCGAATGGATAACGAGGTTATTGACAGGCTCATCTTCACGGGCATGTCCAGGAATCTGGCAAAGACCCTGGTTTTTCTATCGAAGAGGGACGAGACGACATCCGTTCAGATAGAGAAGGCAACCGGCCTGAGGCAGCCAGAAGTCTCTCTGGCAATGCAGGAGCTACGAAGAAGAGGATGGGTCGCAAAGAGAGACATAAAGAAGGAGGGTAAGGGAAGGCCCGTCCATGCCTACCATCTCGCCAAACCGTTCAACAAGATAATCGCCACAATCAAGAAGGAGGAGGACAAGAAGATTGAGAGAATAGTGAGGAATATGAACGAGCTGCGTTCGCTCACGAAATAGCTAGCCAATCTTCTTCACACCCTCGTCAGTCCCAACAAGAGCGAAGTCAGCAAGCTTCACGAACAGGCCGTTCTCCACGACACCCGGGATGTTGTTGAGCTTCCGTTCGAGTTTCTTGGGCGAAGGGACCTCCTTGAACTTGCAGTCGAGTATGTAGTTGCCATTGTCCGAGACGAAAGGTATCTTCGTGCTTTTCCTGAGTTCCACCTCAGCTCCCAGCCTCTCTATCCTCCTCAGAACCGCGCTCCATCCGAAGGGGAGCACCTCAACAGGAACTGGAGACTTCGTTCCCAGCATCGAAACCTGTTTTGACTGGTCTACGACTATGATGAGCTTCCTGGAGACGCTGGCGACTATCTTCTCCCTTACAAGCGCCCCTCCCATCCCCTTGATGAGATTGAGCTTCGGATCCACTTCATCCGCCCCATCAATCGAGATGTCCACCCTCGAATGCTCGTTGAGGTTGGACAGCGGTATCTTGCACTGCCTCGCCAGGTTCTCTGACCTTATGGAGGTGGGAATCCCGATGATTCTGAGTCCTCTGCCAATCATCCTTCCCAGTTTCTTTATCGTGTAGTGAACGGTGCTTCCGGTTCCGAGGCCGACAACCATTCCATCCTTCACGAAGTCGCAAGCAGCCTCTCCAGCCAACCGCTTGAGCCTCTTCATCCCAAACCTCTCATCTCCTCGATCATCCGACACAGCTCATCGACCACAAAATCGTTGTATTCCGTTCCCCTTTCAACGGACGCAGCGGCCGAATCCCCGCTCACACCTTCCTGCCAGTACTTCTCAGGGTGTCTAAGAACGATGTATGTCGGAATCCTGCTCTCGCCCTTCGGTCTCTCTGACTTGACAAGGTCCGGGCGAATCGCCAGTACCCGTGAGGTCTCCAGGAGCCCGGAATGCCCATCCCCTTTCTCCACCTTGTCAGAGCGGTAGAGAATCTCGTAGTCAGAAACAACCATGACCTTGACTTCCCTTTCGTCCACAGCCTTCTTTGCGGCGAGGCGAAGTGCAGCCATGTGGAGAGCTCCTGCGTGACCAGACAACAGCACAATGTACCTGATTCCGTTTCTGGCGAGTTCGCTGATGACATCGTAGGCGAGAGATCTCACCGTGTCGAAGCTTATGGACACCGTGCCGGGGAAATTCCTTGTTGTGGAGCAATTTCCGTACCTGATAGGTGGAGCGACAAGGGCCTCCGTTCTCTCCGCGACTCGCGATGCGATATACTCCGGTTGGATGGAATCCGTACAGAGGGGTAGATGCGGACCATGCTCCTCGACCGCCCCGATGGGAACGATCACAACCGAGTCCTCGCTGACCCTCTTCTCAAACTCTTTCGTGGTCATCTCATCGAGGAACATGCTTCCACTACACTAATCGCTGATACCCAGAAAAAGCTTGGGGTTTCCGAAGCGTCCGACGCACAAGTATCATATTGGTGTATGTAATCCGAAGGGCAAGGACCAGGTGTGGTGTCAAATGAGGGTGGCCTCGCTGTTCTCCGGAGGGAAGGACTCCGTCTATGCCCTCTTCATAGCCCAGCAGATGGGATGGACTGTTGAGGCTTTGGTGACTGTCTTTCCCCAACAGGATTCGATGATGTTCCATCACCCAAACATAAATCTCACGGAACTTCATTCGGAAGCCCTCGACATTCCTTTGTACAAACGAGAGGCGGGTCACACCGATGAACTCGATGCTCTGGAGAGGTTGCTGCGACCCACGGATGTTGAAGGACTCGTTGTTGGTGCAATCGCATCGGACTACCAACACACCAGAATCAACAGAATATGTCACAGGATAGGTTTGAGGACCTTTGCCCCAATCTGGAGGAGGCCTCAGGAGACTGTCCTCAGAGATGAAGTGGATGCGGGCTTCGAAATCCTCATCGTTCGCGTGTCCGCAGAGGGACTAGGCCAAGAATGGCTTGGTAGGAGGCTGGCGGGAGACACTCTTGAGAAACTCATTTCCCTCAGCGAGAAGGCGAGATTCAACGTATCGGGGGAAGGAGGAGAATATGAAACCCTCGTCGTTGACGGACCGAACTTCACAAGGAGAATGGAGATAGAAGCCGCAACAACGGATTGGAATGGAACGACTGGCACCTTCATTGTGGAAAGGGCGTCGCTCACAAGCAAGACTAACCTTATCTAGGTGCATGCCAATATCCTACCCAGGCCACCCACATGAAGTCAACTCATCTGCTGCTCTTTGTCCTGCTGGTCGTCCTCATAAGCTCACAAGGTTCGCCTGCTATCCATCTGGAGCAGGGTCCAAAGGCCGTTTCGCCCTTGCTTGAACCCGCTAATGCAGATCCGATTGACCCGACAGACGGTGTCACAGACTACCACAGCTACAGCGAGATGGTCGCCGAGCTCAATCAAGTCGTTGCCGATCATACGCAGATTGTGCGTCTCATTTCCATAGGGAGCACATACCAGGGGAGAGAGCTCTGGGCAATCAAGATATCAGACAACCCACAGATCGAGGAGAACGAGCCTGAGGTCTATTTCAATTGCATGCACCATGCAAGGGAATGGCTCACGGCAGAGGTCTGCCTCTACATACTCCAAACGCTGACCGATGGATACGGCATCAACATGACAATAACCGACATTGTGAACGAACGGCAGGTCTGGATAATACCCATGGCCAACCCGGACGGGAGATCCTTTGATGGCGGAGACGATCCCGCCTCCTACGCCAACTGGAGGAAGAACCGATCTCCCAACGGCGACGGCACCTACGGAACCGACTTGAACAGGAACTACGGATACATGTGGGGGGGCGCGGGAGCCAGTGATGAGACCTGGGCCCAGACCTACAGGGGGACTGCACCGTTCTCCGAACTCGAAACCAGTGCCATCAGGGATTTCGTCAAACAGCACAACTTCGTTTTCTCGATCTCCTACCATTCCTATTCGCAACTCATTCTGTACCCATGGGGGAACACGGCCAACGCAACTGCAGACGATCTTGTCCTCTCCACACTGGCAACCGAGATGTCCAATAGGATAACGAACAAGGCCGGCTCCAGCTTTCCTGGGTACACTCCGGAAAAGGCGAGCGATCTCTACATGACGTCAGGATCAGATGATGATTGGTTGTACGGCGAAATGGGGATTTACGCCTTTACCATCGAGGTCTATCCGCACCAAATGGACTGGGGTCCAGCGCTCTGGCCGCCCTACAACTCGTTCCACCCAAGGGAAGACAAGATACTGCCTGTCTGCGAAGACAACATTGGAGCAGCCCTCTTCCTCCTTGAGGTTGCGGACAATCCCAATCAAGTGATAAACCACGTGACTCTTTCGGCGAACCAGACATCCCTCACAATCCCAAGAGGTCAAAGCGGAGACTTCGTGATGACCGTGTTGAACGACGGAAAGGATGCAAATGTCTACGCCCTAACCGCATCGCAGTTGCCGAACTGGACCATCTCACTGGACAAGAACTCGGCGGCACTTGCACCCGACTCAAGCACTCGGGCCGTTGTGAGCGTTCAGGTCCTGATGGGTGCTTCCCCTGGGAGGTACAACATTTGGATGAACGCCACGTCCACGATATATCCGGGCGTGTCCGATTCTCTGAGGCTTGAGATCATGGTTCCTTACACCCGCGACGTCGCTGCCGTTCGATTGGGGTACTTCATCAGCAGAGGGACGTATCCCATGGGCAACTATTCCTTCACATCCACCATCGAGAACTTGGGCGAGACCGCCGAGTTGCCATTCGACACCTCCATGGAAATCAGGAAGCTCGGATCTCTAGTCCCCCAGATCGTGCTGACAGAGGATGTCGAGGCGGTGAGTCCAGAGTGGACCGTGATCGACTATGATGGCCCCGGCTCGAGCAACGAATGGCACAGAGTCTCGACATTCTCCCACAACGGAACATACAGCTGGTGGATGGGGAATGACGCAACAGGAAAGTATTCGAACAAGGCATATCAGATTCTGAGATCTCCGATGTTCAGCTTGGAGGGGGCATCGCGGGCGACCCTTCACTTCTATCAGAGGCTGACGACAGAGGTGTCATACGATTTCGCTTCCGTTGACGTTGGTTCCGGAGGGAAATGGGAGGTTCTGGCAAGCTACAGCGGGGTCATTTCAACGACTTTCCAGAAGTTCAGCTTCGACATCTCAAGCTTCGTCGATAGGAAGGATGTCCAGGTGAGGTTCAGGTTCTCGTCGGACGAAGGCGTCATCGACACAGGATGGTTCATCGACGATATCGTCGTGATTGGAGAATATCCCCAGGAGTCCCCGTTCTACGGACCCGAGTCTAGACAGACAGCGACATGGCTTGAACCTGGTCTAAGCGAGGTCCTTGATTGGACGCACAAGTTCATAGAGGGCGGTTCGTTTAAGATAGTTGCAAAGACGCTACTGCCCGCAGACGAGAATCCAGAGAATGACGCGACCTCGGTCATCATCGAGATAGACCCGTCGAAGTACAGGGTTCCCTTGAGGCAAGGTTGGAACCTCGTTTCCCTTCCGTTGGCTCCTGTATCGAATGATATATCCATGATTCTGTCATCCATCTCCGGGAAGTACACGAGTGTGAGGTACTACCGCTCGAACTTCAGTGCCGATCCATGGAAGGAGAACAGCGCCTGGAAGATGTACAACGATCTCACCGTGGCGAACGAAACCATGGCGCTCTGGATAGACGTCCCCCAAGATGTCAATCTCGACGTTGAGGGAGTGATAGCGCCCACCACGAAGATTCACCTGTTCAAGGGCTGGAACTTCGTCGGCTACCCCTCGCTCAGTGATCGCAGACTTTTGGACGCCCTTGCAGGTGTTCCGACAATCGAAGTCCAGACATACGATCCATCCCCTCCATACTACCTCAAGGAAATGAGTCCCGGCCAATACTTCCGAACTGGAGCAGGATATTGGATCCTGGTGTCGGAGGACACCAACTGGATCGTCAACCCATAGCTCGGGATGTGGCGATTGAAAACAGTGCGAGTTGTATCGAATTGCTCGCATATTCGCCTTTCGAACGGCGTAAAGTGGGCCCGCCCAGATTTGAACTGGAGTCACTAGGTCCCGAACCTAGAAGGATACCAAGCTACCCCACGGGCCCTCTCCAACTGTATTTCCTTTCGGGATTTTATTCTTTCTCGGGGATCGAGTGGGTTCGTTGATTGCCGATGTGCGTTTCGACAATCTTATATACTCGGTTGCTCTACACTCCTGCCAATGAGGAGCGGGCTGCGGGAGCGTGTCGCCGCCGACATAACATTGAGTGACGAACCCGGGAAGACCATGAGGAAATGGCGAGAAGAGATGGGCATATCCCAATTCGACCTTTCCAAGGAGATGAAAGTTTCCCCTTCGGTGATAAGCGACTATGAGTCGGGACGCAGACCTTCCCCGGGGATCAAGACGGTCCGGCGAATCGTCGATGCCCTCATGAGGCTAGACGAGCTCTCGGGAGGGAAATTCTCCAAGGAATACGAGGGCGACGAAAACGAGGGCATCCTGAGCATCAGGGAATTCCCGGTGGGCATACCAGCAGACATCTTTGTGAGGGAAATCGAGGGTGAGAGCGTAGCCGAGAGCGTCCCCCCCATCAACAATGTCAACGGCTATACGATCTTGGATAGCCTGAAGGCGATAACAAAGATGGGGTCATCGGACTACCACAAGATATATGGATGGAGCAGTCAGAGAGCTCTCATATTCGTCGGTGTGAAGTTCGGGAGGTCCCCGATGGTGGCCGTAAGAGCGCACCCGCTCAAGCCAGCGATGGTCGTCTATGTGAAACCAGAGAGAGTTGATCCGCTCGCGATAAAGCTGGCGGAACTCGAGAAGGTCTGCCTCGTAAGAACAGAACTTGAGGTTCCGCAGCTCGAGGAAAGACTGTCAAGGTTGTGATAACTTGGATGTTGGTATAGTGAGCTACGGAGCCTACGTCCCTAGATGGCGCGTTACTCCAGTTGAGATTGGCAAGGTTTGGGGAACAGACGGTGAGGCGATTGGCCGAGGACTGAACATCAAGAGCAAATCCGTTCCTTCACCCGATGAGGACGTCATAACAATGTCCGTTGAGGCCGCCAGAAACCTGATGAAGAGGGTCAGAATCAATCCAAAGGATATCGGGGCCATATACGTGGGTTCTGAGTCGCACCCGTACGCGGTCAAGCCTACTGCCACAATCGTTGCGGAAGCAATCGAGGCATCTCCAGATCTGACAGCGGCGGATTACGAATTCGCGTGCAAGGCAGGGACCGCGGCCATCCAAACATGCATGGGCCTCGTCGCCTCGGGCATGATGAAGTATGGAATGGCAGTGGGCACAGACACATCACAGGGGGCCCCAGGCGACGCACTGGAGTACTCGGCTTCCGCGGGAGGTGCCGCATTCTTGGTTGGAACCGAGAACGTCGCCGCGAGGATAAACGAGACATGTTCATTCACGACGGACACCCCCGACTTCTGGAGAAGGGAAGGACAGATGTATCCTAGGCATGGTGGGAGGTTCACAGGCGAACCCGCCTACTTCAAGCATGTCTTGGCCTGCGGCAAGAACCTCATGGAAATGGCGGGAACGACGCCAGAGGACTACAATCACGTCGTATTTCATCAGCCGAATGGAAAGTTCCCGCTCCGAGCCGCGAAGATGCTGGGATTCGGCAAGGAGCAGAGCACGACAGGTCTTCTCTCTCCGGTGATAGGGAACACCTATTCTGCGGCCGTCCTCCTAGGTCTAGCGGCGATTCTCGACGTCTCAAAGCCAGGTGACCGCATACTGGTTATTGCATATGGTTCGGGTGCTGGTTCAGATGGCTTCGATATCACTGTCTGTGATGGGATAGAGGATCTCAGAAGGGATCCCTTCCTCCTTGTAAGCAACATGATCTCGGGGGGGAAGTTCATCGATTACGCGACCTACGCGAAGTTCAGGGAAAAGATAGTTCTCCCGGAGAGTGCCTGATGCGAGAAGTTGCGATCATAGGTGTAGGTGAGACCGAGTTCGGGGAGCTCTGGTACAAGTCATTCAGGGAGATCGGGATCGAAGCCGGGCTCAGGGCAATGGAGGACGCAGGCATAACCAGTCAGCAGATAGATGCCCTTTACGTGGGCAATATGTCGGCCGGCAAGTTCATCGAGCAGGAGCACGTTGCTCCTCTTGTCGCAGACTATTCGGGGCTTGCCAGCATGCACCTGCCGTCTGTGCGCGTGGAAGCAGCGGGCGCCTCAGGAGGTGTTGCACTGGCAATGGGTTACATGGCTGTTGGCTCCGGAATGTACAACATAGTCGTCGTCGGCGCTGCCGAGAAGATGACCGATGTGGGAGACACGCAGGCCCTCCAAATCCTCTCAGCCACTGCGGACCAGGAATGGGAGTCAGTGTTCGGTGCCACCTTCCCTAGCCTCTACGCGATGATGGCTCGTCGACACATGCATGTCTATGGCACCACGAGGGAGCAACTCGCTGCCGTGGCGGTCAAGAACCACAAGAATGGCGCTCTGAACCCTCACGCCCAGTACCAGAGGGAGATATCCATGGAGATGGTGCTCAATGCACCTCCCGTGGCCACCCCTCTGGGGCTTTTCGACTGTGCGCCCCTCTCGGATGGTGCCGCAGCGGTGGTCCTGTGTCCCTTGGACAGAGCCAGGAAATTCACTGACACTCCGATCAGGATCGCGGGATCAGGGTTGGCGACGGATACGCTTGCACTCCACAGCCGAAGGGACATTTGCACCATGGATGCGACTGTGATTGCGGGAAAGAAAGCCCTTCATCTGGCAAAGAAGACTCCATCGGATGTGGACGTCGCAGAGGTTCACGATAACTTCACAATATCGGAAATCCTGGCCATCGAGGACCTAAGGTTCTTCGAAAAGGGGAAGGGCGGCTGGGCAACCGAGGAGGGCCTGACAGCCCTTGACGGAGAGGTCTCTGTCAACACATCGGGAGGCCTGAAAGCAAGGGGGCAACCGGTCGGCGCGACTGGTGTTGCCCAGGCCATCGAGATCGTTCAGCAGTTGAGAGGGGAGGCGGACAAGCGCCAAGTGGATGGTGCGACTGTGGGCCTCACCCATAATGTTGGCGGAACTGGGGCCACCGCCGTCGTGCATGTTTTCGAGAGGGGTGATTGATTGGCTATACCGAGGTTTTGGCGGGAGACCCCCAGCAGGTACAACCTCTTCGCCTCCAGGTGCGGGAGCTGTGGAGAGACGTTCTTCCCGCCGCGATTGGTGTGTCCGAGTTGCCACAGGAAGAGCATAGGAAGGATGGAATCCGTCAAGCTGTGCGGCACAGGAAAGATAGTCACCTATTCGGTTGTTCACGACGCTCCAGAGAGCTTCGAGATGCAGAAACCCTACATCATTGCCATCGTCGAGATGAAGGATGGAGTCAGGCTCACTGCACCGATAATAGACTGTGATGAATGCGACATCGATGTGGGCATGGAAGTCCAGGCGACCTTCCGAAAGCTCGGCGAGGAGGGAAAGGCTGGAGTGATACACTATGGATACAAGTTTAGGCCCGTGACGAGTTCCCTCCCTGAAGGCGATGTACGACCCGATTGAGCGAAGCAGGTGCATCGAGAAGGATGTCTGCAAAGGCACACTCAGGAAGTACTACCGCTTCCGTCCAGCCAGGTGGTACGGCGGAATAGTCACTGGTGATGTCGTGGGATGCAATCTCCTTTGCCTGTTCTGCTGGGCAGGAAATACCATTTGGGGGCACACCAACATCGGCAGGTTCTACGACTCCAAAGATGTCTATCGAAGAATGGAGAGAATCTCGGAAAGTACGGGACACATGCTCTGGAGGTTGAGCGGGCAGGAGCCGACTATCGGGAAGGAGCACTTGCTCGATCTCCTTGATTTGGTGGATGGGAGCGACCACAATTTCATTCTGGAGACGAATGGAATCCTCATCGACCGCTCCTATGCCGAGGATCTCGCAGGATTCAGAAGGGTTCATGTGAGGGTCTCCCTGAAAGGATGCAACGAAGAGGAGTTCACAAGGTTCACAGGTGCGAGCAGGGGATTCGAACTGCAGCTAGAGGCGTTGTCGAATCTGAGGGACGCAGGGGTACCTTGCCATCCTGCCATCATGAGCTCCCTATCGGACGCAGAGGAGTACTCCTGCCTCAAGGATAGGCTGGCAGAAATCGAGCCCTCCTTCGTTCGTGACCTTGAGATTGAGGAGCTCATCCTGTACCCGCATGTGAAGAGGAGGATGAGGCACGCATCAACTGGATCGACCGGCGATCACTGACTCGTTCACATTCCAGAAAGTGATAAACTAGAAATACGATGATTCTGTATATGCCAAGGTTGAGTGCCATGGACATCAAGCTTCTGGACCTGAAGAAAACCCAGTTGAGAATCGAGATATCGGATTTCGATGAAACCATGATCTTCCCGCTGCTGAACCAACTTCTGAAGGACAAGGACGTCTCTGATGCCAGGTACATCCCAGGCCACCCACAGCTTGACAAGCCCCAGATTTTTCTCAAAGTGAAGAAGGGAAGACCTCAAACGGTCTTCAGGCGGGTGGCGAGGCGGCTTTCCAAGGACTTTGAGGCATGCAAGACCCTCATTGAGAAGAAAGTCAAATGATGTGTTCCAATGGAGGAGATTCTTGGGATCGAGGTCTTCCTCACACGCGAGCCTGGAATCGGCGGAAAACTCAAGATAAGACCGGAGGACTTCATTGTTGAGGAAATCCCAATTCCTCTCCCCTCAGTGGAAGGAGGCGACTACACCGTCGCGAAGATAAGGGCAAGGAACTGGGAAGCAAATAGGATGGTAAGGCAGATTGCTAGGACGCTCAGAATCAGCAGAAGAAGAATCAGGTTCGCTGGCACCAAGGACAAGAGAGCGGTGACCACTCAGCTCATTCAATTCGACTGTCCGCCGGAAGCAGTGAAGGAGCTAAATATCAAGGATGTGGAGGTCCTAGAGGTCCTCCAAACAGACAGACGAATCGATCTCGGCGATCTCCTCGGGAACAGATTTCGAATCGACATTGGCATGGTGGAGCTTTCAAAATCGGAGGCACTCAATCGGGTGTCGAAGATTGTAGACTCGATCATCGAAACGGGAGGGTTTCCCAACTTCTTTGGCGTTCAACGGTTCGGCGCTGCCAGGCCCGTCACGCACATCATTGGAAAGGAGATCTGTAATGGCGATTTCGAGGGGGCAGTCATGTCATATCTCGGACGCCCGTTCTCAAACGAGTCGGATGAAGCTCAGGAGGTAAGGCGTCACGTCGAGAACACACGGGACTTCCCCGAAGCCCTTAGGAGGTTCCCAAGGAACCTGTCGTTCGAAAGGGCGATTCTAAACCACCTGGTCAAGAATCCCCACGACTTCGTCGGCGCCATTGCCACTCTCCCGCTCAACCTCCAGATGATGTTCGTCCACGCATATCAGTCATATCTCTTCAACAGAATGCTGAGCCTGCGGCTCAAACGGGGGCTCCCGCTCAACGAACCCGTCCCAGGCGATTTGATTCTCCCAACAAGGAAGAACGGTCTGCCAGACAGGACCAGGCCAATCCTGGTCAACGATGAAAACATCGGCAAGGCCAGTAGGAAGGTCAAGGACGGAAAGGCGTTCATCAGCGGCCTTGTCTTTGGCGCCAATCCGCGGTTTGCGGAGGGGGAGATGGGTGACATCGAGATGTCCATCATCGATGAGGAAGACGCCAAACCAGTGGACTTCCTCGTGCCGAAGATACCAAGGATTTCATCGAAGGGCTCGCGCAGAGAGATCCTCAGCCCGCTCAAGAGCCTCGAGTTCAGTGTGGGTGACGGCTCTGTCAGAACTTCATTCGAGCTCATCCCGGGAAGCTATGCCACATCCCTCCTCAGGGAAATCATGAAAACGGATGTGATGAGCTATTGAGGCCAGCACGAGTCGGAGGCGAAAACACCTAGATCATTCCCCAGCTGTGTTCGCAATTCCCGACAAACCGTCCAACATCTGAGAGAGTCCTTCTCTTTGTCCCGCTCCGAAATTCGAATTTCGTCACGTTGACTGGATATTCATTGTAGTACAGGTAGCTGCAGAGCAACTTCAGAAAGGGTTGCTTGACCTTCCAATAGGCTCGAGAATACGCCCTCATCACCATCTCGATACTCCTGTCACCCTCCCGCCCGTGAAGCGTGAATGTGGGAAGATCCTTCTCGTAGCTTCTGGACATGGATATGTTCCTGATCCTGTGGAACTCGTCATCGGATGAGTCGTAGAACTGCCAACTCCTCGACAGAGGCCATTCACCCCAGTCGAGGCCGCTCCTATGACTCAACGACCTGCGAAAGGCGGGTGGTCCGATGTGAGGCATGAAGTAGTCCACATAGCATCCTGAGTCCGTGTGGAAGACTCCCCAGTACCAGGGCGAGGTCGGACTGTTTATTCTGACCTTCTGGAAATAAGCCGTGCCCTCCTCTTCCGTCTCCCCGTCATCAATTCGCATTCTCCCGCTCACTTTGGACCCTCTTATCTTGTGCATTTGGTAACCGAGCCTGACAAGGTAACGTTTGCCGGTGTGCTCTATCCTGGACATGAAAGGCGTCCAAGGAGCCAACTTCAGCTCCACCTCCACCTCGGGTCTTTTGATTGCGACGAGGCAGTTCTCACCTTCCTTGGCGAATCTGTACGTGTTATCATTTCTGAGAACGAGTTCGCCTTCCACTTCGTCCCACGTTGAGGTCATCGTTCCCTGGTCAATGAAGAGCGGTTCCCTCATCCTCTCCCCATCAAAGAACCACGATGCACACAACCCGTGGAAAGTGAGACTATTCTCTTCACGCACAATCTCGCGTTCATTTCGCCAAGGAATGCCATTCACCTCAAGGAACTTGGTGTTCCTCGTCCCCCACAGGACCATGAGCTGCTTCGTCCTTTCGGCAGCTACCGGATTCCTCAGGAAGAAAATGTGCCACCACCACCACCAGGTGCGGTTCCTCAATTCATCCGTTCTGTCGATGTCCATGATCTCTGAGAAGCTCACAACAGCGGCAAGAATGGATGGGTATAAATTTGTTCCCGCCACATACCCCAACACGGTCGTGTCGGTGTTGAAATGGACTCAGCGGGATTTGAACCCGCGACCTCCACCTGTTTCGCTCAAAAGAGATGCGAAGGTGGCGATCTTCCAGACTGATCTATGAGCCCTCGGCAACAAGATTGCAGAACACTTCATTTATAGGTTGTCATTCGCCCCTTATCTTCCTGAGGTTCTCCTCGTAGACCTCCTCGGATATCCTGCCCTCTTCGTACGCCTTCCTGAGTCTCTGCAATCTCGGATCCTCCTCGGGAGTTGGTTCGGGCGGTTCCTCAGGTTCTTCGACCTCGGGAGCCTCTGGCTCCGCCTTTGGCGGTTCGAGTTCCTCGAGAGCGTCCTCGGTCTCTGCTGCTTCCTCGATCTCCTCGGTCGGTTCCTCTGCTTCCTCGGGCTCTTCCTCCTCGAGTTCCCTGGGTCCCATCCTGGAGC
>JBHIFJ010000023.1:0-34788 GCA_046761045.1 Thermoplasmata archaeon
TTCCTCAAAATTATTTCCCAAAACAGAAGTCAGAGGCTATTTTTCACAGCCCTCGAATAATCAGCCATAAACCTTTATATCTGGGCTCGGTCTTCTCACGGAATACTATGAAGAGGATTGCCGTCGTAGGCTTGGGTTATGTGGGCATACCTCTGGCCTGCAGTTTCTCAAGGAGTGGTTTTGATGTCATCGGAATAGACATCAACGAATCGAAGATCAAGGCCATCAATGAAGGTATCTGCCCCATAGTCGGAAAGGAACCCGGCCTGAAGGAACTCTTCGAAGATGCCCACAAGAATCACGGACTAAGGGCAACGAATGATTTCTCCAAGTGCGGAGATGCCGATGCCATCTTCATCTGCGTGGATACTCCAATAGACGAGAGGACGAAGATTCCAGGGTTCGAGGCTCTAAGGGCAGCGGTCTCAAGCATCGGAGAAAACCTTCAGGAGGGGGCCCTCGTTTCCATAGAGTCCACGATAGCTCCTGGAACCACCTCAAGAGTCGTGAAACCGATTCTCGAAGAGAAATCTGGTATGAAGGTGGGTGAGGATCTTCATCTGGCTCACTGTCCTGAGAGGCTCAAGGTGGGCAAGCTCCTGCAAAATCTGATACAATGCGATAGGGTAATTGGGGGAATCGATGCCAAGAGTGCGGAGGTTGCGAAAGGCTTCTATGAACACATCTCGAAGGGCGAGCTCCTCCTCACAGATGCCTTGACAGCAGAGGTCGTGAAGACGACTGAGAATGCCTATAGGGATGTTGAGATCGCATTCGCCAATGAACTCGCCTTGATATGCGAGAAACTCGGGATTGACGTCTTCCAGACGAGGCAATTGGTCAACACCTCACCCGATAGGCACATGCATGAGCCCGGTTCTGGTGTCGGGGGACATTGCCTTCCCAAGGACTCCTGGCTCTTGCTCTACGGTGCTGAGATGGATCCGGAGGGGAGCCTCATTTCACTTGCACGGGACATAAACGACATGATGCCTCATCATCTTTTCAACCTGACAAGGGAAGCCTTCAAGGAGGCCGGAAGGAATCTGGAGGGCTCGAACGTTGCCATCATGGGTTTTGCATTCATCGAGGACTCAGACGATGCCAGAAACACGCCCTCCCTTCCAGTCATTGAAAGGCTGAGGGAGAATGGGGCTAGGATCATAGTCCACGATCCGTACGCGAATGGCGTTGAAGGAGTCGAGCTCACGAGGGATTTGGACGTTGCTCTGCGCGAAGCCGATGCCGCTGTTTTCGTGACCAAGCACGAGGTCTATCGGAGCCTGACGCCGGAGGAACTCAAATCCAAGATGAGGGGAAACATAGTCGTGGATGGCCGCAACATCTTCGGCAAGTCGGAGATTCAACGGGCTGGAGTGGTCTACAGGGCCATCGGCAAGTAATCAGAGTTCCATCCTTTCCCCGGTTTTTTGCGATTCGATTGCGGCCATGACAACTTGCAGTGTCCTCAATCCGTCCCTGCCAGAGATGAGCGGCTCGCGCTTTCTTTCTATCGCATCGAGGAAATCCACGAGTTCGTTCATGAGCGGTTCACGTTTTTCGAGGGAGACTCTTCTGGTGTCGAACTCAAGCGGGATGCGATACAGGTTGAAGGAGTCCAGTCTACCGAAGGTCGAAGAGAAGATCTGGAGGGACTGAGTCGTGTAGTCGACCTCCACGAAGTTCCTCAGACAAGTCAAGGAGAGCTTCCTGACCTTCATGGGCGTCAGCCAATTCACTTCCACGTAACCGTTCGCTCCGTTGTCGAAGGAGAGCATGATGTTGGCATGGTCCTCGAAGCTCTCATGTTTGATTCGCCCGCCGCTCGCGAAGACGCTTCTCACCTCGCTTCCGAGGAGGTATCTCATCACGTCAATATCGTGGATCCCGAGATCAAGAATGACACCTACATCATGAACTCTCGAGGGAAGGCTGCTAACTCTCCTTGCTGAGGCGGTTATCACATCACCATATCTCCCGTCCCTGATGCCCTTCTTTGTGAACTCAACGACGGGATTATGTCTCTCTATGTGGCCGACCGCAAGAGTGAGCCCCGACGATTCGGCAGTCTCCACAAGCTTCTCGGCGTCCTCTGTCGTCGAACACATGGGTTTCTCGACTAGTACGTGAATTCCCGATTCAATCGCTTCCTTAGACACCTGGTAGTGCAGGGCAGTGGGAGTGGCCACACTCACTGCGTCGATATCTTGCCTTAGGAGGTCCTCGTAGTGCTGGAACCATTCCGTGTTGAACCTCTTTGCCGCTCTCTTTCCTGTGTCGCTATCCTTGTCCGCTACGCCTACCAGTTCCGCTATCTCCGAAAGGACTCTGGCATGGTTCTGGCCCATTGAGCCCACACCGATGACGCCCACTCTCAGCATGATACCGCTCAAGTGGTGACATTAGATAAAACATTTGCTCGGATTCTCAGGACCTCAGACACTCCCTGATGGACTTCGCAATCTCCCCTATGTCATCTTCTGTCACATGGGGATGAACGGGCAGCTCGAGAAGCTTCGGGAGCAACTCTTGTGCTACTGGGCATTTTCCCGAGACTCTCAGATTCTTGAGGACCGGTTGCTCATATAGAGGCATGGGATAGCTCGCTCGTGAACCTATTCCCTTCTTCCTGAGGTGCTCAATCAGTGCCTCCCTGGACAAGGGGAAATCTTCACTCACCTCGATTATGTACTGGTAGAATGAGTGCGTTCTCCCTCTTCCGATGGTGGGGGTGTCAATCCCCCTGACGTCCTCAAGCTCTTCAGTGAGCAGCCTGGCGTTCTCCCGGCGCTTCCTGATGATCTCATCCAGCTTCTGGAGCTGTACGAGGCCTATGGCCGCCGATATCTCGGTCATGCGGTAGTTGTAGCCCAGAAGCACATGGCTGTAGTGCACCTCCTCGCCATGCTCTCTAAGAAGCCTCGCCCTCTCAGCGAACTCGTCGCTGTCCGTGAGAATCGCTCCTCCCTCACCCGTGGTCATGTTCTTTGTCGCGTAGAAGCTGAAGCAGGATACGTCTCCGAAGTCACCAGCCATCTTACCACCATAGGAGGCGCCATGAGCCTGGCAAGCATCTTCGATTATCCTGAGGTTGTTGTCCCGCGCGATCTTCTGAATCGGGTCGTAGTCCGCGGTCTGTCCGTAGAGGTCAACGGGCATGATGGCCCTGGTTGCGCCTGTTATTCTCTCTTCGACAGAGGCGGGATCCAGGGTGTAGGTCTCCCTGTCGATGTCCGCGAAAACTGGGCGGCCGCCGCAAAACAGGACAGTCGAAGCGGTAGCGAAGAACGTGAGCGGGGGAATTATGACTTCGGAGCCCTCCGACACTCCCATGACAAGGTTTGCTATGTGAAGCGCTGAGGTTCCGGAGGATGTGGCAACTGCGTGGTCTCTTCCAATATACTCGGCGAATCGATTCTCGAACTCCTTGGCCTTTGGACCCCTCGCAAGAATGCCGGATCTGAGAACTTCGGTGACGGCATTGACCTCATCGTCCGAGAGGTATGGTCTCGCTACTGGAATCAGAGAATCACCCAACCTCGATAGTCCTCCCGCAGTTCGCACACACGTTATCCTCACTCAAGGGGTGCCCACACTCGCAGACATGCCCGACGACTCTGGCGGGATTCCCGTACGCGAGGGCATGCGGCGGCACGCTCTTCGTGACCACGCTCCCTGCCCCAATCATCGCGTACTTGCCAATCCTTACTCCGCATACGACGACCACACCAGCACCGATGGAGGCATGGTCTTCCACCTCGGTTGAGACCAACTGGAAGTCCTGGGCCGCGGCCCTTGGATAGGGATCATTCGTGAACGTGACGTGCGGTCCGATGAATACATAATCACCAAGAGTCACGCCCCGATAGATCGTCGCCCTGTTCTGTATCTTGCATCCATCACCGATCACAACATCCTTCCCTATGTACGCGCACTTCCCTATTCTGCAGTTCTTCCCAATCCTCGCGCCTTCCCTGATCTGAACATCGTTCCAGACGGACGTGCCCTCTCCGATTACGGCCCGGGTCGAAACCTCAGCTGTCTTGTGGATGGTCACGGACATCGATTTCGCCGTTCCCGCGAAAGGCTCCCAATGATAAGAACTTTGCTCAGTCATCCCACACAAAACTGTTATTAGATGATGGGAATTATGAGCCTGAGCATCTTGATTGAAATTGACGGAGGTTACGGTGAGGGCGGAGGCCAGATTACAAGGATGGCAGTAGCTCTTTCTGCCTTGACTGGGAAGGACGTCAGGATTTTCAACATACGGGCCAACAGATCCAATCCGGGATTGGCGAACCAACACATGACCTCCATCAGGTCCGTCGCAGCGATCTCCAATGCACGGGTCGACAACCTGCACAAAGGGGCATTGGAGATCAGATTCCTTCCTGGAAAGCTCTCTGGTGGGGACTTTCGTTTCGATGTCGGCACCGCTGGAAGCGTGACTCTCGTTCTTCAGGCATGTCTTCTCCCCGCTCTGTCCTCCGGTCGCATATGTCGCATCAGCATTGTTGGCGGCACAGATGTGAGATGGTCACCACCATGGGATTACTTCGAGCATGTCTTTCTGCCGGTTCTCAGGCGGATGGGAGGGGAAGTGAATGCCGAGGTGGTGAGAAGAGGATACTACCCCAAGGGAGGAGGGAGAATTCGCGTCACTGTGAATCCAATCATGGAACTGCGCGCCCTTGAGCTTCCCCGCCTTCCGTCTGTCGAGAGAATCGAGGGATTCCTTCATGTCGGCAACTTGCCAGACCACATACTTCATAGGATGGAAGGTGTCCTGACCAAGCTCCAGACCCTTGCCGAGACGGAGATACGGGCGGAAAAGCTGGACAGGGACAGGGCAACAGGGCAAGGCGGAGCAGTGGTTCTCAGCACCTTTGCGGGAGACGTCGTTCTCGGTTCCGATGCCATTGCCGAAAGAGGCATAAGAGCGGAGCTAGTGGCCCAGGAGGCGATGGATACACTTCTTCTCGAAACAAGGGCAGGAGCCACTGCTGATGTGCATCTCTCCGATCAAATCCTTCCATATCTGGCGATTGCAGACGGCCCTTCTGAAATCATCGTCAGAGAAATCAGTGGCCATACGAAAACCCATATGTGGTTGCTTGAGGAGTTCCTCGATGTCACCTTCCGGACAATCAAGGTCGACAAGAAGTGGAGAATCGAAGTCGAGCCTAGCCGTACATGGAGGGCCTGACCGGGCTTGGCGGTCTCTTTGCCGTGGCCGTTTGCTTGTGTATGCTCTTCAATTGGAGCTCAATCCTCTCGGCCTCTTCGTAGAGCGGCTGCGCGTCAAGCTCAGTGTGCAGGAGTATCCTATCGATGGTTTCAATCACTCGAGCGGCTGCTCTCGCATCAGGGTAGTCTGGATGCGCCTCGCTGAGGAGACTGATGACGCTGAAGTCCCGCTTCTTGCCCTCGTTCAGGAGGACTCCCGCAACGCCAGTGATGACGCCCTCCTCGAACACGGTGATTGTGTTTTCTGTCAGGATACTGCTCGTCCTCGCCGTGCTTCCTATGCCGTAGACTTGAATGTCCGAGCGGGTCTCATCATCCTTGTCTCTATCTACGATGAGCCCCTCTGGACAGAGCAGGAGATCGCATTTCTGATCCTCGGCCCAGTCGATGACCGCGGCTGCGATCACCTTTATCAGATTCGGCGGTGGCTGGAACTCTGATATGAAAACCACAATCTTATCCTTGTTCTCTTCCTTGGATCCCGCGTAGATGCGGACTGGGTTCATTGGCTCACCGTCTCTGATCAGAGAGACAGTTGGAAAATACACGGAATCCATGATTGCGACCTGCTCAAGGTTGAGCGCATTTATGATGTAGTTTGCGACTATGGAACTAACGAGGCCCACGCTTGGAAAACCGTCGATGACCGTGGCTCCCTTGAGGTCCATCCTCTTGAGCTCGTATATGTGGATATTCTCCATGGTCGGCATCGCTTCAATCTGGAAACCCCTATTTAAGTGTCTCCATCCCAAAAGCGTTAAGTGATAAGGTGCAATCACGCAGTGTGGAACCTCGAGTCATAGTCAACTGTGCCATGTCCGCCGACGGGAAGATAGCCCTTCCTACCAGAGCTCAAACCAGAATCTCAAGCGAGGAGGACATGAAGCGAGTCCACGAGGTGAGGAACTCTGTTGATGTGATTGTCGTCGGTGTGGGGACGATTCTTGCCGATGATCCGAGCCTGCTGGTCAAGTCTCAGTATGTCTCAGAGGTCAAGAGCCCCACCAGACTCGTCCTCGATTCCACTGGTCGCACGCCAGAGGATGCCTCGGTCTTTAGGGGGGAGGCGAGGACGATGGTGGCGACGTCTGAACGATGCTCCCGCGATTTTGGGAGAATCGAAGTAATCAGGTGCGGGCTGGAGAGGGTCGACCTCAAGGAGCTCATGTCGATTCTCAATGCCCGCGGATTCACCAAGGTGCTGGTGGAGGGTGGCGGAGAGGTCATTTGGTCCTTCTTCAGAGAGGGCCTCGTCGATGAATTCAAGGTCTTTGTTGGGAGCATGATCATTGGCGGGAAGAGTTCTCCGACGCCGGCGGACGGGGAAGGATTCTCTTCTCTTGAAGAAGTGACCAGGATGGAACTCCTTGGACACACGAGGCTTGGGGAGGGAGTGCTGCTTGAATACATGGTGAAGAAGTGAAGCTCCTTTGCGATCATATGCTTGGGACTCTGGCTAAGTGGTTGAGATTCCTTGGATTCGATACGGAATTCGTGGGGCCGATGAGTGACAAGGAGCTAAAGAAGATTGCGGTCTCTGAGGAGAGGGTGATTCTGACGAGGGACAAAGAGCTCAGCCGGAGCAGAGACGTGCGTGCCGTCTACGTCGAGAGTGATGATCTCGATTCGCAACTGATACAGGTCTCTCGTGATCTCAACCTGAAGGTGGTGGAACCCATGTCTAGATGCTCGGTCTGCAACGGACTGATCGAAGAGATTGGGCGGGAGGAGGCCATCGGCAACGTGCCCGAGGACGTTCTCTCAGACCAAGACGTGTTCTGGCGTTGCGTTGAGTGCGGGAAACACTATTGGCGAGGCAGCCATTGGAACGGCATCCTCGAAAGGATTGAGAGCATCAGAAGTCAGGTCTCGTAGTAGTCTTCTCTGATTATCTTGCCCGTGTTGGCGTTGACGATTATGACACCCAACGTGCCCTCAACGCACCAGACAGGCAGGTATACCAAGCCCCTGCTGTTCAGGGCGATGTCCTCCTCTTCCGGGTTCTCGACCCTCTTCTCGACTATTGTCGCATGATCCTCCTCATGGATGGTTTCGATCTCTTCAGTTCCGAGTTCGCGGGCAGCCACTATGGCTCTCTCAAGGGCAGACTTCTCGTCGGTCTTCGGCTCCAGTCTTTCGTGCGTTGCGGAAACCTCCTCGACAGTCTCGAAGTCCTTGTCCCATATCTCCCACTGGGATGTCAGGGCGTTGATGGCCACGCATCCCTCGACAACTCGGTCGTCCTCTCCGGGCACTCGCAGGACGCTCCTGAAGTCGTACACAAAGTGGGGAACGAGCTGGAGCATGTAGTTGAATCCCTTTACTGTCTTCTTCCCGATCTCCCTTATGTCATCACTGGTCAGAACGGGCTTGACTATGGTCTCCCTCACTTCTCTATCATCGAGGCCCTCAGGTAGGTCGAGAACCTCGAAAAGCTCACCCTTTATGCGGTCCTCCACCTCATCTAATCCCCAAAGCGAGACTTTCTTATCCAAAGCGGTCTTCTGCTCATTGCTCGTGAATCCATAGGTGGGAATGGCGACCTTGAACCTGGAATCATCGCCCACTTCTTCAAGGAAGCTGTCGAGCTCCCCTTCTGAGACTATTCCCACGAAAACCGATTTTCCCGCCTTCTCTGCGTGGATTCTGTTTTTCTCCAGCTTGACCGAGAAACCCTGGGATCTGAAGATTTGGGCCACGATGTTCTCAAGCATTCCAGGGAGGATTCATTTGAGGAGATAAAAGGTTAATCGGGGTCTTGGAGATTGACACACAAAGGATTAATACGAGTGGGAGGATAGAACGCATGATGCGAAGGCTGTTGGTCCTCGCTGCAGGGCTAGTCTTGATCGGTATTGGGCTACTGGCCGTCAGCGTGACTCAAGGCGGTGGGACCGTATCTCTGTTTCTAATCTTCCCAGTCTACGTTGGCTCTGACATATGGGGATTCTTGGGCATCCTTTGTCTGATTGTCTCATTCTTCCTGGGATTCTTCGGATACGCATCGAGGTTGCCTGCGGAGTCTCCACCGAGTCCTGGGCAAGCAGCGCCACCCGCCAGAGAGCCTGAGAGGAAGTTCGGCGGAGTCATTATGCTGGGTCCCGTCCCAGTCATCATAGGTTCGGACATGAAGATGTCAATCATTGCGATTGTCCTCGCCATAGTTCTGATGGTCGTACTGATAGTCAGCATGTTGTTGATCATCCCCAGCCTTGTGGGGTAATCTGTTAATATTGCCTGACTAATGACCCTCGTGGTGCTCTGATGAGGATTCTCGTGAATGATCCCATTGTCAAGGAGGCAATAGACCTCCTGAGGGCCAAGCATGAAGTCGACGTGAAGGAATACGATGCAGGTGACCTGCTCAGTAAGATTCCCCGCTACGATGCCATAATCGTTAGGAGCAGAACAAAGATGACGGCCGATATCATCAAAGAGGGTGAGAATCTCAAAGTCATCGGACGAGCGGGTGTGGGCGTTGATAACATCGATGTGGGTACAGCGACGGAGAGGAAGATTCCAGTAGTTTTCTCGCCCCGGGGGAGCACGGTCTCGGTTGCCGAACTGGCGATTGGGCATATGCTCTCGTTGGCAAGGAACCTCGTGATTTCAGACCGAAGTGTTCGCGCTGGAAAGTGGGAAAAGAAGAGATTCGTTGGAACCGAGCTCCAGGACAAGGTGCTTGGGCTGGTTGGTGCCGGACGAATCGGTGCAGAGGTCACTAAGCGGGCCAAAGCCTTCGGAATGAGAGTTCTCGCGTTCGATCCCTATCTGAACGAGGAGATTGCCGCCAAGATAGGCGTCGAACTCGTCGACCTTCATGAGCTGCTATCGGAATCCGACTTCGTGAGCATCCATGCAGTTCTGAGTCCTGAAACAAAGGGGATTATTGGCAAGGAGGAGCTCGAAATGATGAAGAAGAGTGCCTATCTGGTGAATTGCGCCAGAGGAGGAATCATTGATGAGAGGGCACTAGCGGATGGCCTCCGGGAAGGGCTTATTGCGGGAGCAGCTCTTGACGTCTTCGAGAATGAACCTCCCAAGGACAGTCCTCTTCTGAACCTCGACAACGTTCACTTCACTCCGCACCTGGGCGCGTCAACAATCGAAGCACAGGAACGAGCAGGCACGATGGTGGCCGAGCAAGTTCTAATGGTCTTGGATGGCGGAGTTCCAGACCAAGTGGTCAACAGAGAGATTTATGATTAATCTTCCTCGGCAACTCTACGAGCAGCGTCCAAGAGGGTCAGTCTCTCCAACTCCTTCTTTTCACGGATGTATGACATTATCTCTATGTAGTCCTGGTAGGTCCCACCAGATCTCCTGACGGCCTTTCCGATGGCACCTTCCAGAGTCTCCTTCTTGCGCTTGCGTCTCAGCGCATCTCTTACAACCTCGTTCCTCTTCATTCACCTTTCCTCGCAGACCCTGATGAAGTTCCTGAAGATGTCGTAGCCGTGTTCCGTGTGCTCTACCTCTGGATGGAATTGAAGGCCGTATAGGGGGCGCTTGATGTGTTTCATGGACTGAACGTGACAGTTCTCCGAGTGTGCGAGAACGATGAAATCAGGCGGAACCTTGCTCACCTCATCATTGTGCGAAACCCAGGCCTCGAACTCACTGGGCAGACCGACGAACAGGTCATTCTCTTCGTCCACAAGGATGGTGGCCTTCCCGAACTCAGGAATTCCTGAGGCCTCTGCCTTCCCGCCAAAGAATATCGCCATGAACTGATGACCCGCACATATTCCTAGGATGGGGATGTCGCCTTTCTCCAGATATTCGCCGTTGTTGCCCATCTTGTCCGCATCGAGCCCCACCCTGGGCGCACCACCAGAAAGCACAAGCCCATCCGCGTCAATCTCATCGAGAGGAGTCGTATTCGGAATTATCTCAGTATCGACACGAAGGTCCCTCAGAACCCTCCATTCTCTGTGTGTCCACTGTCCTCCGTTGTCGACGACGGATATTTCCATGGATGGTTATCGAGGCATTACAATATAAACCTTTGACCGCTACTCCCACTCTATCGTTGCAGGTGGTTTGTGAGTGATATCATAGACCACCCGGTTCACGGACTTTATCTCGTTCGTGATTCTGACCGACATTTTCTCGAGGATATCATGCGGAATGCGCATGTACTTGGCAGTCATTCCATCGACGGATTCCACAGCTCGAACCGCGACGGTATTCCCGTAGGCTCTTATGTCCCCCTGGACGCCCACAGATTTCACCGGAAGGAGAACGGCGAAGTACTGCCACGGGATATCCATCTTTCCCGCCGCGGCGGCGCGTTCTATCTCCTCCTCCACGATTGCACACGCCTCACGCACAACCTCCACCCGCTCAGGTGTGACCTCACCGAGAATTCTGATTGCAAGCGCCGGGCCCGGGAATGGCTGCCTCTCCGACACGGAGACGCCCAGCGACCTCGCAACCTTCCTGACCTCATCCTTGTAGAGGTCCCTGAGCGGCTCTACGAGCCTCAACTTCATGGAGGAAGGAAGACCGCCCACATTATGATGGGACTTTATGGTGTCGCGGAGTTGGCCCCCGCTCTCGATCCAGTCTGGAGCAATCGTTCCCTGAACGAGGTATTCCGCGCCCCAGGCCTTTGCCTCCCGCTCAAAGATCTCGATAAACTTGTTCCCTATGATTATTCTCTTCTCCTCGGGGTCAACCACTCCCTTGAGAGCTTCGAGGAACTCCTCCGAAGAATCGAGTATCTTGTAGCGAACCCCCGTGCTTTCGAAGGCCTTGGCAACCACCGCATCCTCATTCTTCCTCATGAATCCGTTGTTGACATACACGGCGAAGAGCTTCTCACCTATTGCACGACCGGCAAGGACGGCTGCAACGGTGCTGTCGACCCCCCCAGACACCGCGATTATCGTCTTTCCATCTATCTCCTCAGCGAGTTTCGCAGTCTGCTCCTCTATGAACTTTTCTGGATTGAACAATTACTCACCAATTGACTTGGAATCCTCCACCGTCCATTCTCTCAACTTCTGCCTGTGTTCCTCAAGCTTTTTCCGCAGTTGCTCATCGGAAAGGGCGAGGATCTCAACGGCCAGTATGGCCGCATTCTCCCCTCTGTCGAGCCCCACTGCTGCCACAGGGATCCCCGGGGGCATCTGAACCACAGAAAGGAGAGAATCGAGGCAGATCTTCCCGCTCACTGGAACGCCAATCACCGGTTTGGTTGTCTGAGAGGCAACAGCTCCAGGGAGCGCGGCGGATAGGCCGGCGATGGCTATTATGACTTTCGCATCGCTCCTTTTGACCTCACTCTGAAGGTGGTCTGGTGACCTGTGGGCGGAGGCCACGATCATCTTGGTGTCCACGCCGAACTGATTGAGGATGTCAACGGCTCTGTCTCCGACTGTCCTGTCGGACTTGCTGCCAAGGATTATGAGGACAGACATCAGTTTCACTACCCAAAGGCATGGGAGAACAAATAAGGATTTCTGAAGTCTAGGACTTCATTATGGTCAGAAGGAACAGACCTATGGCCAAGACGGCTCCGATTATGGCCGCGACCAGAACCAGGATGGAGCCCACGATCAGGTTCCCCAGGTCGTCAACCTTCAAGAAGTCGCCTAGTGCACTCTTATGTTGCCATTCCAGGAACGCCCAGAGGATTCCAATGATCAATCCGCCTGCAAGCAAGCCCGCTCCGATTTTCCTACTCTTCCCACTGCCGAAGTATGCTGTGAAAGCACCTGTGATCAGCAGGAAGAGGGCAAACGAGAATATCAGAATGGTTATGAATTCCCCAGCGCTAACTTCTATCATCTGCCGCCTCCTTAGAACTTGATGCCAGTAAGGGTTTTTGTGTCGATCACTCCGCCTATCGACCTGATCTTGTCGACTACCACCTGGCCCAGGACGTTGAAGTCTTCAGCTTCGATCTTTGCTATGAGATCATACTCCCCGAAGAGAGGATGAAGCTCAACTATCTCTTCGACTTTCTGAAGCTCATTGTAGACCTCGTGCTCCTTTGCGGGTGCAGTGCTTATCAACACAAAACCTATGGCCACAATCTCACCCGAGCACCCTAAAGTTCTAGCTGTCTATAAAGGTTTCTATGTATGTCTCGAAATGTACTGGCTGCCGCCTTGAACATGGATTCTCGCAGTAGATTCGAGCCTTATCGACGTCTATCCTCAATTCGGGACAGGACCTCCTCCCATGTGGGAATGTTCGTCTGTCCTCCACGGGACTCCATGGCAAAGCTGGCAGCGGCCGAGCCTGCCAATCCACACACCTCAAAATCCATGCCCCGACTCCACGCCGCGTAGAAGCCCGCCCTGTATGCGTCGCCCATGCCTGTGGCTTCCTCGGATTTCTCGGGAGTTATGGCTGGTATCTTGATCTTCTCTCCCTCATGGAAGACGGTACTTCCTTCCCTGCCCAGAGTGACGATGAGAAGGTCAACCATTTCGGCGAGCTCGCTCGCGTCGTTCAGACCAGTGAACTTGAGCGCGGTGCGGAGCTCATTCTCATTTGCGAAGAAGTGATTGGATTTCTTCAGCAATCTGTTGAACGTCTCCCTGTCGTAGACGTAGTGGATTTCCTGTGCCGGGTCGAAGCTTACCCTCTTTCCCAGCTCAACCGCCAGATTTACGATCTTGATGTAGTATTCTGGTCTACCCGTGCAGATGTGGACTATTTCTGAGTTCCTGGCAGTATTCTCTAGGGGCTCGAAGCCTCCCGAATCGCGGTAGGGCCCCTGATCTATCACGCAAACCTGGTTGTGCTTGCCATCAGAGAATATCCATGCGACTGGGGTATTGTATCCTTGGACCTTGATGAGCTCTGACGTGTCCACTTTCGCCCGCCTAAGGGCCTCTTCGTAGTCGGACGGAAAGTCTTCCCCGACGAACGAGGACAACGCCGTCTTTACTCCGAGGGTTGATGCTATCCTCGCTATGTTCGCACCCGTCCCGCCAAAGAAGACCCTTCGGTCGATGAGCTCGATTGACGTGTTTGGCGGGGGAAGCTTGGGAACCCTGATGATGTGGTCCAGAACCGTGTGTCCGTAGACTCCGAGAAAGAAATCGGCCATTAAACCCTCCTATGTTCCCGATCTCCAATCAGTGAGGTATTCCTTCTGCGATGGCGAGAGCCTGTCGATTTCAACGCCCAAACTCCGCAGTTTTATCCTGGCAACCTCCTCATCGATCTCCCTCGGGATATCGTAGACCATGTTTTGCAGTGACTCATGGTTTTGCGAAATGTATCTCAAAGCGAGTGCTTGGATGGAGAAGCTCATGTCCATTATCTCCACAGGATGACCTTGACCCGCGACTAGGTTGATCAACCTTCCCTCTCCCAGAAGATAGACGGACTTGCCGTTCTCCAGATCATATCTCTCCACGAATTCCCTGACCTTCTCGACGGCGGTCGACTCCTTCATGAGGGCATCCTTGGATATCTCGTTGTCGAAATGCCCAGCATTGGCAAGAACGCAGCTATCCTTCACGGCATCGAGGTGCTCGTCGGTGAAGACGTCCCTGCATCCCGTGGCGCTGACTATGAAGTCTGCAGTCCTGGCAGCATCCAGCATGGGCATGACTTCGAATCCATCCATTCTTGCCTCCACAGCCCTGATAGGATCTACCTCGGTGACTATGACGTGCGCACCCATTCCCTTCGCCCTCATCGCAATGCCCCGGCCACACCACCCGTAGCCAGCAACCACGAACCTCTTTCCTGCGATCAGGAGATTGGTGCTTGTCATTATGCCGTCCATCGTGGACTGACCCGTCCCATACCTGTTATCAAAGAGGTACTTCATGTGAGCATCGTTGACCGAAATCACGGGAAACCTGAGCTCTCCGGATGATGCCATGGCTCTCAGGCGCATGATTCCTGTCGTTGTCTCCTCATTTGCGCCCTTCACGAACTCCAGTAGCTCCTTCCTCTTTGAGTGGGTCATGAATATCAGGTCCCCACCATCGTCTATGAGAAAGTCTGGCTTCAGGTCAAGAACCGAATTGAGATTGCTGTAGTACTCCTCCTTGCTTTCCCCCTTCCTGGCGAATACGTCCAGGCCGTGTTCTTCTTTCAAAGCCAAGGAGACAGAATCGTCTGTGGAGAGAGGATTGCAGGATGCCAGTCTCACATCGGCTCCGGCTTCTCGTATGGTGAGCGCCAGTATGCCTGTCTTCGCCTCAACGTGAAGAGCCATCCCGACTTTGAGGCCGTGGAAGGCCTCCTCCTCTTTTAACTTCCTTCTGACTTCGTGGAGTAGCCTCATGTGGTTTCTTGCCCACTCTAGCCTTTTCACACCTTTGAGCAAAATGTCTTCAGCCATGGCGAGTCACAGATAACTCGGACCGATTATTTCCTTTTCGGTCGATTCGACCCTCGCCAATGGGCATAGCAGAGTGTCAGGAGAACAATCACCAACATCATCGAAATTGAATCCAGTGCGGGGATTCCAGGGGGAGTCCCTCCGTGTCGGTCGACAAAGACCGATGTCTGAGCAACCTCATCACCGTATCCTGTCTTGGAGACCTCCGCGATTACCATGAAAGTCGTGTCCACGGAGGTGGACGTTGTGAATGTGGTGCGGAACACGCCGTTGGCGTCGGTCAGTCCTGAGGGATTGCTCAGGACTCCCTCGAGGCCCTCTGGGCTCAGTCGGATACTCACCTCAGCGCCCTCCACTGGCAGCTGGGTTTGGTAATCCCTGACTGTGATGTTGATATAGGCGGTTCCGTCGGACTCTACCCTCGGAGGATTCCTGGTCATCGATATCAGGAGTACCTTGGTTCCTGGGTGAACTGCAATCTCGGCCTGGGCAACCGCTTCTGGGAAACCTGCAATGCTCGTGCGGGCATTGAACACAGCGGTCTTCGGTTCTGTCACAGTAGGAACAGTCCAGTTGAAGGCAAACGCACCTGTTGCATCGGTGTAGCCACGGTAGCTAGCATCAGGTTCCAATGACTCAGTGACGTTGACGAACACATCTGGCATGGGATCGAAGGTTGCCGGGTGCTTCACTTCCACCTTTATTTCCATCTCTTCGCCGGAGCTAGCCTCATCTGCGAGGATGATTACCGAGATTCTCGGAGGATCTCCCTGGACGAGGTGGAGGTTCTTGAGGGACCAGAAGTTGTATACTCCCTCTGCCATATTCACCCATCCTGTGTAATTCGTTCTGTTGACCGCCTCGATTACCTTGTAGTGGAGAATCGGAATCAGAGGATTCTCCTCGGCAATCCACCCCTGAGCGTGTCTGACGAGCTCCTGCCTTTCTGTCATGCCTAACGCGGCGTTGGCATCCTCAAGGATCTTGTCGAGGGTGCCATTGCTGTACTTGACATAGTTCTCCGAACCGCCTGAATGAAGAATGTCGTAGATGAAGCTCGGCTCTCTCTTGGCGTCGAGAACGCCCATGAAGACATCGAAATTGCCCTGCATCACATTGGAGTATAGGTCGTCCCAGGAGAGCATTTCCTTGTTCCTGACATCGAAGCCTATGGTCTGGAGCTTGCCTATCAGGTTTGTCGCTATGGGGTTCTTCTGCACCTCGATACTGGATGAGGGATAGTAGAAGTCAAAGTGGAATTCCGATCCATTCGGCATTTCTCGGAGGCCATCTGAATCCTTGTCGGTATAGCCCGATTCATCGAGCATGATTTTCACCGCATCCAGATCAGACTTCATTTCACCATCTTCAACCTTGTTCTTGACCCGGTACCTGGGCACGCTGGAGTTGAGCCAAAAGGAGTTCACGGGATGAATGACGGAGTCGGCGATTATTGTATTGGATTCCATTGTCTGATAGAGGCCTTTGTCGGTGGACATTGCTATTGCCTTTCTGATGATAGAATCGTTGAGCGGCACTCTCTGCGTGTTTATTCCGACATAGAGGAACCTGAAGGTGGGATTCATGAGTACAGAGACCGTTTTCGTTATGTTCACATTTGACACGTTCAGAAAGACGGAACTCTCAGTTCCTGTAAGGGGTCTTCCGATGAGGCCTATCTCTCCGTTTTCCATGGCATCAGCGACTTCATCGAATCCGGGGTATTTCTTGAATGTGATTGTGTCTAGGTAGGGCCTGCCATCGAAGTAGTCATCGTAGGCCTCTATGACTACCTCCGTGTTCGTCTTTGATACGAACTTGAAAGGTCCACACCCCTCCATTGGATCGAGCTCGCCTTTCTTGATTAGCGGGAAGGTAAGACCTTCTGTCAGGAAGGTGCCTGAGTCATCTCTCCCGGAGAGGTCGAAGCTGACCTCGTAGTCCGAGACCACAGTCACTGTGTAGCTCGATTCGAAGGTGAAGGCCACATCCTCAGCAGTGACACTATCCCCATTGTGCCATGTGACATCGTCTCTGAGTTGGACGAGTACCGTCTCGTTCATCACGTCGATTGTCCATCCTGACGCTACCCACGGAATCGGGAGAAGGGTTTCCGGGTCAATCCTGGCAAGGGAATCGTACAGTAGGTCGATGATATGCGCGCTTGTTTCGTCCGTCGCTCCCTTTGGGTCCAATGTGAAGGGGGCATCCTGCTCGACGGCGATTACGAACTCGCCCCCATACAACCCTCCGAGGGGACCGTCTTCAGCAGTTGCGGATGGGACCTCGGGAACCAGACTCCATGTGAAGGCCAAGAATAGAGCGAACGTCACCGCAATGAACCTTCGAGACATTAACGTCCTCCTCCATTGAGAGGACCCCCAGAGCGGGGGTCACGTGGTGAAAGTCCGTAGTGAGGTCGACCCTATAAATACCTTTCGAACTGGCTCGACCAGTGTCGTCTCAAGCCCTTGTCGGTGGGTATCCTAGGAACTAGATTATGTCGAGTTCCTTCCCTGCCTTTTCAAACGCGGCTAGAGCATCATTCAAGTCATCCTTGGTTAGTCCCGCATTCATCATGGTGCGTATTCGGGCCTTGTCCCTCGCCACCATCGGAAAGACTATCGGAAGCGCGAACACTCCCAGATCGAAGATTCTATCCGAGAGCGCTTTGGCCTTGTGAGACTCGCCCACTATGATTGGAGTTATGGGGGTCTCACTTTCACCTGTGTCGAAACCCATTGAATCGAGCTCTTTCTTGAAGTAACTCGTGTTGTCCCACAGATTCTTGACATGCTGGGGCTCCGATTCCAGCACGTCGATGGCAGCGATTTGAGCGGCTGCCACTTGTGGTGGGTGTGACCCGGAAAGCAGCCATGTTCTCGACTTGTTGTAGGCGAAGTTGACAAGATCCTGGGAGCCCGCGATGAGTCCGCCAACGACACCGTACGCCTTGGAGAAAGTGCCCATCTCCACATCTATCTCGCCCGAGATGTTGAAGTGAGCCCCTATCCCCCTCCCGTCAGGTCCAATGACACCCTCTCCGTGGGCATCGTCGACATAGGTCATCGCACCGACCTCAGAGGCCAATTCGAGGATCTTGTCCATGTGCTGAATATCGCCGTCCATCGAGAAGACGCCATCGGACACAATGAGTATCCTGTTGTATTTCCTGTCCGCCTCCTTGAGGGCCTTTTCGAGCTCCCCCATGTCGCGGTGTGGGAATATCATCCTGTCCGCCTTTGTGAGTCTCACGCCATCTATGATTGAGCCGTGGTTCAGCTCGTCAGATATGATGACATCCCCCTTTCCAGCCAGTTGCGGCACGAGTCCTGAGTTTGCAGCGAAACCCGTTTGGTAAATGAGCGAAGCTTCGGTTCTCTTGAATTTGGCGAGCTTCTTCTCGGCCTCGATATGCAGGTCCATGTTCCCTGCTATGGGCCTGACCGAGCCAGAGCCAACACCGTGTGTGTCTATGGCCTTCTTCGCTGCTTCCTTGAGTCTGGGATGGTTGCTCAGATTCAGGTAGTTATTTGAACAGAGCATTATGACATCCTTCCCGTCCACCTTGCACCTCGGGGCGGAAGGGCCCTCCAGAACGCGCAGTTTCCAGTCGAATCCCTTCTCCACAAGTGCCTGATATTCCTCCCTCAAGAATCCGTTTGGGTCTCTCATCCTCCTACCTCCTCTTGGGTCTCATCTTTCATGCATTCGGGATAATTAAGCATTCCCATGCTACTGGAACCAATCCATGTACAGGACGACCTTTCCAGAGTTTCCCGATCTCATTGCTGCCATGCCTTCCTCGAACTGGCTGAACTTGAGTTCGTGCGTTATTATCGGCTCGAGGTTCAAGCCTCCAGATTCCATCAGTCCGCGCATCCTGTACCAAGTGTCGAACATCAGTCGTCCGTTGATGCCTTTGATCGTTGTGTACTTGAAGATAACCTTCTCATTGAGATTCGTGGTCCATTCTCCCGAGAACACACCCAGAAGGGCTATGGTCCCTCCAGGTCTGAGCAGGTCTAGTCCCAGATTGACAGCGTGCGGATTCCCTGTCATCTCGAGGACGACATCCACTCCGCGTCCTTCAGTGTTGTCCGCGATTATCTTCTCAACATCATCTGTGAGGCTGCTCAGGGCGAAGTCCGCTCCGCATTTCTTGCCGAGGTCGATTCTATATCTGTTCCTCCGACCTATGCCGAAGACCCTCCTTGCTCCTACAGCCTTGCAGACGATGACGGACATGAGCCCGATTGGGCCGAGGCCCAAGATCGCAACGTTTCTTCCAGGTATGTCGGTGGCAAAGGTCGTGTGAATGGCATTTCCCAGTGGGTCCTGAATCGTAGCGAATTTCGCGGGCATATCACCATTCTTGAGCAGGTTTGCGGCTGGGAGGGTGGCGTACTCTGCAAAGATACCAGGCATGTCAACGCCGAATATCCTCATGTTCTCGCAGATGTGTGCATTACCCGTCCTGCACTGGAAGCAGATGTTGTCGTGAACGTGGCATTCTCCAGAAACTCTGTCCCCCTTCTCGAAGCCCTTGACGTCGGAGCCAAGCTCCTCAATCACACCTGAGAATTCGTGGCCGTAGATCAGAGGAATCTTGATTCTGTTCGAGGCCCAGTTATCCCATTCGTAGATGTGCACATCCGTTCCGCAGATGGAGACGGCTTCCATCCTTATCAGGCATTCATTGGGCCTAGGTTTGGGCAGCGGGACCTCCTGCATTTCGGTGCCACCCTCTTCTGGCTTCACTTTGACAATGGCCTTCATCTTTTCCTGCAAAATGTCCTCCCCCTTGGTTTCGGCAAAGTGGTATAGCTTTCCCCTTCATAAGCCCTTTCATTGAGCGATTTTCCAGAGCTTCATTGTCTTATAGCCCGTGACTACCGTGACGTACTCTCTAGACCTGAATTCCTGGTCAAGTTCGTCGTCCCCTGTGTCGATTCTTAGAAAGGGCGTCCGGTTGAGTTTCCCCGGCGTGCAGACAATGACAGTGTTGTCAAGACCTATTCTTCTGACGACCGCCGGTGAAAGCTGAAGATTCCCTCTTCCCAGAACGAAGCCCTGCGCGCCTATCGGAGTGAGGATGAGCTTCACCTTCTCGTGCTTGTCGAGCAACGATAGCAGCTGTTCTTCGTTCAAGTCCTTTCCGATGAGTTCACCATTGCATACGGCGTCAACTCCGAGAAGAGAGTAGTCGACACCGATTTCCTTGGATATCGCCGAGAGCGTGGAGCCTGAACCGAGTATGTACAGAGTGTCCTTGTTCTCCTTCATGTCCTCCGCGACATGCTCAGCAATCTCAGTCTTCACGTCCTCCTCTGGAACAACCTCTGCGTGCAACTTACCCACTTGAACGTAGCTGGGCTCGTTCGGTGTCCTCGCGATCCCATAGAGGCGGATGTACCATTCCCCCGCTCGATATCTCTCCTCGTCCAGGTCCAGAATCTCACCGTCACCAACCTCGAGCTCTCCCAATAGGAACCTCAGCACGATGAATGCCACTGCCTCAGGGTTCATCCCGAAGACGCCTGAATGCATTTTCACACCAGAGGGTATGCCGATGACGGGAGCCTCGTCATCGATGGCCTTCCAGATGTCTCTGGCTGTACCGTCTCCGCCGCAAAAGACTATGAGGCCGGCCTCCCTGACCAAGAGGTTCTTGCAGGCATTCATCGTGTCTGCCGCTGTCGTTGGATGCCCTGGGTCGAAAATGACCTCCCACTTCCATGGGGCCTCTCCGAATTCCTCGAGGTAGTCCGCTCCCATCGATTTGCCGCAAGTGAGCCACTCAATCTCTTCGAGCCTCTCATTCTTGAGAAGTGTGACGAGCGCCTCCAAGAACTTGTGCATCTTCTCTGGTGCAACCGGTTTTCCGCCAAGCTCCAGAGCCTTCTTCAGAACCCCGTCCGTTCCCTTCAGACCTACTCGACCGCCTATTCCAGCAATCGGATTGACGACGAGGCCGATGGGTTGCATTCGGTGAGTAATCGGTGTTCGGGCAAAAAGCCTTCTGCCTCGGGGGTGCAGAACAGGCTCGGCCAGAAGGCATCATGGCATCCTCTGGACGAGATGTGGAGGCAAGCATTCAATAGGGAAGTCAACACAGGAGAAGGAGCATACCCCACTTTCCAGAGGCCGAGGCGAGAATACTGATCAAGAAGATCCGCACAGAGTGCTACGCGAATCCGCCCAGATGGTGGATGTAGTGATATGTGCACCGATGCTGAGTCCATGTTGTGGTTCCGATTATGAACGATTCATCCACGCGCTCCGTTGTAGCAGGAACTTGTATGCAGGCACCACTTCAATGGTCTTCCCGTCATCCTCCACGCAATCCTCAGTGGTCGGAGTAACGGTGTAACCCTCGGCAACATGATACTTTCTCATGAACGCTCTTAGTCCCTTGAAGTTGGTCTTCCCATACTTGACTTCAATCGGCACCGGTCCCCCGTTCATTAGAACCACATCCACCTCATGCTTGTACGGGTCCCTCCAGAAGAACTCCGCTCTGAGTTGGTTGACCACAGCCCATTTAAAGACCCTAGAGCGGGAGAGATCGTCGTCCTTGAACAGGAGATCGACTGACACCACTATGGGAAAATATCTCTTGAGCTTCCGCTCGACCTTCGTGCGGCTGGGGGAGTAGTTGTACAGCTTCCGAATCAGGAAAGAATCCTCGAGATAGCTCAGGTAGTAGGAAAGCGTTTGTCGAGTTACACCCAATTGCCCTGCTAGCTCTGAGAGCCGGACAATCTGGCCAGGCTCCTCCATGAAGATGTTGAACAAGGATCGAATGACGGCGATGTTCTTCAGTCCCACGAGGACGGGGAGGTCTCGGAAAACGACCCGGTCGATGACGCTATCCTGGACGTACCTCTTCAGGACCGCCTTTTCCTTCACACCAACGAGCTCAAGGAAGCCTTGGGTCAGGAGAAAGTCGTCAAACGACGAGCTCAGCTCCCTCTCGTGGAAATCGAGTGGCTCAAACTTGGCATCGATGAAGTTGAGGTATTCCCGATATGAGAGGGGCGAGACCTGAAACTCGAAGAGCCTCCCTGCTAGGGTCTCGTGGAACTCTCTGCGAATGAACAAGGACTCGGAGCCTGAGATCACGAACCTGATCTTCTTCCGAAATCGGTCGTATAGGGCCTTCAGTTGGTTCTCCCATCCTTCAAGCTTCTGAATCTCGTCCAAGAAGATGAGATGGGCTCCTTCATCGAGATCGGTCTCGACGAGGGTGCAGTACTCTTTGAGAATCTCTCGAATCTCCTCTCCCGCCAATTCATCGAACGAGAAGTAAAGGATCCTCTTGGGCACGAAACCCTCCCCAACACGATCCTCGATTGTCTTGAGCATCAGGGTGGTCTTTCCCACGCATCTCAGCCCAGTGAGGGCGATGATCTGAGGCTGGGGAAGAAACTGCTGAATCTCGTCGTAAGTCTCCCTGTCCTTATACTCAATCTCAAGGTCCCCCGTCCACTATGGGTTCAGCTCTACGAGAATGTCTCTAGTCCTTGGCATGTGTGCCTAACCTATATTCGATTCTGCGTTAAGTATGCCCCACACAGATCAATAGGCCTTTCTCCTCCGAGACATTTTTGGTCTACCAAGGTTGAAAGAGGAGAATCCCTCTCAAAGTGATCGGTCATCTCCACATCGTTGGACGAGACTTTATAAGTGCAATCAGCATTCGACACTCCGCATGGCCCGCTTTCCAGAGGCTGAGGCGAGAATACTGGTCAAGAAGATTTGCATGAAGTGCTACGCGCGAAATGCGATTCGGGCAACCAGATGCAGAAAGTGCGGGAGCAAGGAGCTTCGCCAGAAGGCAAAGGAGCCCAGAAGGCAGTAATTAGGCTTTCTTGAATTTCTTGGTTTCACAGTCAGGGTTGACGCAGAGGGACCATTTCCTTCTGTTTCTCATGAGAACGATGACCAGGGGGGACCCGCACGTGTCGCATGTCTCCTTCGTCGGCAATATCAGGCCTTTCTGAGGGAGCGGAAAGGATTTGTCGCACTTCGGGTAATTGGAGCAACCGATGAATCTCTTTCCTCGCCTTGAGTGCCTGATGGAGAGGTCGCCACCGCACTTGTCGCACGTTCCGAGAACATTCCTCTCCTTGGTGGTTGGACACTCAGCATCAACACATATGATCTCCTTGGGGCCTCTTTCTGTGATCTCAATCATGGGTGAGTCACACTCCTCGCATGCCTTCTTTGTGGGCAGCACAATACCTGTCTGCGGTAATGGATGGATGACCCTGCATGCTGGATAGTTCGAGCAGCCCACGAACCTCTGGCCCCGCCTGGACCTCATGATGCTAAGGCTACCGCCGCATGACTTGCAGACCCCAATGTAGTTCTGCATCTTCAGAGCAGTCTTTATCTCTTCGCCGATTTGTCCCCTGTTTGATTGGAGGTTCTCCATCACCTCCTCAAGGATGTCCTGAGATTCCTCGACCACCTGGTCCCCGCTCTTGCTGCCATTGGCTATCTCAAGCATGTCCTTCTCAAGGAGACTCGTCATCTCTGGTCTCTCGATTCCCACCTTGTGATCCTCCAAGGCATCCACCACGGCACGTGCAGAGACCGTCGGGGTGAGGAACTTACCCTCCACATACTTCCTGTTGTAGAGCTTCTTTATTATCTCGTGCCTTGTGCTCTTTGTTCCGAGACCAAGCTTCTCCATCTCCTGGATTAGGCTTCCTTGCGTAAACCTCGGTGGGGGCTTGGTCTCGTCCTCCTTCATGTCGACTCCGAGGAGCTTGACCTTCTCTCCATCAGAGAGCTCAGGCAAATCGGACTCCTTGCGTGGGTAGTACGGGTAATACCTCCTCCATCCTGGGTCGAGGATCTCCCTTCCCTCGCAGAGGAAGGGTTCCTTTTTGACATCAATCTCCGCCCTGGACGTCTTCACTATGGCGGCCGGGGCCACTGTTGCCAGGAACCTCCTGCAGATGAGCTCGTATATCTTCCAACTGTCCCCGCGAATGCTGGTCTTCTTCGCTCCTCTCACGGGGTGTATCGGTGGATGGTCTGTCGCGAAACTCTTTCCCCTGGTCGGAACGATCCTATCCTGCTCCAGGATCTCCTTCGCCTCCTTGCTGAAGGCCGATTTCAGTAGCTTCTCGAGTAAGAACCTGAGATTGAGCGTGGGCGGGTAGACGGTGTTATCGGTCCTCGGATAACTGATCCATCCGCTCGTGTAGAGGTCCTCTGCGATGCTCATCGCTCTAGAGGCGGAGAACCCCAGTCGGTTCGCTTCCGTCAGAAAGATTGTCGTGTTGAATGGAACCGGTGGCCTTTCCCTCCCCTCCCTCGCCTCGTACAACCGCACTTCTCCAGTCTTTGCGCCCTCGACTCTCTCGAGGATCGCCTCAGCATCGACCTTGTTCCAAAACCTGCCGTGAGAGTGTCTCCCTTTGAACTCGATGTCCTTTTCGAATCTGGCCCGAATCTCCCAGTAGGGCTTCGGAACGAAGTCATCAATCTCACGCTCTCTGTCAACGATTAATGCGAGGGTGGGACTCTGGACTCTGCCTACGGAGAGAAAGTTGTGCCCGACTCGATTGGATGCCAGAGAGATGAAGCGTGTAAGGGTGGCTCCCCAAGCGAGGTCGATTATCTGCCTGGTCTCAGCTGACTGAGCGAGCGGGTAATCGATCTCTGTCAGGTTGTCGAATGCTCTTTCTATATCGGTCTTGGTCAGGGCGCTGAAGCGCGCCCTCTTGAACTTCGCATCAGGAGCAACCTCCTTGACAATCTCGATTGCCTCGACTCCTATGAGCTCACCCTCTCTGTCATAGTCGGTTGCGATTATTATCTCGTCCTTTCCCTTGGCGAGGGTCCTGAGAGTCGATGCGATGGATTTCATGATGACCTTCTTCTCGGGCTTTATCCGCACAAGGTCCTTCGGATTCACCTTCGCCCAGTTGTTGTATTCCTCGGGATAGTCTAGGCCGACGATGTGACCTCGAAGGCCTATTACCGAGTATTCCTCTCCATCCCTTTCAAAACTGTGAACAGGGACCCTTCCCATGCTCTCACGCTTTGACTTGCCACCCGAAAGAATGGTGGCTATGCGTCGGGCGGAAGAGCTCTTTTCGGATATGACGAGCTTGCTCACGGTCTCGATTCATGAGGGATTCGATATATAACCATTTGCCGCTGAGTTCTGAGCCAGCAAATTGCTGCTTCAGATATCGTTGCGGAAGTCGGGGCAAAACCGCTAGATGTGGATGAGGGGATTGATGACATCCCGCAATTCCTCTGCAGAGACGATGCCAACATGCACATAGACGATTGTGCCTGATTGGTCAATGACAATCTCTGTTGGAACGGCTGTCACACCGTATTTCTCGGAGACATTGTTTGTGTCCACAGCGAAAATCCAGTCGTCCGCAACAGTCTCCTTGAAGATGATGAGTTCCTGAGGATCCGTATCTGGGATGACGTCGATTGACACTATCTGAAGATCGTCCAGAGAGTAGTTGTCGAATATCCTGGTGAGCTCCTCCTCTTGAGGGGGGCAATTAGGACTGGCAATGGTCAGGAAATCGAGGACGACGACCTTCCCCTCAAAATCGTCCAGGCCGAAATCCCTGCCGTAGACATCCGTCAGGTTGAAGTCCAGAGCTTGTTGACCCGCTCTCCCTGGTGGAAGGTAACCTTCTGCTGGGTCAGAGAGGGGGCCCTCGTTTCCAGAGACATCGACAGCACTCACCCTGTATTCGTGGAGCGTCATCGGGGTCGCGTTGAGGTCGACATAGTGTTCCCGCGAAGGCTCAAGGTCGAGAAGCTCTCCATTCCTGTAGATGCGGTATCCATCTATGGCATCGTTGTCCCAAGCCTTGTCCCATGTGAGATTCAGTTGGCTCTCGTAGTCGTGAACGGCAAGCCCTGTCACCTTCGAAGGCGGCACGAGGTCTGTGGGAAGGGAGGAGACATAGACGGCATCGGAGACCTCACCCTCGTTGCCTGAGATGTCCACGGCCTGGACGCTGTATTTGTGGCGAACCCCCACATCACCCGGGCTATCCACGATCATCGGGATGCTCGGATTCCGTCCCAAGGTCGAGTTGTCCCTGAAGACGCGATAGAAACCGACCATCACGTTGTCATGTGCTGCATCCCAGATGAGAAGGACTCTTCCTTCCCGGAGGTCAATGGCCTTCAGTCCTGTCACCTTCCCCGGAGGAGTGCGATCCGCCTCGGGTCCTCGGAAAGAGAGAGCTATCACGGAGGACGCAACCACGATGACGATCGCTAGAGCTAGGAGGATAGTCACTTTCCTGGACAGCATTTCTTTCCCTCCAACTCTACTTTCCCTCCAGGATCAGGCTGGCAATATCCCCGGGATACTTGGCGATCGCGACGTTTGCGTGAGTCAGAGCCTTGATCTTGCTCTCGGCGGTTCCACTTCCTCGAGATATTATGGCACCTGCGTGACCCATCCGTTTTCCCCGCGGCGCCGTTCGACCCGCGATGTACGCATAGACCCTCTTGTCCATTCCCCTGATGTACTTCGCTGCGTTCTCCTCGGCCGTCCCGCCGATCTCCCCCACCAAGACTATCGACTCGGTCTCATCATCCACCTCGAACATCCTGAGCATGTCAACGATGCTCGACCCGATAATAGGGTCCCCGCCTATGCCGACACAGGTGCTCTGGCCTAGGTCGCTCTCCGTCATGGCGTTGACAATCTCATAAGTCAGGGTGCCGCTGCGTGAGACGACGCCCACGGAGCCTCGCTTGAAAATCGTGCTGGGCATTATTCCGACCTTGCACCTGTCAGGCGATATTACGCCCGGGCAGTTCGGCCCTATGACCGTGACTCGTTTCATCCTTGAATATGCCATCATTTTGATCGCGTCATGGAAGGGAATCCTCTCGGTGATTATGATGAGAAGCCCGATGCCAGCATCAATCGCCTCCAGAGAGGCATCGAGGGCAAAGGGCGCAGGAACAAGAAGCATGGATGTGTCGGCATCGGTGGCCGCGACCGCTTCCTCCATCGAATCGAAGACGGGGACCCCATGGACGGTCTCTCCGCCCTTGCCTGGTGTAACACCACCAACAACCTTCGTGCCGTAGTCGAGCATGGCCCTTGCGTGGAATGTCCCCTGATGGCCCGTGATTCCCTGGATTACGACCTTTGAGTTTTCATCTACGAGTATGGGCATGTCATCTACCCCTCAGCCTCACGGCTTCCTCTGCGGCTCGCTCAAGCGAGCTGACGGCCACGAACCCGGCGTCTGTCAGAATCTGCTTCGCCTTCCCCTCGTGCACTCCCTTGATTCTTGCCACGACGGGCACATCAACGCCTTCCTCCTCAAGAATCTCCTTCACTCCGAGTGCGACAGAGTCGCATCTTGTTATGCCTCCAAAGATGTTGAGGAGTATGACCGCGGGCCTCGCCTTCTTCATGAGTCGAAAGGCTTGCTTAACCCTCTCGGGGTCATCCGTTCCGCCTAGGTCGAGGAAGACGCCCCCTTCACCGCCCTTGGCGCTTATCATGTCCAGGGTGGCCATGGTCAGGCCCGCTCCATTGGCTATCACGCCAACGTCACCGTCGAGCTGAACGAAGGCTATCCCCTTCGACTTGGCCTCCTTCTCGAGGGGCGTGAGATCCTGCTCCATCTCTTGGAACTCCTTATGGCGGAAGAGGGCGCTATCGTCCGTTATCAGCTTCGCGTCTACCGCGACGAGTTCTCCGTCCGTCGTCAGGGCCAGTGGGTTGATTTCAACGAGCTCGGCGTCCTCCCTCTCGAAGAGGGAAAACACTGATCGCGCAATCCCAGAGAACTTTCTTGCCTCGTCCTTCGACAGCCCGAGGAACTTCGAGGCCTCCCGCAGTACGTATGATGGTAACATGGAGAACGGGGGGATGTGCTTCTTGAAAATCCGGTCATCAGGTACGGATTCGACTTCCACGCCGCCCTCCGCGCTGGTCATCAGAAGCGGGGTCCTTGCCTCCCGGTCAATCGTGATCCCCAGATAGTATTCTTTGGCGATTTTCACGTTCTCCTCCACCAATACTCGTCTCACCTCGAACCCGTGGATGTTCATCCCCACGATCTCGTTGGCTGCGCTGGACGCCCGCTCTGGGGAGTCAGCGAACTTCACTCCTCCCGCCTTTGCTCTCCCGCCTGTGAGTACCTGCGCCTTGACCACGACTGGATAGTCCACCCCCTGGATCTCTTCGCCTCCCGTGACAACAACACCATTGGGAACAGGGATGTTGTACTTCCTGAAGAGTTCCTTCGCCTTGTACTCATAGAACTTCATCAGACCAACCCCGAACCCTACAGTGGCTCTCCAGTTATCCTCTCATAGACATCAACATACAGACCGGATGTGGATTCGACTCTCTCCGCTGGAAGTGGCGGGATGGGCGGCTCCTGCAACTCCTTCTCCCTTGCCTTGGTGAGGTCGTCGAGGTAGCCGATGGATTCGTAGTACTTCCTCACCGGTTCCTTGCTCATCTCGATGAACCTGCCCTCGCTCATCTTGCTCCTCTGCCAGAATCTGTCCTCATCCGGTGTCCCAAGTGTATCGACGACCATCAGATTCCTGTTCTCGTCGAATGCGAACTCCTTCTTTCCGTCTACATGGGTGAGGTCTGCGTCCTTCACCCCGTTCTCAATCAGCTCATCAATCATCAATACCGCGTCTCTGAGCTCGTCGTATTCGTCATCGCTCATTCCGCCCAATTCCAGAGCCTCCTCCCTTCCTATTGCACGGTCGTGGGTCTCGAACTTGGTTGTTTGTTCGAAGAACGGAGACGGAAGCCTCTCACCGTACTCGGGAACCTCATCCACATCGAATCCGAGGGATAGTGCACTTATCTCTCCCGCTACAAGCCTCCTGTGAAGGGAGCCAGCTACATAGTGCCTGTTGATCCATTCCACCGGAATCATGTAGTTGGTCTCTGGAAGCGCCTCGTACTCTCCCGGGATCCTGGTCCTCTTGACCCTCATCCGGTTTGGACCCTTCAGATCTAGGAAGTGGGTTCTGATCCCTAGGTTCTCGAGCTCGCGGAACCAGAATGCACTTATCTTGCAGAGAACCTCGCCCTTTCTCGGAATCTCGGTAGGGATGATAACGTCGAAAACCGATATCCTGTCCGAAAACCGGAACTCTAGCTCCCCCTCACCCACCTCGTACACATCCTTGACCTTTCCGCTCCTCAACAGCTTCACGGGATCGCCACTTTGGTATCCTCCCCCAGTATATGTTTTTAATGTCTCCATCTTGCCAGTGCTATTATTTGTCAAACAAATGATATATCCCTCCCGCCCCATTTGGAGATTGGTGGGATAATGGTGGAGTTCAGCAGCCTCTTTTCCGGGAGAATTGCCGAGATGAAGAGGTCTGAGATTAGGGAGCTACTGAAACTTACTCAGAAGCCCGAAATCATCTCCTTTGCTGGGGGCCTGCCGTGTCCGGAGGCCTTTCCTATTGATGTTGTCAAGGGCATTACAACGGAGATCCTCGAAGAGAGGGGAGCAATCGCGTTGCAGTATGGAACGACAGAGGGCCTCACCCCTCTGAGGAAGGAGCTCGCAAAGAGGATGAACAAGAAGGGCGTGGAGTGCACGCACGAGAACATCCTGGTGACTCACGGATGTCAGCAGGCTCTTGACCTAATAGCGAAGGTCTTTCTCGATGCTCACGACAAGGTCATCTGCTCACTGCCGTCCTATCTTGGTGGTATCAATGCCTTTGGCGCATTCCGGGCGGACTTCGTGGGGATACCTCTTGGGGAGGACGGTATGAATCTGGACGTACTCGAGGAGAACCTGAAGAGCATATCCAACGAGGGAAGGAGGCCCAAGTTCGTATATGTTCTGCCCACATTCCACAATCCTGCTGGTGTCACGATGCCCGCCGACAATCGGAAGAGGATGATAGAGATCCTGAGGGAGTATGATGTTCTGGCCTTCGAGGACGATCCCTATGGTGAACTCAGGTATGAGGGCGAACATCTCAACCCGCTCATGGCCTATGACGGCGGCGAGGGGCATGTCTTCTACCTCGGCACCTTCTCGAAAATCCTTGCGCCGGGACTTAGGCTGGGGTGGGCGGTCGCACCCACCGAGATACTGGACAGCCTCGTCACCGCGAAGCAGTCCACGGACCTGTGTACATCCACGTTTTCGCAGCACATCGCCTATGAGTATCTGCATCGGGGATTCGTGGATTCGCACATCGAGAAGATCAAGAAGATATACGGCACGAAGAGGAACATCATGCTTGAGGCCATGGAGACCTATTTCCCTGAGGAGGCCACATGGGTGCGTCCGGACGGCGGAATGTTCACGTGGGCAACCGCCCCTGGTGTGGATACGAAGGAGATGGTGATCAAGGCAATAGAGCAGAAGGTCGCCTACGTTCACGGTGCGGCTTTCCGATTCGACGGGGGCGGAAGGGACAGCATGCGACTCAATTTCAGCTATCCCACCGAGGAGGAGGTCGAGGAAGGGATCAAGCGCCTGGGAAGGGTCCTCAAGGACGAGATGGGTCACTAGAAAACGTCCGCCTCTGTGTGGACATCTATTCCGCGGCTCGTTATTAGGTAGGGTTTTCTTTGTCTCGAGTGCTTTCGCCGCCTAATCTTGATCACCTGGATGACGAGCTGGGTATCCTTGGATCCCTCTGGCTCGTTGAACAGGAGGAGAATCACTCCATCCGAGACATACTCCACGAGACCGTCCCTCGATGACCTGGGGTTGTCGTCCTTGGCTTCTGCCGTGAGCAGGGCAGTCGCTCCTGTTGACTTGATTTGCTGATAGAGCTCGAAGAGCTGGGTCCTTCTCTCCACCTCGTCTGGAAACATCATGTTGAGCAGCGAGATGGAGTCTATGGCTAGTCTGTCCGCTCCGAACTTGGCTATGAAGTGGGGGAGCTCGCTCTTAACCCGTGTGAGCGTCGTTTTCACGTCCGCGGGCTCCAGCTTCACGATTGCCAGTAACTCCTCATCCTGGTACCTCTGAAGGTCCCAGCCAAAGGATAGGGCGTTCTCCTTGATGGAGTCGACTGTCTCTTCGAGTGTGATGAAGATGCACTTCTCGCCCTTGCTCAGGCCCTTCCACACGAACTGGAGAGCGAGGGTAGTCTTTCCCGTTCCGAAGGCGCCGAGAATGGTCACTATGTGGTTCTTTGGCAGCCCGCCACCGAGCATCTCGTCCAGGCCCTTGACACCTGTTTCAACAAGCTCCATCGCCTCACCTATGCTATTCTCTCCATGTAGACGACTATCAGTCCCTGGTTGCTCGTCACCATGGTCGGAAATCGCGCAATCTTCTCCAGTTCCAGATGGGGAAGGACGCTCATGAACTTCCCGACGTACATGTATCTTTGCCGCTTGCTGCTGTTCAGGTAGTTCTTCCACTCGAAGACGAGGACACCATCCACGCTGTCGATGAGCATCTGCTGATATCTCTCTTCCATTATTCCTCTCGTCAGGAGGAGGTAGACGATGCCATTCCACTTCTTCGATGCTCTCTGCATTCCCTTTACCGTTGATATGAGGTCCCTCGGATGAACGATGTCCGTTTCCACGAGATCGGTGATCGAGTCGATGATGACCATCGATTTTGCCGCGTTGGAGTCCAGGAACTCCACAACGGACTCCAGTAGCTCAGGGGACTTCTCGCCGAATGGGACGTCCTCTTGATTGGTCCAATTCGAAGGTACAACGGAATGCCTGAAGTATTGCCCGCTGAAGTCCTTGAAGATTGTGTGCTTCCTCAGTGCGGTGTGGAAGTGAGGGTTGAAGGAGGATGCCACTTCTCTCAGTATGTCCTCCTTCGACCGTGAGAACGTGATGTAGTCTATCTTCTCTGGAAGCACACCATCATCGCATGCGTGTCCAAGGTAGTATCTGCGCAGAAGGGGATTGTCTCTGACTATGGCGAGCTTTGCGGCGCTTGTGTAGACGTACTCTTGTTGCCCTGCGCCCACATCTCCCATGAGCAAAACCAGAGAGCCCGAAGGAAGTCCGCCTTTGACAATGGAGTCGAAATCTGCAACCCCAGTTGGGATTCTCTTGACCTTCACCGGGTCGTACTGGAGGTCTTCCTCCGACTCCTGAGAAAGCGGTCTTCGTAGAGGCATCCCAATCATTGGTTGGTTATAGTGGGAATGGGATAAAGTCTTTTTGTCTTCCGCCTCAGTCCGTCTTCGGCCACACCTGTTTCCGAAAGGTCGGCACTCTCGCTTCGCGGAGAATCTTTTGGCTATACCCATAACCGAGGGTTTTTACCAGTAAACATCAAATACCAGCACCTCCATTCATCTCTCGGATATTCATGGGAACTCCGTCTACGCGGACGATGTCGACGGTGATAACACCGTGGAGATTTTGGTGGCAGGTCACACGGATGCCCGATCCCCCTACAGTTGGGCCGAGCTGAGGTCCTATTACTGGAAATCCTAGTTGCCCCTCCCAAGGGCCAGCCAGAACCGAAAGGCATAAATCTAGGGCAGCAAGATAGAGTCAATGAGGGAATTGCATACCAGATCATTAGATGGAACAAAGGACGAGATGGCCATGGTAGCAAACTCGAAAGGAAGTCCAAACGGCAGAATCCATCCTGTTGCCATTGTCTTTACCGTCACCGCCATGATGGTCCTGTCCTTCCTATCCTTCCCTTTCGAGAATCAGAACGTCAGAGCCGACCATCTGTGGGCCACGATCCGTGTGGACGATTCCGAGCCAAATGGTTGGGACTCATCTATCGCCATGGACTCGAACAATCTTCCTCACATCAGCTACTACGGCGGGAAGGACGGAATGGGCGCATTGAAGTATGCTCATTACGACGGGACTCTGTGGAACATAACGTACGTAGACACAGGTTCTCCCATGATGGGGGTCGACACCTCCTTGGCCCTCGATTCCACAGACAGGCCGCACATCGCCTATTTCGACAAGTCGAACGGGGACCTCAAGTACGCCCGTCTGGATGGAGTCGTGTGGGTCAACGAGACCGTGGAATCGGAGGGCGACGTGGGCTACAACCCATCGCTGGACATGGATTCCTTGGACCGTCCTCACATAGCATACAACAACGCCACCTCCATGACATTGAGATACGCGCACTGGAATGGTACTTCCTGGGTAAGAGAGACGATAGACTTCACGGGTGACGTTGGGTATCCTCAACAATTTCTCGAACTCGATTCCTCGGACCGTCCGCACGTGGTATATCACGCATCGGCTGTCTCTCCGAACAGCAGCCTGAGATATGCACATTGGAACGGCTCCTCATGGGCTATCGAGAGTGTTCCGATTGAGGAGGGTTACGGGCATGGGGCGGAACAGTCGATGAGCATGGCTCTCGATTCCTCGGACCGTCCGCACATCTCCTATGTAAGGCACATCGGCATGGTTACAACGGAGGTTAGGCACATATTCTGGAATGGGACCGAGTGGATAGATGAGCTCGTAACATTCTTCACCTACACTGATTCCGTGAACTCCCTGGAACTTGATTCTAGGGACAGGCCCCACATAGCGTTTGTCTATGACGAGTATCTGTTCTATACATACAAGGACAACTCATCCTGGCACTCGGAGATAGCCCATGTTGGAACCGAGCATTTCGACGATCCCTTCATAGCCCTCGACTCCTACGACATGCCCCACATCAGCCACGGGCACTCGAGCGGCGCTCCCTGGTATCTGTGGTACGTTCACATCGCCTCTCCGCCCATTCCCGACTTGACTCTCACGGATGCGGACATCTCCTTCGACCCGCCGAGTCCCGTCCTGAACGGCACCTCCGTGAACATCAGCGCCTTCGTACATAATGTGGGATTCGGGGACGCGTACGATGTGACTGTCACATTCCACGACGGATTCCCGGAACCGTCCAACGTGATAGACGAGAGGAACATGTCCGGACTGGACCATCTGGAAGCGAAGCAGGTCCAGACAAGCTGGATCGCCTCCCCGACGGGAATCCACGACATCTGCGTCGTCGTGGACCCGTACTACAACATTACAGAATCAGACGAGACGAACAATCAGGCATGCAAGCAGATTGAGGTCCATTCGTCCGAAACACCCAGGCCTCCGACTGACTTGAGGGCCCATCTCAGCGGACAGGACCTCGAGAATGTCACCCTGATGTGGAATCTGTCCCCTGACGACGGAGCCGGAAGGGACAATGTGGAGGGATACGGAATCCTGAGGGGGAGTCTCTATGATTCAAGCGGGTCAGGCTATTCGAACCTTTCGTCCTCGCCCGCAGGAACTTCCATCTTTGTTGATGTGAGTGCGGGAGAAGGCGATCCGAGCAACTACTTCTACTTGGTTTGTGCGGTCAGCGATTCCAACCTCTCTGATTGCTCTTCTGGTCAGGCGGGCAAGTTCACGCGCCCGCTCTTTCCTGGTCCGAACCTCGTCTCCATCCCTCTCGTTCAATCAAACGAGAGCATCGAGACCGTTCTCCAGACAGTACAATACGACAAAGCGTGGTTCTACGACTCCTCCTCTCAGAAATGGAAATGGCATATGACATACAAGGGATACAGGAGAGGACTCTTCAATATCAATCATACGATGGGAATATGGGTGAATGTCACACAGAACAGCAACCTTACTGTAGCGGGAGTCGTTCCCGCTATCACCAGGATTCAGCTGTATGCCGGATGGAATCTTGTTGGCTTTCCCTCATTCAATTCATCGCTCACAGTCTCTGATATGAATGCGACAGTCGGTGCGATAAGGGTCGAAGGATTCGATTCCTCTGCTGCACCGTTCTACACGAGGGTTCTTGAGGCCTCTGAGGTTCTTCAGGCCGGATTCGGATATTGGGTGAGGGTGGAGGCGGATACAGACTGGATAGTCGAAGTGTCGTAGTCCATAGGGGAATGCGACCTTTCTCCCGCAAAGATTTCATATGGACACGCGACTTATGAAGCAGTTGCAGGGAGATGCAAACGCAAACAGGACAATCAGGAAGCATAGGAGAGGAGGCGCAATGACCCGACGGAAGAGGCGGTGGCGCTTCTATGTCTACGAGGGCATTGTTGCTGGATTAGTTATCGCAATGTTTGTGACAGCTTTCTTGGCTGCATTGGTGGCCCTTGGCGATCCACCGAGGGCCTATTTCGGATGGACGGTGGGACTGATTTTTCTCTCTCTAAGTGATTTTGAATAAGTTCTTTACCTTATTACTCTATTCCATCCCTGCCCC
>JBHIFJ010000024.1:0-32950 GCA_046761045.1 Thermoplasmata archaeon
TACTCAGGGACTAAAGCGGATAAGAGAGGACAAATCGCCGGATGACACCGATACGTACGCAACACTGGTCAGTCTTTACGACAAGCAGTTCGAGCGGAAGGGCAGGGTCCCTGATTGAGTCAGCTCCCGCCAAATTCATATCCTCCCAAAGGATTCGTGGGCGGGAGGAGGAGTCAGATGTCCAAATTCGTGGAGTCAATCTCCTATGATAAGGATCTCAAGCGGGCCGCCGGAATCGCAATAGAGCAGGTCCTGGCCGTGGGTGAGGGGGAAAGCGTCCTCATCGTGTCGAACCCAGATGACAACGTTAGGCGTATTTCGGAAGCTGTGTTCAACGCTTCCGTTGAAGTTGGCGGGAGGACTTCGCTGATCTTCCAGGAGCCCAAGACGCAGGTCGATTTCGCTGAGGATACCGTAGTCAAGGCCCTGGAATCGAATCCAGATGTCTTCATATCGGTCAGTCGCCACAAGCTCGGGAAGGACAGATTCAGGATTGGGAACCCGATAAGCGAGGGTGGCAAGGAATACGATCACATCTTCACGTATCTCTGGAAAACGAAGAGGCTGAGGTCCTTCTGGTCTCCCAGCATAACCACTGAAATGTTCAGCGAGACAGTTCCAATAGACTACGAGGAACTCAGGACAAACGCTCGGAAGCTGAAGGAAATCCTGGACAAGGCCGAATCTGTTCACGTAACCGCGAAGGCAGGAACAGATGTGAAGATAGGTCTGGCTGGAAGAACGACACACCTTGATGACGGGGACTTCCGGCAACCTGGAAGGGGTGGGAACCTCCCCGCAGGCGAGGTCTATGTATCTCCTGAGTTGGAGTCCTCCAAGGGGACCATAGTCTACGACGGGAGCATCTCCGCTCACAAGGGTGTGATTGTCATCCGTGACCCAATCAAGGTGATGGTTGAGGAGAACTCAATCACCGAGATTAGGGGGAGTACCGAGGCCAAGGCACTGGAGAATGCTCTGGAGGTGAGCGTCGAGACTGCGCGTGAGATGGTGAAAAGGGGCTCGCTGACAAAGGAGCAGTCTGAGGAGTACATCAAGGGGGCAAGGTGTTTGGGCGAGCTCGGAATCGGGCTGAACCAGAAGGCGAAAATCGTCGGGAATATGCTGGAAGACGAGAAGGTGTACGGCACCTGTCACATAGCAATCGGATCGAACTACGATGAGGACATCAAGTCATTCACGCATCTCGACGGACTCATCTGGTATCCAACAATCACCGCCTCATATCCTGACGGTTCCCAAGAAACGATAATGAGGGATGGAAAGCTCGCCTGACTACACTGCACCCTCGAATTCTTCTTGAAGGTCTATGATAACCTGCTCCAAGACCTCTTCGAAAGAAGAAGATCTGTACTCTCTCACTCCGCCGAGTTCGCTCTGCACTCGAGCCAGATACGTTGAAGCGTCCTTGAGGAACTCAACATTGCAGAGCGATTCTTCCATCAGCACCCTCTTTCAGGGAGGCGGTAAACAGGTCATGTATTTGAATCTATCGCAGTTGAAATTCCCTGGACACATGCTGCTGGAATGGTATGAGACCAATGCCCACGTGGACATTGCCCGTGGAGGAGGTGGGCATGCGCGAGAAACCAGGACAATATTTATAAGCAGTGGCCACATTGAACTCGGAACGCCGAGATGACACCATGGAGTGAAACGTTTGGGAAACATAAGGCCGACGTACATAAAGAGAATTGCCATCGAGCTCGTCAAGAGACATCCCAAGGAGTTCAACGATGACTTCGAGCACAACAAGAAGAAAGTCCAGGAGCTGACTGATGTGGGAACGGTAACCCTGAGAAACAGGATCGCGGGATACGTCACAAGGTTCAGGAAGTACTACGAGGCGTGATCCCTGACAGGTTCTTTTGGCTTGCCAGGGAGAGAGGCCCCGTGGCAAGCATCCAACCTTCATTGACCCCCTGCCGATAGGCTTAAGGCTTGCCTAGGAGAACCAGAGCAAGCATCCCAATATGGTGGAGAAATGAACAACGCTGTGGAGACAAAGGATCTGACGAGGATCTTTCGCGTCAAGAAATGGGGACGGAAGAGGCAGAGCGCAACCAAGGGAGCCGAGCAGGACGTCACCGCTCTGAAAGACGTGACGCTCAGCATCGAGGAAGGCGAACTGTTCGGACTCCTGGGCCCCAATGGTGCCGGAAAGACGACGCTCATCAAGATCCTCTGCACACTTCTTCTTCCGACCTCTGGAAAGGCATTCGTGGCGGGTCACGACGTCGAGAAAGACCCGTACCCGATACGACGCAGAATCAGCATGGTTTCTGGCGGCGAGACATCTGGCTATGGGTTGCTCACAACACGAGAGAATCTCTGGATGTTCTCTCAGTTCTACGGAATCCCGTCCAAGGAAGCCAGGAGGCGGGTAGATAACATGCTGAAAGAGCTCGGAATGTGGGACAAGAGAGATGCGAAGGTCAGAACGCTGTCCACCGGTGAGAGGCAGAAGGCGAACGTGATCAGGGGATTCATGACGGACCCAAGCATCATCTTCCTCGATGAGCCGACACTTGGTCTGGATGTGAATTCGAGCCGAATCATCAGGAAGTACATCAGCAATTGGGTCCAGGAAGAGAGCGGCAGAACAGTTCTACTTACAACGCACTATATGATGGAGGCAGATGAACTGTGTGATAGGCTTGCGATTATTGATGAAGGCAGAATAGTGGCCTGCGATACGCCCCGGAACTTGAAGAGACTGGTCAGCAAGTCCTCAGCATTCATCTTCGAGGCAGACTATCTGGAGAATCCAGGTCGCCTCAAGGGAATCGAAGGTGTTCAGAACTTCAGCTACAAGCACAACGGGAAGACGAACAGGACGCTCCTTACCTTCATAATCGAGAACGAATCGGCAGTCGCTGATATCGTCTCTGGTATTGTGAACTTGGGCGCGAAGATACGCTCTCTGGAGAAAAGGGAGCCCACTCTCGAGGACGTCTTTGTTTCTCTTGTTGGAAAGGGTCTGGAATGAAGGACTACCTGTTGCTAAACCTGAGGGCCCTCAAGGGTCGCGCCTATCCGAGGATAGTGGGCGCCAACCGTGAGCCCAGCTGGGTGTTCTTCGACACCGTGCTGCCACTTCTCACAGTCGCCGCGTACGTGTTCGTCTACAAGTATCTTGGCAGCATCCCAGGTGCTCAGAACGAATACATCACCGAGTTCGTGGGCTACGTGATTCTTGGTGGTGCCATGACCGCCTACTGGATGAACGTCCTCTGGACCATGGCAGCACAGTTCTATTGGGAAAAGGAGATTGGCAACCTCCAGCTCTATCTGATCGCACCCATGTCAAGGATGGCGGTTCTCGGAGGTATGGCGGTGGGCGGTATGTTCTACACATCTGTCAGGGCCGTATCCACGATAGTCATTGGCGTGCTCGTGTTCGGTGTGACCTTCTCAATAGGGCCACCAGTCTATCTTCTCCTGGTGTTCTTTCTCACTCTAGTCGCCCTCTACGGAATGGGGATGCTCTTTTCCTCTCTCTACATGCTCTATGGAAGGGAGGCTTGGCATGTGTCTAGCCTTCTGACGGAGCCGATATACCTTGTGTCAGGGTTCTACTTCCCCGTGAGGTATCTCGGGGCAGTCGTTGCCCTTTCCGCATCAATCATTCCAATCACACTCGGACTTGACGCATTGAGGCAGTTGATGTTCTCCTCGACTGCTGGTGTTCACGGATTCCTCCCCGTAGAGGTCGAGATAGTTGTTCTTGCGATTCTGTCTGTGGTCTTTCTTTTGCTGGCGAGACAGGCTCTTCACTTCATGGAGAACCTGGGAAGAAAACACGGGAGGTTGACGTTGAGATGGCAGTGAAGGAGAACCTGAGAACCCTTCTCGGAGCTGGTTGGCTCGGCTGGCAGATGGAGGCAAACTGGACGGATCCCTTCCTGTTCATGGTGTACTCAGTCGCGAAACCCGTGTCCGCAGCTCTCATACTCGTGCTAATGTACATGGTTATCTTGGGTGGGGTTGGAACGCAGGGCGATCACTTCGCATACATCTATCTGGGCAACGCCTTCTTCATCTATGTCGGTCAGGTGCTCTTTGGCGTTACCTGGGTCATCCACGAGGACAGGGAGCACTATCAGACCCTGAAATTGATATACATCTCGCCGATCAGCTTCTACTACTACATCATTGGACGTGCTGCAAGCAAGATACTGATTGCCACAATAGCCGTGATAGTCACCCTGCTTTTCGGCGTGTACGTTCTCAGCATACCGGTGAACGCATTCGCGATGGACTGGGGTCTTCTTGCTCTGGGTCTGACAGTTGGGATGGCCTGTTTGGTCTCCATCGGAATTGCCTTGTCTGGAATCACCTTCCTGACCGCAAAGCACAGCGGCGGCATAAACGAGGGCATAGCAGGACTCTTCTACGTTTTCTCCGGTGTGGTTTTCCCTCTCACCCAACTTCCTGAGTGGGGGCAATCCTTCGGGTTCGCCATACCAGTGACATACTGGCTGGAAGCTATGAGGCGCGCACTGTATCCAGGGCTCTCGCTGTTTCCTGGAAGAACAGGCATGGAAGGTGTGTCTAATCTCGGGCTTGTCTTACTCTTGGCAGTCTCGGCTCTCTTTTTCTATTTCCTGTCCATCCTAATCTTCAGGCTGGGTGACTACCTCGCCAGGCGGGCAGGGAAAATAGACATGACTACCGCCTATTAGACTTCTCCTTGAGGTAAGGCATCCTCATCACGTGACCACATCCTCCACAGGTTATTGTGATTCTTGAGCTTCGAAGCCTCACCCTGCTCGTTGTCGCTGGAAGCAGGAAGTTGCCACATCTTCGACAGAATCTTCTCTTGAGGGCGGAGGGGATGGGAGTGGTGTATCTCATACCGATTCGTCTCGCCAACTGAACGTATCTGTTCGACCTTCTCATGTTCCCCCTCAGAGCCTCCTTTTCGGCCAGCTCGAACAGAATTCGTATCCGCTCACGGGCTATCCTCCGCTCGAGACCCTTCTTCCTCCTCATACTTGCGATGGGTAGATACATACTAGCAAATATGATTTATCTCGTGCACCATTACGAACCATGATGAAGTCGAGGGTGGGAAAGATATTTCGACATGCTGAGAAGGACCTAGATTGCATCGCAATCATGAACGGAACAGAGCCATTGCTGGACATGACCTTTTTCTATGTCACTGGCTTCACTTCAGGACTCTTTGAAGGGAGTTGCGTCTTTCTGTATCCGGATAGGTCTATGCGACTTGTGACGTCGCTTCTTGAGCGGGAAAGCGCCAGGAGGGCTGACTTCCCCGTTAGAATATTCAAGAGCCTTCAGGATAGAGAAAGAATGCTCAAGGCAGCCTTGAGGGGGTGCAAGAAGATAGGAGTCAATTCCGCGGAACTGACGTATCGCAATCTCCTGCAGCTCAAGAAACTCGCACCCAAGGCGGAATTTGTGGACATCTCACAAGCGGTGATGAAAGCCAGAGTGGTCAAAGACAGGAAGGAGATCGCCACGATAAGGAGGGCCTGCAGAATTACGTCCGAGGTCGCGAAGGAGATAATTCCTCATGTGGCGGAAGGAGTGAAGGAGTACGAACTTGCCGCGAGGATAAACTACCTCATGCAGAGGAAGGGCGCCTCTGAGCCTGCATTCGAGACAATACCCGCCACTGGACCAAACTCGGCAGAGGCCCACTACACCGCTGCGGAGAGAACTCTCAAGCGTGGAGACCTGGTCCTTCTGGATTTCGGTGCTCGCTACAAGAAATATGTCTCGGACCTGACGAGGACCTATGTCTTGGGAAAGGCCAAGAGGAAGCAGAAGGACATGCATGAGATTGTTCTCAGAGCGCAGAGGACCGCTCTGAGGAGAATAAGGCCGGGAATGAAGGCCTCGACGGTCCACAAGGCAGCAGCCAGGATAATAGACAAGACCCGTTATGAAGGGAAGTTCACTCACGGACTTGGGCACAGCATAGGGCTGTCCGTCCACGACGGAATGGGTTTGGGTCCAATCTCAGACTTCAAACTCGAGAAAGGAATGGTCTTCACAGTTGAGCCAGGAATCTATGTCCGAGGATATGGCGGAGTGAGAATAGAGGATGACGTTGCCGTGACGAAGGACGGGTGCGAAGTCCTGACAACCGCAAGCCGCGACCTCATCGAGATCTAGCCGCGGAAGTCTCTAATGATGTCTGGTGGGAAGTTTCCCGCCGCGATATCCTCGACGATTCTATCCACGGTATCTCTGGCCAGGTTCTCCTGTTCCTTGCTTATCCAGCCCTCTCTGATGGCCGCCTCGAATTCTTCCTCATCCAAAATCCTGAATCGCATGTCTGGCAGAACGAAGACGTCGATGTACAGATCGACTATCTCATATCCGCCCTCAATCCGAGAAGGCTTGGTGTTGATGTTGCAGTAGTAGCCAGTGAAGTCCCCCTTCATGTCAGTGATTCTCAGGATCTCAAGTGGCGGATCGAAGAATTCGAACATCAGGGCTTCATAGCCGTCCGCCACGACAACCTTCCGGTCTATGGTGAGAGGCTCCCCGAAGTCAAAGAACGTGAATCTCGTGATGATTAGATTGCCACGATCCTCCACCAGCTCCTGTTCGTAGTCAAGCGTCTCCCCATGAGGTCGTATGACTCTGACGAGCACAAAGGGGAATGACAATTAGAACAATAATAGGTTTCTGATGACTACTCCTTCCATCGCCTTCTCAGAACCACCAAGATGACCACCGTGGCAATGACTAGCAGAATGATTGCTGCTAGAAGGAAGAAAAGGCCCACGACGTCCTCCTCCTGCTGATCCTCCACTGGTGGATGGCTGTGGGGATTGTTCGGATTCGTATCGTTTCGATACTCGTCCAAGTTGGTGAACCCATCACCATCCAAGTCTTCACCGGCATCGGACGGATCCTTCGGATCCAATGAGTTGAGATGCTCCCAGCCGTCGGGCATGGTGTCGCCATCCGTGTCGTTCAACAGTGGATCGGTGCCGAGACTCGCTTCTGTGTCGTCCGACAGGCCGTCACTGTCATCGTCGAGGTCACTGAAGTCCGGCTCGCCATCACCATCCGTATCTTCTGTGTCCCCTTCGAATATCTCGGTGTGAGAGAGATTCATGTCAACACTTCTGTTGCTGTATGCAAAGAGGAAAGTGGGATGCGTTACCGAGACCATCGTGCTGTTGTTTCTCCTAACACCATCCTCATAGGTTTCATGCGCCACTGTGATGCTGCGGACATATCCTTGGGAGTCCGTGAGGTTGAGGAGGACGACCACACCATTGTCAGTTATCTCAACAGTGGCGTTCTCTATGGGATCAGATGTGCCATGGGTCACAGCTCTGACAGTCAGGTAGTTCCTCACAAAGAGATAGCATGGTGGACAACCTGTCCCTGCGGAGACCTTCCCGCCAAATGTGGAGTTGACGATCACCAACGAAGACCCCGCTTCAAGGAAGAAGTCCCTCAGTGATCCGCTGACCGTGGAGTTGCGGATGGTGGCCATGCTGTCGTAGCTGTAGACGCCGTCGTCCAGACCAGAGATGTTTGCACCCTCGATCGTTCCAGAAGAGGACCCGAGCCTCAGGGCGACCATGCTGCCAACGGAAGTGTCTCCTTTTGACTGAACGTTCGTGATGTCGAGATGAAATCCTGTTTGCTCATTGTCCCTTGCTATGTTCATCTCACTCGCGAACAACCCGCTCCCCTCGGAGCGGAAGCCAACCGTGTTGTTGACTGCAGTGTTTGAGATCAATACTGGATGCGAAGCCAGTGATTGAAACCCGAATGTGTTGTTTTCCATGGTGTTGTTCAGAATGAACGATGTGGATGCGAATAGCCGTATCCCGTAAATGTTCTCCTCGAACAAGCAGTTCTCAATCGTGTTGTTCGTGTATTGGACATACGCACCATTCCCCGAGTATTCCACATTGACGAATTCGAAAACAGACGATTCGCTTCCCGCATGGAAGTATACGCCATCCCAATCTTCTTTGGCCGGGGCAGTGGAGTTTGAGGTGAAGACAATCATCTGGTTCCATGTTCCCTGAGCGATCAGGGTCCCGAAGACTGAAAGCCTAGTGCCGTTGTCGAACGCTATGGTAGCCCCAGCGTCGACGGTGAGAGTTGCAGTGTCCCCCACCACGATGTCCCGCACGACTGTCCTGAAGGAAGAATTCCAGTGGTTATCCAGGACTTGGAATGAGACGTTGTGGTAGAAGACATCGGGCGGCTGGCTGTAACTGGCGTTGACCCACCATGCTCCTGTCTGGTCCACTGTGTAGTTGCTTCTAGCAAGACCGCTATCGTCAGGCTCGGAGGCAATCTCATACGCGAGTGAGCCATTGGGACTGAACCATTGAAACGTCACAAGACCGAACGGAGGTGAGCCTGTGAAATTCAGGAGCGCGCCGGCGACCGCCTTGGAACCGTTGACATGGTCCGAGATGACCGTCACGATATCGTTTACCACGACGTCGGCCCTCACATTGACGCTAGCCAACGAGCCAAGCACAAGGAGGACCATGATGATAATGGCAACACGCCTCTTCATGTGACCAAGACCAAAGTCTACACTAATTATTCGTTTCCGGAAAGATGTCGTCGCTTTCGATGGTCTCGCCTACTTGCGACCATTCCCTGGGGAAAGCCCCCAATGCCCGATCGAATAGCCGTACTCGCCGTTCAGGTAGCCAGCTATCCCCACAGCTGTCTGGAACTCTTCATCGTTGTAGAGACTCAACAGATGATCCAGTGCCTCCGAGGCAGTCATCTGAGTTTCGTCGGGGAAGGTCACAACATCATCTTGACCAATGGTCCCGCTGTTGATGTTGTATTCCCAAGCCGTGATTTGCAGCAGAGCCAACTCACCTTGATCGGCGCTTCTGCCTTCCCCTCCTCCTTTGGGACACATGTTTCCTTCCCCGACTGTAATCGTGGTAGTAACGGTCGTCGAATCACCATCATCGTCCGTCACTGTGAGAGTGACCACGTACGTTCCCGGCGCACCATAGGCGTGTGTCTGGGTATCCTCGACCAGAAGCGGCGGAGTTGTGCCCCCGAAGTAGGGCTCGTACGGGCTCGGAAGAGGATCATCCGGCGGGATTCTTGACGGGTCATAGTAGTATGTCGTGGTTGTGACATTACTTCCGTCTCCCCAATCCCACGTAAAGGTCAAATCATCGGACCCTGGGTCTGTTGCTGTTCCCACGAAGGTCAGAGGCGCACCGGAAAGCGCTCCGATGTTTATATCGACTATCCACGGTTCAACGTGGATGAAGTGTTCACTGTCCCTCTGGATTGACTGTTGCACGTTGAAGGTGTGGTGAATCTTGCACTGTCCACCTTCCGCGAAGTCAAGAATAATCCAAACAGGATTGCCTCCCCATAGTTGACCGTTGATCGGCTGATCTCCCATTATTGCATCGTTGACATCCTCATATGGATCATAGGTGACGACAGCCGTGTAGTTGACCGAAGAATCGAGACTCAATCGAAGCGAGTAGCCCTGATCACCCACGCTTGGATTCTGGGTTGGATCCCCTGGCCACCTTTCCACCTCAATCTGAGCCACGAGATTCCCTTGTCCCGTCTCCTTGTCGTAGTTCTCGTAAAGGTGGAGTTCGACGTTGTGCCATTTCTCTCCCGCCACTCTCAGGAAGAGAGTTACTTCAACATAAGCTCCTTCTATGCTTGGGCTGGGTGGCACGTTCCGAACATCCACGTAGCCGTAGTCGATGTCCACCAGACCATCATCATCTGTGACCTTCAGCTTGACAGTCACATTGTAGTCATCATACCAGGTGAATGTCACGACTGGACCAGTGGCATCAACATCGTTGTCATACAATCCATCGCCATCGCTGTCCACGTCGATATCAAGGTCCCATTCATAGCTGACTATCGTGCCGTCAGGATCATAGGATTGAGATCCATCGAGCGTGACGAGATCACCCTCATCGACTACCTGATGCTCAGGCACGATTATCGCAATGGGTTGTTTCTGCTCTTCGGGCTTTCTTGCGGATGACAGGAACGTCAGGTCATGACCATCTGGGGACTTGTAGTCCGCAACGGGGTCGAATGCGTCAAAGTGAATCTCGAAGTAGTCATCTGGGTCAGGACCAAGCGTCACCGTGACGTTCAGCCTGACCGTGCTCTTCTTTGGAAGCACCTCAGGCTCGTAGAAGTATATGTCCCATATCGCTTCCGTGCCAACGTACACGTGATGCTTTCCTCCCCACCCGTCATCGAATGGATTGTACTCAATATCACTGAAGTCTGGGAGATATGAGGTCTCGCTCTCGATGTCAATACTCACGAAGTCATCAGATGTTGTCCAGTTGTGAATGGCCATCGCAAGTCTGAGATCGCTGAGATCGTCCTTCCCCTTGTTTTCGACGATCAACTCGAACTCGCAAACAACATCTGGGCCGAAATCACAATAGGTTGCCCATCCTCCGGCCTGCCATCCCGGCCCTCTCGCCCTCTCTCCAGGATCGGCGTTCAGCCATATGTGACCACCGCCTCCACCACCCGCGAAAACCGCCGGCGAAGCGGTGACCATCATCATGAGTGCACAAGTTAGGACCAGGATTCTTCTCGAACTCTCTCGCATGCTCTCACCTTCCTCCAAACCCTGGGAGGCTGAATCCACTTCACGATGTAGAGGTAAGTGTGGGCAAAAATGCCCCTCCTCGCCGTCTCGTGGACAGCCGCCCCCTCTATCTGGAATCTTGCGTAGTAGCGAAATTGGTGTGAGGAGTATATAAAAAGAGGCTGGAAACCACCCACTAGGATACCACATACCAGACCATATACCATGGGTCCACGTTTCGCCGAGCTGGCGTACTCCTGAGATTCCTCTCGCTGCAATGCGAAAGAAATATATCCAGCCTAACCAATCATTCAACAAGTGTGGGCATGAACTTCCGAGCTTTGTCAATAGCCGTAGTTATCATTCTCTCCTTCTTCTTTGCCATCAACGTAGCAGGCCTTACGGTAATCAACGTCACAGTGACAATGGACCGCGCAACCTTCTACGCGAACGAGTCCGAGGCGACTGCAATCGCCGAGCTCGAATTTACCGCTGGAGCAGCGAAGAATCTCGGTGATGTCCGCTTCACTTGGTTCAGGCCTGACTGGAGCATCGCTGCAGTGGAGATAGACTCAGCCAGGAATGATGCCAACGCTTCGAGCACGATAGCTGTGGACAGAGTAGGCATCTGGCATGTCAACGCCACCTACGTGAATCAAACGGATCAGTTTGACAACGTATCCTTCGAGGTCAGGAGTGGTGGTGCAGTTGTGGTCGTCAGCAATATGAATCTGGAACTCAACGCACCCTATTTCGAGAAGGGCGAGAGAGTGGCTGCAACATCCTATCTCAACTACTCGGGCAATGTGAGCCTCCTCCAGGTCGTCAGCTTCACCTGGATTGACCCGACAAGCACGGTTGTGAGGCAGATCGATGTCCTTCCCAACTCAACGGGTGTTGCCTCAGATGGCTGGGTTTCCGACATCGATGGCAACCCCTTCATCGTGTACGCGAACTACACCGGGGACGAACCAATTTCGAAATCAGCGACCTTCCGGGTCTTCCCCCCTAGGGTCAAGACGTGGCACAATTTCAGTGTCGTGGTCGACGAGGTCTGGGGTGCGGCTGATGAACCATACGGTGTGTGCGAAAACATCACTGTGGAGGCGGGCGTGACGCTCACGATCGAGCCTGGCGTCACAGTGAGGTTCTGCGAGGACACCCAAATGACCGTTAGCGGGACACTGATTTCAGAGGGGACTCTGGATTCTCGCGTAAACCTGACCGCGTTTGGATTCTTCCCGCCAAAGGGTTACTGGAAGGGCGTTGTCATCAATCCATCCAGTGGCAATTCAAGCAGGATCTCCTACACCAACATCAGCTACGCATCTGTTGGTCTCCTCGTCTCCTCTTCGAGCCCAACCATTGTGTGGAGCCTCCTCGGAAACATGAGCATTGCGGGGATACAACTGGACAACGCAACCCTCAGCATCGAATTCAGCACCTTCAACGACGTGGGGAAGGGAATATCCGCATCATCATCCGAACTGAAGATGAAATTCAATGACATCCGCAATGCTGTGTTTGGTGTGACGCTCTGGAACACCAATGTCACGCTCTATGGAGACGCTATTTTCAATGCATCATCATACGGTATCCATGCAGTCAATAGCACACTTTCCGCCTCTTATCTCAACGTCTCATCGTTCGGTGGCAGCGCGCTGCGGTTACAGCTGGGGTCGTCAGCCCAAATGGAATACTCTCGCTTTGAGAGCAGTTGGTACGGCATTGATGCCTTTTCCTCAAGCTTCAACGTTGCTGAGAGCAATCTCATCGCCAACGATAATGCCGTTCGGGCAAACGATGCCCAAGGGAGTCTTGTGAACACGAGCATCAAGAGTTCTGCTGGCTACGATTTCACCCTGGAAGGTGGTAGCACTGTCTTCGCTCTCAATTGCACGCTGAACGACAGCAAGGTTCTGGTACTTCCTGCCTCCAGGCTCTTGGTCCAGTACTTCTTGGATGTCCAGGTCTTGGATGAAGAGACCGGCAACCCGATGGCTAATGCCTTTGTGGAGGTCTTCGAGGACGGGGTGATTCGCTTTTCCGACAGGACACCCTCGAATGGCAGAATAAGAGGGATTCCCGTCACAGACCGAAGCTTCAATGGCTCAACCAACGCGACCAAGCATGTTGTCACGGTTGGAATCAGAATTGACGGCTTCGAGGTTTCGGGAGGTGATAGGACAGTGGATATGTCCACATCCCATCTCGAGACCTTCGTTGCCTCCAGGGTCGTTCCCGATCTCTTGGAGACGATTTCCGATCCCCTGATTCTATTGCTAATTTTCATCATAGTCATAGTCGTTGCCGTTGCCCTCGTGATGGCTCGGAGGAGAGAAAGGAAGGAGGAACCCGGTACAGCCAAGAAACCTCCGAAACCCTCGGACATCGCCTTGAGGGACGGGATGGGCTATCTCGTTGCGGGGGAGAACACAGATCTCGCATTCGACATCTTCTGCAGGGCGATTGAGAAAGGATCGAGCGGCATGTGCATCACGCGAACATATCCCGATGAAGTGGCGAGGACATATGGCCTGAAGGAGACACCGATCCTCTGGCTATCCCGCGATCCCAAGAGGGCCAGCATCAATCCAACGAATCTCGGCGCGATAATTCTCGAAGTGGAGAGATTCTTGAAGAAAGATGAGGGCAAGGATACAATCGTAATGCTTGATGGCCTTGAATATTTGATAGTTCAGAATGATTTCTCGAAGGTCATCAAATTCGTTCAGAACCTCAGGGATACGATTTCTGTCAACGGGTCCAAGCTCCTGGTCCCCTTCAACCTGATTGCTCTGGAGGAATCCAAGAGAGCGCTTCTCACTCGCGACCTGGAAGTCATAGAGTGAAGGATTTAATATCCGCTTCCAATTAGTGATGGAAGAGATGAAAGGCTACAGGACCTACGTGAAGGGCCTCGACGAGGAGATCGAGGGGGGCATCCCTCAAGGTCACGTGATTCTTATCGCAGGCCCCCCTGGAACGATGAAATCCAGTTTGGCCTACAGCATTCTTTATCACAATGCCGCTCAGAAGAAGGTCCGGAGCATGTACTTCACACTTGAGCAGAGCAGGCGAAGCTTGGAGTTTCAGATGTCACGGCTCAGCATGGACCCGAAGTTGGTCATGGATTCCCTTAGAGTCCAAGACCTATCGAGGATTAGAAAGGGTATCGATGAAGTCAGAGGAAGGCCAAGATTCGGAAGGGAAACTGAGCGTCCATGGCTGGAGGTGATGAAGAAGATACTCGAAGACCTGAAGGAGACCGAGAACTTCGAGCTCTTGGCGGTGGATTCCCTTCCCATCCTCGAGATAATCTCAAGGCTCAAGGACAGGAGAATACAGCTCTTCCATTTCTTCGAGTGGTTGAGGGACCTTGACCTGACGACAATCATCATTACTGAAACGTCCCCTCAAATCGGTGAGGTTCATGACGAGGACTTTCTGGCCGACGGCGTTATTCATGTTCTCATGGAAAAGGTCGGGGATATCGATGTGTATAGAAGGATAAGAATCGTCAAGCTCAGGGGAGTGAATCACAACACTGGGTTTTTCACACTCGAGTACAAGCAGGGTAGGTTTCAGGTTTCTCAGGTTATCTAGGGTTCCTCGAACAGCTTCATGTATCTTATCACTGCGAGCTCTTCGGGCGTGTAGTCCTTCTTCTCGCCCAATCCTTCCAGCCCTCTCGTGGAAATCAGTTTGAAGGAGAGAGGATGCCCCTCTGTGAGCCTGAAGATTCTGTCGAACTCCTTCCTTTCAATCTTCCTGGATAGAAGCCTCTTGCAGCTCCCCTTGTCAAGGCCACCCAGAGCAATCTCGTAGAGCGCACCCCTTGCGAGCAATTCCCTCTCTCTGGGAATATCGCCGTTCTCGGAAATGAGTATCACCTTGGCATGCGAGCTTCTCTCGGCGATTTCAAGGACATCATAGAGAACCGTTCCCAATTCTGAGGACATCTCGTTGAGATTGTCGAAGAAGAGGAGGGCACGCGTGTCTTTGAGTCTCGTGGCGAGTGCTCCGAGAGCACCTCTTGGATCCCTCATCGTTGTGCCCTCCAAGTACTCGCTCAGTCCCGGCTTTCCCAGTTGACTGAAGAAAGATGAGAGCGCGCCGAGCAGCGTCTCTGGCGTGTCCCAGTTTCTAAAGGAATACCAGAAGAGATTCGCAATGTCTCTGGAGTCCGAGAAAACCTGGGCGGCAAGGGATGACTTGCCCATACCTTCCGCTCCCCGTATGGCCAGTATCCTGTTTTCCGAGGTCCCAATCCAGTCCCTGATGCTCTCCCTTTCCTTCTTTCTGCCATAGAACGGCTCTGTGAGCGTGAGCCCCTCTGAGAAGGATATGAACTTCTCTGTTCTCTCCTGGGGCTTGACCTCAAGCAAGTTCATGTCCAAAACTCCGCTGTCGTCTGTTCTGTGGATTATCTCCGTGAGCGGATGGCGCACACCGATATGCTTTTCGATGTCCTTCAGTGAGACCTCCAGAATAGACCTGTCACTCTTCCTTATCTTCACTCTTTTCTTGAGAATCTCTTCCTTCACACGCTCGGCAAGATTGTACCCATCCTCCGTGAACCTGTAAACCTTTCTCTTTCGCAGTTGTCCTCTGACCCTTCCCTTGCCCTCAGCGACGAGGCCTTCCTCCTTGAGTTGGGCAATCGCTCTTGACACGTGGTTCACCCTGATGCCAGTGGCCTCAGCAATTCCCTCCTGGGTGAGTCCGATGGACACGTCGAGAAGGTCTCTCGGTTGAGGAACCTCGCGCAGATGGAGCACTATCCTTTCCTTCGCAGTCAAGGCGTATCGCGTGAGCCACTCTCCCCTCTTGACCATGAACTCCCATGATTGAATTGGCTAGGCGGATTAAAAACCTACCGTTGGTCTCGGATTCATGGTGCGTAGATGTCTATGACGAGGCTGACTGTCACCTCGCCACCGTCATCGTCGCTGAAGACAATGATTAGGTTGTACGTTCCCTCGGCCCAGTACGAGTGTTGAGCCGTGACGGAGATGTCGACTGGATAGTTCCCCCATGGGCTGTTGGGCGGATCAGGCCCCATCCCATCGTTGTAGAATGTCTCTACGTCGCCAGAGCCGTCTCCCCAATCTACGGAGAGGATGATATCATCACTGCCAGGGTCTTGGATATCAGCGGACAGATGGACATCACCTATCGCGATGTACATCCCGTTGTTCATCGAATCGCAGACATCCTTCACTTCCTCATGCTCGTTCCTTATGCCCGAGTTGAGGAGGACATCCTCCGCCCAGGCAAGGATCGCCTCGAGCGTGGTCTCGCTCTGGCCTGGGAGCTTGACCCTCGTGGTGAAGTTCAGCTTTCCTGATACCGTGTTGAGCCAGAGAGCCATGAGTTGGCCCTGCGCCCTGAGGAACATCACTTCCCCAGATGCCCAGTCAAGCACTTCACAGATATCCTTCTCGGATGTTATCCAATCGAAGATGTCCGATTGAGTAGCAATGTCGTCTATCCACTCCTCTCTGATGCCGGTGTGGTCCCCGTAGGGCTCCTCCACCGTACACTGGTGGTTCCAATAGCCCTGGGTCCTTGGCTCCAATATGGTGACCGTGTAGTTGAGGTTGTCAACAATTGGATCATGGTTCAGCACAGTCAATGCTGAATCAACTACATCGGAGTCGCCATCGTCATCGGTCACAGTGACCTCGAACCCGAGATCGAAATCATCGCCATATATGTAGGACTCCACGAAACTGCCCGTAGCATAGGGCTTGTCATTCTCCTCCGTGATCGATGGAGATGTCGTCTGTCCATCTCTCCAATCCATCATCGCGGTGTGAGTGTCGAGCCATCCTGGATCAAAGAAGGTAACTGTGACTGTGAAGGCCTGCCCCTCATAAAGGCTGAACGGGGACATCCCACCCACCAATCCTTTGAACACTGGTTGTATGCTTATGCTGTCTATGGTCGGCGGCACATTATGGCACCTGTAGTGCGTGGTCGCTGTGGCGTTGAACTCACCATCGGTCGTCTCCACGGCCACGTCCGTCTCATAGGGTCCGTCAGGACATGTTAAGACATAGATGGGTGAAGGGGACCAACCGGTGTCCCAAATCCCATCGGCGTCGAGGTCCCAACGGTACCCGAGTGGGTCTCCATTTGGATCAGTGGAGCCACTTGCGTCAAGAGTCGCGTCCGATCCTTCATCCACTTCATAGGGTCCTCCCGCATCCGGGACTGGTGGCACATTCACTCGATAAACTTCAAGCAACGGCTCAGCGGAATGCGCGTCCATCTGACCGTTGTTGTCTACGTCCGCATATACTCTTTCCAGGAAGTACCTCCCTGCAGTGAGCTTTGGTGTGATGAGCGTATAGTTCAGGAACACTGTATTGTATGGTGTCGGATTCATGGTATTGTGTATGGTCACGTCCGCAGCGTCCACATCCACGTACCATCGGAGGGTTTTCGTTCCGTCGGGATTCACTACCATGACATCAGGGACGGGATCGAAGGACCCAGGGGCGATGGCATACCCCTTCGGAACGGTGTCCTCGACTAACGAGTTCCTTGCGTGAGGGATGTAGGATCCATTGTTGATGTAGACGGCTATGTTGGTCACCGCAATGGACGTCTTGACATACTCGTTGCTGGCATCTGGGATTTTCTTCCAGAGGGGAGTCTTCCCCACAACCAGAGTGGGGTGTGTCCAGAGGTGGTCCCATACTCTATCGTTTGTCGTCTCATCCGGGAGGGCGACGAGCTGCTGGAGAACATAGGGCATTACCTCGCCGCCTATGGCAATCGTGGCCCCGTATTGAGTGAATTGATTGGCCTCTGTGCACCACCACGGTTTCTCGCCATCGAAAAGCCAACCAGGTAATGTATACAGTCCGTAGTAGTAGTCAACATACGAATTCGAAGCTACAATCCCCGTTGTCAGAGCTCCATCCTGAGTCGTCTGGATGAAACCGCCACCACTCTGGATGGGATGAGGACTCAGGAGCATGGGCATCTCATCTATTCTGACGTTGACGTTTCCGTTGTTAGTCACTCTGAACACAGTTGGGGAACCGTATGGATCGTTCTCGGAGGTTATCTTCACCCATCCCTTCGCATACGCCTCCCATATCTTAACAATGTTCGGAACTGGTTGACTCATCCCGCTCGCAGATGACTCCGTTGCTGGACTGGCAAGGGCTATCATCGATGAGAGAAGGAGCATCCAGAATATAGACACGGAGAGAATCTTCCTTTTCATGCCACTCCCCCAGTACCCCACGAAGTTATCGTATTCGTAAATGATAAGCTTTTCTGCGAATGGAGTGTGATTTGCTGGTTCGAAGTCCGCATAGAATCAGAACCCAAGACGTGCTTCCGCAAACGATACAGATGCCCCTCTTCACCGAACTCATGCCATCTGAATGAGTATTGGCTCCCCACTCTTCACTTCTCTGAGCGGGCTTGGGTCGCCTTCCAGCTTGCCGATGACATTGACGTTCTCAAATGCCCGGGGCTTGTCTGAGATGCTGGCCGGAGTCTTGCCGAAGAAGATGGCTATGGCTTTGCCGGCAGGCCAGAATGCGACTTCCCCAATCTCCACATCCTGGCGTCCGTTCTCTTCTGGCAGCTCCATGTCCGTGTTGAAGTAGATCTCATTTCCCCACCTTGTCACCTCGCCTTCGACCGGCAGATTGTTGAGCACTGCCTCGACGGTCCGAGGATTCTCATCTGTGAGAGTGCCCTCGAGTACGACCTCTCCAGCGATGAGTCTGAACCGCCTCATTTCTACACACCGATGTCTATGAAGGGAGTTATGCCCAGGACGTCCTTCACAACGATGTTGAATAGGTACACAAACAGGATTATCAGAAAAGCGACAATGAAGGATTCCAACCACTCGTCACCCAGGCTTGCCTCCGAGATGATTACGTATCGAATGATTACTGTCAGAGCGAGGAAGGCGACGAGGATTCCGATGACACGATCCACGAGCAATCCCGCGAGGAGAGGCACGATTATTACTGCTAGTACAGCTGTGACGAACAGCCTGAGAGCATAGTCGGCCGTCAGAACCTCCTCTCTTGTGACAATCCTCGTTGCGATGTAGAGAAACAGCATGACTAGGAGTATTGTGACGATGAAAAGGGCTATGCTCAGAATCTCCGGATTGAAGATGTCCGCCATATGCTCCGTAATCGATCTACAACTATTAACCTATTACTCCTAGGTCCAACGCAGATGCTTCCTGGCATCCAGCCGTTTCTCCTTGTCCTCCTTGACGAAATCCTCGATTTGGTCCATCAAACCATCCAGCGTTTTGTGTATGTTCCAATCGAAGTGTCGCGCATAGAATAGACCCCTGTCCGTTGCGAGTCTGGCCCTCATTGTGTACTTGCTTGTGTCTCCCTTGGAGTGGTGCTGAGCGACATGGATGTTGAGTATCTTGGGCGTGAGGATGTTGCCGATCCTATCAATGGTCTTCTGGATGCGTTCATACATGGCATCGTAGATCTCAGGCTCCTCCTCCAGTCCCGTAATCTGGACAAAGACTTCCTCCGACTTTCGGAAGGATGCGATGAACTCCACGACGTCCACCTGCGTGAGTATGCCCACGGGTTGGCTATCCTCCGTAACCAGGATGCTCGAAATGTCCTTCTCTATCATCAAATCAACCGCCTCGGACAGCTTGGCATCAGGTGGCACAGTGATTGGAGGGGTCCTCATCACGCTCTTGATTTCGACCTCAAGGGTCTCCTTCTCACCTGCAAGATCACCCCTCGTCTCGCTCTCCTCCTTCCTCGCGAAGTAGTCGGCAAGGTCCTTTATTCCGACGACACCAACAAGGTTTCCGTTGCTCTCGCAGACCGGAACTGATCTCTCATCGAGGTCCTTCATGAGTGATCGGGCCCGTTGGAGCGTGTGTGTCTCCAGGACGCACTGGGGTGAATGCGACATTACGCTTTTGACCTCCACCTCGGAGAGGACATCCATTCCGCGAATGGACTCTATGAGGTCAGTCCGGGAGATGATCCCTAGGAGTTTTTTTCTCGACGTGACTGGAATTGCTCTCGATCCCGTTGACATCATCATCTCTGCGACTTCGGGAACGGTCTCCGTTTCCCTGACCTTGGGGGGAGCAGCCATTATCCTCTCCACCTTCGTGCTGAGCGGGAGACTTCTCCTTTTCGTGAGGGTGTCGTAGCTGACAATCCCGACGAGCCTCTTCTTCTTGATGACTGGGATTTCGTGGATGTCGTGTTTCTTCATCTTGCCGAGAACTTCCGAAAGACTATCCTCTGGAGAGGCCACAACAAGCTTCCTTGACATCACATCCCGAGCCTTGACGTCGTTGAGATTGGCGTCTTTCATGATGCTCCGATGGGTAAGGTCCGCGTTCATTAAAAGCTTTTAGTAAATGTAATTGATTAGGTGCTGGAAGTGTGTTGGAATGACAGAGAAGAGCAGAGCACACATCTTCTTTCACGGCAGGGTTCAAGGAGTGTTCTTTCGCGCCAACACAGAGAGTAAGGCCCGTGAGCTTGGCCTCGTTGGCTGGGTGAGGAATCTCCCCGATGGGACGGTCGAATCCGTCTTCGAGGGGCCTCGTGAGACGATCGAGAAGATTGTGGAGTGGTGCAAGACCTCTCAACCATATGCAAAGGTGACCGAGGCAAGGGTGGAATGGGAGGATTTCAGAGGAGAGTTCTCCTCCTTCGAGGTGAGGTACTAATCGAAGTCCCGACCATACACGAGTTCGGGGTTGTCCTTGTGGATCTTTAGAACATCCTCATCGGAGAACATACCGTTCGCTAGGAGCGCTCTCGTCCTCTTGGGAACGGTAGCTGGTCCGAGAACGGCACCGGGTCTGTTCGGGTCATCCAGATAGTCTGTCTCCATCAGGAACCTGTTCCCCTGTGAGATTGCCTCCATAGCGTTCTTGAGACTCGCAATGATTGAAGGAAACAGACCTGAGTTCATCTCAACGTGTACGAACGGAGTGGAAAAATGCTTGACGACTCTCTCACGCCTCAGACCTGCCTTGTCTGCCATTCGAGCGAGCTCGCTGAACACCCCAGGGGTCGCGCTTTCGGTGTGCAAAACAACGGGGCAGTCGATTTCCGCCGCGAGCTTCATACCATATTGCAGAATCTCGTTGGAGGCATCCATGATGATTGAGTCGACGGGGAAATGGGGCCTCCCGATCTCGCCTATCGCAATGGTCTTCCTCTCTTCCACCAACTTGGCGGCTGTCTCCATCCCCCTCTTCATGATGTCCACGGCATCGGCCAAGGGCATGTGTTCAGCCAGGTGCATCAGCTCTACGGGATATGGTCCAACTGTGACGAAGACCGTGAGGCCAGTCTCCTTCCTCACTCTGTCCGCCAATGAAAGCGTCAACTCGAACGCTGGGCCGTGGTTCCTATCCTTCTCTATCCTCCGCTCTTTGTGCGGGAGGTAAGCTATGATTAGGTGGGTTCCTCCGGCCCGCTCGAATTCCTTTGCCGCTTCCACGTTTCTTCCATCTAACCTGATGTGGAAGTGATTGTCCAGAATCTGCATTGTCTCACAGTCTAGCGAAGAAGTCCGGCCGCTTCGAGCTCCTCCGTGATCTTCTCCACCGCCCTTTCCACGTCCTCTGGCTTCCTTGCTCCAGTGCACACAAGCTTTCCCGAGCCGAAAAGAAGCACAACAACCTTCGGGTCATCTATCCTGTACACGAGACCTGGAAACTGCTCCGGTTCATACTCAACCTTTTCCAGTCCAAGGCTAATCGCGATTGCATTGAGGTTGATTTCCGTCTCGAGATCAGATGACGCGACTATGTTCTGAACCTCAACTTCGGGGTCCCTGTTCACCTTGATGCCCGCCTCCTCAATTTGCCTCGCGACGGTCTTTATGGCCCTATGAACGTCCTCCAAGCTCTTTGCTCCAGTGCAGACCACTTTCCCGCTTCGGAAAAGAAGCGTGGCAGTCTTAGGCTCCTTCAACCTGTATATGAGACCTGGAAACTGCTCTGGCTCATACTCAGAACCCGTGAGTGCGAGGGCAATCGCCTGCAGATCCAATTCCTCTCCGAGAGAAGTGGATGCAACCACATTCTCTATCTTGATTCTTGCCAATGAAGTTCCTCCCTCTACCCAGACAGCAAAAAACTGTCCTCCCTTTCAAGGTGGTATTTAAATACCTCCTTATAAAGCTTCCGCGGCGGAAAGTGCGCTAGGGGGTGTAGGAGTCCTCGATGCCCTTCATAACGGCCAGTAGCGTGGAGTTGGTTGGTACCCTCACTCCTTTCCTTTCTGCCAGTCGGACGATTTCTCCCGTGATGGAATCCACCTCGGTCCTCTTTTTTCTCAAGACATCCTGCAGCATACTCGACTTGTTCTCGGAAGTAATCCTCGCGACCTTCTTTGTCCTTTCTACGAGATCGTCTTTCGGCAGGGGAATCTCACACGCCCTGGCAACCCGAATGGCCTCACTACAGACCTCCTCAAGCATTCTCATGATTGCGGGGTTCCTCAGGAGATATCCGTTCTTCGCACCGATTATGGCGGTGAGGGGGTTTATTCCCGCATTTGCAATTGCCTTTGCCCAGATCTCTCCCATGAGATTCCCCGTCACATCTGTGATCATCCCGCAGGTGGTGAGTTCTCCCGCCAGAAGTTCGAGCGTCTTCCTCGAGACGCCCTTGTAGTTGCCTATGACAGTATCTCCGATTCCTGCGTGTATGACGTTGCCAGGTCCTCTCAAAGTGGCCCCGTGGCTTGTTGTGCCGCCAATGATTCTGTCAGCGAACTGGTCCATTATCTCGAGATTCCCCAGTCCGTTTTGCAGGGTAACGAATGTGCAGGACGCTCCTAAACCAGACAGCTCTTCCATTGCGGTCATCGTGTCGTAGGACTTCACCGTCAGGAAAACAAAGTCGTAGTCCGGGATGGACTCTCCCTCCCTAACCACTCTTGGTCTAGCCAGCAGTTCCGTCAGGCCAGAGATCCTCAGACCTTCCTTCTCGATCGTAGAGACATGATCTCTCCTACCGACGAGGGCGACCTCATTCCTCCTTGAGAGAAGCGCACCTACAAGGCTTCCCAGTGCTCCCGCCCCAAAGATGAGAAATCTCATTGCGGCAAGAATCGTCTTCCGATTCTTATGTTTATCCTTGTCTCTCTAGAGAGGCAGTTCTGTGTGCCTCTCTCAGGGGCTCCGGCAGTCTTGTTTTGCAGAGGCCCTTCACAATCTGGACAGACGACTCGAAGGAGACAAGATGACCAGGTGATACGTAGATGGGTCTCCTCGAAGTCGAACTCCTAAGGGCGTAACCGATCATGTCTCCCGCATCCAGGACCCGCTCAAAATCCCCCACCTTGGATGGTTCCCTCTCAACGCTCCCGACAAGAAGACTCTTGGCGACGCCTATCGTCGGCCTCTTCAACTTCACTCCGACATGGCAGGCGATTCCGGCCCTGCGCGGGTGCGAGAGACCATGACCGTCAATCAGCAGGATATCCGCCCCGACCCTCACCCTCTCGGAAGCAGCTTTGATCGCAGGATATTCTCTGTATGCTAGGTAGCTCGGGATGTAGGGGAAGTCGACCCTGGCCTCTAACACACCCTTATCTGTGACATCCAGTCTCTCGGCGTCAACGACCGCGTACGCGCATTTGGCAAGGTCGTTGTCGTATGCGACATCGAAGCCACAGACATGCTTGATACTCTCAAAACCATCCTCTGGGACGACCTCCCTCGCGATTTTCTCCTGCTCATTGCGCAACCTCCTCAGCGGGAAGTCCGTCTCGAAGTCGTTGTAGAGAACTTGGTCGAGATTCAGAACCAATCCTTCTCTGACCGGGATGCCCTCCTTGCTGAGCGCCTCAATCTGCCAACGTCTCGTCTCCCCTTGCGAGTTGACGACGCGGAAGGATTCTTGGCGATTTCGCGAAAGAAAATCGAAGACAGCTTTTGAGGCTCTCACATCCCCAAGAGCTCTTGCCACCTCTCCATATGTTGCAACGCACCCCTCAGGTATCTGAGAGAGAATCTCCCTCAACTCCCTCGTGAACTCCATGAGACCTCTGTCTCCGATATGATATTCGTGGGACGGCTAAGTAGCTTTTCAATGGAATCGTATCGGCAAACTGAATGTCTGGCTCCTTTCGATTCCATCAATTGCCTGCAGCTTGGTCATGCTCAGGGCACTCAGACAGAATCATCAGTGACTCAGTGTGTACAAAGTCAGGTCCAATGTTCTATTTTCGACCACGCTCAATCATTCCCATGAGCAGTAGACAGGCAAGCAAAACTCTGCGGTCAAAGTCCCTAGGCACATTCGCGCACTTCAAATCCCAGATGTCTCCGATGATCTTGAACTTCTGGTTGATCTCCGCGACAGGGACGTTGTTCAACTTGAAAGTCATTTTCTCGGGGATCAACGACCCGCCAGGGACGTATTTCCTGGCGAGACCCCGACCTTTCTCCTCGTATATTCCACCTATCAGCCTGTCGTTTGCGTCGTAGATCTCCCATTCGTCTCTCACAAACATCGAAGCCAGGGCCTTCCTCTTGATGAAGCCCAGGGTGGAGTTTGTCTGAGAGTCGACGACTGCGAATGTTGCCCATACATCGAGTATTTGCTCCTGCTTGATGCTGAAGAGCTCCTGCTTCATGCTCTCATCGCTGTAGACCCTGATGTCCTCCTTCAGCTTGAACAGCTTCTGCTTTGAGAATCCCAGGACGTTTCCTCTCACATCCTCAATCCAGTACTTGTTGCCCACGGTCAGAACCTTCTTCTTGATTCTGTAGGCATTCTGATACCAGATGGGTGCAGAGGATGGGGCCACCTGTTCTTGCCCAGGCGTTGGTTGGACATATTTCTTGCACTTATAGCAGTACCATCTACCGTACTTCTTCACCCAGGTCAATTGACCCGTGCATGTCGGACACACGTTCATGTATCACTCTCCTCCGTTTTCTTCTTGAGCCGCACTGACTGGGGCCTGCTCCCTCCAGTTCGAAATCGCGGGAGAATCCCCCTTCCCCTTTATATTCCTATCCCATAAGAGGAGAGGATCTCAAGTCAAGACGAGAATGGACCTGCAGGTTCACATCGCCCAGTGCTCCACACTGGGATGGAACGGACTCTCTGCCGAAGCGAAGTTGCATCAATAGAATGAAATAAGACACATATCCTACCCGCGAACAGGATGTCCATACTGCTGAAAGGTGGCTACGTTCTCACACAGAACAGGGAGCGGGAGATTCTTGAGAATGACGTCCTCGTAGATGGTGACAGGATATCCGAAATCGGGAAGGTCACCACCGAGGTCGACCATGAGATCGACTGCAGTGGTTCGGTGGTCATGCCCGGTTTGATAAACAATCACAATCACGTGGCAAATACGATCATGAGGGGCTACGCGGACGATGTTCACCTTGAGCAGATGCTGGAGAAGGCCTTTGAGGTGGATGACAAGATTACGACCCGGGACGTTCAGGTCGCAAGTTTGGCGGGCTGCGTCGAAATGATAAGAACAGGTACGACGACCTTCGTGGACATGTTCTACTGGGAGAACGAGGTCGCCAGGGCGGTCAGGCAGACAAGAATGAGGGGCTTCCTGGGATGGGTGGTTCTTGACAGTGAGTTCTCGACACAGAAGGGGGACCCGCTCAAGAACTGCGCACACTTCATTCACGACTTCAAGGGCGAGGAGCTCATCAAGCCTCTCGTCGCCGTTCACGGCGTTTACACATGTTCAGAGGACACGTTCCTTCGTGCTAGGGACCTTGCCGAGCGGGAGGACGTTCCTCTGCACTTTCATCTCTCCGAGACCAGGAAGGAGGTCTACGATCACGTGGAGAAGTATGGTCTGCGGCCACCAGAATGGCTTGAGAAGATAGGTTTCCTCTGCGAAAGGGGCATAGCTGCCCACTGTGTTTGGCTCACGATAAATGAGATAAGGACACTCGCGGAGAGAGGCGTGAGTGCAGTTCACTGTCCGGTCTCCAACATGAAGCTCGCATCAGGCGGGTTCGCCCCTCTTCCAGAAATGTTTGAGAATGGAATGACTGTGAGCCTTGGAACCGATAGCCCTCTCTCGAATAACAGCCTCGACATGTTCGAGGAGATGAAGTTCTGTTCACTGATGCACAAAGCCTCGCGGTGGGACGCAACGGTCGTACCCGCTCAAAAGGCTCTTGATATGGCCACCATTGAGGCCGCTCGTGCTTTGGGAGTCAATGACAAGATTGGCTCCATCGAGGTCGGCAAGAAGGCGGACATAATCGTCGTAGACATGAAGAAAGCGAAATTCACACCACTCTTCAAGTCAAGAATCCCATCCCACCTCGTCTACTCCTGCAACGGAAATGACGTTTCGCACACCATCGTTGACGGAGACATCATCATGGAGAACTCGCGGCCGGTGAATGTAGATGAGGATGAGGTTCTCAGAAGTCTGCAGGACCACGCGGGCGAAATCTTCGGTGGGGGCAATGACTAGAATCTGTGGCGTGGATGAGGCAGGCAGAGGGCCCGTGATTGGACCTCTTGTCGTCGCTGGGGTCCTCGTTGAGGACGATGAATATCTTCGCGAGATAAGGGTGAGGGATTCGAAGAAGCTGTCTGGAAAGAGACGGGAAGAGTTGGCGGGAAAGATCCTCGAAGGGGCGGAATGTGAAATTCAGGTGGTTCCCGCAGAGGACATAGATGAGATGCGGAGGCTGATGACGATTAACGAGCTTGAGGCGAGGATATTCGCTACTGTGCTTGAGAAACTGAAGCCCGATGTCGCATATCTGGACTCCGCCGATGTGAACTGCAAGACCTTCGAGAGCTCTGTACGCAAGGGACTGGATTTTGATTTTGAGTTGATATGCGAGCACAAAGCCGATGAGATTTTTCCTGTCGTAAGCGCCGCCTCCATTATCGCAAAGGAGAGGAGGGAGGAGGAGGTGCGAAAGATCCGTGAGGAACTGGGGGAGGAAATAGGCAGCGGCTACCCAGCAGACCCGATCACCATCGAGTTCATGCAAAGGTGGATAAGTGAGAAGGGAGTTTTTCCCCCACACACACGCAGGAGCTGGGAGACTGCCCGAAGGATGCTCTCCGAATCGAAGATCAAGAAGCTTGAAGAATTCCAGTGAGGCGAATCCATGAAGATGCTTTTCACAGATGCGATTAGGAAGTTCAATGAGAGGGCAAGGACCGACGAGAAACTCAAGAAGGAGCTCAAGGGAATCACCAGGAAGATACAGATTGACGTGGCGGATGGAGAGGACTACAACTTCGTCCTCAGGGATCTCCAGATCTCGGATCTGTGCGAGGGCAGGATAGAATCTCCCGACATCGTGATTGGCGCGAGCACGGAAACCTTCACCGCACTTCTAGCGAAGGAGATGGGTCCGATGAAGGCAATCGCCACGAGGAAACTGAAAATCAAGGCGTCTCTGGAGGACATGTTCAGGCTGAGGAAATTCTTCTGACAGCGCACTGGAACATCTTCAATGTGCATTCGGGCACATAGGCAAGTTTAATAGGGTAGGATGCTTTTTGCTGCTCGAAGTGCAGGAATCAAGAGCTTCCTTTTTGGGCCTTTTTTCTTGCCAATCAACAAGGAGTGTGAAGTAGCATGGAGTCGCGTGAGATGCACAAGGCAGTCTGCTCCGACTGCGGTCAGGAATGTGAGGTTCCCTTTAAGCCTGACCCGAACAGGCCAGTCTACTGCCGAGAGTGCTGGGGTAAGAGAAGGCAACCAAGAAGGAGATTCTAGGGCAAGAGGACATTCACTTTTGGTCCAGCCGCTTTTGTGGATCGAAGCAGAAACACGAGGTTTCTTGAGGAATAGCGAAGGCTATGATTCGCGAAGGACCCTGTCTGGCATCAACGAGCTTCTCGTGTCGATGAGAGGGAGGCCTTGGCATCCATGACATCGGGCGGATATGAACTGAAACGGAGATACAAGACGGTTGGAGAAAGCAATCAGATGGTGCAACGGTCCAGCACAGTCAAGCATGAATCCGAAGGGCTCTGGAAGAGGTCTTCTTTCAGCACGTTCATGAACCCTGCCCGTCATGAATCATCGCTCACAATCTTGCACGATGCATGCGAGGTCAAGTCGGACATATCGCGACGATAGTTTTATTTTCCAATAGCGTTTATTATCTGGGGTAGCGGGGTGGGGTAGCTAGGAAATCCCGTCGGGCTCATAACCCGGAGATCCCTGGTTCAAAAGCGCTCCAATGCGAAGGCGTATGAGCACTGAAAATCCAGGCCCCGCTATTCTCTTTGGCGGAAGGTATTCTTCTGCAGATTTCGGGGGAGAGAATGACACGTCTGGATGAGACAGACCCCATGCCACTTGAGCGCTGTGGAAGGCCCCTTGTTCTGGGGACGGAGGCCGAAGAAATCCTGATTTGCACTATTTGCCTGGGTCGAATCAAACAGGGCCTAGCATTCACAGAATGCGATTGCGGCAAGGTCTTTCACGTTAGCTGTGCCATAAGACTCGATAGCTGCCCGAGCTGTGGGGCAAGGATAGAGGACCGCATGAGGGTTCCCGGGGTCAGGTCCACCGAGGAGCCCAAGATTGACATGGAGAACATCCCAATTCCCAAGCTCAGACTCACTTCTGAGGAGAAGCTCGAGTTGCTCGAAGAACGTCTCCTGCTCGGCGAGATATCAGAGGAAACCTTCAGGGATTTGAGAAAGAAACTCGAAGCCGATCTCGAAGTTGCGAGATTCCAGTGCCCCTGTTGTGGACGATTCGTGGCTGAAGAAGATGAGACCTGCAAATGCGGGGTGATATTCTCCGATGACGAGATGGGTAATGCTCTGGTCTGTCCGGAATGCAGTTCCATAATCCCAAGAGACGCAGTCTTTTGCGAATCCTGCGGTGTCAGGTTCTCGGATGACGGCATATTCGTCTGCCCGGTTTGCAGGAGGGAACTCGATCTCGATTCAAGATCCTGTGAATGCGGTGCAAGATTCTCTGACGAAGTCATTCTGGGGTTTTATTGTCCGCAATGCGGGGAGTTTCAGAGACAGGAGAACGATTCGTGCAGTTCCTGCGGCGTTGGGTTCGTCGAGGAGAACGAGGTCCTCTATCAATGCGCGGGCTGCGGCGAGACCTTCCGCGAGAACGTCTCCGTCTGTCCCTCGTGCGGTGCGGAGTTCTCAGAAGGGTCGTAACTCCCCCGCAAAAGGGCGACGTCGGAGGCCATCCACATACTTTTAAATATCCATAATCATATTCACCCAGAGCAGGATGGGATGAAAGATGAAATCGATAGTTGATACTGCTTTGTCTAGACACCAAGAGGAAAAGAGGCGCGAGGAGGAAGCTCCTGAGGTGGTTGCTTCCGTTGTCACGTCAGAGGACAAAGAGCTTGAGGAGATAGTGAAGTCCCTTCATGTAAGCATCAAGATTCTTGGTTGCGGTGGTGGAGGGTCCAATACCATCAACAGGCTCAACGAAGCTGGCGTTGTCGGAGCGCAACTGATGGCCCTGAACACAGATGCGAAGCATCTTCTTTCCGTGCACGCACCAAAGAAGTTGCTCATCGGAAAGCGTCTTACGAAGGGCCTAGGGGCAGGCGCCATCCCAGAGGTCGGTGAGCAGGCAGCGGCGGAGAACGAGGAAGAGATTCGGGAATTCCTGAGAGGTGCCCACATCGCTTTCATAACTGCAGGCATGGGCGGAGGAACAGGCACAGGATCTGCGCACTTCGTGGCCAGACTCGCGAGGTCCCAGGGTTGCCTGACGCTTGGCGTTGTCACGATGCCCTTTGCAGCAGAGGGAAAGCAGAGATCGGAAGTGGCCAGGAGAGGTCTCGACAGACTTAGAAGGCACTGCGATACGACCATCGTGATATACAACGACAGGCTCCTCGAACTCGTTCCGAGGCTGCCGATCGATGCCGCCTTCAAGGTCGCTGACGAAGTCCTCATGGAGTCCATCAAGGGGATGACGGAGATTATCACGAAGCCCGGGCTCGTAAACCTGGACTACAGCGATCTGATGACAATCATGAAGAACGGCGGTGTGGCGATGATCGGCATCGGTGAGAGCGATGAGGACAGAGACAGAATAACGCTCGCGGTGAACGAGGCTCTTGAGTCTCCACTTCTCGGCGAAGTCGACCTATCACATGCCAGAGGGGCTTTGGTGCGCGTCATAGGCAGTCCAGAGATGACAGTATCCGAGGCCGAGAGCGCGGCCAGGATTATCGGCGAGAAGGTCAACCCGAACGCTCAGATAATCTGGGGATGCTCAATCGATCCCTCATTGGAGAAGACGGTCAGAGTGCTCCTCGTCATCACAGGAGTGAAGTCAGAGCAGATCTTGAGCAGAGAAGGCCCTCAGGTTATCGAAGAGCACGACATAGATGTGGTCGAGTAGAAGACCATAACGTGCATGGTCGTTCGAGACAAGGTCGGAAGGAAGAGATACGTAGTCTTCTGTGTCGACTCTGAGAGTTCATTGTCCCATGAGGATTTTGAGCGGGCAATGGTGTCCATGTTCAGAGAGAAGGGAGTTCTTCGTTCGGTCCGACCCAGACTCATCGATTTTGACGGTCGAACGGGCATAATGAGGTGCGCTCACACAGGCAAAGAGGAAGTGATAGGATTGCTCAACAGAATAGTGGATGTCAAAGGAACGGAAGTTCGGATTGAAACTGTGAAGACCTCAGGGACGCTCCGTAAGGCAAGGACGGTCGTAAAGGGTCTGGCCAGTGGTCGATAGCAATCTCACAAAGTTTATAACACTAACCAGCATTAACCGTAAAAGGGTGTACTTATGCAACCAGGACAAATGGCTTATGACAGGGCTATCACGGTCTTCTCTCCCGATGGGAGACTGTTTCAAGTAGAGTATGCAAGAGTGGCGGTCACTCGAGGAACCACCACCGCCGGACTGAAGTTCAAAGATGGAATTGTGCTCATGGCAGACAAGAAGATTGCCAGCAAGCTCATGGAAGCATCCTCTGTGGAAAAGATCTTCCAGATTGACGAGCACGTAGGTTGCGCCACATCGGGTCTCGTGGCAGATGCAAGGGTTCTCGTTGACTATGCAAGAATCGTGGCTCAGATAAACAAGGTGACTTACGATGAGAAGATATCCGTTGACCTCCTCGTCAAGAAGATCTGCGACTACAAGCAGAACTACACTCAGTACGGAGGCGTGAGACCGTTCGGCACAGCGCTCCTCGTGGCTGGCGTGGACAGTCAGGGTAATCATCTTTTTGAGACGGACCCGAGTGGGGCTCTCGTCTCCTACAAGGCTGGCAGCATAGGCTCCGGCCGTAACGCTGTCATGGAGCTTTTCGAGGAGAAGTACGAGGAGGACATGGCAATGGATGGCGCAATCCTTCTCGGACTGGAAGGCCTCTCAAGGGCATCCGAAGAGGAGCTCAAGGACGAGGCGGTCGAGATAGGCATCATTAGGAAGGGGGAGACGTTCAGGAGATTCCCTCTAGAGGAAGTCGCCAGCTATCTTGAGAGGCTTCCCAAGGCATCCTAGGAGTGGAGTGATGGGTAAGAGGGACTATCAAAAAGAGCACACAACTGACATCCTAAGAGAAATGGTCATCGCCCGGATGGAGAAGGCTGGGGAGACTTTCGAGGTTCTCGTCGATCCGCATTCCGTTGACAAGATAAGGAGCAGTCCCAATGCGAGCGTTTCCGAATACATCGCCATTGACAAGATTTTCCGAGATGTGAAGAAGGGCGAGCGGGCCTCCGACGAGAAAATGATGGAGGTCTTCGGAACCGAGAACCCTGTCGAGGTTGCGGGTACAATCATTCGCAAGGGCGAAATCCAGATAACAACCGAGCAGAGGAGGGCGATGATCGAGGAAAAGAGGAAGGCGATAGTCAGCCACATCGCGCGAAATGCAATCAATCCTCAAACTGGAACGCCCCATCCACCGCAAAGAATCGAGAACGCCATGTCCGAAGCCGGTGTTCACGTCGATCCATTCAAGAATGTAGATGACCAGCTGAAGAGCGTCCTCGATGCAATAAGGCCGATCATTCCTATCAGCATAGAGAAAGTCAGAATCGCTGTCAAACTCCTGGCTGAGGACTGTCCCCGTTGCTACGGTGACATAAAGGCGTTCGGCGACATTGTTCAGGAAGAATGGCAGAAGGACGGTTCTTGGATAGGGGTCATTGAGATGCCCGCTGGCCTGCAAACGGATTTTCTCGAAAGGCTGAACCAACGCACACACGGGAATGTGGAGGCGAAAATCCTCAAGGGAGAATAGAAGGAACGCAGAGACCGTTAGGTTAGCGGTTGGTGAAACTCCTTTCGATTCTTGACTCTCCATCTGGCAGCTTTTTCGATCATCAGTTGGATCCTATCCTCTTTGGGCAATCCGAGGTCTAGCCCTGCCCTCTCCACCCATGTCTTGGCGCGACCATGCGTGTCCACGAAGTTCTCATGCACGAACCATCCCCTCAAGAGATCGATAGCAGACTCATCCGAGGAGAGACCGTTCATGTGCCTGTACCAATCCTTCAGCTCATCCACCATCTGCTCCGCAGGGTTATTGTTGTGCTTCAGCCCATATTTCTTGCATGCGATGGGGACACCATGCACCAGCTTCACTTCCTTTCGGTGCTTGAGGTATAGAAGTCTGTAGTATGCCCTCTCGAAGGAGTGCTCTCCATCGCTCACCAAGGCATTGGGAAGGCTTCTAGCCCTCCCTAGGGCTCCCTTCAGAAGGGTCACCGCATGCTTCTCCTTCCTGTTTGTGGTGTAGAGGACGGAGAGGAGAATGGGCCTACCCTTTCGTCCGCGTCCTCGCAGCAACCAGACATATCGCTTCTCCCTGCCCCGCTTTAGGATGGCTATGTCCTGATGCCATCTCTCACCTCCATCCACCTTCTCAGTGGACATCAGATCCTCGACCCGATCGGCTAGCAATCGAGAGTAGCCTTGGACCCATTCCAGGATGGAGGGTGCTGTGACCCTCAGGCTCCAGCATGTCCTAAGATGCCTGGAGATATCCTCCAGGCTGGTTGCTCGGAAGAAGAGGTCCCAAGCAGCGCATATCGCATCTGGGGGTAATCTCTTCCCCAGAAAGCCATCATCCACCACGAATGTCCTATTGCAGCTCTTGCATCGATATCTCTGCTTAGGCCTGGAGAGGTTGTATCGCCAACCCCATCGTATCCAATCTTCTGACGCACAATATCTACAAATAGTTCGTTTCCATCCCTTCATTCGACTTATGGTAGCCCCACCTCCTGGGGGTTCCAAACCAGTAATGGGGCTCATGGGTCATAAATCGGAAGGATTCCTGCCAACCGAACACACTCTAACTTCCCAGTTTTTCGGTAATAGGTATCTCAATCTCGGCTATCAGCTT
>JBHIFJ010000025.1:0-28155 GCA_046761045.1 Thermoplasmata archaeon
GAGAGCTTTGGGACTGAACAGACCGGGTGCATGTGACGAAAACAAAAAGAGGGTGTTTTCCCATTACCGCCCAAGAGTGATTTCACGAGGGGTGCACTCCATGTCGAGAAAGCTAGGAAGAAACGATCCCTGTCCCTGTGGTAGCGGTAAGAAATACAAGAAGTGCTGTCTTCGGATTGGCACCCACCCGTCTCCCCATCGCCTTCTGGACATCGCTGCGGGTTGGATCCTCGGCCAGCCCGATCTGGAGGAGGAGTTCGAATGTGTCTTGAGTGAGTATTCGGACGGCGATGCACTCACCGAGATGGGTGTGTCCAACATTCTCGATGCTTTCATCTTCGACCACGGGCTCCCGGACGGCAGAACTCCCTTCAGCCGCTACCTGCACCAAGCGCAGCTGTCGCCGGAGGATCGCAGCGCTCTCAGGGAGCTCGAGGACAGCGTCTTCAGCATTTTCGAGGTGCTCGAGATATACCAGGGGCAGGGAATCAAGATGCGTGACCTTGTGTCGAACAGGGACCATTTCGTGAGCGAGAGAAAGGGTACATACCACGTTAATGTGGGCAGTGTGATCCTCTGCAGGATCGCCAAGTTCGGCCCGCGTCACATTATACTGACGCCCGCCCCGGCGGTCTTTCCTCCACAGGCGGGCTACGTCATAAAGAGGCAACTCAGATACGTCCGCTCAAAACTGAAGAAGGAGCGCATGAGCGCATTCGACGTCATGAGCGTGCTGAGGAGGCGCAAGGAGAGGCCCAGGACGCTCGATGAGATTAAGAAGGCCCTAAAGAAAAAGCTGAATTCGCTGGGGATAAGGGTGGATTTCAGGGGCCTGAGCGGAAGGATCAATCGGAGCAAGTCCCTAGAGGAGGCCTTCCCAGAAGTCTTCGAGTTCGATTTCCCCTCGAACAGGGACTTTGAGGACACCGTGGACCTGCTTCGCCTCCTTTGGAATAAGTACCCGAGGAAGGAGCTTGGCCGGAGACCGCCAGAGGAGGTCTATCCCGTCGGCCCGAGGGAGAAGCTCCTGGTCTCCGTTCTTCTGCAGGAGGTCGTCAAGAACGTCCGACCGGACGACTATTCCTCGCAGGAGGAGGCGGTGGTGGCAGTGAAGAGGTTCCAAGACACCTGGCTGAGAACTCCTCAGGAGGAGCTCGATGGAAGGTGCCCCATGGATGTCATCCTCAAGGAGCGTGAGGGGATGGGAAATCCCAGAAAGGACTTCCACTACAGCGTTCAGCTAATTGCGCACAGGGACTACGACTTGAACAAGGCGGAGAGGATGTACATGGAAGGGGTTCGGGCGTTCAAGGAGGGTGCGTTGATCAAGGCCGCGGAACTCTTCGTGGAGGTGAAGGACATGTATCCCGACAACTTCCGGGCATGGGGAAATCTTGGCATCTGCCTCGCCTACATGGGCGACAAGGAAGGGGCGATTGACTGTCTTGAGAGATCGCTCTCGCTGAATCCATCTTACGAGTGTGCCAAGAGGGGCCTGGAGTTCGTCAAGGGACGGACGGAAGAGACTCTCGCCAGAATTGGCATGCTCGGGGCTATGGCATTTCTGATACACAGACACGCCGAGAGAAAGGATGAGGAGATCGATGTCTGGAAGGACATCGAGGAGATGATGTCTAAGCCTCGAATGGATTAACAAAGTGGCCCTCGCTGAGTTGGCCCTCCCACTCGTCCTGCGATTCAGGATCACGCGTCGACCGCCTTCCGAATGGCTATCGACAGGAGTTGATTGAACACACGGTCCTTCGATGATCGAGATTCCTTCAATCGACAGTCCTCCGCCGACGCATAGCAAAGAGAGGATGCATAGAATCATATTCCGTGCACCCATGTCGTTGGGCGGAGAAGATGCTCGAAATCACGGTGCGCGAAATAAGGGGCAAGTGTCCAGTGCACAAGACGGACGATAGGATTGTGATCGACGGTCCGAGGCTCGTTCTCGAGGAGACGGATGCGGTTTGCGTTCACGCTCTCTCCACGATACTGCACTACGTTCCAGCTCTTGAGAAGGGCGTAGACCCGGTGACATTGGGGCTTACGAAGGAGAAGGGTTCGGCATACATGCAGTGTGTGGACCCGGGCGAGCCCTACACGAAAGGCGGGACGGTCATATTCGAGTGCAGGATGACATCGTAAGCTACGGATAGGTGCGCGTCAGCGTCCTGGGGAACGGAATCGCATCCCGTATGTGATTGAGCTTGCATATCCACTGAACGACCCTGTCGATTCCCATTCCGAATCCGGAGTGAGGGACCGCGCCGTATTTCCGAGTGTCGAAGTACCACTCATAACTGCTCACATCCTCGCCCTCCCTAACGAGGTTCTCTCTCATCGTCTCGATGTCATTCTCCCTCTCAGATCCGCCAATAATCTCGTCGCCAATCTCTGGCGCAAGGAAATCGAAGGCCAACACGACCCTGGGATTCTCGGGGTCGACTCTCTTGTAGAATGCCATCACATCTCTTGGATAGTGAGTCACAACTGCGGGCTTATCGAAGAAGGCCATGAGTCTTCTCTCCTCGATTGTCCTGAGATCCTTTCCCCACTCGATCTCTACTCCCGCCTCGCGTAGCATATCGACGGCCGCGGAATACCTCAGCTTGGGAAAGGGTGGGGTCATCTTCTTCAAGTCCTCTGGGTCACGACCGAGTGCTAGGAGCTCATCGGGCATCCCCTCCGCCACAGTCCTACAGATGTGGGACGTCAATTCCTCGCCTATCTCTATTGCCTCCTCCATGCCCATCCACGCCATCTCCGCCTCGGCGTGCCAGTATTCTGTGAGGTGTCTGGTCGTCCTGGACTTCTCCGCCCTGAACGAAGGAGCGACTGTGTAGATCTTCTCGAGGCCCATCACAGTGGCTTCAGCATACAGCTGCCAGCTCTGCGTCAGGTAGACCTTTCTCCCGAAATAGTCCACCTCGAACTGAGAGGACCCACCCTCGCACGCCGACGGCGTGAGCGACGGTGACTGGGTCTCATAGAATCCCTTGCCACGGAAGTAGTTGTGAATGGCTCCAAAGACCGATGACCTTACCTTGAGCACATTTACCATCTTCTGCGACCGTACCCAAAGGTGCCTGACATCAAGGAGAAACTCCTCGCTCTTGTCCTTCGAAATCGGGAATTTCGCTGCGAAGCTGACTACGCGGAAATCCCTTGCCCTGATTTCATACCCGCCGGGGGCCCTCTGGTCTTCGACAACTTCACCGCTTACCTCCACCGACGACTCCACCAAGGCCTTCTTTGCATCAGCAAAGGCCTTCTCGGGAACGCCCTCCTTATTCACCGTCACCTGAATAACACCACTGGAGTCTCTCACTATAGCGAATACAAGGCTCCCGCTACTCCTGGTGCGATGTATCCAACCGCGAATGATGACGTCCTCACCACTGTGCTTTCCTTGCAGGATTTCCTTGATGTTCACAATGAGTCGCGGCAATATGCCCTTTCTGCTAAATTAATTTCTGGTCTCGCCAAGATTGATATAAACAATCGGCTTTGACGATTACCGTGATTAGGAAGGCCATCATTTCCGACCTCAGCGAGTTGTGCAAACTGGAAAGACGCTGCTTTGAGAAGAAGAGGTTCTCCCTGGAGCACATGAGATGGTTGTTGGAGAATCCCGACGCAACTTCCTACGTCTACTGCAACGAAGGAGAGGTAGTGGCGTCCATTATTCTCATGCGACTGGGGCGAGTCGGGAAGGTGGTTTCGCTTGGAGTGGACCCAGAACACAGGAGGCGGGGCATAGCGAAGAGTCTCATGGCTCTCGCAGAGGAGGACATGCGAAATGATGGGGTGGGTTCAATGCACCTGGAGGTTGGCATCACGAATGATGTCGCCATCAAGCTCTACAAGTCCCTCGGCTACAAGGTCGTAAGAAGAATCCCCAAATACTATTCATGGGGAGAGGACGCACTTACGATGACGAAAAGGATGTAGAAAGTGTTAAATCCAGTCCCATGGATTTCCGAAACTCCATGTTCACACTTCCAAAAGAGTTCTTCGTTACATCCGGAAGAGCCTCCAGCCGAGTCTCAGACCTCAACGCATTCGACAGGGCCCTCTTGAATGCTCGAATCGGAGAACAGAACCTCGTGTCCGTATCCTCCGTCCTTCCGGCTGGAATAGAAGAGGTGGCACCTCGTGATCTGCCTGTTGGAGCGATGACACACTGCGTTCTTGCCCAGATGAGGGGTGAAGAGGGAGAGATGATTTCGGCGGGGATCGCGTATGCCTTCAGGAAGGACAGCAAGGGTGGCTATGTCTCTGAGGGGCACATTCATGGGACCAGGGCAGCGCTCAAAGAGATACTCGAATGGAAGATGGCAGAAATGGCGAGACTTAGGAATGTGGAGTTGGAAAACGTCAAGTTCAAGGTCGAAGAGTTGTCCATCCCAATGGATCACTATGGAGCTTGCGTTGCGGCTCTTATCTACCTAGGATAATGTACGGCGTGATTGTTTGCTCGCATTGCGGAAAGGCGAGGGCGGTCGACCTGAGTCGGAAGACGTCAACATGTGAGTGTGGCTCTAGACTCTCCATCTCGAGTTCCCGGATTTACTTCAAGAGTCGTTCCCAAAGAGAGGCAGCCGAGGCGGTGAGACAGATGAGCGCACGTCTATCTGGTGTTCCCGTGCCGAATCATCGGAAGCTCAAGATGACCTCCGAGAGGGAGGAAGATTTGGAATCGACTGTTTCCAGATTCTTCGGAAGGAAAGAGAAAACTCGACGGCAACTGAAGAAGCTTCTCGTAAGACTGGGCGTCCAGGATGCCGACAAAGTGATCGAGGACCTCCTAGTGAATGGGGTGATATTCGAGCCGAGAAAAGATCACTTTCGTCTGGTCTGACGCTTCAAAACCAGAGCCACGAGGACGGCAACTGGAACAATCAGCAGGTCAAAGCCAGGAATGGCCCCGCCATCACTCCCCAGTTTCACGACGACGGTCCCGTCCGTCGAGTAATCGATCGTGGTATACAGATCCTCGATTGAGGGATTCCCGATGGAGACGTAGGAGTAGGGATAGTAGTAATCCTCGAGATGGGATCCATTGCCGTCAGATTTCCATTCACTGAATCTGTTTGCTCCTCTGACAAGGAACTCGTGGTTCGACATATCAATTGTCACGTTCAATCCTCCTGTGAATGTGGGCAGATAGAATTCAAGCCAGGCATGTCCAATCCATTCGTTCGTGATGGAGTTGAACATGGCTCCGAGTTCCACCCACGAGGGGACGCCCCGGGAGCGCAGAAGGGACGCAAAAAGGAATGACATGTCATCGCAGTCGCCGCTCCCATCCTGAAGCGTCTCCATTGGATACTTCACCTCGCCAGTCCGGGTAGGGCTGTAGGAAACATGAGTGTCAAGGTAATCGTAAATCCTTTGAGCTATCTCGTACACCGACAAATCACCGGGGGCAATCTGCGAAGCTAGCGTCTCGATGTAGGTTCCTTCATACTGCAGGCGCCACTCATCGTGATTGTACTGTGTGGAGAGCTGGACAAAGAGAGGGTTGGTCTTGCTGGCGTCACTGATAGAGAGGACCTCAGATTCCTCAATGTCCCACCATATCGTCTTCGTTCTTATATGGTATGTAGCTCGTATGTTGGCCTCCCCGGGTCCCTCCCAGACCATCCAGTCCCCTCCGTATTTCTGCGTGGTCGTGTAGTCGGGGCTGGATGAGATATCGAGAATCTGTTGCGCTTCCCCCCTGATATTTGGGGGCTCCGGGACGTCAACAGTGTACGACGATACCGAGGATATCGATATGGACCTTCTGACAGTGAAGTCCACGTTCTCGGGAAACGTTCTGTAGGAGAGGGGGTTGAGCCAGTTGATTAGTGCCTCCCGGAGTATGGGAGTGAGAAGTATGATGACCAGAACGATGAGGAACGTTATCAGAATGATTCTCTTTACGCCGAGGCCCTTCTTCCTTGGTCTGGACGCAGCTGTTTTCTTCTGCCCGCCGGATCTCGGTTTTCGAGGCCTAATCCGCCGAGATTTCGCTGCCTTGACTCTTTGAGCCTCTGGGGGCGGCGGTGGCGGGGGCGGAGGAGGTGGCGTACTCATTGCAGTATGAGATGGATGAAGTGATGAAACCATGATATCGAGTCCTTTTTCAATTCTGAAATCCAGACTATTGCCCTTTGATGGCGAGCAGTTTTTCTCTGATTGCCTCCTTCACGAAATCGGCGACAGAAACGTAGCCGAGCTGAGGATTCTGCTTGATCAGTTGCTGGATGTATATGTGCAACCCTCGAGGTATGGAGACGGTACTGTAGAGTTGTCTTGCCAACCATTGATGATTCAATTGTGAATCACATATAGCTTGTCCAGAGGTTATCGATGGTGATTCTCATTATGTATCACAGGTGACGGACGACCTTTCAATCACGGGTCAACCAAGGTTGTTCTTCTCGTCAATCACCGATAATGGGAGACACTCACTGGCTACTCCTTTGGGTTTCCAGAGAGTCTCTTCTTCCTAGCTTCTCTGATCCTCTTTCTCTTGAGGTCCTCGGGCAGGGTTTCTGGGAGAATCAATCTGTAGGCCCTCCAGTACAGAAAGAGCGCATACAGAAAGGAGGCGACTAGGAAGGCGAGTCCCAGCCACCTGATGTCTGGAATCGCGGGTATGAGGATGAAGGGGAGGATGAGTAGAACGTAGAAGACTCTATAGGCTATTGCCTGAAGCAGGCTGGGAAAAACGTCGCCCTTTGAGGCTCCATAACCTATCACGGAACCCGTGCTGGCGTGAAGCGCTACGATTCCGAAGGAAAGCAGGACGAGCGCCGTTAGTGTCGTAGGGTCAGATATCATGCCCCCAGGCCGCAGTGTGACGTAGCTGTCATAGATTGCCATGGCAGCGCCAATCCCCACCGACAGGGAAAGACCATAGAACGTTGTATCGAATTTCAACTGAAATCGCTTCATGTTCAGGAAGACCGTCTTGAAAGTCTCTTCCAGGACGGCCATCCCGGTGAGAACCAGGAACGGAATCCAAATGGGAAAATAGCCCAGTGGAAGAGACAATCTCAGGATGTTTGCAACGGCCCCAAATATGAAGCCGACGACGAGCGTAAGGATGACTTTCTGGAAATTGAAGAGTGCACTTTCAGCACGAGGGCGATCATAATCTCTGAGTGAGTGCCAGATGATTCCGAAGGCTGGGACTCCAGCCATAATTGCACTGACAACGAAGGGTGCATCCATGCGACCGCTGGATTATCGGCGGCACGTATATCATAATTTGTGCCCAAATTGAGAAGCTTGAGACAAGAATTAAATATCCAGGCAATTTATATAATAGGCGCACGGCTGTCTGGACACTGCGGTGAATGCATTGAGCGAAGAGAAGGCCATCTGTCCCATCTGCGGAAGGGAAGTCGACCCCGGCGCCGAGTTCTGTGAGAACTGTGGTTCTCCAACGGATGCAATGACCAACGGAGATCTGGACAGCCTGAAGCTTGATGATTCCCTGGCTAGCTTGGAGGATTTGGTGAGCGAGGAGCAGGAAACGATTTCGGTCTGCCCCAAGTGCGGGGACTTCACCCGACCTACTGACATCGCGTGTCCGGCGTGCGGATATCAGCTTGTGGATCTGCCTGACAGAACCAGAGACATTCCGGCCCCACCTTCCACCGGATCCAGCATTGCCGATGCGATGTTCCTATGCCCGGAATGCGGAGCCTTCCTATCCGAGGAAGATCGCGTATGCGACATTTGTGGTGCATCTCTCTCAATCAAGAAGAGAATCGGTGTCGGCGATTTCGTCACGAAGACCGAGGAAAAGGCAGGTGCGAGCTGTCCGGAATGTGGAGCCTACTTGGACAGGGATACAGGTGAGTGCCCGATATGCTCGGAGGAGGTGTCCGCACGCAAAGATGAGGTTCCCGTGCAGAGAGTGGATATCGAAGAGGATCTGGAAAAGTTCCTTGAGGAGCTTGAGGCGACCGAGATCTCGGAGGAAATACCCAGAGAGCTGCTGGTTGAGACGATGGAGGGAGAAGTCACTGAAAAGGAGGTGACCCCGCTTCCCGAGAGAGCGGCTCCAGCCAAGCCCATTGGGAGGAGACCCCCTCCTCCAGCGATTCCACGAAGAATTCCGCGGCGGAGGCTCCTCCAGAGGCGGAGGATTCAGATTCAAAGAACCCAGGAGCTTCTGGCATATTCCAGCCTTGTGGCCCTCACGATTTTCTACGTGGCAAGCCAAGCGGGGATTGAGCTCACCTACTGGGTCATGCTCGTGGTGTTCGGCGTAATCTTCGGTTCAGGACTGTCCCTTGCCCTAGTCAACCTCCCGAAGGACTGGAAGTCTGCAACGGTCAGAGTGGTTCCGTTCCTTGCGGGCGGCGTGTTGGTGGCAATCGTTCCTGCCCTGCATCTGACAGGCGTTGCTCCCGCTTCAATCGATCTGATCATTATTGCCGCAGGAGGAGCGTTGTCCCTGATTGGGGTGGCTCTCATGAGAAGGGAGTTCCTCCCATATCTGATATGGTCCACGGGGTCCCTGATCATCTTCTTGCTTTCTTTTTCCTCTCTTGGACTCCCGAATCCTTGGGGCATGAGTAATACGACGGCCATCATCCTATGGCTGCTGGGATTCCTCTACCTCGCCCTGGGTGTGGTGCTGATCATAAGGGCGAAGTGGATCAGGATCCTCGTGGACACCGAGATTCTGGCGGGAGACAAGAAGTATAGGGAGAGGCGGTTCAAGGAGTCCATAGCCTCGTACGACAAGGCGATAAGTGCCTCCTCCTCTCTCAGGGGTGCTGATGAGTGGACTTCCAATCTCGACGTTCCTTGGTACAGCAAGGGCGCCGCTCTAACAATACTGGGGAAGTACGAGGAGGCCATAGAGTGCATAGACAACGCCCTCAAGTTGAGTCCCGACAACGAAGTGGCTCTGGTCAACAAGGGTACGGCCCTCTCGCGTCTTGGAAGACACAGAGAGGCTCTGAAGTGCTACAACGAGGCAATAAGGGTGAATCCAAATTACGAGGTCGCCTGGAACAACAAGGGCAACGCATTGACAAGACTGAAGAGATACGAGGAGGCCATCAGGTGCTACGACAGGGCCATTCAGTTGGATGAGGAATATCGGGAGGCATGGGTCAACAAGGGATACGTCCTTGCGAAGATGGGCGACTACGATGGTGCGGCAAGGTGCGCCGATTTCGTTTCGAGGTTCAGCACTTCAAGCGCGTCCAGACGCACCGAAAGACTTATAAGTTAATTCGAAGCGTTCACCAATCAATAGAAATAACCTTCGGGACCATGAAATACGTGAGCTCAATCCCTCCCCGTGGAGGAAAACTAGAAAACGACAGAGTCCCATATCCATGACGCACAGAGGGGGAAAATGAGGAAGCTGAAGAGAGCAGGACTTCTATTTGCATCGCTCATAGCCGTTTCTGTCTTCTTGTCAGCTTGCCCTTCGTCACGCGGTCTACCGAGTCTCTCGGACAACGTTGTCATAATCGAAGCTCCAGGAATGGGCCACATCATCGTGGATGATTTCAACTCGGACGGACTGGATGACATGGCGGTGGCCAGCTACACTCACAACAGTGTCTTCATCTATTTCAGCACGCCGGTCGGAATGCCAACCAACCCAACAACGAGAATCTACGCAGTCCTACCCTCAGAAATCGCAAGCGGAGATGTCGATATGGACGGGGAGCCAGAACTCCTTGTTCTGGGTGAGGATAGGGTTGCCGTCTACGATAGAGTTTTCCCTGATCAGTTCCTCCCCACAACTTCTCTGTTCGTCAATCATCCTCGTGATGTGGCAGTGGGTGACAGTGGAGCGGATGGTAGGAACGACATCTTCGTAACGGGGTCCTTTGGGACTACCATCTTCTTCCAGGACCCCGATTCTCCAGGAGTTTTCAATCCCGCCAGGAAGCACAACGAGCCAACCGCTCAGGGAGACTCGCTCTCCCTCGCCAGAATAAACGATGATGATTTGGTGGATTTCGTGGTCTCGTCATCATATCACCTCACGTCATACGTGGAGCTGGGACCGACCGGCTACAGGATAGACTCCACATTCATGTTGGACAGAATGGACTACAATCCCGAATACACATCTGTAGGGGACGTGAATTCGGATGGCCGACCTGACATCGTCATACCCAGGCCAATCTACCATGGCGGTGAATCTGGGGTTCTAAAAATCCTGTTCTCTGATGAATTTGGCGGGTTCTCATTGTCCAATGGAATCGATGTTTATGGCGACTTCTCGACATCGACCCTGGTTGATTTCGAGAATGATGGAACTAACGATGTTCTCGTTTCTCTGACGGACGGTAATGTCGATGTCGTGAGCCAGTCCTCAGGCTTCACGCTTCCCGCACGGCCGTTCATAACCATGCCGGAGCCAGAGGGAATTCGGATTCTCGCTTCGGGAGACTTCAACGGCGATTCATTGGTGGATGTCGTTGTCCGAGTGGCGGGCTGTGTCTATCTCTACTTTATGGAGGATTTACCAGTCAGATTCGTGATGCCGATTCCCTCCACCTTCCACATCAATGAAGGCGAAGCCCAAGATGCACTGATCGACCTGAGCCCGTACTTCTACGACGATTACAGTGCAATCAGCTATGCCCTGGTATACGAGGAGGATTCCTCCAAGCTCGACGCCACATTGAGCGGTCACTTCCTGGACTTCAGTGCAAGCCCAGGCTGGTCAGGATCGATGAGGTTCCAGGTTGAAGTGTGGGATGGCAACCCGAACAACAATCCTGCGAGGAGCAACCTCTTCAGCGTTTGGGTGAATGATGCCCCACGAATAGTGAGTGTTCCGTCCACCGCTGCCGACGTTGATGATCAATATGCTTACCAGGTCGTCGTAGAGGATGATTTCCCACAGTGGGGCGAGATAACGTACAAGCTCACTGCTGGCTCCAGCGGAATGACTATTGGCGAGGATGGGTTGCTTGCTTGGACTCCCGATGACTCTGGCACGACCGCCGTTCAGATTGAGGTCAGGGATGTTTTTGGCCTTTCCGATGTCCAGACATTCGAGATAGTGGTGGCACCCGTGGCCACCCCTCCCCCCGATCTCCCGCCCGAGACGACCTATGTCGTTGGAACGGTTGCTGCTACAGTTTCCACAATAGCGATTGCGGCGCTCATAAGCGAGAATGTCAAGTTCGCACTGTTCCTCCTGTTCGTACCACTGTACACGAAGATTAGAAGAGAGAAGGTCTTGGACCACTTCATCCGCGGCCAAATCTACGGCTACATTTTGGCGAATCCAGGTGAGCACTACAACGCCATCAAGCAGGCACTCGGCCTCACAAACGGCTCTCTTGCGCATCACCTAAAGACTCTCGAGCGGGAGGAGTTCATCAAATCGCGAAAGTTCGGCTTGTACAGGAGGTTCTATCCGAAGCACATGAAGATTCCAGAGGACGGCGACTTCCGCATGAATGCGATTCAAAAACACATAGTGGACGTCATCGACGAGCACCCAGGAATCTCCCAGAAAGAAATCGCGAAGGCAATGAACATAACGCCGCCGACCGTGAACTACCACATTGGGATTCTTTCCAGTGCGAAGAGAATTCGCGTGATCCGCCAAGGCAGAAAGACGGAATGCTTCGTGGACAAGAGCTAGCTCATGAAGAGAGCCGCATAGATTTTCGCGTCCTTGAGAAGGTTGTTGATTATGGCGTACTCATTGACGTTATGTGCGGTTTCGTCCCCAGTCCCACAGACAACCGCTGGAAATCCAGCCTTCCTGAAATGTGCCGCACAGGTGCCACCTCCAACGCCCACCAGCTTCGGCTCCGCTCCAAGGACGTCATGGATAGCCTTCTGCATTCTGGCAACGACATCGCTGTCAATGGGCGTTTCCGGGCTGGATTCCTCCTGAACCCTTTCGAGTGTCACCTTCACTGAGAACTCCCGCTCGGCCCGCCTTGCGAGCGCCTCGAACTCCTTGAAAACCTCCTCGGTGGAATACGTCGGCAGGATTCTGCAATCTACGTAGAAGACGTCCTTGCCAGGAACGGTGTTCACGTTAGGGACATTGGCCTCCTTCTTCGTGGGTTCAAACGTGGATCTGTCCGGTTTGAACCGAGGGTCCTCCATATCAAAGACCCTATGGAGATGGTCGTCAATCCAGGTGATTAGATTTGCACCAGCTCTGTGGGCGTTGATTCCCTTTTCAGGCGTGCTTGCGTGCGCCTGCTTGCCCTCCACTTCAATCCGGATCCAAAGTATGTTTTTCTCAGCGACCTCTATCTCAGATCCTTCAGCAGAGAAGCGGTCTGGCACCACTATTATGTCGTCCTCATCAAATGCTCCCTTGCGAATGAGATAGGATATGCCGTATTCGCTTCCTGTCTCCTCGTCAGCCACTAGAGCTAGTCCAGCAGACAGATTTGGTCGATCAATCATCTTCTTCACGGCCCAGAGAGCGTATATCGATGAGATCACGGACTGGCCGTTGTCCTCCACGCCTCTACCGATGACCCTATCCCCTTCCACAATTGGGTCGAACGGGTCGTGCTTCCATCCGCTTAGGTCTCCAGGCGGGACGACATCGGTGTGTGAGACTATCCAAATCGTCCTTTTCTCCTTCCCTGGCAACCTGGCCAGCAGATTTGGCCGAATACCGCTGGATACCCTGTCATCAGGGGCATCCATCCTCTCAAAAGCGATTTCGAGCTCTGCCAGCAACCCCTCCAGGAACTTGACCTTCTCGAGTTCTCCATCTCCACCGGAGCCCGGGTCAAGTGCTGGTATCCGGCACATTCCGATAAGAGAGTCTATCATTCTGGATTTGGATTCATCAAGTACAGTGAAGACGTCCGAGGATTCCATGACGGGGGATAGCAGAATCGGGATTAAAAGCATTCCAGCCAATCGACAGTTTTAAGGATTCCTTGGGGATAGGCATTCTGGATTGCTTTGAGAAGGATCAAGGTCATTTCGTTGATTGTCATCGTCATCTTCGCCTCCTTCTTTCTTACGAAGCTGAGCGACCCTGATGAGATCGTTCCAATGTTTCCTCCTCTGACGATAGAGGCGGTATCGGCCCCCTCGTTTGGCGGTTTCATTCCGCCACCGGGCGATTCCGTAATCGGGGTGCAAGCGGGTAGCGAGAGCCGGACATATCCTGTTTCCCTTGTGGAGTGGCACGGCGCGGTGAACGATGTCGTATCAGGCGATCCGATAGTGGTCACATATTCGTTCCTGTCCGATTCGGCTGCTGTGTATAGCCGCGTCCTCGACGAGAGGGTCCTCACATTCTCCGTTCAGAAGGGGGTATACAGGAACAACCTTTTGATGCGTGACGACGAAACGCAATCAATCTGGAGTCAGATTGATGGCAGGGCCATAAAGGGTCCTCTGTCAGGGAAAGTTCTGACCAGGGTTCCATCGGTCCGAACGGACTGGTCCAATTGGGAGGCGCTTCATTCTTCCGCACTTGTCATGGAGCCTCCGACCGACGTTCAATATGGACTGCACCCCTATGGCGACTACAGAGAGAACGAACAGATTCTCTTTCCGTATCGGTTCGAGGATCCGGTTCTGGGTCCGAAGGATCCGGTTCTGGGCATCAATCTGAATGGGAGCTATTCCGCCTATCCACTTTTCCACCTGGCAAATGAAAGGATCGTGACCGACGAGATTGGCTCAACCAAGGTTGTCATCGCATATGCCTATGGGGCCCCATTTGTCTATGAGGCTGGCAATTGGTCCTTCACCTACGTCTCCGGCTCGACGATGGAGGACCAGTACTCGAACCGTTGGAACATGACCACGGGCCTCAGCGACGATGGAAATCACACCTTGGTCTCCCTGCAGGCGAGTTCAATCGTGTGCTACTGGTTTGCCTGGTTGAACTTCCACTCCGATACGTATCTGTTTGGTGATGATCCGAGGCAAGTCACCGAAAGATCCTGGATAATACCCGCTTTACCCTGGATTCTGGGCCTTCTGATCTGTCTCTCTATCGTCTCCCTGGACCGTTATATGGAGAGGAGGATGAGGTCCTCAGCCAGTTTGCCCAAATGGATTCCGTTCAGACGGTCAATTCTCCTTGCTTTCCTTGCCGTCCTCGTGTTCTCGATAATCCTCTTCGACTCTCTCGGAAACCTCAAGGTGGTGAATACCGCTGTGGAGATACTCTTCGCCGCTGGCTTTCTCATTCTTGGGATTATCATGGTCACCGAGTGGCACTATCTGAGAGGATACGAAGCCGTCAAGATTCCAATCGACATGAGCGGGCTGGGGGAGACCCTGAGGACAGTTCTTGACCTTGAGGATATTCGCAGCAAGGAGCTGGAGCCTACCAAATTGGGCTTCATGAGGATCGATGGAGGACACAGCCTCGAGGAACCCGAGGTGGATATCCTCTTCTCAGGCAATTGGCTGTTGACGGGAAGCCCCGATGGCTACTCATCCGAGGATATCGCGAAGACAAAAAGAATCGTTCAGATGTCCATGACTCCACCGCTGGAAGAGCTACTCTGACTTTCCCTTGCCGTAGATTCTCTCATACCACTCCACGATCTCCCAGTCGTCTTCGTCCCTGGTCTCCTCCCTTATCCACAACCTATTGGAGGAGGCAAACTCCCTCACGATAGCCCTTGCATCCTCGCCACCCAAGAACTCCGTTATCGTCAGCTCCTCTCGCTTCTTCCTTGCCTTGAATGCCCCGATCATCTTTGGACCGTCGAATATGACGAAGCACCATCCCATCTTGAACTCTGCCCCTATCCTCGATCTCAGGTAGTGAAAGAGAAGATCGAAGGGGGTGAGGACGAATTTCCTGTCGACCATAATGTTCCCCATCCGGTCCACATCTTCCTTCATCATCCAGTAAATCTTATCGCTTCCCTCTCTGAGGAACCCCTTGACAAGAACTCCTTCCTGTTCGAGCTCCTTCAGCACACTCCTGATCTCTTCCATCCTGAACTCATTCTTCAGGAAGACGGAGAGGTCCTCCGCGCTGAAGATGCCGAAGTTTCCGAACAACCTGGATATCACTTTCTTCCTGGCCTTTCGAACCGAGAGTCGGGATGGCTTGACGGTGACGAGTTCCTTCCTCTGAGTGTATGCCACGTACAGACCATGAGTCAACCTCCTCAGTGCGTCCAGCGTGTTTCCATAGCCAAGTGGGGACCTGGCGAATAGCTTCCTCCTCTTGACTGGTTGCTCGTGCCTGATGACGTCAAGAACCATCCTGCCATACTCATCGATTGCCTCGTTTCTGGCCTTCCTATACAGCGAGAGGTCCCCGGGTGTACAGTACATGGTATAATCTGGTATGAGGCGGGCATTGAGTATTGCTCCCGTATGGTGGAGTCTCCGCAGTGACTGGGCACTCTTGACTCGCAAGCGGGCAGCGTAATCCGACCTGAGCCCGCCGAATTCAGCAACCGCCTCAAGGACGCTGTCAAATGCCCTATCGAGCGGGACTCTCTGTTTCCATAGAACGTAGCTGATTATGTCCTCATCGCCAAAAGACAAGGGGACGAACTCTCCCTTTGCTACGAAGTCCTGAACCGTATGGTATCCGTTCCTGAGGAAGACGCCCAACTCCTTGATTTCCAGTATCTTCCTTCCAAAGGCGCCCGTAACCTTGACGAGGTCGTAGCCCTTCTTGCTGAAGTACTGCATGAGATTGTCGATTGCGTGAACGAGTTCAATGAGGTCCCCCCTGTTGGTCAGACGAATGTCTCTGACCTCCACACACCCTCCGAGCTCCCATATCTCGACAGTACCGAGGAGTTCTCCGTCTCTCAGGACAGGGTAGTACCAGCTGTCTCCGTACCTGCTCGAGAGCTGGGCCCAAAGCGGCTGAACCCACGGGTCATAGAGCGACAGGATCCGCAGTCCGTCCTCGGGTTTCCCCTCTGCCTTCTCGAGCTGCTCCAGTTCCTCGGAGAGTATCCACATGTTCCGCCCAGCACCTTCTCCGACAGCGATTTCCTGAGCGATTCCCTTCTCCTTCAGATCGAGAAGTATCCCATGAATCTCATCCATCGGGAACGATGTATACCATCTGATTCCGTGCATGGAAACGGGACCATAGCCGCGAAGGAACCTCTCCACGATTCTTCGCCTGGCACCCTTGACCTCCTTGACATCCTCGAGTCCAACATACATGTTTATTGATGTCCATCCCTCCCGAGGCTGGAACTTGCGAACGATATGCATGTTCCTGTCAAGTTTCTCCACACTGGCTTTTGCCCGATCTCTGTCGAGCTTGAGGTTCCTTGAGATTTCGAATATGTCCACACCGTCCCTGGATTTGATGTAGTCCAGGATCTCCCTGTCCAGCTTGGTGAGTTTCTCCTGTCTGTAGGCCGACACGAAAAGCGGTGCCTCCTTTCTCCTGACAAATCGGACACGCCCGCCGAGGAAGCGTCCGTTAAGGATTTCCCCTTCCGATCTTCGCGCATTCCACTCCTCGATATCGAAATCCGGAAGGCGGTTGTGGATATCCAGGAGATGACCGACCTCCAGGAAGTTGTCAAAGTAATCGTCTATGCTCTTCAGATTCCTGAGTTGCTTTCTCATGAGATGCAACTTGACCTTGTCCTCGGAATAGGTCTTCCCTCCCTCCTTCCTATCAAGACCTCTGAGGTCGGTGGAAAGCATGTATTGGAACTCCTCCCCAATCATGAAGTTTCCGGAGTTCACGATCTCTCCCTCCTCAAGCTCCCTCAGTGTCTCCTTCAAAATGCCCTCCTCAAGACCCAACGCATATGCAAGTTCTGAGAGAGTCATGGGTCCTTCGGTTCCCAGGGTGATTCTAACGAGGCGATCAAGGGCCTCTTCGAAGTCCGCTGGGTCCACCACCTCCCGCCGCTCCCAGGTGATCTCTCCCGCTCCCCTCCTCTTCACCTCATAGGATCTCTCGAGTAGGGCGAGTGTGTCGGAAACGTCCTTGATTGTCATTCGAACAGCCTTGGCAATGTCCTTGGTCCTCGCTGGGCCTTTGTCCAACACGTCGAGTATCTTCCTCTCGGCATTCCCCATGCGAAGCTTCCTTCTGAACACAGCCGCAAACACCGGCACATCCTCCTTCGAAGCGTACAACGAGCCTCTCGTGGTCCAGACAGATTCGATCTTCCCTTCGTCGACGAGTTCCTTGGACCACTTCCGAACGGTGGGGAAATTGGCATCGGAGTAGTCAAAGATGTTCTTTCCCTTCTGCCTGAAGATGTTCAAGGCCCCTGTCTGCTTGAGGAGGGTGAGAATGTCCTCCTTGCGGCTTATCCTCGGCAGCTTTCTCCTAAAGTATTCGGAGACCCTCTCTTCGCTGAATTGCATCTTCTCTATCTCGGATTGTGGAAAGACCCTCTTCAGGACCTGACGGTGGAGATCCCGAAGCATGGCGCTCCTGTCCTCCATGAGGACGACGTCGGATATCCCAACGAGCACGACGTTATGCGCGAATGGCGAGGGCGCGGGTGAGTAGCGGGTGCTCCTGACCTTGATTTCCCCGCTCTCGATCCTCCGCAGAATCTCCTTTGCGTGAGGCAGGTCCATGAAATCGTTCAGTATCTCCCTGTAGGTCTCCTGAATCACCGGGAAATCCTTTATGTCGTGGAAGGCGTCCATGACCCTGGTCGACCTCAGCTGCTGCCTCCCTATGGAGACCTCCCTTCCCTTGTAGCTCCTGAGGACGAGGAAACTTCTCGTCGCACAATGCCTGAACCTCTGCTTGAAGAGCTCGGTGTTCCTGAGCGATCTCTTGAGTATGTCCTCCACAGTGTCGCTTGTGACCAGTTTCTCAATCCCTCTCAGATGTACCCTCTTCGGTGATGTGAGCATGAAGTTGTCATCGGTCACGGAGACGCGGATGTTGCTCCTCAGCCTGTTCGACAGAGCGAAGGCATAAGCCCGCGAAAGGGCGTCGTTCACTCGCCTCCCAAAGCAGAAATGGAAGATGAGGTTCCTGTTCCCCTTTGGGTCGATATAGCCCTCGATGAGCAGTTCCTTCTCGGTAGGAACATGGGGTATCATGGCCCTCTGTTCCTTGAGATAGCTGATTATGCTCCGGGCCCCTCCGTGATCCACTCTACATCTCTCCATGAGCCAGTTCCTAGTCTCCTCCTCCCCATCCTCCAGCTTCTCGAGAACGTCCCGCCTGAACTTCCCAACTTCCACGGAGAGGTCAAAACTCCTGGGGAGCATTTCCCCGGCCCAGGTCGGCACGGTGGGCCGCCTACCAGAAGCATCCTCGACGTAGATCCTCATGCCCCTGCTCTTTCTGAACCTGTATGTGCGCCCGCCCAAAACGAAGACATCATCCTCCTTCAGATACTCAACGAACTTCTCTGAAAGGTCGCCGAGCGGGGAACCCTTCATGTTGAATACTCTGTAGTTACCCTCCTCAGGAATCGTTCCCACGTTCGTGAAATAAATCAACCTGGACTTGCGCTTCCTTCCGAATATCCCGTCTTCAAGCCAAATCTTGCCGTACACCCTTGCGGTCGCATCCCTTTCAGATAGATACTTAAGCGTGTTGAGGAAGTCCTTCTTCTTCAGGGTGTGATAGGAATACGACCTTCGGACGAGCTTGAACGCCTCATCCACATCCCACCTCTTCTCTAGACTCATACCGACAAGGCTCTGGGCGAGAACGTCCAGTGAGTTCGTTGGCATGTCTACTCGGTCTATCTTGTTATCGTAGGCGTTCTTCGCAATTGCTGCACACTCGAGCAGGTCATCCAGGTCGAATACTATCATCTTGCCTACGCTCACATCTCCAACAGCATGACCGGACCGCCCGATTCTCTGCAACCCCTTGGCAATCGACTTCGGCGATCCTATCTGGCATACGAGATCGATGTAACCGATGTCTATGCCCAGCTCGAGGGACGTTGAGGAGACCGCCGCCGACAATTCACCGTTCTTCAACCTCTCCTCGACATCGAGTCTCGTGACCTTGCTTAGGCTGCCATGATGGGCTGCGAGAGCCTCCACACCACGCTCCTTCAGCTTGAATGAGACATGCTCGGTCCCGCTCCGCGTGTTGGTGAAAATCAGTGTTGTGCGATGCTCATCTATGAGCCTCTTCAATGTGTCATACATCTTGGCGTTGACTATCTCGAAGGGCAGGACCATCATGTCCCTGACAGGGCACATGACACTGAAGTCGAGCTTCTTCCTGCTCTCAACTTCGATTATGTTCACATCTCTGAGCCGCCCGTTCTCGTAGCCCACCAGAAACTTGGCCACCTCGTTCACCGGTGCAATCGTTGCAGACAAACCTATTCTCACGAAATTGTGACCAACTTGCTCTCTCAGCCTCTCAAGGGACAGCGAGAGGTGCACGCCTCTCTTGGATGAGCAGACTTCGTGAATCTCATCCACGATTACATAGTGAACGTCCTTGAACTTCCTACTGAACTTCGGAGTCGAGAGAACGAGAGCAATGGACTCAGGTGTCGTGATGAAGATGTGCGGCGGCTTCTTCGCCATTTTCTGCCTTTCGTAGGCAGATGTGTCCCCTGATCTCACCGCAACACGAATTCTCGGCGGCTCGATTCCCTCCTTCCCCGCGATTTCGGTCATCTCCTTCAGTGGCTCGTTCAGATTCCTATTGATGTCATTGGCCAGAGCCTTCAGAGGAGAGATGTAGACACAGTATATCTTCTCCTCGAGATTGCCTGCGAGTTGCAACCTGTAAAGCTCGTTGATGATGGAGAGAAACGCCGTGAGTGTCTTTCCGGACCCAGTTGGAGAGGATACGAGGACATTCCTTCCTTCGTGAATGAGGGGTACAGCATAGGACTGCGGCTCCGTGACATCCTTGAACTTGGACTCGAACCACCTTCTCACCAAGCCTTCCATCAGAGAGAGGATGTCTTCCTTCGTATGCTGCTTCTTTGTTCTGCGTAACATTGCGCCACCGAGGTGAAATCATGACTTATCAGCAATCCAACTAAAAACCCTTTTGGTCCGAGAGCCCACCTCGAAATCTGCAAAAAGATTATTAGGAAGCGGACTGTTTTGTGAACCAGAGGGCACGGGTCAGGTGAAGAGGATGGGAAAAGCGAGATCAGGATTACGTGAGACCGTCGTGCTGGCAACACTTCTCCTCACATCGATTGTCCTAAGTGTTCCAAATGCTGAGGCGCAGACGTATGTGGAAGGTGAGATTGCGGGCACCCAATCGTGGGACCTGGCTGGAACTCCGTACATTGCGACTGGGGATCTGTTCGTCACCGGCTCCTTGACGATTCAACCAGGGGTTGAGGTCCTTTTCAACGATGGATATGGCCTCTATGTTGAGGGCCAATTGGGTGCTGGAAACGTGCTCTTCGACCAAAACGGCACCGGTCTGGTTCCGTGGAGAGGAATACAATTCAACAGCACGAGTTCAGGTCTCGCCATCGTCAGCTGCAACATAACTGGCTCGAGCGTGGGTGTTTTTATCGATGGGCCCTCTCAGCCTCCGTCCCTGGATGGGAGCACCATCTACGGAACAGGCGTGGGTCTGATTGTGAATCAATCTGATCCCGCGATAAAGCTCCTCCAGGTACGTTCCTCTACCATGTACTCGGTTGTCACAAGCAGTTCCAATCTCTTCTTGGAGAACTCGACCCTCTCGGGCGCGACCAACGACTTCTACCTTAACAACGGCTCACATGTGAGGATTCTGAATACGACGTACGAGGGGGGGATCTCTGTCATCGATGCGGCTTCCAATCTCACCGTTGACAACTATCTGCATATTCTCGTGCTGGATGATGGAATGAATCCACTCCCAACCGTCGACATAAACGTGACTGACATCCCGCCCACGGGTCCGGGCCAGACAGTCTACTCCTCGCCCCATTTCGGAGGTTCGGATCCACAAACCGATTCTTCGGGGAATGTGGGTTGGATAACGGTCACGGACAGGGTGTACACGAATGCTGGCGTTCTCGACAACCAGACGAGGATAGAAGTCTACTACCCAGGAATGGTCTTCCTCGACAACCCGAGGTTTGTCTCAATGAACTCGTCCCATACCGAGACGTTCGTTGCGATGGGTCCCTCCGAGCCCCCGAGAGTGATTGACTGGAGTCCCAAGGGCAACAGCACAGCGGTCAACACCTCGATAAACGTCACGTTCAACAAATCGATGAATATGACCTCGGTTGAGGAGTCGCTCAGATTCAACGATGGTGAGATAGAGAGAGACTGGAGACACGGCACCTTCACTTGGTCCTCACCCAGTTCATTCGTTTTCACACCTGATGAGCCGTATGCATGCTGCACATCGTACAACGTGACCCTCCTTTCCTCGATTGCAATGGATGATACGGGACAGTACCTCGATGGAGACGGGGACGGAACCCCTGACCCGGATTTCTCTTGGAACTTCACCACAGAATCTGGTCCACCACCAGAGGTCAACAGCACCCGCCCATTCAATGGGGAACAGGACGTTTCTGTCTCCGCCAACATAATCATGACCTTCGATAGGCCCATGAACGAGAGCTCCGTTACTGCGGCTTTCTCATATTCAGATGGAATTAGCGTCTGGAACAGCTCCCACGGCGAGATTACCTGGGCTGCAACCAATCACATATCCGACACGATGATATTCAACCCGTTCGGAAATCTTCAGACGAGCACGAGCTACACAGCTACGATCGACGGAACACTAGCGAAGGACAACTGCGACTCGTTCCTCTTTGGAGGGACGGATTATATCTGGAATTTCACCACGGAACCTGTTGATGATGACCCGCCGCAGGTCGTTGATCACATTCCACAAGCAGGTGCGGTTGATGTGGACGTGACGACGATTATCCAGGTGCGATTCAGTGAGAACATGGACACTGACTCGGTCAACAACTCCTTCAGCTATACGGACGGCATCTCAATTTGGAACATGTACGACGGCAACATCTCATGGAATCCGGGAAAGGATGTATTTACGTTCATCCCAATCATCAACCTCTACTACGGAAGGACGTACACGGTCACCCTCGATGCGTCCACTGCAATGGATGTTTATGGCAATCACCTCGACGGGAACAATGATGGCGTGGGCGGAATGGGAGACGACGATTACGTCTGGAGCTTTACGACGGAGGGTGTCCCAGATCTGGACCCTCCAACTGTCTTATCCGAATCTCCGACAGGTCAAGATGTTCCCGTAACGGAGAACATAGTCGTTGCATTCAGCGAGCTGATGGACAAGAGTTCGGTGGAGGGTACCTTCTCGTATACGGATGGCGTACACACATACGATGAGACCGATGGGACCTTCGACTGGGTCGGGTCGGAGATGACGTTCATCCCCAGTTCAGGCCTGGACTACGGGACAAGCTACACAGTGACAATATCTCAGTCCGCAATGGACCTGGCGGGAAATCGCCTGTCCCAGGAGCATAGCTGGAGCTTCATCACAGAAACCGGCATCGGCACCATCTTCGGTGAGGTGAGAGACGAGAACGGGGTCAGGCTTGCGGATGTTACCGTAAGGATTCTGGTACTCGACTTGACAACCCACACCAGCGCGAATGGTTCATACCTTTTCGAGGACATCCCGGCGGGGCATCACAATCTCACATACTCAAAGGAGGGGTTCCACACCGCGAGGAGATCTGTCAGCCTGGAGCCCAATCAGACTCTGGAACTCAATGTCAGAATGAGTCATGAATTCACTCTACTCGACCTTTGGTGGATGCTCCTCCTGATAGTCATCCTGGTCATAATCCTCATAGTGCTCCTCTTCGGAAGGAGAAGGAGGGCCAAGTCCTGGCCTGCAGCTGAGGATGTTGCATACGTTGAGCCGCCGGAAGAGCCGCCGCCAGAAATCTCACAACCGGATGATTGATGCCAGCCAGGCCCGAGCACCTGGGCGGTGAATCAGTGACTCGAATCTCGCTTCTCTGACGAATTTGATCTTCCACCCTCTTTCGAATGTGTCGTATATCTCGACTTGGGTTATCCGCCTCGGTCCGCCGCTGTCTGGAGGTTCACGGTCGCTGAAGCACAGCATGAAGTAGGTTCCTGCGTACCTGATAATCGAGCGCAGGTTGCGCTCGAAGATAGGGCGTTCGCCGTCAGAAAGGGTATGGAAGAGACCGCTGTCGATGACAGTGTCGAATACCCGCCCGAGCCGCCCAAGATTCAGCACATCCAGAACGATGAAGTTGACCTCAAGCGCGCGCTCCCGTGCCTTCCTCTTGGCCTTCCCAATGGCAGTCGGTGCCGCATCCACTCCCCACACCTCGTGACCCCTTTGGGCAAGATAGAGCGCATTCTCTCCTGTACCGCACCCGACGTCAAGAACTGCTCCTTGTATCTCGCCGGCCTCCTCCAAGGCCACAATCTCGCTCTGCGGGTGCCCTATGTCCCAGGGAGGTGTTTGCTCGTAGGCGGATTCGAAGAACCCCAAGACCTTGTCCTCCAGGCTTATTGCCCCTTAGCGAGGGATCGTACGCAAGACACCCCTAAAAGGATGTCGCGTCAATAGTCGTGGAACCCTCTCTTGGTCTTCCTGCCCAGGTAGCCCGCCCTCACCATCTTCTTGAGAAGCGGGCAGGGCCTGTACTTGGAGTCGTTAAAGTCGTTGTAGAGAACCTCCATGATAAAGAGACAGACATCCAGGCCTATCAGGTCGGCGAGCTCCAGCGGACCCATTGGATGATTCATCCCCAGCTTCATCACCGCGTCTATGTCCTCCTTCGTCGCCACGCCCTCCATGAGACAGAAGGCGGCTTCGTTTATCATTGGCATTAGCAGTCTGTTCGAGATGAATCCAGGGTGGTCATTCACCTCCACCGGCGTCTTCCCCATGCTCCTTGCCAAATCCAGAATGAGGGTCGTCGTCTCATCGCTCGTCTGGAGGCCCCTTATCACCTCGACCAGCTTCATCAGCGGAACAGGATTCATGAAGTGCATTCCGATGAACTTGTCGGGTCGCTCCGTGGCAGATGCGAGATCCGTTATGGATATGCTTGATGTGTTCGAGGCGAAGATCGCGTGGTCTCCGCATAGACCATCGGCCTCCTTGAAGACACGCTTCTTCAGGTCCACGTCCTCGATGACCGCCTCGATCAGAACGTCCGATGCGCTCAGGTCCTCCATCCCGAGGGTGGGGATTATCCTGGACAGAACCGATTCCTTCTCAGCCTCCGTCATCTTGCCCCTTTCCACGGACTTTGAGAGGTTCTTCTCGATTCTGTCCATACCATCATCGATGAATCTTTGCTCGATGTCGCGTATTACAACGTGATACCCGCTCTGCGCAGCAACCTGAGCAATCCCGTTTCCCATTGTTCCCGCTCCGAGGACCCCAATCCGCTCGATTTTCATGGTCACATCTCCACAATCATGCTGACCGCGTTTCCTCCGCCGAGGCAGAGCGTGGCGAGACCCCTTCCCGCCTTCCTGTCCTTCATCGCATACAGAAGCGTTGTGAGCACCCTCGCACCGCTGCATCCTATGGGATGACCAAGGGCAACAGCACCTCCGTTCACATTGAACCTATCATCAGGGACCCCAATCTCCCTCTTCACGGCAACACTCGCAGACGCGAATGCCTCGTTGTGTTCGAAAAGGTCGATGTCGTCTATTGTGAGTCCAGTATCGCTCAATAGGGCTTTAACGGAGGGGATTGGAGCCTCCATGACGTGCTCCGGCTTCACCCCGCTGGTGTTGTAGGCCACTACCCTCGCGAGCGGTTCAATTCCCTTCTTCTCGGCCTCGTTCCTTGCCATGACGACGAGGGCTGATGCGCCATCGCTTATCTGGGATGCGTTCCCGGCCGTGACGACTCCCCCCTCCTTGAATACGGGCTTGAGCTCGGCCAGCTTCTCCAATGATGTGTCGGGCCGGACCCCCTCATCCCTATCGAATGTGAGCGGCTCGCCCTTTCGCCGAGGAATCTCCAGCGGGAGAATCTCGTCTTTGAATCTCCCTTCCTCCGCGGCCCTAGCTGCCTTCATGTTGCTCTCATATGCCAGCCTGTCCGTTTCCTCACGGGTGATGTTGAACCTCTCCGCGATAATCTCCCCCGTCATTCCCATGTGGAAGTCATTGTAGATGTCCCACAGTCCGTCGAAGACCATTGCGTCAACGAGCTTGCCGTCGAACAGGCGATATCCGAACCTCGCCCGCCTGAGCAGGTACGGACACTGATTCATGTTCTCCATGCCGCCCGCCACGACTATCTTGGAACTCCCCGCCCTAATCGCATCTGCAGCCATCATCACAGACTTCAGTCCCGATCCGCAGACCTTGTTGATTGTGACCGCTCCCACCTCATAGGGAATACCAGCGTAAATCATGGCTCTGCGTGCCGGATTCTGACCCAGGCCCGCCGAGACGACATTTCCCATTATTACCTCATCGATGTCTTCATTGCTGACACCTGCCCGCTTGACCGACTCTGCGATGACAAGTCCTCCGAGCCGCGGCGCGTTGATGCCTTTCAATGTCCCGCCAAACTTTCCTACGGCTGTTCGAACTCCGCTGGCTAGTACGACCTCATCCATGTCCTACCCCAGTGCATGAAACCCGTGAGCTTATTAAAAGGTTATTTGAGACAACCGCCTGAATGAGACATCGCCACGACGATATCCGCCGTCTATTGAGGTCACTCCGCCAGAGCAGCTCCCAGGGGGAGGCGGATAAAGACCATAGCGGAAAGGCTTAATGGAGAGGGGTCGCTATGGGGGTCATGGAGTTCGTTTTCACGTACACCGGCATTCGCGTCCAAGATCTCGACCGCTCCATTCGCTTCTACACCGACGTCCTTGGGATGAAGTTGCTCGGCCGCTCCGAGATTCCCTACACGAGAGGTGAGACTGCGGGTCTGCAGGGCAAGGATTCCGGGCACGTCCTGGAGCTGAACTGGTACTCCGAGGACAGCCCAGTGGCGGGACCTTTCAAGAAGGGAGAGGAGTTGGACCACCTAGCATTCCAAGTCGATGATTTGGATAAGGCGCTCGAGTACCTGAGGATGAAGGGACACCCCATTGTCTCGGAGAAGCGGGAAGAGAAAGGAGCAAGTTGGGCATACGTCGAGGATCCAGATGGCAATTGGATAGAGCTTTTTGAGCTCTCCAAGTAGATGGGCGAGAACGCTTGGCTGGCTCACGGGGATTCGAGTGCATTCTGGCTTGGAATCGTCTGAATGAGGAAAAAGATTTAAGTCACCCATATGATTGTGTTGGAAGACGCAAGTGGAGGAGAGAGATTTGGAGGGGGAGTCTGCCACCTTTGATATTTGTCTTCTTGTCGTTATTTGCGGCATCCTGGTCTTGTCTGTGTTCCCGTCCATGAATGTTCAGGCCGCCAGTGGTCGGTTCAATCCGCCATACAGCGACTATGGGCGAGACACCGATGGGGATGGCTACTACGACTACCTTCGTTTCAATTGCTCAGTCCAGATAGATGAGTCCGACACGTACGTTATCGAGGGTGAGCTTCGTGAGAGCGGCGGCGGACTGATTACAGTTCCTGACCTTGTCGTCCAATACCTGACCGTGGGCACCCACATCATCCCGATAGACTTCGACGGAATTCACATCTACAACCACGGAGTGGATGGTCCGTACACTGTCAACCTCGCTCTCTACGATACGATGTTCAATGTCCTCGACACAGACACGGCCCAGACTGGCAGCTATTCATACACGGAGTTCCAGCCCCCTCCCGTCGTGTTCAATCCTCCACACTACGATTATGGTCTGGACACGAATTCGAACGGGCTGTATGATTACCTTGTGGCGCTTGTCAACATCACCGTGTACACGGCGGACACATACAACATCAAGGGCGACCTCATGGACTCCACCGGTACCTGGTACATCTCCTATGACGAGAATCAGAGCTACTTCTCTCAGGGCGATCACACAGTCGAGCTGAGGATGTACGGATATCAGATCCGCGGGAAGGCCTACGACGGACCCTACAGATTGGAGCTTGAGATCATAAAGGGATCCTCGCAGGTGGTCGCCACGGACGTTCACAGCACAAAGAGCTACCTCGCAACGGACTTCGAGGGGCTGTACGCCCGCTTCGTTCCACCTCATTCCGATACTGGAATCGATATGGACGGGGACACCAAGTATGACTACCTCAGGGTCAGGCTGGAGATACAGGTGAACGAGTCCGGCTACTACACGGTGAGCGGTGACCTCTGGGACAAGAGCCAGCTCAACTACATCACGTCCGCATCGAACTACACATACCTCGACACGGGCTCGGTGCAGGTGGACCTGTACTTCCTGGGATGCGAGATATGTCAATCCGGATACGGGGTATACTACTTTGCCGATGTCGAGATACATCTCGAGGACGGAACGCCCGCGGACGCGGACGAGCATCAGACGAACAACTACCAGAGCAGCGACTTCGACTGCGAGCCTCCTATCCTCTTCTCGCCGCCGCACAGCGACTACGGCCTGGATACCGATGCTGATACATACTACAACTATCTAGTCGTGAATGTCTCCATCGACGTATCCGCCTCGTGGACCTACAAGATAATAGGGCGCCTCTATGACGGCTCCCATGCCACCTTCATCACCGCCACGGAGAACACGAGCTATCTCACGACGGGACCGAACACTCTCCCGCTCTGGCTGGATGGAACGGACATCTACAACAGCGGGATAGACGGACCCTACAACCTGACGCTGCTTTCCTATGACGTATACGGCAACAAGCTCGAGAGAGCCTACTATGACACGAGCTCGTACACGCATGACCAGTTCCAGCACCAGATAATAGACAACGACCCGCCGACGATATCCGGGGTGACCGCAATTCCCAATCCCCAGAAGGTGTTCCAGCCAGTGAACATCTCAGCTGTTGTCACGGACAATTACCAGGTCGGGGGTGTTTGGGTGGAGATTGTTGATCCTTTTGGCGGGACCATCGGCAACCTATCCATGCTCTACGATATTGCATCTGGCAGGTACCACTATGAGAGTTCGTACTCCGATGTCGGAAGCTACTCCTGCACCATCCTTGCCAAGGATACGTCAGACAATTGGGCCTCGGCACCCTGCGACTTCCTAGTGATAGATTCCATTCCTCCGATTCCCCTGAGCGCGACCCTTGCAGGAATCGGTCTGGAGGACGTAGCGATAGAATGGGAGCTCTCCTCGGATGACGGCTCGGGCTTCAACGACGTCGTCAACTACG
>JBHIFJ010000026.1:0-27747 GCA_046761045.1 Thermoplasmata archaeon
TCTCAAAGAATCCCACTATGTCCTCTCTCTTCGAAGGGATTCTCTTTCTCAGTACTATCTCACCACCACTGTCTACGACAGTGGCCTGACAGAACTTCTTGTGCACATCCAGACCCACATACATCACACACATCACCTCTTCCTTCCGCATGTAGGTCCAAGGGTTTCAACATGCCATCAAGTGCGACATGATCCATACTACACGTTCGAGTCCTGGAATGCGAGGCTTCCCTAGGGATTCACCGAGTTGGTCATCAGCGACATTCTTCACCCACTTCTGTCACCCGGTATCCACGAGCCAATCAGTGCTCACTTCGACCTTCACCCAATATGCCTCTCCCGCCAGAAGCACATCTCCTTCCCCGAGCGCTTCTAGGAAGTATGGCGGAACAGAATCATATCCTTCTGCTCTCGAGGCTCCAGTCTCCACCTTCAAGTCAGCGACTGTGTATGTGGTGTTGAAGGATGGGAATGACACGAGATTCCATCCCTCATACAGATGCATTGTGGTCTGAGCGGGAACGATTCCCGCAACTGTGAGGTTGGAATCGCTCGTTACGTTCATCCATAGGCCCATCGTGTGATTCATGCTCCACAGTCCTCTTCTGTATCCCTTATGCTTCATGAACCATTTCCATTCCTGAGAGGAGGAGTCGTAATACCAGGCCTTGTCATAATCCACTGTTTGGAGAACGGTCGCTGTGGATTCGTCGGACTGGATAAGGGGGAAGGAGACCAGCTGAGGACCTCTCGAAACGTGGCGAGTGAACTTCCCCGTTTGGTTTATCGAGCATGATGAGATATTGGAAGCACTCATGGCACAAATACTGTAGAAGTAGTTGCTTGGATCGCCCTCACCTGCGTGGACATCAACATATGAAGAGGTCCCCGAAGGAACAGACGCATGTAGAACGTACGCTGACGCGTCTGGGATGTAGGTGGACCCTCTATGGATGTCATACCGCGTGACACTGTTGTTGCCAGACCCATCATCGGATGAAAGGTGCCATGACAGTGTGACATTCTCAAAGCCATCTCCATCAATGTGGGCGTTGAAGTCTCCAGGTGGTGAAGGTGTGGACACCTCGACTACTTCTTTGAGGACGCAGGCATCGTTGTTCATTTCCTCAAGCTCCATGATTTCGTCTTCTGGGTCCGCAATCACACATACTTCGTGGCTTCCGGCAGGTGTTGCATTCCACAGAATGCCCACAGATTCTGACCCTTCCATTGGCACCGAAGTCAAAGTCCTGTCCTCTCCTATCTGTCCGAATGGATTGTCGGTGAATCTGATCAATACGTTGGAAGCGTTGGCACCACCGATATTGTGGATCGTTGCATTGATCTGGACAAGGGTCCCATTCAGTAGGGGTGGGGCATAGTCGAATAGGATATCCGAGGGAGACAGAGTGAGGTCTGGGATCGATGGCAGAACAACCTCAAGAGGTCCACACGCGACATTGTTTGACTCATTGCTTTCGGTGATGTTCTCGTCCGGGTCTACATAAGCGCAGATTTCGTGCAGACCAACGGAGTTCGCCACCCATTCCGTTTCTGCAGTACGTGAACCTCCCTCCTTTGGAACCAGACTTAGGACTTGGTCATCTCCGGTCTGATTCGCTGGCGATGGTTGACCATCGAAGAATCTCACTGAGACATTTGTAGCGTTGGATGACCCCTGATTCGTAATGGAAACGTTGATGCTTACAGGTGTTCCGTCAGTGACAGGACTCTCGGGAAAGAAAGAGATGTCTGACGGTGTGATTTCGAGATCAGGTAGACAAGTGTAGTTGTGAAGTGTTATGAGGATGTACTGATTGCTGTTGACGAATGGGTCAGGAACAGCGAAACCGGACGCGAGGTCTTTCCTGGCAGAGACATTGTGTGGTGTCATCATTACTAGTTCTCCTGCGTCTTCCCCGTCACGATCCCCATTCAGGTCTCTCTGCATGTATTCAAGGACAACGATGTCACGCAACTCTCCATTGAGTCCCGCTTTGTCCGAGAATGTCTCATTTCCATAAACATCCTTTATGAGTAAATCGGCATAGGGGACAGACTGACTCAGAGAGTCAACGACCTTGACAGACACAAGCCAGCCGACACTGAGATTGATATTTGTAGGGTCAAAGAGGACCTTAGACGTATCGAAACTCGTGTTAATGACGATCGAGTCCGTTGGTCCTGCAAGAAACAAGTCTGCAAAGGTGGAATTGGCGATTGTAGAATTCCTCACATATGCGTTTCCCAAAAAGAGCGCTATGGAATTGTTATGGAACTCGGACTCTTCGATCAGAATGTATCCAGACTCGTATGGTGCGGATAACCCTTGAGAGTTGTTCTCGAAAAGGGAGTGTTCAATCTCGAGGTTTGTCGATTCCCGCAAAGCAACTCCATAACCTGAAGAAGAGATGCGTGAACCGGAGATTGAGACACTGTTTGATCCATTCCCAATCCAGACAGCGGTATCAGTATTCTGAGTGAATGAAGATCCCCGAATCGTATTGTTTGATGAATTGTCCAATGCAATGCCAACATGGCTCCTTGAGATTGAAGAGGCCGAGATAAGATTCCTAGAGGAATTCTCGGAGAGAATCCCATTCTCAACCTGGGTGATAGTGCAGTTCTCAACCCTGTTCTCTGTTGAGGAATTCAACATGAAACCAAAACTTGAGAATTCGATCAGGCAATAATCCACATAGATTCTCCCAGTTGAGTTCACTTCCAGTCCCCGCCAGTCCCCGGAGACTGGTGTTGAACTATTCGATGAAAAAGTGACGGGATCTGCGAAGGTTCCGTTGATTCGAAGCGTCCCATCTACAAACGTCGAGTAGAAACCATTGAACTTGACTTTCACGCCAGCTTGAATGGTGAGAGTGGCCTGTTCCTCTATGGTCAGATTCCCAACGACCCAATAGGGGCTCCCAGACGCCGTCCATTCGATGTCTGACACTATCTGACCTTTGACGACTGTCCCAGCCGAGACTTGGAAAGTCGCTGGAAAGAGGGCAAAGAGGTAGGTGAGAATCGCAGATATCACCAGAATTCTCCTCAGTGATGGTTCTCTTTGTCTCATGAGCCAGTCACCACGTAACTGTTATCTGCCCGACAGCTAATAAGCATTTCTGGATGAAGCGCCTGAGTCAGGCCCACATCTTGTGGGCTTGTATGACTGCAACTCGGCAAGACGTTGGCCAATCTCATACGTATCATGGAGGGTAAGGGTTTTGTGAACCTTGAGAAGGACTCTGAACACTCCAGTCGTCGATTTTGTCGGTGTCGGTTGACCATCGGTCTCTCCCAATAGTCTGGCCTTCGCCTAACATGGATGTATCCACGTATGTGTGTTCAGTCCAAATACCCGCATCAGATGCAATGTCATCGTCATCACCTGCATCATCTCCCCAGGCTACAAAGTCCGTGATTGTCTCGGCGTTATGCAAGTCACTAACATACAGAGACACTTGGTCGACATCCCCAAATTCTGGCATCCTCCGTGTGAACCATGAAATCTTGCCGTCGTGAGCAACGACGATATCTGGGAGGTTGTCGCTATCGACGAGGACGACATCGAGTCCATGGGCATCAAACAGCCGGTCTATGACTTCGTGAGGAATCCAGGTGTCAATCGGCTCGTCAAGTCTGTTCTCATACCAGTACACGTCTCCGAACGAATGACCATATGGCTGCTGAGAACTCACTGCAAGGTCGAGGTCGCCATCGTTGTCGACGTTACTTGCTCGCATTCCTGGGTACAGCCATGTCCAAGGCGATCGTTGTACAATCAATCTGCGTACGAAATCTGGTCCACTTGGGATATGTTTATCGAGATTGTTTTCATACCACGCAATCTCACCCTCAACTGGCAGAGTAACGACTATGTCATTCAGACCGTCGTCATTCAGATCTTCCACCATCGGTCTGCCCAACCAACTTCCTGAGGGTAGCGTATCAACAGCTTCGTAGTCCCAGTATTGAGTCGCGCCAGTATTCTCGAAGTACCCAATAGTGGAAGGAGATCCCAGCTTCTGAGTGAATATGTCAATCCTGCCATTCCCGTCGATATCGCCTAGAGCTAGATTGTATGCGGCGTCAAACCCAACAGTGTACCTTTGCCAATTCCCGACGTAGGGGGTCCCGTCGTTCTCATACCAATACAGAATGTTTGATGGATACTCTATTGCGGCGACATCTGGATAATCACTTCCCCAGATGTAATCTACTCCCATCGCTCGTACTGCAAAGAGACTATCAATAATCTTCTTCTCCCATCTCGGATCGGAGACATCTTCGAGGAAGTTGCCGTAGAGTATGATTCTTCCACTACCCCAACCACCAACAAAAAGGTCTGGGTCGCCATCGAAGTCCGCATCAAGCAGAGACAATCTTGCCGCATCAGTCGCTTGTGAGGGGTCGTTGTCAGGAGCCCAATCGATGGTGTGTTTCGTCCAAGGCTGAGACGGATCGCCCGGATGCTCCCACCAAGAGATATCCCACCCCCAGCACCCACAACTTGCAGAAATTCCCGTGACAACATCGATATCGGTGTCGCCTGAATAGCCGTCTATGTTCGCTGCATCGAGGTCACCCAAGAGTTTTGCAGCAGATTCCAACTCGAATCTTTCCCAGGGAGGTGCATACAAATGAAGTGCATTTGGCTGGGTCTGGCCAAATTCAGTGTCACTGGCGCCTATCTCAAAATGAACGACCGTATAACTGCCTGGCGGTGACATTGGGACATGATCTGGGAACGTGAACTTCGATCCATCTTCATCGGTAATCTCGAAACCATTCAGACTCAGAGGGTAGTTCCTTGTGTTATAGAACTCGACCCAGTCTTCCCCGGTAAGCGGGTCGTACATCACTTCGTTGATTTTCTCACCCGTTGCAGCTCCGATGGGATACCTTATGTCCAAGTCATCCCAGTATCCTTCACCGTATTGAGAGAATCCATCCTCGATATCGCCCAAGAGTATGTCCAAGGGATACTTCGTGTAGTCCAAGACCGTGGTGATAGGAAACGGGCCTGCCGGGGACATGGTGCCATCTATGTCCACATCGTATCTGTGTTTGGCGACATCTACGTGAATGCGGATGTCATGCCAAGTGGAGATGGAGACTGTGAGCGTTCCCACATCTCTGACATCAGTGCTGCTTACTAACGCCTTAAGAGTGAGACCGTCTAGGAAAACGTGCACCCACCCGTCACTGAGGACAATGAAGCCTTGGTTGCTGGTCGTAGGTGAGTGAAACTTGAACGAAACATCATAGTTTGTTTCACCCAGAAGGTTGAACTTCGGCGAGAACCCGTAGGAAACCTCACCTACGACCTCCTTAACGTGAAGACAGGGAGGCTCAGGACCGAAATTGGCTGGGGAGAAATCGTTTCCACTGCTGGAAACGACAGTCCAATCATCTACTGAATTGTCCTCAAAATCATCAGTCCATGGTTGATTGTGAAGTGAAGCTACCACTATGTTGTCCCAAGCGGCGAATCCATAGTCCAAGGAATCATATGAGGTGTCTCCAAGGGTCATGTATCCCTGGCCTTCTGGTGAAACGATGTGAAACGAACCCTTATGCTCCTCATTCAGGGAGACATGATAAACGTATGTCTGGGGATGTACTCTTATTTCGATGAGATACCATGTGTAGTATTCCAAGATGGCGACAACAACAGGATCCTCACCGTGATAAGCTTTCAGAGTTGTGTCTGGCTCTGTGGCTTTGAGCGGATATCTGTGCTCAATTCTTAGCCGTGTGTATCCATCATCAACGACAGTGAAATCGCCCAAAGGTGTCAGAGGGGGAGGAGGGTCTACGGGATTGATGACCGGTTCCACGGTAGGTCTCCTCAAAACAGATTCAAGAAGCAATCCTATTCTCATTCGCAAGATTGAGGAGTAGCTCAGCCCCGTCTCACCCCTGATTCTTTGAACTTTGCCGGTAAATTTCTTCGGCTACACCTATAGCCAAAACTCCGCGGAATCGGTCCCTGAAATCAGGGAGACGAGCAATGAGCTAGCACTTCCTGCCACGCGTGTCCGTAGCATCATATGGATTGAGATTGAGACAGCTGCACATCTGTTCAACAGACTCATCCAAGTTCTGAGCCCCAACCATTGCACAGAATCGGAAACGTCTCGTTCCCGAAGTCGGTCTCTTTGTCACAAACATGACCACGAGGGCGGGTATCAGGAAACAAATCCAAAGCCAACGACAGCCATCAGGATGAAGCAGAATCCGAATATGATGAGTATCGAACCGCACACGATGAATACAACATCGCGGGTCCTGGGAGTCCACAGCTTCCTGCTTCTGTTGACCGAGTAGGAGACGAATGTGTCCCAGAGAAGGTCGGTGGACCAATGGACTATCGCGAAAATGATGACAACCAGGATGCCATATACAGCTGCCAACGTTAACAGTGTGAAGCCCACAGTTGCCCACCATAGGAAGAAATAGGGATTCGTCACCGTCGTGATCACCCCCACGAGGAAGGATGGGTATGGCAAATACTCCTCCTCCTCACTCTTCATGAGCATAATCATCCGGTATCCCATCACAGAGAGGAAGGCCCCTCCGACAATCCCAATTGCGGCCAGCAACCTTGGATCCTGGAGCCAGGAGGCCACGAAGTATACGGCGGCCATCACAGGAAACTCGACCAGACCATGGCCCATGGCTATCGGAATCCCGGCTCTCCCGTCCCTGTAGCCCTTCGCCACGGTTGCCGCAAATACCGGCCCTGGCATCATGACGCCGGTGAGAGAGAGAAAGGCAGTGAACCCCAGGAGGGCGAGGACTTCAAGCATTCACTCAACCAATATGAATAGTGGTTTATGAGATTGGCGCCTTGCCCGGATGGTTCTAGCAAACAGCTTTATTTCCCCATGGCTTATGGAGTTCCATTCCAAGGGAGGGGAAGTCCTCCGATGAAGAAGGTTGGCCTCGGAAAAAGGATAGATGAGTGGGAAGACACGACATTGAAGAGAAGCCTGGATGCGCTGCCCGAGAGGAGCGATGAGTTCCGAACTCTCTCATCAATCACCGCAAAGAGGGTCTACACGCCTAAGGACGTGTCCGGCCTTGACTACCTGGCGGACATAGGCTTTCCGGGCGAGTTCCCCTTCACTAGAGGACCGCACCCCACCATGTATCGGGGCCGACTCTGGACCATGAGACAATATGCTGGCTTCGGAAGCGCAAGAGAGTCGAACGAAAGATTCAGATTCCTGATTGACCAAGGTCAGACCGGCCTGAGCGTTGCCTTCGATCTCCCCACCCAGATGGGATACGACAGCGATCATGTCATGGCTGGCGGAGAGGTGGGTAAGGTCGGCGCTGCAGTGAGTTCTTTGAATGACATGAGGTTGCTCTTCGACGGCATACCCCTTGACAGGGTAAGCACGAGCATGACGATTAATTCCACGGCGCCAATCCTTCTCGCCATGTACATAGCGATGGCTCAGGAGTTGGGAGTTAATCCGCCTGTCCTCAAAGGAACCATCCAGAACGATGTGCTCAAGGAATACATCGCCAGAGGAACACACATCTTTCCTCCCGAGGAAAGCATGAGGCTTGCTGTGGATCTCATCGAGTTCTGCTCAAGGAAGATGCCCAAATGGAACCCGATAAGCATAAGTGGATATCACATGCGGGAGGCCGGTGCCACGGCTGTTCAAGAAGTGGCCTTCACATTCGCGAACGCAATCGCCTACGTCGAGAGAGTTCTGGAGAGAGGACTCAAGGTTGATGACTTCGCCAGGAGACTCTCCTTCTTCTTCTGCGCTCAAAGCGATTTCTTGGAGGAAGTTGCGAAATTCCGGGCGGCCAGACGACTGTGGGCGCGCATAATGAGGGACAGGTTCGGCCCCAAAGAAGAGAGGTCCATGTTGCTCAGATTCCACACGCAGACATCGGGAGTCTCACTCACCGCTCAGGAACCCGAGAACAACGCTGTTAGAGTCACACTCCAGGCCCTCGCCGCAGTCCTTGGCGGGACTCAATCTCTTCATACAAACTCCATGGACGAGGCCCTCGCATTGCCCTCCGAGAAGGCAGTGAAGCTAGCGCTACGGACCCAGCAACTCATTGCGCACGAAAGCGGCGCAGCGAATACGGTGGACCCATTGGGCGGCTCCTACTGCCTCGAATGGCTCACCGCAGAAATAGAGGAGCAAGCGCTCGAGTACTTGGACAGGATAGACTCGATGGGCGGTGCGGTGAGAGCCATAGAAAGGGGCTACCCACAGCAAGAGATTGCAGAAAGCGCCTACCGATTTCAGAAAGATGTCGAGAACAAGAGGAGGCTCATCGTTGGAGTCAACATCCTCAGATCGGAGGATAGGGCCATCGAGAGGATGAGAGTGGATCCTGAGATAGAGAAGCTGCAGAGGAAATCACTGGAGCGCTTGAAGAGGAACCGGAACAACGACAAGGTTCGCGAATCCCTTGAGGAGCTGAAGGAGGTCGTGAAGAACGAAGAGAACGTCATGGAACCGATACTCAAATGCGTCAGGAGACAGGCAACGCTCGGCGAGATATCCGACGTCCTCAAGAGCGTTCTCACCGAATACAGTGCTCCAGACGCAGGCTAGGTGATGCATATGATTAGAGAAATCGACCACATTGCGATTGCGGTCTTCGACCTCGAGGAGGCGAGCAGACGTCTGGGACGGATCTTGGACTCCCAGATTCTGACCAGGAAGAAGATGGAGTCCGAGGGCATAGAGGCCGTCATGTTCAAGGTCGGAAGGACCAAGATTGAGCTCGTCTGTCCCCTTTCAGAGGACAGCGTCGTCGCCAAGTTCCTCCGGAAGAGGGGAGAGGGCATACACCATATTGCCATGACTGTGGATGACATGGACAGCGAGGTCGCAAGACTCAAGGCCGAAGAGGTCATGCTTGTCGATGAGAACGTGAGGGAAGGAGCCATGGGATGCAGGATCGCCTTCATTCATCCAAGGTCGACTCCTGGCATCCTTCTCGAGCTCGTTGAGCTGCCGCCGAGTGAGGAGAATGAGTGAGGTCATCGTGAAGTTCTTCGACTCTGTAAGTTCGACGATGGATATCGCGTCCGATCTTGCCCTAAAGGGGGCCCCAGAAGGGACAGTGGTAGTCGCCAGGAAACAGAAGCAGGGAAGGGGAAGACTGCGATCCGAGTGGTTCTCTCCGGAGGGGGGAGCGTGGTTCTCCATCGTCCTGAAGCCTCGGACCGACCTGGACGAGTCGCATAGGATCGTCCTCCTCGCAGGGCTCTGTGTGTGCACCCTTCTGCGTGAGTCCCATGGGATGGGTGCGACGCTTCGTTGGCCGAATGACATACTGCTGGAAGGCAAGAAACTTGCAGGTATTCTGGGCGAAGGGCTCCAGACCAAGGACGCATACTATGCCGTCATCGGAGTGGGCGTGAACACGAACTTCCATGTCGACTCCCTTCCTGAATCCCTGAGAGAGGAAGCGACAACGACCCTCGATTTCCTCGGATATGAGTTGGACAACAAATCGCTGGTCAAATCTGTCGCACAGGATATCATGAGCAAATCCACGAAGCTCACCCGCGACTTCCCTCTCGTCCTCGAACAATGGGTAGGGCACTCCGACACGATAGGCCAGGAAATCCTGTTGGACGGGAACCGAGCCGGCAAGGCAATTCGCCTCGACCCAGAGGGTTTCCTGGTGACTGTGGATTCGGACGGAAATGAGCGGAGGATTGTCTCAGGCAGAATACGCTATCTGGACACGACATGAGGCCGACTCGACTGCGAAAGGGTTAAAGAGATTCCGCTCATTTCTGAAGGCTGGTAGAGTGAGGTCATGACATCCCCCAAGAGACTGAAGGAGCTTCAGAAGAAAAGGAAGCAAGCATTGCTCGCAGGAGGAAAGGAAAGGATTGAAAGGCAGCATAAGAAGGGCAAGCTGACCGCCAGGGAGAGGGTTAATGCTCTCCTCGATCCTGGGACGTTCGTCGAGACCGACATGTTCGTGACACATAGAACCACCGATTTTGGCATGGACAAGAAGAGAATCTACGGTGATGGTGTCGTGACTGGCTACGGCAGAATCGACGGAAGGCTTGTCTACATCTTCTCTCAGGATTTCACTGTCTTTGGCGGTTCCTTGGGAGAGATGTTTGCCCAGAAGGTCACCAAGATAATGGACATGGCAATGAAGAACGGTGCCCCGTTAATCGGAATCAATGACGGGGCAGGAGCGAGGATACAGGAGGGCGTGATTTCCCTGGGGGGCTACGCCGAGATATTCTTCAGGAACGTTCTCGCATCGGGTGTAATTCCGCAGATTTCCGCAATCATGGGGCCGTGCGCGGGAGGTGCGGTGTACTCACCCGCCATGACGGACTTCATCATCATGGTCAAAGGCACCAGCCATATGTTCATCACGGGTCCCGAGGTCATCAAGGAGGTCACGGGCGAGGAGGTGACGTTCGAGGAACTCGGCGGCGCCATGACCCACAACACGAAGAGCGGCGTCGCCCATTTCGCCGCTGAGAACGAAGAGCACTGCTTCCACATGATCAGAAAGCTCCTCAGTTTTGTCCCTTCCAACAACCTCGAGGACCCGCCAAGACTGAAAACCAAGGACGACCCGAACAGGATGGACAAAGAACTCGCTGACATTGTTCCCGATGAACCGGACAAGCCATACGACATGAGGGACGTAATCACTAGAATCGTCGACAACGGCGATTTCTTTGAGGTGCACAAGTACTGGGCAGGCAACATAGTGACCGGCTTCGGCAGGCTGAATGGCCGTCCAGTCGGGATAATCGGGAACCAGCCAAAGGTGCTGGCGGGGACGCTCGATATCGACTCGTCCACGAAGGGCGCGAGATTTGTGAGGTTCTGTGATTGCTTCAACATCCCCCTTCTGACATTCGTCGATGTGCCAGGCTTCTTGCCAGGGACCCAACAGGAGTACGGAGGCATCATTAGAAACGGATCCAAGCTGCTATATGCATACTGCGAGGCCACCGTCCCAAAGATGACTGTCATCACGAGAAAAGCATATGGAGGGGCGTACGACGTTATGTGCTCCAAGCACATTAGGGGAGACGTGAACTATGCATGGCCGTCCGCAGAACTTGCCGTCATGGGTCCAGAGGGCGCCGTCAACATCATATTCAGGAAGGAAATCAGGACGGCGAGGAACATCGACCCGTACCTGGAGGGGCAGACCACGGCCGAACTCAAGAAAATCGCCAAAAAGATGAAGATAGATCTGAAGGGGGCGAGGAAGAAATCGGACATGATCAAGGCGATAAAGAGCGATAACGAGGCCGTCAAGATCATTGGCAATCTCCGAGTCGAGAAGGTGCGCAGGGACCTCGTTAAGGACTATAAGGAGAAGTTCTCCAATCCCTTCGTCGCGGCTCAGATGGGCTACATTGACGAGATAATCGAGCCGGAAATCACAAGGCCAAGACTCATAACAGCGCTCGAGACACTACTGAACAAGCGGGAAACCAGACCCGCAAAAAAGCACGGAAACATCCCACTGTGATGATGATGTTCAATAGGATTCTAGTTGCGAACAGAGGAGAGATCGCCATCAGAGTGATGCGAACCTGCAAGGAGATGGGGATAGAGACGGTCTCCGTGTTCTCAGACGCCGACAAGAACGCACTCCACACGAGATTCTCCGATCTCTCCTACAACATTGGTCCTGCCCCGGCTTCCCAGAGCTACCTGGACCAGGACAAGATCATCGATGTCGCCCAAGAAGCGGGTGCTGAGGCAATACATCCCGGCTACGGTTTCCTCGCAGAGAACCCGATGTTTGCGGAGAAGTGTGAAAGGGCAGGAATCATCTTCATCGGGCCGACATCCAAAGCCCTCGCAAAATCGGGGGACAAGGTCGAATCGAGGAGAATCGTGAAGAGGGCTGGGATCCCGGTCACGCCGGGTTCCGACGAATCTGTGAGGAGCGAGAGCGAGGCAATCAGAATCGCAGAGGAAATCGGCTATCCCATCATATTGAAGGCCTCAGCTGGTGGCGGGGGAATAAGCATGGCAGTTGTGAGGAGCACGGAGGAGCTTCCTTCATCCCTGAAGGTGGCGAAGTCATCCTCTCTGTCCTCCTTCGGCAGCGATGAGATATTCGTTGAGAAGTACTTGGAGCCAGCAAGGCACATCGAGTTTCAGATCCTGGCCGACTCGGATGGGAACGTCATACATCTGGGCGAGAGAGAATGTTCTGTTCAGAGGCGTTTCCAGAAGCTCATTGAAGAGTCGCCGTCTCCGATAGTGGACAGAAGAACAAGAAGGAGAGTGGGCCAACTGGCAGTGAGAGCCGCGGTGGCGACAGAGTACCTGAACGCAGGAACGATTGAGTTCCTATATCATGAGGGCAAGTTCTACTTCAACGAAATCAATGCACGTCTTCAGGTGGAGCACCCCGTGACAGAGTTCGTGACAGGCATCGACCTCGTTCGGCAGCAAGTGAAGATCGCGGGTGGCGAGGGTCTCCAATACACACAGAGAGACATAGCGTTCAGGGGCTGGTCAATAGAGTGCAGGATAAACGCGGAGAGCCCTTTCGAGAATTTCATGCCCTCACCCGGGACAATCGAATCGTACAGCATACCGGGCTCAATCGGCGTTAGGGTGGATTCCGGCGTGGAAGCGGGCTCGGAGGTGTCCACATATTACGATCCGCTGCTCGCGAAGGTCATCGTCTGGGCAGGCTCCAGGGACAAAGCAGTCAGAAGGATGAGACGGGCATTGTCCGAGATGAAAATCGAAGGAATCGAAACGAACATCCCCTTCCATCTCGAACTGCTTAGGAATGACGATTTCATGAATGGAGACATTCACACCGGACTCGTAGAAGAGAGCGGCATCATCGAGCTATTGCGAGGCGAAGGCAAGAGGCGGGCACTCGAGGAGAAGTTGGCGGTCGCCGCCGTTGCCGTGTTCCTCTCTGAACAGCCAGAGGAGATGAGATATTTCACGAAGAGAGAATTGAGGGTCATGGACTTCGAAAGACTCTCGCCATGGGCAAGGGCGGGAAGACTGGAACGGCTCAGAAAGAGGTTGAACGCGGATGAGATTCAGTCTAGAGTTTGATGGTAGGGTCTACGAGGTGACCATAAGGAAGGTCCCCGAGCTCAGGGTCTCGTTGGACGGAGAAGACCTCACCCCAAAGGTCAGAACGACAAAGAAGGGGTTCCAGGTGAGGATAGGAAGCAGGGTGTTTTCGATTGTGCGGGATGGCGACATCCTCGAGGTGAATGGAAAGCCCAGGAAGGTCTTCCTGCTGGACATCGACTACGCAACGGAGACGTCCCCTTCTCCACGGGAGCCTGAATCCGGTGACGAGGCCCCGGTAGTGAAGGAAAAGCAGGGTGCAATCCGCCCGCCAATGCCCGGAAGAATCGTCTCGATAGCAGCCAAGGCAGGCCAGAGACTGCGCGTGGGAAGTCCGCTCCTAGTACTCGAGGCCATGAAAATGCAGAATGAAATCTCGTCTTCCATGGATGGCGTTGTCAAAGAGATAAGGGTCAAACCAGGAGACCTTGTCGATGTCAGTGATGTCATGATTGTTGTCGAACAGGCCTAGAGGGATTTGCCGATCTCGTCGATGACCTCCGGATTCTCTATCGAAGATAGGTCGCCAAGATCCTCCAGACCCAGGAACTTCGCTCTTATGACCCGCCGGACGATTTTTGCTGACCTAGTCTTGGGCAACCCCTTCACGAAGTACAGCTCATCCGGCCGAAGGACCTTGCCAAGTATGCCGGCAACGTGGTTCCTGAGTTCCTCCCTCAGTTCCTCGGTGGGCTCGCAACCAGGATGCAGGACAACGAAGGCGACTACCTTCTCTCCCTTGATCTCATGCGGAGCCCCGATGGCGGCAGCTTCAGAGACAGTTTGGTGCTCTATCAGTGTGGACTCAATCTCGGAAGGCCCCACTCTCCTTCCAGCCACCTTTATCACGTCGTCCGACCGACCATGAAGAAACCAGAACCCGTCCTCGTCTATGCTAGCCCAATCCCCATGATACCAAATGTTGTCCCACACGGACCAATAGGTCTGTATGTACCTCTCGGGGTCTTTCCAGAATCCCTTGGTCATGGAGGGTGCGGGATTCCTTGCGACAAGATGTCCCATTCTCCCCCGCACAGGCTTTCCGTCATCGTCGAAGACATCCGTACCCATGCCAAGCCCAGGACCTCGAAGGGTTGTTGGCTTCAACTCGGTGATGGGCAACGGAGACAGAAAGCAACCCACGATTTCTGTTCCACCAGAGATGTTGATTATCGGAAGCTTCTTTTTGCCCACCTTCTCGAAGAACCAGTTCCAGGATTCGGGGTCCCATGGTTCACCAGTCGAGCCCAGAATCCTTAGACTGCTGAGATCGTGCTTCTCCACCCACTCAGGGCCAAACCTCATGAGCATCCTGATGGCCGTCGGCGAAATCCCGAAGGTCGTGACCCTATGCCGCTCAATCATATCCCACAGCCTATCTGGCTCAGGGTGGTTAGGCGCACCCTCAAACATGAAAATGGTCCCGCCAAAGTTCATCACTCCGACAATCATCCAAGGGCCCATCATCCATCCTATGTCTGTCAGCCAGAAGAAGAGGTCCTCGTCCTTCTGGTCGAAGTAGTATGCGATTTCCTTGCACATCTGTGCAAGGCAACCTGCATGAGTGTGAACGGACCCCTTTGGCTTGCCGGTTGTCCCAGAAGTGTAGATTATGAAGGAGTAGTGCTCAGAATCCAGTCTCTCCGTATCGCACTCATCGGATTGATCCTTGATCGCATCATCCCACCAGAGGTCGAAGCCCTCGTTCCAGTCCAGGTCAATTCCCAGACGCGGCAGGACAACGATTCTCTCAAGACTGGGAACCGTCTTGACGGCTTCGTCTGCCTCCTTCTTTATGTGAACATGCTTCCCGCGTCGATATGAACCATCGGCGGTGAAGAGTATCTTGGACCCCGCGTTCTGCAGTCTCGAGGAAAGAGCGGATGACCCGAATCCCGAGAATATTGGAATGCAGATCGCTCCGATTTTCATGGCGGCATAGAGGACGACAAGAATCTCGGGAACGAAGGGCATGTAGATTCCCACTGTGTCGCCCTTCTGGATTCCCATTCCCTTGAGCGCGTTTGCCAGTCTGTTGACCTGGGAATACATCTCTCCATAGGTCATCCTTCGAACCTCTCCATCCTCACCCTCCCATACGACAGCAACCTTGTCCCTTTTCATGGACCTCGCATGCCTGTCCAGACAGTTGTGGACGATGTTCGTCTTTCCATTGACAAACCACTTGGCCCACTGGATGCCCTCGCTTTGGTCCACGACCTGCGTGTATGGCTCAAAGAACTCGATATTGAGATCCTTCATGACGGCATCCCAGAACCAAGAGATGTCAGAGGAACTGCGCTCAATTAACTCGTCATAGTCCCTGATTCCGTGCCTGTCCATGAATCTCTTGATGTTGGACCCTTCCACATAGTCGCTTGTCGGTCTCCAGACGACTTCACTCATCAGCCTTCCTCTCCGTTGATGAAACGAGCCAGTGTCTCTGAATATTGGCCATCCTCTTGGTGATAAGGAGGAGATTATTAAAGAATTTTCATGTGAGCCTCCGAACCCACAGAGGACGAGAACATCCGAAGGGTCCTTTGAACTCCACTAGTCAGGAAGACTCGGAAGGGTCAGCGTACCTATGACACCGGCAACGGCCTGGATCTTTTCGAGCACTATTCTGTTCCAGTCGCGCGGGCTTGTCACATAGAAACTTGCCGCAACATTGTGCTCCCCTGCCGTCCACATCAATTTCCGAACGTTTTCCAGCTCTCTGAGCCCTTTCAACGTCCCTGAGGGATTGTTGCTTCTGATGAGCACCCAGCCTATGCCCTGCGACTGCTCGTCGGTCTGCCTTTCCCAGTATTCATAGGAAGGCCGAGCATGACAACGCAAACAGAAGGACTTGGACTCCACCCTCTCAACGAAGTTCCTCAAGCTTCGGCTATTCTCGAAAGCTCCGCTCGCAACGACGTCATAGGGCCCAAGAACGGGATTTGCCTCCCTAATCTCCTCGTTTCTCTTGAGATCTCTAACCGCCTTTCGCACCTCGCCAGGTTTCACCTTGACCAATAGCAGGCTTTCACCCTTCAGCTGATTCATGGATTTCCCAAGCGACGGAGTTTCGGACAGCTTAAGAACCTATCACCGTTGTTATCATTCCTGATAACCTCAGTATCGTATCACTTAAATATCGTGAGCCACAATTATGCAATGGCGGCTTTGTGATGGAGGAGAGCAACGTTTCGAAGCTTAGAGCCCACATACGGAACGTCAGAGTCGACATCGAGAAGAAGGGCATCCTTGTCGACGAAGACATTAAAGTCGCACTTAGGAAGATGCTCTACGCTGGAAGAAAGGCCATCGAGGCAGGACTGGAGCCCAAGGACTCGAATGAGTACCTCGAGGCCGCAGCGAACATCCACAAAGTAGTTAGAGAGAAGCAGAAGCGAGCCAGCGAAGGAGCTTTGCCGCTGATCTCCTACAAACGTTTTCCCCGGCACAAGAAGAAAGTCCAGTCACTCAATCTGAAGATTAGAAGAATGAAGCGCCCGTCCAAGGGGCTCAGGAAGCTCGTCTACATGGCAAACAACAAAGCAAAGAGCGAGCACGAGTTCGAGTACTTCCTGAAAGAAATAGAATGGCTGCTGCGCTAAACCCTTAAATAAAGTCTCGCGCCTTTTCTCCGACGTTCACATGAAGAGAATCGTGGAATGCGTCCCCAACTTCAGCGAAGGCCGAAAGGAGCATGTCGTCAAATCGATTGCTGCCGAGATCGAGGGTGACGGCAGAGTCAAGCTCCTAGATGTGGAGATGGACGCCAGTCACAACAGATCTGTAATCACCTTCGTCGGAAGCCCCGAGGGCTGCAGGGATGCTGCCTTCCGTGCCATCAAGAAGGCGGCTGAACTCATAGACATGAACACTCAGGAGGGCGAGCATCCAAGAATTGGTGCGACGGATGTTGTTCCCTTTGTACCCGTGTCGGGGGTTACGATGGAGGACTGTGTTGCGCTTGCGAAGGAACTCGGAAGAAGGGTTGCGGAGGAGCTGAAGATACCAGTCTATCTGTACGAGCACGCAGCCACGAGTCCCCAACGAAGGAATTTGGCCTTCATAAGAAAGGGGGAGTACGAAGGCCTCAAAGAGGCAATCCGCTCCGACCCAGGAAGAAAACCAGACTACGGTCCGTCAGAGCTTCACCCAACAGCAGGAGCGACCGTGATAGGCGCCAGGGAATTCCTAATCGCATACAACGTCTACCTCAACACGGACAAGAAGGAAATCGCCCAGAGGATAGCGAAGGCCATAAGGGAGAGCAGCGGGGGACTGAAGTTTGTAAGGGCTCTCGGCTTCTACATCGAAGAGGTGAATATGGCTCAGGTCTCAATGAATCTCGTCAACTTCCGCGGCACCCCGATCCACGATGTGATGGAAGCAATAGCGAGGGAATGCGAGAGGCTCGGAACCGAGATCGTCTCCAGCGAGGTCGTGGGCCTCATTCCACAGGAGGCTCTTACCGACTCTGCCCTGTTCTATCTGAAGCTCAAGGAATTCGACAAGCGGCAAATCATCGAGGAAAGGTTGCAGGAGTAGCCATGTCTGACTTGGAAGAGTTCATTGAGAGAGTGGCGTCCGATTCTCCGACTCCTGGAGGGGGAAGCGTATCGGCCTTGGCCTCGCTTCTGGGCTGTGCTCTGTCCGAGATGGTTTCAGCCATTTCCCTCAAGAAGGAAGAGAGCGAGGACACGCGGAAGGTGATTCAGGACGCGCTTGACAGGTCATCTGAACTGCGGGCAAGGCTGGTTCGTCTCATCGAGAAGGATGCTCAGGCCTACCAGACCGTTCTGGACTCCTATTCCTTGCCCAAGAGAACGGAGGAAGAGAAGGACAGGAGAAGGAGAACTGTCCAGGACGCTCTCATAGGGGCTGCGAAGCCTCCCCTTGAAGTTGTGAGGATCTCTCTGGAAGTCCTCGAAATCACCAGAGACCTTGCAGCGAAGGGTTCCAAGAATGCTTGCACGGATGCTGGTGTTGCCGCACTCATGGCTCACGCCGGCCTCCGGGGAGGGTACCTCAATGTGAGAGTGAACCTTACTTCGGTAACGAACGAGGACCTTAGGAGGAGGATGGAGGACGAGGTCCGCTCGGCCCTGGAGAGCGGACAGGTACTACTGCAGTCGACCCTAGACGTAGTCGATTGGCGACTATCGCTCCAATAATGACTTATTCCTGTCTTCGATTACTGATACTGTGATAGAATGAGGGTCAAAGCCAATCGAGGGGACAAGCTGGAATGCAAAGGTTGGCGACAAGAAGCCATTCTCCGGATGCTTCAGAACAATCTCGAGAACGCCGAGAAACCCGAGGAACTCATAATATACGGCGGGACAGGGAAGGCTGCGAGGAACTGGGAATGCTACTACAGGATAGTTGAGGCTCTCCGGGAACTGGAGAACGATGAGACCCTCCTTGTCCAATCGGGCAAAGCCGTTGGTATCTTCAAGACAGCAGAGGATTCTCCTCGCGTTCTGATAGCCAATGCAAACCTCGTCCCGAGATGGTCGAACTGGGAGAAGTTCTATGAGCTCGAGGACCTGGGCCTCATGATGTATGGACAGATGACTGCTGGAGGGTGGGCCTACATCGGGACTCAGGGCATCATCCAAGGCACCTATGAGACATTCGCGGCCTGCGCCCGAGAGAACTTCGGAGGGTCGCTGGAGGAGAGGTCGGTATTGACCGGTGGCCTCGGCGGCATGGGTGGAGCCCAGCCACTGGCCGTCAAGATGAATGGCGGTGTCTGCCTGGCGGTAGAGACAGATGAATCACGGATCAGGAGAAGAATCAAGGCGGGCTTCTGCGACGAGATGGTCGAGGACCTCAACGAAGGTCTTGAAATCGTGAAGAACGCAAGAGAGGAAGGAGAGGCAAGATCTGTCGGGGTTTTCGCCAATTGCTCCGAGACGCATCCAGAGCTCGCCCGCGCAGGTGCCCAATTCGACGCCGTGACGGATCAAACATCCGCGCATGATGCGCTGAACGGCTACATTCCTCGAGGCCTGTCAGTGGAGGAGGCAGCAGACTTGAGGGCAAGCGATCCTGAGTCCTACCTCGAGAGGTCCTACTCATCAATCGCGGATCATGTGAGGGCAATGCTGTCCCTTAGGAAGGCCGGCTCCGTGGTCTTCGACTACGGCAACAACATTAGGGGACAGGCGTTCCGGGCTGGCGTGGAGAATGCCTTTGACTTTCACGGCTTCGTTCCGCTGTACATAAGACCCATGTTCTGCGAGGGTCGAGGACCCTTCAGATGGGTTGCTGTTTCCGGAGACCCGGAGGACATACTGAAGACGGACAGAGTGGTAACAGAGCTCTTCCCAAAGAACAAACAGCTAGCCAACTGGATTGAGCTTGCGGAGAGGTTTCTTCCTTGGGAGGGATTACCGGCCAGGGTCTGCTGGCTGGGTTACGGAGAGAGAGCGAAGTTCGGAAAACGCATCAACCAGATGGTCAGACAGGGTGACCTCTCAGGACCGATTGTAATCACGAGAGACCACCTGGACTGCGGTTCCGTCGCCTCTCCAAACAGAGAAACCGAGGACATGAAAGACGGAAGCGATGCGGTGGCGGACTGGCCACTCCTGAACGCACTCCTAAACACAGCAGCGGGCGCCGACCTCATAGCGATTCACAACGGTGGCGGCGTCGGCATCGGCTACTCGACCCATTCAGGGATGACGATTGTAGCAGACGGGACAGAGAGTGCAGAAAGGAGGATTGAGCGGGTCCTGACAACGGACCCAGGCATTGGAGTCATAAGGCACGCGAATGCGGGATACGAAAGGGCAATGGAATTCGCGAAGCAGTATTCAATCAGGATTCCTTGAGGCCCCTCTCAAGAATCCATCCAAATCTTTATTCTGGGATTCCATTACGGATTGAATGCTGAGAATGAGGGCGAAATCCTGGCTCGAGAAAGACGGGGCTTTTGTGGTCGGCGAGGGCAGAGCCAGACTTCTGAGGCTAGTTGAGGAGACAGGTTCGATATCGGAGGCGGCAAGGAGGATGCGGATGTCCTACAGACATGCATGGGGAATCCTCAAGGATATCAGCAAGGCAATCGGAGAGAGCGTGGTCGAGTCTAGGCGAGGGGGAAAAGGGGGAGGGGAGACTCGACTGTCAGAAATCGGAAAAGAGGTCCTGAGCGCATACGAACAAGGGAACAGCTCGATTCAGACGTTCCTCGAAGGGGGACCGAGACATCCCCGGATTGCAGTGGATGGCCTCCTCACCTACAGAGGTCGGCTTGTAGCAGTGAGGCGCAAGTATCCGCCATTTCAGGGAGAACTCGCCTTGCCAGGTGGTTTCGTGGAATACGGCGAGAAGGTGGAGGAAGCGGTGATGCGCGAGTTCGAGGAGGAAACTGGCATCACGACGAAGGTCGATCGTATCCTGGGGGTGTACTCTGATCCTGGCAGAGATCCGAGGGGTCATGTCATCTCGGTTGTCTTCCTTCTAGAAAGAAGAGGAGGGAGGCTCAAATCGGGCAGTGACGCACGGTGTGTTGAGCTGATTGAACCGGAGAAGACCGCCGACATGGCCTTTGACCATGCAAGGATAGTCAGGGACTACCTGAGATTCACAGATCGATGTTGAGCCCTCCCCACGCTTCCCTCGTGAAGGGCAGGAAGAGCACGGATACGTTGCTTATCGTCATGTCGTACCGTATGTACTGTAGCGTGCCGGGCTTCTCCGCTTCGTTCGTGAGAATCACGAAATCCGCCAGTTCCTGCGCCTCTTTCTCTGATATGTTGCATGGCATCCTCAAGACTCCTCCGAAATCATCCGCTCTTGAGTAGCGTGGCGGGCTGTTGGTGAGGGCGATCGCCAGTCTCCTGAATTCCTCAGCGGGAAGCTTCGAACCTGGAACGTGGATATCAATGTTGCCAGAGGACTGTCCACCTCGGCCGAGAAGCGTGGATAGATTGTAGAGATAGCCCCCCGCGACATCGGAATCCAATATAGCAACATACGCCGAGACCCGCCAGAAGGGAACGTAGACCCTGTTTGCCTTGTGCACCGGTGAATGCCGAGCGATCTCATATGGAATCTCCTTAGGTTCAGGGTCCCTTGTGTGCATCGTGCCGCATTCGCATAGGAACAGTAGGTCCTCGTCCCGCTGTTTTGAGACCAGCGGGGAATGGCATCTAGGGCACTCAACTCTCGTCAGCTTCAGGTTCCTCACTCTCCCCCTTTCGTGGGAACTTCTTCATCAGTAATGCGAGGACAGCAACGAGGACGACGACAATCAGAACCAATACCCACCAATAGTCCGCTAGCGGGCCTCCTTTCTCAACCTGTGGCACCAACGGATCAGGGTCGAGGCCGTCGAGAAGCCCGTCCCCATCTGTGTCACTGTTGCCTGGATCTGTTCCCTCGTCCTCCTCCTGGATGTTCAGGAACCTGTCACCATCCGGATCGTCGGCCCCACTTTCATTCAGACCTCCGAAGCTTCGCTCCTCCCAGTCATCCTGCAGACCGTCATTGTCGAGGTCACCCTCTGGAGAGATGTGGACCAGCACGACATCCTCATCAAGATTCCCCGCCACGTCCACTACTCTCAGAACGATCTCGTACGTTCCCACATCCTCAAACGTGTAGCGGGCAATCTCACCACCAAGGAATATATCATCTCCACTGTCTACAAAGGTCCAACCATATGATTGGATTCCCAGATTGTCTGATGACGAGCTTGCTCTCAGCACAATTTCATCGAACTGCTCTGCGACTATGTCCTCCCCCGCCACGGCGTGCGGGTCCTGCGTATCAGACACCACGTAGAGACTGATGGAGGCGGAGTTCCCAGCAGGGTCAGTTGAATCCACGGAAATGATGTTCTGCCCCTCTGAGAGACCGATGAGCACCTCGAAACTGCCGTTGGATCTTGGTGTTGCGCTCACATCCCCCACGAACACTACGGCATCCGCTTCCGTTGAGCCCTTGATTAGTATCGAAGGATAGCCTGTGACGGCGCCATTCGATGGCGATGTTATCTCGAGTTCAGGGGCGACAATATCGTAGACGACGGCCCTCTCCTCACGAACCTCATTTCTCGCCAGGTCTCTGGCAACGATGGTGACGGTGTTCTGCCCCTCGGCTAGATTCACATATCCCTGGAAGGAGCCGTCAGGCCCAGGCGAGATGGGAATTCCACCAACTTCGATTGTCGCTCCAGGTTCCGTCTGGCCTTCGACGGAGACAGGGTCGACATTCGTGTGGAGACCATCCTCCGGCAGGGTCACGATAAGCAGAGGTGGAATCGTATCTAGGACGACCATAAGTGAAGTCGAGTTCTCGTTTCCCGCCTCGTCCGTAGCCAAGACCTCAATCCAGTTGGCTCCTTCGAACAGAGAGATGTCGACCGAGAAGTCACCCGTCCCGGAAACCGAGGCCACAATCCCGTTCACGGAAACCGTGACCCTGGGTTCAGTGGTGCCCGAGACCGTCACAGTCGACGCACCTATTGTAGTGCCGTTCTGAGGCGAGAGGACCTGCAGCGGAGGAGGGTCTGAATCGTAGTGGACTTGCAGGGAGACAAGAGCGAGATTTCCAGCCTCGTCCGTCGCGTCCACAACGATACCGTTGTCACCAGGAGAGAGGGGAACGACCTCGGTGAACGTGCCGTCGAGGTTCACGGATGCTGGGGCGCCGTTGACTCTGAGCTGGCTGCCGAGCTCCACCTCTCCAACTATGTCTACGGCCGGCATGTTTGTGACCAGACCGTTCTCTGGTGACATCACTACGAGGTATGGAGCGTTCGTGTCGAGTGTGATGTTGATTATCTTCCTGTTCTCATTGCCAGCCGCATCGAGGACCTTGATGGAAATCAGGTTCTGGCCTTCCAGCAAGGCGAGATTCGTCGAGAATGTCCCGTCCGGCTGCACAGACAGAATCGTCCCCGCAATCTCGACAGAAGCTCCGGGTTCGGTGGAACCTTGGAAGGACTGCGTCACGGTGTTCGTGATAGAGTTGTTCGTGGGCTGAACGATCGTGAGCGGGGGAGAGATGGTGTCCAGGGTCACGTTTCTGGTGATCATCCGCTCGTTCAGGGCCAGGTCGTAGGCTTGAACCGCTATCAGGTTGGGACCTTCATTCAGAGAAACCGTTGCATTGAAATCGCCTGACGGCTGCACCGAAATTGGAAGTCCTTGAACGAGAAGAGAGGCATCCGATTCGGTCTTTCCTCTGACATCCAGGGAAGGGTCGTTGGTGATCATTCCCTCATCGGGAGATTGGATGTCCAGGTACGGCGGAATCGTATCCACAACAAAGCTCCAGTTCGTCACGTTGTGATTGCCGGAAAGATCGGCCAGATGCACGGAGGCATTGTGTAAACCCTCAGCAAGAAGGAATGGCATGGGCCAGTCTATGGAGCCGTTCGTCACAGCGGACCAATCGGTGACGTCGATTCCGTCCACGGTCATCTCCAGCGTGGAGAGATTCAGGCCCGAACCTGTATCCTGGAAGTCAACGCCTACGGTGGGACTGTTGTCGGATATTATCGAGTCCACGGGAGGCCTGTGGTTGAAGAAGGCTGGCGGAGCATCGAGAACCTCAGCGTGAAACGGAATCATTATGGCATCTGGAAGGTCAGGCGGGCCCAGAAAGACCACACCGATATAGTCTCCCTCCAATGGAGGAAGAGAGTGGGAGCCATTGAAGAATTCCTTCTTCCCGGATCCTATCGGACCCGCTGGAAGGTCGGACACCGCAAGGTCTGTTCCCTGAACGACCCCGAAATATCCGTCAAAGGATGACGATCCGCCCGGGACGCTCCAACCGTGTACCATCAGCCAGTATCTCCCATCGGCGGGGAAAGTGTAGAGTATCTCCTCATGAGCAGTATAGGTGAATGAGGAAGCAACAATCTCGCCGGGGAAGTCAGGATTGCCGTTGCCATTGGAGTCGAAGAAGAGATACAGGTCGATATCAAGCGCCGAGACAGGGCTGTCAACAATGCCCCTTATGTAGCCCCCGTCAGCCACGAGGAACTCGCGCTGCCAACTCGAGGTTGTAGGATCGAAGGGATTGTCCTGCAGAATCAGTTGTCCAGGATAGTCCCAAGGTTCAGAGACGCCAAACGCGCTTATCGTCACTCCTGTGAAGTTCACCGTTGTGTCTATTGTGAAGGTCTGATTGCCGTCAAGAAGGGAGAAATCGGTGATCGTACCGAGATCCCATGGGCATGGCTCAACGGAAAGGATGCCAACGTCGCCTCTAATCTTGTTCCACGGCCCGCTACCGTCACTGAGCACGTTGTGAAGGACTATCTCATTTAGCCCAGGCTCAAGGTCCACGGCAATGAGTTCATATGGGTTCCCGGTCTGAGTCGAGTATTGAAACTTCCCGCCTCCAAGGTAGACAGAGGAACCGGTGTTCTTGACCGTCATCGCATAGGGTCCATACCGCTCAGGATTGGACTCAGAATATTCGTCACTTGCATTTCCGAGAAGGAACACATCGATGTCCGTGGGGGGACCCTCCCAGCTGATGTTGACGAACATCTTCTCGCCTGGATTGACGACGAAGGGGTCCCCGCCCTCCACAAAGTAGTATCGCCAATCACCTGATTCGTACCTCCAATTCCAGTTGAATCCTCCAATGACTCTGTCGTTCTGATATAGGTCATCATCCTGGGGGTGGCCACCGAAGCTGAAGGATTTGGCATTCGGAGCAACATTCATCGTAACTGGGACCACCGTCTCAAAGCCATCATACTGGGCAATTATCGAAGCTTGGAATGCCCCGACTGGAAAATCAGAGCTGACCGTCGCTGTCACGTTGAAACTGCCACTGCCATTGGGACCCAAAGATATCATGCTCTGATCAAGAGAGAGCCAGTCGCAGTCTTGGTATTCGTACGCCGCAATCGTGAGGTTCAACGCGACATCGTTCTGGGTCGCCCCGCTCAGCCTCCGCCCGATTCCGAGGATGAGGCCGTCGTGGATCTTCTCCGAGGGGTTCTGAATTCTGAGCTCAAGTATGTCCCCCATCTGGTAGGCCGTGTTCATCGTCACGATTTCTGACGCGGGATTGCTGTCAATCTCACTGGAATCGATTATCCCATTGGAATCCGTGTCATTCCAGTATAGACCGTCACCGTCGAAGTCATTCCAGTCATACGCATCGATGAAGAAGACATTGTTCGTTCCATAGTTCCAGTCTCGGTCAAAATCAAAGTAGTCCCAGTTGAGCTTGACGACGAGAAGCGATGTACTGTTGGGAATCTGGAATACTCCGTTTTTCTTGTCAACTATCGGTATGAACTCGTCGATCGTCCATCCATTGGCATTATCATCGGAAAGGCTGCGAAAGACAGTCTCAGAATACTCAAACGCCCTCTTGTGGACGACATCGTCAAGCAGGACAATCGTTGAGTTGAGAGGGTCGACATTCCCGACCTGGAACTCGAACGTCTCAGTCTCACCAGGATGCATCAGATTGGCAAATGCCTCATATCGCACTCCGCCGAAGTCGCCAACGGACCAATGAGGTGGGGAGATATAGATACCTCTCAACCCGCTCGCAACCAGGGACGCCCGGCTTGCATTTGCCAGCCCTGCTCCTTGGAGGAAGGGGTCGTAGTCAAGATTATCGGCTGTTGCCATCAGAATGTTCTTCGCCATCTTGGAGCTAGGAGGGTTGCCGTGTCCCTCCCAATAGGCGTCGTACAGAACGGCCACTATGCCAGCGGTGACCGGTGTCGCCAGACTCGTACCACCCCACAGGCTGACAGCGTTGTCTCCATTCGGCGGACTGTAGGAATTCACGGGAAGACTTCCATATGCCCATGCACCAACCGAGAGGACATCTGGGTCGACCTGTCCCAAGGCATTCGGTCCTCTATCAGACCAGGAGATTACATTTCCGGAGGTTGGGAAAGTGGATTCCCACCAGTAGCTCGTCGCAGCACCAGCGGTGATGACACCCGGGCTTGACCCAGGGGAGACGACTGTGCCATAGCCGAAACCGCCGTTGCCAGATGCCACCACAAACGTCGCATTGGGCGCATAGAAGTTCGATATCCAGTCAACGAGGCGGGCGTCGTACGACCAGCCTTGGTTTATCACATTGGAGAAACCGAAGCTGTTGCTCAGGATCTGTGCCTCATCGCCGGTCTCAGGGATGCCGTCGTACCCCTCCACGGCGAAGTAGAACCCATCATACATGCTCCCTCCTTGGTAGATGTTGCCGATGGCAACTATCTTGGCACCGGGGGCCGTTCCCGTGACAAGACCGGCCGATGCAACTCCCTGTCCTGCAATCGCTGACGCACAAAGGGTTCCATGGGACCCCGCGGCCTCAGTCACGTCATTAATCATGAAGGCGATCAAATCGCCGTTTCCGGGAATTATGTTGGGGACGCCGATATATGTTGAAAGTATGTCGGCGTACGGGATTGGTGTTACTCCATCCGCAATGAAGTACACCATGCCACCAGAGAGGTCTGGTTTGCCATCACCAGTGGTGTCCCGGACGGAGACCTCGTCACCCTTTGTGACGGGTTTCTCATCGGAGAAGCTACCATCATAGTTGAGGTCGACGTACACAGTATCGTAGACACCCAGCACGGCTGAGTCGACGACGAGCACAGGCGGGTTGGTAGCATAACCTTGATAGAACCTCAGAGTATCATCAGGATGAAGCCCGTAGTGGTATTCGCCGCTCGCGCTGGGAATCCCAGCAACAACATAGCCAGTACCATCAAGAACCCCATCCGTGTTGGCATCTGTGTCGACAGACGACGTGTCAGAGTACCAGTTGTTTCCTGAGGGGTATCCTGCTCCAGTGTTGAGGTAGTTCCTCATTGACCGAGAATCGAAGGCAATCGGCCATCCGTAATATGGAGACGAGGTGTTTGTGACGCGCGCTTGTGTCCCATAGAGGTCCGGATGTCCGAAATCGACACCCGAATCGAGCACGGCTACGTACACCCCATCTCCGTCGAATCCATTGCTCCAAGCCTCAACCGAACCCTGAATCTCAACTACCCTCTTCATCTGGGGATTGAACGGCGGCGGCTCCTGTCCATCTAACGGGAACAGCTCCGCGGGTGAGGTGGGCCGCAGTATGTCGATGGGATCGGGGAGGATTTGCTCCGAGACCCAGTACACGCCTTCAAGGTCTGAGATCTTCTTGACGAGGTAAGCGGGAATCTCCACAATCATGTTGCCAGGTCTTGTCCGGGGACCTGAACTTGGAACCGTGTCATTTCTACCTACGAAGTCCCAGATGATGTCTGGTCGACTGGTGACTATGCTGACCTCAATGACCTGAAAGGGATCGCTCTCGAGCAGGGTGCGAAGACCTATATCGATTTTGGAGAAGGCGTCAGCGCCTTCAACAGCAGCCAATCGCGGCAAGCCTGATTGGCCCGTACGCGACATCTCTTCAAAGGTCCCACTTGCAGGGACCCGCACCGACCCTGTTCTCGGACTTCCAGAAGCAACACCGAACGAGGAAGACAGCACGGGGATGAGCACCATAAGGACGAGAACTTGCCTTGCCCACTTCATCAAACCTCCTCCCTGGATGCTCTCGAGTAGGAACCTCCATGTATTAAAGCTTTGGCGGTCACCAGTTGTCAAAGAAGGTCTCCATCAGGTCCCCTGCCGGACCGGAGAGTGCG
>JBHIFJ010000027.1:0-27045 GCA_046761045.1 Thermoplasmata archaeon
GCCACTCAGATCGCCCATCACTCATCAGAATTCAGCGTCGGGCTCTATCATCATCGTGGCAACATGAGCATCATCCTTCCCGATGATAGTCTTTGCGGTGCAAAGAGTGTAATAATGCCTTGGGGATTTCCCATTCATGAGCATCAGGCTGTATGCCTATGATGCCAGGGTTTGCGATCCGAAGAAATGCACAGCAAGGAAGCTGGCCAGACTCGGCCTGCTCACCCTCGTCCCTGATCCGAAGGGTTTGCCGAGAGGATGCGTTCTTCTTGACCCGACCTCCGAAAGGGCAATCTCGAGGGAGGACGAAGGAATTGCTTCGAAGAGGGGACTGGCGGCCCTCGATCTGAGTTGGAAACATCCCAGCTTCCCGGACGTCCCGTGGACGAAAAGGAGGGCTCTGCCATACCTGTTGGCGGCAAATCCAGTCAATTACGGGAGGCCGTTCCAGCTTTCGACCGCCGAGGCGCTTGCAGCGTCTCTCTTCATCATGGGCTACAGAGACCTGTGCATCGAAGTCTTGGGCAAGTTCAAATGGGGACTCGGCTTCCTGTCGCTGAATGAGGAACCGCTGAAATCATACAGAAAAGCGAGAAACAGTCAGGAAGTCGTGGAGGTGCAGGCCGAGTTCATTTGAAGTCTGGTGGAAGAAGATTGGGAATGCCATCTGTTATCTTGTACGTATGATCGCATTTCGAGCAGTGAAGATCTCCCACAATGATTTCGTCCCCTTCTTCGTTCTCAATCCTCAATTCCAGGTCCGATTTGCAGACAGGGCAGCAGAGTATGTCCATGAGGTCCTTCTTCAGTCACTCACCGCATGGTGATTTCGCCGACCTCTATTAAATGCTTCGATGGCAATAAGATTAAGAAGAGCCCGCCAATAATCCATGTTGAATGGAGGAGCATCCAGTCCTTCCGGAGGACAGGGCAGCAAGGAGGAGATGGTTGAGGAGATACAAGGAAATCGACAGTCTCCTATCCCTCATCGAACCCTCGTTAGACAAACCTCTGGAGGATTGCAGCGTCGTTGATATAGGCTGTGGCGCTGGGTCGCTGTCCATTCCCATCGCGAAGAGGGTGAAGGATGTCCTCGGAATAGATGCCAGTGAGAGGCTGATAGGCATAGCAAAGGAATGGGCGGAGAAGGAGGGACTGACCAACATAAGGTTGGAGCCCGTTTCCGTCTATGACTTCGAGGAGAAGGGATTCGATCTGGCCATAGCCAGCGATGTCATCGAGCATGTTCCGGATCAGAGAAGGTTCCTTGAAGTTCTCGTCAACAGCCTCAGAGTCAAGGGTGCGTTCTACCTGACCACAAACAACAGGCTCTGGCCTCTCGAGGGACATCACAATCTCCCATTCCTATCCTACCTTCCCAGGAACTTGGCCGATAGATACGTGAGGTTCATGGGAAAGGGAGATCATTTCAGGATATACCCGCTCACGCTGTCCGACTTGAAGAGGCTCCTTGATCATTTCCCCGTGTCCTATGAGCTGAAACCTCCGAGGAACCCGAGAACCCGCCTTTACAGACTGGGAAAGAAACTCGTTCTGGCCGACGAGGTCTTCTGGAATCTGGCGAATGCCTTCCAAATCGTGGGGGTGAGGTCTGCTTGAGGTTCTCGTGGAGGGTGGACCCAGAGGCCAGAGCCATATGCTGGAGGAGCATGATGACCGCGCCCAGAGAGATGGTGAGAGGCCGACTCTTCTCTCTCATCCTCGACCTCGGGTCCTCCAATGGCGCCTTTGGAAGGCTGACATCAATGGGAAAGGGGCGGATTGTGGGCGTCGACATCAGCCCGCAGGTGCCCCTGACGGAGGGAGTCGAGTTCGTTCAAGCGGACATACTCCATCTTCCTTTCAAGGACGAATCGTTTGACCTTATCACGGCCAGGGCGATATTGCACCACGTCCCAAAAGATTTGGATGCTGCGGTCAACGAGGCCTGCCGGGTTCTCCGCCCCGGTCATGTTCTGTTGAATCAGGAACCGACATCCGACAACTGCCTCTCCGAGCTCGCAAGGAGGCTCTTCAGGACTGTCCTGCACGATCCATCGGAGAGGACCTTTTCCTCGGAAAGGTTAAGGGATGTCATCTCTGGCAGTCTGACGATACTTGAGGTGAGATACCACCTGGTCTTGACCTATCTTCTCCCGCACATCGCCTCCAGGCTTCGGGGATTATGGCGGGAAATGCTGCTCGGCCTGAGCAGATTGCTTCTACGAGTGGACGAGAGTCTCCTCGCCAGAGGTACCTTTTGGAGGAGAAGAGCCGCGTATGTCACCGTGATGGCCGAGAAGCCCCAGACGCAATCCTTATCTCCGTGACTCGCAGATGGTCCAGCAGTGAGCAGAACACCACGAATTTCGGAATGGGCCCTGAATTCCACAGGAAAACAAACTTATACAAGAACCTCTATGGAACGGGCTACCAGTCCCTCGGTGAGCTAGGTGACAGAATCGATTCGTGAGGAGGCTCGGACTTGGTTCCGCAAGAATTGGTCGACCATCCTAGCCCTGACCCTCATCTTCCTTCTTGCCCTCTTCCTCCGGAGCTACTTCGCATTCGATTTGGCTACGGAGAGTGGGTTCGTTGTTTCGGGAGGTTCTGATGCCTACTATCACAAGCGAGTGATCGACTATGTTGTCGACACCGGTCATCATCTCGTGGCTGAGCCTATGCTCGCGTATCCGTATGGAAGTCCAGCCTCGGGTCGGCCCCCGCTTTTCGACTGGTCAGTAGCCGCATCGGGCATTGGCCTGGCTCCACTTTTCGGTGACGTGGATGTCAGCGTTTGGTATTCATTCATATTCTCCACCGCCATCTGGGGCGCACTGACGATCTTCCCGATGTACTCCCTAACCAAGGGAGCCTTCGGGAGAAGAGCCGGCCTTCTGGCAGCCTTCCTGCTTGCGATAATGCCCGCCCACATACAGAGGAGCCCGCTCACGAACGGGGATCATGATGCATATGTCCTCTTCTTCGTTGTCACGACCTTCTTCTTCTTCATGAGGGCCCTTGGGTCACTGAAAGAGAAGAAATGGGTCCGCAACTGGCTCAGGCCCAGGGACATAAAGAACGGGCTGTCGGACTTCTTCAGATCCAACCGTGAATCGGTGCTCTATTCCTTCATGGCTGGGATATCCCTCACTGCGATCGCTCTCGCCTGGAAGGGCTTCGGCTATGCGGTCGTCATCCTTTTACTGTATTTCCTCTTCCAGATCCTTTTGAATCGGTTCAGAAATGCGGATTCGACAGGCATAGTGCTATGTTTCGCCATAGCTGTTGGCATAGCTCTGGTTCTGTCCTTTCCATGGTATCTGCAGTTCCACAAGATCGGGGACTTCTCCACCCCGGCCTACATGTTCGTTGGCGCCCTCATCTTTGGCCTCGTCTTCGTTACGACCAGAGATTATCCCTGGTCCCTTGTTCTCCCTTCCGTCTTCATCGCCTTCGGCTTGACGATTTTCGTCCTGATCATATGGGCGCCAACGACGGTTGCAACTTTCCTGGGCGGGGCGGGCTACTTCATCAGAACGAAGGCGTACGAGACAATCGCAGAGGCCCAGCCACCAACATTCAGCCAGCAGGCGATGTCCTTTGGCGCTGTCACCTACTTCCTCGCGCTCTTCGGCCTTGCCTGGGCGGCGGTCCAGCTGCCCAAGAGGCTGAAGCCTGATTATCTCTTCATAATCGTGTGGACAGGAGCCGCCATTTTCATGGCACTGTCCGCGGCAAGATTCATCTTCAATGGCGGACCCGCCTTCGCTGCCGCCTCAGCCTGGGTCATTGTAATCGTTGTCGAGAAGCTCGACTTCCGCGGCGCCAAGAAGGTATACAGCAACTTGAGCGGGAATAGGTTGCATGCCCTCAGGAGAGCCATCAAGGTCCGACACGTCATCGGCGTGCTGTTCATTGCGTTCCTCGTTGTCATGCCAAATGTCTGGTACGGGATTGATGCGTCCATTCCGTTCGAGGACAAGAGGAGGCTGGACAAGGAGATCTATGACGTCACGCCCTCCTTCATGAGGCCCGAGAGATACAACCCTCCTTGGTACCTCGGAGCCTTCGGGTATTCCCTCCCACTCAGCAATCGATACTGGCCAGCCGCGTGGGATTGGTTCGAACGGCAGGATGATGATGTCCTTCCGTACGAGGACAGGCCGGCGTTTCTGAGCTGGTGGGACTATGGCTTCGAGGCGGTTCAAGAGGGAAAGCATCCGACAGTGGCAGACAACTTCCTCCATGGATATCAGACCGCGGGCAATTTCATCGCGGCCCAAGATGAGAACACGGCCATTGCCTACCTCTCCATCCAGCTCATTCAGGGTGATTACATAGACAATGGGTACAAGCTGACTCAAGGGACGAGAGGCGTCCTTGAGAAGTACGGCTTCGATCCCGATGAGATCGAGACTGTGATACGATATCCGACCATATACATAGATGAGATCCTCCGAGACCCAGACCGCTTTGGCCCAAGGGACGACACCATTCAGGCTCAGAATGCCCTCCTGATTTACCTGAAGCAGCTCTTCACAGAAGCACTCGACACTCACAAGCAGGCAGAGATGTACCACGACATCATCACCGTGACTGGCAAGTCGATAAGATACTTCGCGGTGGATTCGAGAATGTTCCCGTTCAGCGGGAGCAACCCTGGCATCTTCTATGCGCCCATAAAGCTCTCGGACCATAGAATCAAGGACTATGCCGTCAGACCGGACGTCCCCATCGACTTCTTCGATCTCAGATGTGTCGACTCGAGGGGTGTGAAGCACGACTGCGAGGATGTCACCGTCGCCCAGGGCGTTGCCAGCTTCGAGATAGTCTACAAGGACATGTTCTGGAACAGCATGTTCTACAGGGCATACATAGGTTACAGCCCTGAGGATCTCGGCGAGGGCAAGGAGGGCATACCGGGGCTTTCGGGTGAGTATGCGAACCAGCAACCCCTTCACGGCTGGGGCCTGAAGCACTTCAAGCTCGTCTATCGAACTGCCTACTACAATCCATATCCGCCAGCTGAGTATCAGAACCACACAGAGGCCTGGAGAGCGATCAACCTTGAGGACGCACTCACATATCAGCAGGAGATTCAAGCTGGTCTGAGGCAGGGCGTCGTTGATCCCAGTCCGAGATCGGGACTCAGCAGCGGTGTCGTCTTCCTCAAGTACTACGACGGGGCCATCGTCAGCGGTACAGTGACGGTGGACGGAGAAACGCCCCTGAGCGGTGTCCGAGTGACAGTGAGGGACGAGTACGGTGTGCCCCACGATTCCTCGTATACGAACGAGGAGGGCAGATTCGAGGTCCTCGCCCCCTCCGGGGAGATTGATATTGTCGCCTCCGTTGGGACGTTGAATAACATGACGCTAATCGGAGAGACGACGCTGAACACCACCACGATACACGTCACGGATGAGCAGGCAATGAGGATCCCGGTTGACATGGACGGCGACGGCTTTCTCGACTACTACATAACTGCAGATATAGTGATCACCGGCGGGGGCCTCAGCGGCTCCGTCTTCATCGACGAGAATGAGAACACCTTCTCTGAGTACTACGAGCCCAGAATCGCGAATTCTGAGGTTCAATTCAGACACATAAGCACGAACGAAGTCCTGACAACGACGACCAATGACAATGGTTTCTACAAGCTTTCAGGCGCCTTCCCCGGTGACTATGAGGTCACGATCGCGACACCGGACAGAACCCTAGGACCCTTTGAGGCGAATGTGACCGCTGGAGAATCGGACCTGAAGAACATTCCTGTCCAGCCCTCGAGCATCACCGGGATGGTCAAGTACGAGGATGGCAACCCGGCGGAAGGTGCGACCGTTACTCTCCTTGACGAGAGCAACAAAACAGAGATGGTGCTGGCATCAGGAGTGAATGGTCTGTTCGAGTTCGGATCACTGCTTCCTGGCAATTTTACCATGATCGCCAGCAGGGACGACTACGTGAGCCTACCGCTCAGATTCAGAGTCCTCGAGGAGGGCGAGGAAAGAATCAGGAACATCACGATGTACCCCTCTGGGGAGGTGAAGGGCAGGAGTCGCGCCTTCGGGAGCGCGGTCCCCAATGTCGCGGTCATATTCAGGAGCCTCAGGCATGAGACTTTCGACTATTTCGTCAGGACGGATGATGGCGGCTTCTACACGGCAAGAATTCCAGAGGGCGATTATGCCGTATATGCCTTGCATGACATAGATGGCCAGAAGGTCGTTCATCTGAAGGGGCTCACAGTCCGAAGGAATGAGACCAGCCTCCATGATGTCAGTCTTGAGAATGCCCTAAGGGTTTCAGGGAACGTTGTGGCCGCGGATACCGGAATCGCACAGAACCAGATGAGGGTCTGGTTCGACCAGGGCGATGCCAGGATAGTCGTCGTGACGAATGTCGACGGAGACTATGCCATCTACCTGCCGCGCGGAGAATATGACATCTGGGTCAGTCAACAGAACTTCGCCCACATGGAGAAGAGGGGCATAGAAGCGGACACCATCTTGGACCTCAGCTTGGAGACGGGGATTTCAGCAACCAGTACCGTCTACGAGGATCACAATCTCAACGGGGCAGTCGACGTGGGAGAGGGGATAGAGGATGTCCAAGTGACGATTACGAGCTCCAAGGGAGTCGCGGTCAAGTTTGTCACTGACGGAGCGGGAGAATTCAATGGTCCTCTCCCCGACGGCGACCAGTACGGCATCCTGCTCACAAAGCGGGGCTATTCCACCCGGCAGCTGGGTCCGCTTAGCGTATCGGGCATCAATGAGTTCGGACCCATGAACCTGATTTCCCTCTTCGTAGGCGTGCAGGGCTCCGTCAGGATGGATGGAGCGGTCTTCACTCAGCAATCCCTGGAGGTAAGGTTCGAATCCAGGAGTGCGAGTGCAGTCTCGGACAGCGTCCATACATCCCAGGGCGCGTTCCAGGTTTCCCTGCGTCCTGGGAAGTACGAAGTGGTCATAGATGACCCGGTGGGCGGGTCTGAGGTCGAGAGATACCAGTTCCTGACACCGACAGAGCTGGTCCTGGAGCCGACTGACCGTCCCGTTGAGGTGGATTTTCCGATAGCGCTTAGATACCTCGTCGCGGGCAACACGACGCTGGACGGCGTCCCTGTATCCTCGAACATCACGGTTTCAGGAAAGGAAAGCGAGCATCAGGAACTCCCTAGCGGGAGCTTCTCCTTCTACCTGCAGGAAGGGGACTACACCGTCGTTGCGTCCAAGGAAATCAACGATACGGAGTTCATGAGCGTCAAGTCCGTTACGATTTCGGGACCCGCAACGCTGGAATTGGAACTTCATCCTAAGACTCATGTGACTGGAAGGGTACGCTACGAGGGCAAGGAATACGTGGAGAGGTTGAACGTGAGCTTCCTGTCCGAGAGCGGCGAGCTCATCGACAAGGTAAACACGACCGCCGCGCTGTACGCCGTTGACCTCCCACCAGGGAACTATATCGTAGAGATCGATTATCCTACCAACGCTACAGTCGATGGACTGCTAAAGTCCGTTAGGTATCAATTCTCGGGAACGCTTCTTATCACCGAGGGACTTCCCGAGAGGACCTACGACATCGACATGGTCAGGGTTTTCGACAATGTGACAGTCACGGGAAGGGTCCTCTACGAGGGCCAAGGAATAGACGCGGAGGCCACTGTATCGGCCGATTCGCAGACCGCCATTAACGCGACCTTCCAGTCACAACCAGATGGCTCATTCAATCTCACTCTAGCTCCAGGACAGTACAGCATATACGTACACAAGAAAGAGGGGCATCTGGTCTTCTTGGGCCTCTTCGAGATACTGTACGGAGAGGATGCCGAGTTCGAGTTTGAACTCACGGAATCGTACAGGGTCTCCGGAGTGGCGAGCTACAGGGACGGGCTCCACAAGGAGACCTCCATCTACCTGCTGGGAAATGGAAGCTACTACATCGAGTCCGACAACGCAGGGTATTTCGAGGTCTACCTTCCGCAAGGACCGTATGAGATCGACGCGAGCGCATATGACTACGAGGACGGGAAGCTGACGGCATACAAGACCAGGTACAAACTTGAGGTCGATGGCAATGAGGTCGTATCCCTCACCCTCGAGAAGGAGGTCGACAGAGCTGTGGAGCTCACCTGGAATCCCGCCCAGAGGAGGAGCATAAGCGGAGGGGAAAGCGTCACGTATATGATATCCATCGAGAACAAGGGAAATGTGGAGGACGAGTTCGAGATCACTGGCCTCCCGCCAAGGGATGGTTGGTCCTTCAGGTTCAGCGCTACCAGGATTTCCCTTGGAACCGGGAAGCAGGCCTACACGTCCTTCGAGGCCACCATCACGGCACCCGCTGACGCTCTTGTCAATCACCTCCCGGTGAGAATCCTTGCGACCTCTGTCAACGATCAGAATGTCGATAGCGAGGTCACTATCCAAATCGACATCGAGCAAGTGTGGGGCGTTGAGCTAGAGGTTGCCTCCGACACACCCACATTCGATGGCACCTACCTGGATCTGTTCGTGAATCTCACCAACTCCGGGAATGGAAATGATACCTACGCCATCGAGATAATCAACCTGGAGGATGTGCTGGACGAGGGCTGGGAGGTTGGCCTGAGGAACGAGACCTCGCCTCAGACATCGTATAGCATCGTCGGCTTCGAGGTCGGGGCGAATTCGACATCCAAGTTTGGCATTAGGCTCACTCCGCCGAGAAAGGTCATAAATCAGACGCTTGTCCTGTACGCATACTCACAGGAGAACCGCGGAAACGACGTCATCTTCGAGCTTGAGGTCGCATCTCCCACCGCTCAGGTCGTGAGCGAACACATGTTCGTCGAAGGTCCAGATGCTCACAATGAGCCCCTGGAGGACTACGTCAGCTATCTCTTCGTCGGGGTCGTCACTGCTGGTCTTATTGCCGCTGTCGCATATTTGAGGAGGCGTAGGAAGAGATGAAACGAGTCATTCTCGTCTTGCTAATCCTGTCTTCCATTCTCGTCCTCATTCCGAATGCCGCATCGCAGGAGGTGGTGGTGAGCATTGATGGACCGACGACTATGCCCGTCGGCGGCAAGGCACAGTTCAACATCACTGCCGCGGGGGGACCCGCGGAGAAGGGAGGCGACTACAACATCACCGCTTTTCTTCTTGGAGACAACCTGACGGGGGCGAATCCCTCCCCAGGAAGCGTCTACCAGAACCTCACCACGAGTCCCTACTGGGAGATCAACGTCACTGTCCCCCATGCGGCGCAGACCATGACCCTGGTCGTCAACGTCACATCCAGCTACGAGAACGAGAGCGATTTCAAGCTGAAAAAGATCAAGATCAGGGTAGTCGGCCCCATCGTCCTGAGTGCCGAGATCTCGAACCCCCTCGAGTACGAGCTCAAGTCCGTCCCAGTGGACTTCTACATAAGGGCTCCTGGTGAGCCCCAGGATCGCCTAGTCGGAAGCACGACCATCGAGTCCATTCCGCCCGGGCGGAGTGAGTACGCGACCTTCGACTGGATCATCGCGGACCCAGAGCCTGGAGAATATAGGCTCACGGTGGTCGTCGACCTAGACAGGAACGGGGTCATCGATGAGAATGCTGGAGACTCTGTTGCCGTTTCATACTTCTATGTGGGCGGCGGAGTCAGTTGGATGACATACGCTTTGATTGTTCTCCTCGCGGCCCTCATCGTTCTTGCTGCGATTTGGCTCCTGACGAAGCCCAAGAGAAGGCACTAGAGCTTCTTGGATAGGCTGTCCATCTTCTCCTCCAGAGACTTACCGTAGGAGGCGACCGCAACCTCCCCTCTCGTTCTTTCCAGAAGCCTGCGTGCGATGTCCTGCTTCCTCTTTATGGCAAGGAGTCCAGTAGGGAAGTCGAACCTCATCAGCATCGTGAAGATCTCCTCCATCTGTTCAAGATGCATATCGGCGGCTTTGGTGTCCCCGCTCTTCAGAGCGTCCAAGGTGAATCGCCTAAGCTCCCCGACCACATCACCAAGACCCATCAGGTAGGCCTTGTCCGTGACCTCCAAGTCGCTCGGGGTGGGAAGGGGTTTCTTCTTGATTATGGAGTAGAGGATGCTCACCTCCGAGAGTTCTTGATGGGCATTCTCGATATACCCAGCGTGGTAGACATCCAGGTGATCTTGAAGAGCAGAGGAGAGCTCCCCGTTCCGCTCTCGGACCTCCCGCAAGAGATCCTCGACGTCCTCGTTGAGATGAATCCGCCTCACTGCCTCACCCGCCAGCCTCGCAATGGTTCGGGACGACTTGAGCGCGAGTTCCCTCACGGCGTCCTTCTCGTCCAATCTTGCCTCAATCCCGTCAATGATTTCTTCGAGGTTCTCCATGTGGGTGGCAAGGACTCCCGGGGATAAGGACTTTTGTCTTGGTCATCGATATTTTGATTTAGAGGAAGCTCATTAGATGGAGTACTTCTGAAAAGGGAGGAGGTTCATGCGAAGAAGATTTGAGGAAGTTCACTGTGAGTCTGGGTCCCTTGTGCGCCTATTCTGCATCACTGTGGTGGCGGTGATTATACTGCCCGTCGCCTTCGCCGTCTTTCCGTCCGAGGATTCTCTGAGGCAGGTGATGCCGGACGAGCCGGAGCCGAGTCAAGACCTTTTCCTGTTGCAGGTGACCAACACCCTTGGTGTTGCCAGGCCCAAGGAGGTTGTCCGCTATACCCTGACCTTGGACAACTTCCGACTTGCCAATCCCACCCATTTCCTGGTCAGATCGCAATCGACGGGGCAGGAGGTGCTCTCCGGTCATATTGATTCCACTGTCGAGAGATATCCGTCCAATTTCATACACAGGATGGACATCGTCTTCCAGGATGACTTCGGCCCCTTCGAGACGAGAACGTACGAAATCGATACGTCAAATGCAACAGCGCTGACGGGAGACATGACGGCGACAAGCAATGCCAACACGGTCGTGGTAATGGACGGTTCCAGGAGATACTCGCTCAACAAGAGGGAGGAGGACGGAAATGGCGTCTACGTGGAGTACAAGAACGGATCCGCGCCCACCGTCCGGGGCTACATTTTCGTCAGGATTGGCGGCAACCAGCTCACGATTGATCAGGCGAGTGTGCAGATGTGGTGGGGCGCCCCGACATTTGAGGAGATCGATGTCAACAACGTGATGGTCTCCATCCACCTTCAGTACGGCAACCCGAGGAGGATAAATTGGGGCTACGGAAGTGTGGCCGACCTCTACAAGGACACAGACGTCATCTTTGGGGATGTCTACGTCAACTTCTACAACGATAGGGAGATGATCGAGACGATAGTCGACAAGAAGGTCAACGAGAAGTTCCACAACCACAATGGCTTTGTGATGGAGTTCACTGTCCTATACGGAGGGGACGCCGAATACCAACAGATATTCGGAAACAGCCAACATCAGATCATGACTGCGAGGACGAGAGAGCCAACTTGGTCAAGGGTGAATCCCGTGTTCAGGGCATACGACATCGGAAACAGGAGTGCTCCCGCGTTCGCGAACCTGGACAACGACACGGACTACGACATGGTGCTGGGTTCGGCTGAGGGCGAGCTCTGGTACATCCGGAACACTGGCAACAAGAACGTGCCCGCCTGGAGCAAGGACACGAGCATGTTCTCTTCGTTCAGCGGAGTGGCGAATTACTCCATACCCTGGCTGGCTGACATTGATGGTGACCTGGACTTCGATCTAATCCTTGGGCAGGACAGCGGGACTCTGGTGGAGCTCGAGAACACAGGAACGGTCGTGATGCCCGTGTGGACTCTGAACTCGACCGCTTTTCCTGGAATCGATGTCGGCGATTTCTCGGCCCCTTCCCTGGGAGATCTGGACAACGACACTGACCTCGACCTCGTCCTTGGCGACATGAGCGGTTCCCTATCATACTTCGTGAACACTGGCAACTCAACCAGCCCGAGCTGGATGCCCGACCCGACGGCATTCCAGGCCTTTGGCAGCTTTGGCAACAACAGCGTGCCTAGCATAAGGGACCTCGACAGCGACGGAGACCTCGACATAGCCATTGGCCTCAAGAACGGGACCCTCGTCAACCTCATCAACGTGGGTAATGCCTCGGTCGCGAACTGGACGCTGCAGCAATCGCTCTTCGACGGAATCGACGTCGGGGGCTACGCCTCTCCCGCTCTCGCAGACCTGAATGACGATGGAGATCTGGACCTGATTTCGGGAGAGAGCAACGGGTCTCTCTTCTACTATCAGAACACTGGCACGATCATCTTCCCCGTCTGGACCCAGGACAGCTTCCTTCATAGGCTGGCATCTCTCGGAGAGAGGGTTGTCCCTGACTTCGCCGACCTCGATGCCGATGGCGACTTCGACCTGGCAGTCGGGCTGGCGGACGGAACGCTGAGGCACTTCGAGAACGTTGGCTCTCCGAGTCTTGCCTCCTGGGCCGAGGACACAGGTCTCTTCTCAGGAATCGACGTGGGCACCAACAGCATCCCCGCGATTGCCGATCTCGACGGTGACGGCGACTTCGATCTCGCCGTAGGCAGAGGGGATGGCACGTTGGTCTACTATGAAAACACAGGAACGAACACGTCGGCTTCGTGGACGCAGAACTCGTCCATGTTCCCAGGAATTGATGTGGGCAACAATAGCGCACCCGAATTCGTGGACATCGAGGCGGATGGCGATCTCGACCTTATCGTGGGAAACGCTACCGGATGCGTGCACCTCTACCGGAACAATGGGACCGTTTCCCTTCCTTCGTGGGAATACGACTCTGCCCTTTTTGCCTTCATGAATACAGGACTCACGAAGAAGCCCGGAAGATATGCAACGCCTTCCTTCCTGGATGTCGATGGTGACGGCGATCTCGACTTCATATCCGGCCAGGACGATGCGGCATTTGGCAGCCTCGTTCTCTACCTCAACACGGGGACAAAGACCAATCCGGTCTACGACCAGCTCTATCCGGGGATGTTCAACAATGTCAGGGGCGGTGCAACAGACGGCACGAGGGACTACAGCGCGCCAGAGTTCGTTGACCTCGATGGAGACGGGCGGGAGGACATAGCCGTCGGAACCAATGACGGCTGGCTGACGTTCTATCGCAACGTGGGGAACAGCACTCCGCAGAGGTCCGTCAACTACATGGAACCTCAAAGGGACGGCAGCTATAGGTTCTACTATGACCAGGACGGCAATGACGGCCAGTTCGTAATAAGGGGAACATCGAACGACTTCTATGATTACTATGTCCTCGCTAATCCCGTCACTGGAATGGCGGCCATGCGATACATACCCGGCTTCGCGAGGCTTGCTTATCGGGACAAGTACTCGGGTGACCAGTATCCCTGGGCGGGAGGAAATGTGAGCTACTATCCCTTCATCCCCGAGGAGGACGGCTACGTCGGGCGGGCCATAGTGATCTCTCGAGCCGACACGGGATTGGGGATGGGGGCCTCCTTCCTGACCCAGACCGGAACCGCAGGTGGGTTCATACTCGTCCCGCTCACTGCCAAGAGCCATTCGAGCAGGGAGGTGCTGTTGCCTCAGATGGCGTACACGACCAACTATTCCGCCTACGACGCGATGGCGCAGATCCTAGGGACGCCTCTCGTCGTCACGTGCCCGCCTGACCTCACTATGGAAGCAGGGGATGTCACATCCGATCCTCCAGATCCGGGAGAGGGAGACATTATCACGCTCACCGCCAACGTGAGAAACATAGGAGGGGGCGACGCATCCGATGTGGAGGTCGAGTTCTTCGATGGGTCGCCAACGATGAACAAGCAGATTGGGGCTACCCAGGTCATTTCCAACATGCCCGCTCGCGGCAACGCGACCGCCTCGGTGATGTGGAACCTGAGCGGGATTTCGGGTCTGCACGATGTCTTCGTCAGAATCGATGAGTCCAACACTATCCAGGAACTCGATGAGACCAACAACCTCGCGTTCATGACCCTCAACATCACGTCGTGGACAAGGATGTGGAGCCCGCCGGTTCGCATCACGTTCGACCTCAACAACAGTCTCGAGCCGACGATGGTGGAGGATAGCAACGGGAACATGTGGATAGCCTATCATACGTACACGAAGCACGATGACTGGGATATCGCGGTAAGGAGCTGCAAGGACATGGTCTGCACGGCTGAGAATCCCATCGTGACCGATTCGAAGAGGACCAGCCAGCCCTATCTCGTGGCCGATGACGGGGGCAACGTATACACAATCTACTCGAGCAACATCGTTGAGTGGCAGGACTTCTTGAGCCTCAAGAGCGGCATCTACTACTGGAGCCAGAAGTTCGATCTGTACTCGAAGAAGTTCAATGGAACCGGCTGGGAACCCACCGTTCAAGTGACGGCCGCCGAAAAGCTGGACAACTCGGACCAGGTCCCGGTTGCGACCATCGACGGAGCTGGAAAGCTGTGGGTCATCATGCGCAGCACGCACTACGACCTCTACGAAGGCGGCCTTCAGATGGCGAATGTTCCCTACAATGACATGAACATTACCGGCGCCTACTTCGATGGCATGAGTTGGACTACCGACATAATCGTGAACAATGATGCAGGGTCGCAGGGCTATTGGGGAGGGCCCGCCGTGACGACGGACACATCTGGGACAGTCTGGACAGTCTGGGGCGCCGAAATCTCCAACCAGCAGTGGGATGTCTTCACCAGTTTCTGGACGGGGTCTGGTTGGGCGCCCAAGACCCAGGTCAGCACGAGTCCCCTCAACGACATGAGACCTTCAATTGCATCGGACAACCAGGGAAGAATCTTCGTCGTCTGGGAGTCCAATCGGACGGGGGACAAGGAGATATTTATGCGCTACTACGACGGCACCTGGTCCTCCGAGATGCACGTCTCGAACAATCCGGCGCACGACATAAAGCCATCGATAGCCGTCGACATTCACGATAATGTATGGATAGCATGGGAGACGGACAGGAACGGGAACAAGGACATCTATCTCAAGCGGTACAACGGATCATGGTCCCCGCCCATTCAGGTCACGACGAGCGGGTACTCAGACGAGGAGGTCTTCCTGGCCGTGAGCAACTATACCGATTCCCTATGGGTTGCGTGGGAAAGCGATAGGAACGGAGACAAGGACATCTACCTGAAGACCCTGCCGGATGTGCTCGTCTGGCCCGACAGGAAGGTGGGCCATCCGTACAACATCATGGCGGAGATGGTCGCTCCTGACTACACTCAGATGAACATCAGCTGGATCCTCTCGAAGGATGATGGCGGCGGTGAAAATGATGTCGTCGCCTACGACATATACTGCAACGGCAGCTACGACAGGGAGAGGAGGAGCTATTCCCTTCTCGCTTCCGTACCTGCAGGCACGAGCTACTTCATCTACAATCTGCCCGCCGTTCCGCAAAACATGTCCTGCTACGTGGAATCCAGGGATGATTACAACAACACCGCGTGGACCGTCGATCAGGTCGGTCTGTTTGTTGAGCACGTTCAGCCGGGAAGCAATCTGATCTCCATTCCGTTCATGCTGAGAAACGCGTCCGTGTCGAATGTGCTGGGCAGCGTGAGGTATTCCGATTCCTGGGTCTACGATGCCTGGGACGGTCCGAAGTGGAAACAGAACTCTCCCTTCAAGACGTATTCGGACATCGATGCGGTTGACCTCACGATGGGGATCTGGGTGAACAGCACCATCGATGGAAACCTTCTCGTCGCGGGTGTTGTCCCGAGCGAGACAACGATTCAGCTGCGAAGGGGATGGAACCTCATCGGATTCCCCTCCTTCCGCCAGGACTATCGAGTGGCAGATTTCATGGCGGATACGGGCGCGACGAGGATCGAGGGATTCGATCAGGCCTCCCCGCCATACTACCTCAGCGTGCTTCCACCGAATCAGCTCATGACGGCGGGAGAGGCGTATTGGGTCTATCTTCCCGATGCGACCGCGTGGACCATTAGAAACTGAGGAGGAAGGCATACAGGAGCGTGACCACTCCTCCGAGGATTCCCACGAGGAATGAGAGTCTCGGGACGAGCCTGTGTGAGACTATTCCCACCCAAATGCCGTTGACGGTCGCGAGGGAAAGAAGGAGCCAAAGATTCACTGTTGGCTTAAGGGGATCGAAGTAGAGGATTATGAAGGCGATTCCCATGAGGAGGAAGAGGACGGGCAGATCGCCACCTTTCTTGTAGAGCGCCATGGATGCGATAGAGAGTCCTATCAGGGTCCCACCGATCACGAGCCACAATAACTCCACATAATGACCTCGCACAATATCTCAAAACGACTCCAGAAGATGAACATAGAAGTCCCTGCACCTCCTCAGGGATTCGATATCAACATACTCATCCGGCCTATGCCAGTTCTCTCCAGCGGGTCCGAAGACGAGAGTGGGCATTCTCCTCGCGAAGACATTGTAGTCTCCGGGTCCGCTCGCATAGCCGATCTTCGGTTCCCGCCCGAAATGCTCCTCGTATATCTGTATGAACCTCTCAACATGCTCATTTTTCCTCTCCATGATGTACGGTTCCAGAAAGGGCGTGCTTCTCTTCATCCACGATACCTTCACACGACTCCTCAACCCGAGGGACCCTATTCTTCTCTTGAACCCCTCGATAATCTTTTCCTTCTCCTCCCCTGGAACCACATGTCTGTCGACGAGCAGGCGGCAGTATTCCGGAACGGAGAGGGAATCTCCGCCTCCGCTAATCTTGAGCGGCGCGATGGACGCCTTTCCGAGCTTCTCGTGGCTGCCGAACTCTATCTCCTTGAGAACGTCGAGAACCTTAGCCATGTCAGATATCGCGTTCACTCCCGAATCCGGACTCGAGCCGTGAGACCTCTTCCCGAAAAGCTCGACATCCAGCGCATACCTGCCGCGGCTTCCCAGAATCAGCTTCTCATCGGTGGGCTCGGCTACGATTGCCACGTCCGCGCGCACTTCACCCAAGAATGCATGGGTGCCGGTCGAGACGCCCTCCTCGTCCACTACGGCGCTGAAGACGACGTTCGACCTCGGTGAGCTGACGGACTTGAATGCATCCATGATTGCAGCGAGACCTCCCTTCATATCCGCCGCTCCCAGTCCATACAGACATCCGCTCTCGATTGACGCAGAGAAGGGGCCCTTCGTCCAGTCGAATGACACCTCCACCGTGTCCATGTGCCCGTTCAGCAGAATCGTCGGTCTCCTCTCATCGACCTCGTGTCTGATGATTATGTTTGGCGGTAGCCCGTCGACCTTCTGCTTCTCCACCTCCTCGCCCTCAAAATAGGATGTGATGAACTCGCCTATCTCCCACTCTCGTCCGAACACGCTCGGTATGCTGATGAGCCTCTTGGTGAGTTCCAGAACGTTTATCCTATCTCTCCCCTTCTTATGGCTTCCATCCGCTTGATCCTTTTCTCGATGGGTTCGCGCTTCCCTATGTCGTGTCGCATGAAGACCTTCCCTCTCACATACTGCAGTGCGTCCTCGCTCATCCTCTCCGCCTCCGCGATGTCGTCGTGTATGCCCACAACAGCCAGTGCGCGCGATGTCGTCGTGTATATGTCGCTGTCCCTCTCGTCCACGGACGCGTAGTACAGCTCCGCACCTGTTTCACTGATCTTCTTCTCGTCGACTAAGACTTTCTCGCCCGCCTGAGACGCGACTCCATATCCTAATGGCGTCACGTACTTGCACACGGTCGCCTTCTCGGAGAATTTGACAGATGAGGGAAGGGATGAATCCATTATCTGACTGCAGAGATCGACGAAGCTCTCCTCCAGGAGTGGTAGAACATTCATTGCCTCCGGGTCGCCAAACCTCACGTTGTACTCCAATATCCGTGGGCCATCGCGTGTGAGGATGAACCCCCCATACAGGATTCCGTGGAATGGGTGCTCCATGGCGCGCATTGCGTTCACCGTCTTCTGCATGATGTCGACAGCCTCCTCAATCTCCTCGAAGGTTGCGAACTGAGGCAGCCCGTTCTTCATCGAATAGGAGCCCATTCCACCGGTATTCGGGCCAGTATCGCCCTCGTACGCCCTCTTGTGGTCCATCACCGAGGGCATGGGAACAACACGCCTGCCGTCCGCGAACGCCTGGAGGGTGAACTCCTCACCCACGACTTTCTCCTCTATGATGAAACGTGAGCTCCCACCGATATTCTTGTCTATGATTTCCTGGCAGTAGTCGATGACATCCTGATGGGACATGAGGTGCTCGCCCATCACCTTTACTCCCTTCCCGCCAGTGAGCCCTATCGGCTTCACGACCACTTCCTTGTCGTAGTCCCTGAGAAAGTCCTTCACGTCCTGGACGTCATCGAATACCTGGAAGTCGACCGAGCCAGGTATTTTGTGATCTCGCATCAGATTCCTGCAGAACTCCTTCGATATCTCAAGCTGTGCCGCAAACTTCGTTGGTCCAACGGCGGAGATCTCGTGCGCAGCGAGCTCGTCCACTAGGCCCTCACCAAGCGGTGCCTCTGGTCCGACAACGGCGAAATCAACGCCCTTGCTCCTGCCCCACTCAGCGACCTTCTCCACGTCCATCTCGTTCGCGAGAAGGATGTCCTCCGACGCCCTGGCTATCCCGGGATTCTTGTTCTTCATGACCGTGAAAACCTTCGCCCCGTCATTCACCAAGGACTTCACAATCGCGTGCTCTCTTGCGCCTCCTCCCACGGCAAGAACCTTCATGTTATCCTCGGGGGAGAACGATTCGAGATGTGTTAATTCTTTTGGTCTTGAGAGGAATCTTGCCCGGGCAGATGAGAAACATTTACGATGGACCGCGAAAATACTTCATATGTGGAGAATTCGATTGCTGTGAGCAGGGATCGGAATTTCCGTTGGGTCCACAGGCTGACGGGCCTGTCCTTGGCTGTCCTATTGGCCTCTCTGTTGGTTCCCTGGTGGAGGGTGGTCGTCGGGCCTGGAGCTGAGAGCCCAATCGGCGGCTTCGAGCCCGTCGGCGAGACGTACTTCCTACCACTCTGGTCTGCCTTCGTTGACACGGAGCTCGGCACAAAGCTCACCCTTCACTTCCGGAACCTGCTGGTCATTCTCATCGGCTCCTTGGCGCTCACCCTCCTTGCCAGGTCGATGCTACACCGGAGGCCGTGGCTGTCGCCTCACCTCATGTGGGGAAGTGTCGCGTTCTCCTTCATCGGTCTCGCCTTCTTTTCCCTCTTCTTTCCTCCAGTCGGAAGCGTGGGGTTCGTATTCTGGCCTTGGGGATCGAAAGACATCGACGCATGGTACTTCGTCGGAAACTACACGTGGCATGTCCTACCAGGGTTCTTCCTGGCGTTGACGGCGCTCTTGCTACAAGCCCATCTTGCGATTCGTCTCTCTCATCCCGATGTTCAGGAGTTCTTGAGGTCGAGCGTCAAGGCAGCCCCGCCAAGGTTCTTCACGGAGGAATCGATATACCACAGACTTGTCTTCCCGGTTTCCTTCATCCTCGGTGCGGCATCCGTCTGGGCCGGGCTCTCCTATTACCCAGCTGTCTCCGCGAAGGACTTCTACCCCGACCTGAACTACGGCTACAAATCCTTTGTGGAGGGGGATGCAGTCGCTGTGACCGGAACGGTAACTGGTTCGACGCTTATGCTAACCTCCTATGGGGCATACACGCTGCTCGCCTTGGACGGACAGGAATTCATTGTCGCCCTGGAGGGTGACCAGAGGGCGAGCTACCTGAATGGCAGTTGGGCCTCCGTTCCGATACACTTCAAGGATTACTCGTACAATGGATTCGATTACGTCTGGACAGACAATGGTTATGCCCCCTTACCGATGATTTACGCTGTTGACATCGTCATGACTGCCGTCTCGACCTCCATGGGCGTCCCCATATTGGCAAACCGGACCGATCCGAGCGGGTCAACTCTCAACATACTCCTCCATCACGGACTTCCTCTTGACGAGTTCAACTTGAGCATGTACAAGGTTGAGGGTCCCTTCTACATGGGCGAGTCCTCGACTATCGGCACGAACAAGCACGGCGGCGCGATAGACCAGATAGATCCTCTCCGTCCAGGAACCTCGGACAACGGAACCATGGCATTCAATGACGTCAACAACAACGGGCTGCTCGACTGGGGCGACACCGTTGAGCTCAACCTTCCGCCGACAGACAGGGAGACTCGCTTCGAAAGCTACATTCTCAGACTCTATGGCCCCGTGAACGGGATAGCCTTCGTCGTCGTGGGTGACAGAGGACCGCTCCTTTTCTACCTCCATGGGAGGGACAAGGGAGGGTCGCACAACTTCCTGACGATGCCACCAGATCAGGTGGATGGGAATCGATGCTCAAGTCGCGTTGAGGTGCTGAGGAAGATCGGACAGGATTTCGACGTCGCTGATTACACTCTGAGGTTATTCGAGGAGCAATCCACGCAACCGCATTTGATTCCCGCCGAGGCCGAGCGAAGCAGTCTGGGCGGCGACTCATACGGAGGCTTCCGTGACGTGGGAACGATTGGTGCTTTGAATGTCGGCGACTCGTGGGTCTTCAAGAACCTCACCAGAGGGGCATTCTACAGGTTGGAGCTGAACGACGAGACAACGGGCACTGGCACGAAGATCGAATGGGCCTGCGGCTTGGGGATGAACATCGCGAGGCAACCTCGCCTCAACCTCTCGGCACTCGCTCCGGACCCGCTCAATCCGCAGCGGTATCTGATTGACGTGACCTCCGTCGATTGGGTCCCAGCGGGAGCTATTCACGAATATCGGGCGGTCCTCCTGAAGAATGATTCACCCCTGCTACCGTCGTCCGGTGAACCTGTCCGTTTGGTCCCAAGACCTGGTGATCCGCCGGATGACAGCCTTCCTCTGGGTCCCTCGAATGACGGAGCGGGAACGTGGATTGTGTTCAACGACACGGATGGCAATGGCTATCTTGGTCCAGGGGATAGATTCGCGATAAACAACACAGTGGCTCAGAGCACATACGAACTCGTCATCTACTACGGCTCCGCAGAGATCCCGACAGCAAACATCGGCTGGACCGCCTAGCGGCACACCCCGAAAGGGATTATATCGTGGATGGAGATTTACATCGATGATGAGCGCTGTCGCGGTGAAGCGCACCGACGATCCGTATCGCGGAACGCGCCGTCTCCTGGACGTACTCGATTTCTCCAAGAAGGTCAGGGACAAGACAAGTGTCCTGATCAAGCCGAACCTGACGACCTCGGCTGGTCCTGAGTCAGGAATCACCTCGGATGTGAGAATCGCAGAGGCGATCATCGAGCGGCTCCTCGACATCGGGGTCGAGAACATAACCATAGGCGAGGGAGCTGGCGGTGCGGCCACGATGCACGCGTTCGAGAGGAACGGATACGTGGACTTGGGGAGGAGGTTCGGACTGCCCGTGCTTGACCTCAACTTCGACGACAGCGTCCTGCTGGATGTTCCCGAGCCCCTGAGCATGGGCAGGGTGAGGGTCTCCAGGACCGCCTGCGATAGTGACCTCCGCATATCGGTTGCCAAGCTGAAGATTCACTCGATCGCTGTCACCACGGGCTGCCTGAAGAACATGATGGGGGTTCTGAGCGGGAGGAGATGGAAGCTGATTGTCCACAGCGACATCCACAACAGGATCGTGGACCTCAACAAGGTCGTCCTTCCCCATCTGGGAATCATCGACGGCATCGTGGGCAATCAGAGGGATGAGGTGAAGTCCTATCCGCTGAGGACCGGCGTGCTGTTGGGAAGCTTCGACCCGGTGGGGGTCGACTCAATCGCATCCGAGATCATGTCCGTTCCCTGGCAGGAGGTGTCCCACCTCGTTCTCGCGCACCAAGCGGGCCTCGGCGTCGCGGACCCCGCCAGAATCGATGTCCTCGGACCCCAGATTGCGGACCTGAGGCAAACGTTCGACAGGCGGGGCACAATCTGGGCCAAGACCAGGACTGGCGCTCAGGTCCTCTCCGGAAGACTGTGGCAGGCGATAGAGGGAGCGGGGAAGTAGCCCCGCCTAGAACAGACCCACCGTCTTGCCGGTCTCGTCTATGTCCACGGCCTCAGCAGCGGGCACCGATGGCAGACCGGGCATGGTCCTCATCTCACCGCAGAGAGGATACAGGAAGCCCGCGCCGATGGATGGTCTGATGTCCCTTACGGGCAGCGTGAAGCCCGTCGGACGGCCCAGCAAATGTGGATCGTGGGAGAGGGACAGATGCGTCTTTGCCATGCAGATGGGAAGCTTGTCGAAGCCGAGTTCCGTGAACACCTTGATCCTCTCCTTGGCAATGTCCGAGAACTCCACATCGTCGGCGCCATAGATTTCTGTGGCGATTGTCCTGATCTTGTCCTCAATGGGCATGTCATCCGGATAGAGGAACCTGAAGTCGCTGGGCATCTCGCAAGCCTCTACGATCGCCTTTGCTATCTCAATCGCGCCTTCACCGCCGCGTGCATGGTAGTCACCCGGAACCGCGAAATCGGCACCCGCCTCCTTCGCCTTCCTGACGACGGCTTCGACCTCCGCATCCGTATCCGAGGCGAACCTGTTCACGACAACGACCACGGGCACGCCGAACTTCTTGAGGTTCTCGATGTGCTTGGCCATGTTATCGCAGCCCTTTTCGACGGCTTCCACGTTTTCGGCCTCGAGCACCTCCTTGGGCGGCGTCCTGCCTGGCGGGAACTCGAATGCCCCTCCGTGCAGCTTGAGCGCCCTGATGGTCGCGACAAGGACCATGCAGCTCGGCTGGTAGCCGGCAACTCTGCACTTGATGTTAAGGAACTTCTCGGCGCCACAATCAGCTCCGAAGCCGCTCTCCGTGACCACGTAGTCGGCGAGCTTAAGAGCTATCTTGTCCGCTATGATCGAGCTGTTCCCCTGGGCTATGTTCGCGAACGGGCCGCAATGCATTATCGCGGGCGTGTTCTCCAACGTCTGAATCAGATTGGGCTTTAGGGCGTCCTTCAAGATGACGGTCATGGCACCAGCGGCCTTTAGGTCGTCGGCCGTGACGGGCTTTCCGTCCTTCGTCTGTGCTACGACCACCCTTCCGAGGCGCCTTCTCAGGTCCTTCAGGTCGGATGCCAGCGCAAGGATGGCCATGACCTCAGATGCCACCGTAATATCGTAGCCCGTATCCCTGGGGTATCCCTCGACCTCGTGCTTTGAAACGGTGCCAATCTTGATGTTCGTCAGAGCCGAGTCATTGATGTCCACAACCCTGTTCCACGAAATCGTGGACGAATCTATGTTCAGCGGGTTTTTCCTTCTGAAGGTCGGATGGAACATCTGATTGTCCAGCATCGACGCCAAAAGATTGTTCGCCGCTCCGACGGCGTGAATGTCACCGGTGAAATGAAGGTTTATGTCCTCCATGGGCACGACCTGGGAGTAGCCCCCTCCCGCCGCACCTCCCTTTATGCCGAAGGTGGGCCCCATTGATGGTTCTCGTATCGTCGTGATTACCTTCTTTCCCAGCCTGGCGAGAGCCATCGAGACGCCGATCAGCGTCACCGTCTTCCCCTCTCCGAGCGGTGTTGGCGTGATTGCTGTCACGTCGATGAGTTTGCCGTCAGGTCTGTCCCTGAGCTTCTCCATCGCTTCCAGCTTGATCTTCGCCTTGTAATTTCCGTACAGCTCTATGTCATCCTCCACCAAGCCTATGGACTTCGCAATCTCCACTATAGGCTTCATTCTTGCTTCTTGAGCAATCTCCAAATCGGACTTCACTTCCTCACCCCCTGTGATGCAGGAGGTAAATCGCTAGGAATTAAAAATACTTATGCAATTGTCGAAGTCCGCGAAAAATCCGCGGACGGGGAGCCAATGAGAAGAATTAAGTACGCCGATAAGTTTCTGCTATCATAACCGGTGCGAAAACGGAAAAAACGGAGACGGAATTGTTCCAACTATTGATGAAAGAGAGGAGGTTGAATGGCTGCGCAGATTATTAGCGGAAAGGAACTCTCGAAGGAGATCCGCGGAGAGCTCGCGGAGGAAGTCAAGCAACTGAAGGAGAAGGGCATAATCCCTGGTCTGGCTGTCATCCTCGTCGGGGAGGACCCGGCATCCAAGGTCTACGTGAGAAACAAGGCCAAGGCCTGCGAGAAGCTGGGCATCCACTCGATAACAGAGAGGCTGCCCGAGAATACGTCGGAGGAGGAGCTTCTCTCCCTCATCGACAAGTACAACAAGGACCCGAGCTTCCACGGAATACTCGTTCAGTTGCCGCTCCCAAAGCACATCAACGAGAGCAAGGTGCTCTATGCGATTGACCCGATGAAGGATGTCGATGGATTCCACCCCGTGAACGTGGGCAAGCTGATGATAGGCGATCCGTTCTTCCTTCCGTGCACGCCACACGGGATACAGGAGATGCTCATTCGAAGCGGGAACGACCCAGCAAGGAAGCACGTCGTCGTCGTGGGCAGGAGCAACATCGTCGGCAAGCCCATCGCGAACATACTCCTACAGAAGAAGGAGGGCGCCAACGCGACTGTCACCATCTGCCACACGGGGACGGACGACATAGGGAAGTTCACCCGCGAGGCGGACATCGTCATCGCTGCGACAGGCTATCCAAACACCGTCACAGCGGATATGGTGAAGGACGGCGTGGTAGTCATCGACGTTGGCGTGAACCGCGTGGATGATCCCAGCACCGAGAAGGGCTACCGCCTCGTCGGAGATGTGGACTTCGAGAACATCAAGGAGAAGGCGAAGGCGATCTCACCGGTGCCTGGTGGAGTCGGACCTATGACCATCACGATGCTGATGAAGAACACCGTGCGGGCAGCCAAGCTGGCTCACGGAATCGAGGACTAGATCTCGTCCGGCAACGCACCGCTTACGACGCACTCGTCCATGAAGGTCCAGTCGTATTCCCATTTGTCCTTCGGCGCAACGCCCGTTATCTTCTCGACTGAGTACTTCTTCTGGTGCCTCGTCCAGACCGACTTGGACGCGAGCCTCTGCGATCTGCATATCAGGTGAGCTTTCGCTTCCGTCACGCCGGGCAGATTGCGGATCCTCTCCCTCACGAACTTCCTTATCGTGCTCCAGTCCTTGGCGATTGATGATACAACTATGTCATGTTCCCCGAATTCGTACGCGACGTAGTTCAGGTAGACCCCCTCGGGGACCTTCATCCGTATGAGATGATCGTACACCGAGCGGTAGTTGCGCGGACTCACTGAGACGGATATCGCGAACCGCTTGGCACCCTGTCCTGCCTTTGCGGGAACGGGGTAAAACGCCGGCTTCATAAGGGCCACGGTTCTGGTGTCATCGATCTCCTTGCACCTGGGGACCCGCTTGATCAGGAAGTTGGCGAGTTGCTCTGAGTCCTTGGCCTCGAGTATCGTGTCGACGTAGTGATGGTCCTCCCTTTGAGATACGTAGAGGGGGACTACGTCATCCGCCTTCTTCCCCCTGAGCGTCCTTCTGACCCAATCCCAGACCTTGTCTATCTCTGCCCTCGGACGAAGTCTCACAACGAACATCATAATATCGACCTGGTGTGCTGGAATACCCCAAATGCGTCTATAAACCTTTTGTCTCTGGATTGCCGCGCTCCGATGCACCCGGCCATGAACGCTTGCGGTGCACGCTGATTTCCTTCAGTCTCTCGACGTACTGCTCCCCATCGAACCGCCACTTGAGGTTCACGGGATCGAAGGCCCGCCAGTCGAATCCGCAGAATTTGGGCTGAGCTAGCTCTCTCGTTGCTTTGACATCGATTATGCCGAAAATCGGAGGTTTGGGGCCACGGTTGTATTCCTTCATGAGCCGCAGGATGGTGGGAAGCTCCTCACTCGGCGGGTTGCACCAGACCCTGCACTTGCCCTCCTGTCCCGAATCGGGCATCAGGGTCGTCAGAACTGATCTCTTTGAGGCCTTGAGCGTCATCTCGATCATCCTCTCCTTCGACCCGCTGTGCACGCAGAAGCTGACCAGCGGACAATTGCTTATCAGACCTGGAGGGAAGAAGACGACCGGTTGCAGGAATACCTCATCAAACTCTCGCATGAGCTCCCGCCAGTGCTGCTGCAGGAGCCTCAGGGCCGCTCCAGGTCTCTTCAGCGATTTCTTCACGGCGCCCTTGACATACTTGACGATCTCCTCCTCCCCCTTCGCTCGAATCGACTGCCACACCTGGCGAGAGGAGCAATGTCGCCACAGGTGTTCCGAGAGGAGGGGGATCATTATGGGAGCGGAGGCGATTCGCTCTGACAGCCGGACCTCGAAAGGTTCTTTCAGATGCCGACGGACGAGGTTCTCGAAATGTTTGTTGTCTAGATCCCCCTCAATACGCGCTGAGCCGTCCTCCCGCATGACATCGTGGAAGGGCGAGAAGATGAAGTGGGTGTTTCTGGCGGGAAGGGCCTCGACCTCTTCCACCAGGTCCAGGTCCTTGGCAGTCTTCCAGTATTCCTCGAAGGCATTGAGCTCCGACCCAGGAACCCAGTAGCCCTGACTCAGGAAGGGATGTCCGTCGAGCCCGACCTCAACGAGGAATGAGTGTCCAAAGGGGATGCCCGCCAGTATGGAAGGGCTTCGCGGGCTTCTCATCTGCACGTAGACATCGGCAAGATCGAGGTGGTTCATGCGGGGATAGGGGAAGTACGTGAGTCCGACCTGCTCCCTGAGCAACGAGAACCAGCGGTAGATGGTCATGACGCTCACGGGGTCGCCATCGAGGCGGAAAGACTCAGCAATCTCGGGCGGGGAAAGCCACGCTTGCTTCCTCGTGAGGAATGACAGGAGCTGCAGAATCCGTGGGGAGAACAGGTGCACGCTCTTACGACGTCGTCCCGAGTATTTACTACGCAACTAACATCTCCCCTAGGCGGGATGTGACGAAAACTAAATAAAGGTGTTTGCGGAAACGCGACTTCCCTCACGCAGATTGATAGAACGGTTAGATATCACACAGACTCTTTTGACTCCAGGAGGGTTGTGATATGGACAACATTCCTAGAAAAGCCAGCAGCATCGGACTTGTCCTGGTGCTCATGGCAACGATGTTTGTGAGCTTTCCGTTTGTTAGTGCGCCGCCGCCGGACAAATGCGAACCTTGGCCTGAGTGCAAGGATGGTGGCGAGGA
>JBHIFJ010000028.1:0-26269 GCA_046761045.1 Thermoplasmata archaeon
AGGGGGTGTGTGAATCTGATACTCGCCCGAGACCCTTCGGTGCTCCCTCCTCGGAGGACGCAGCTCATCTGCTCGCGACGGAAGCTTCAAACCCCTTTCGCTCATCCCGCCCCCGTGAACCTCGCGATCAACGGCAGCCCGAGGGGCGCGGGGGTGTCACCGCCCTCGTCCTCGAGTCCTTCCTGGAGGGCATGAAGCGCGCCGAGCTCATTCACACGAGGGACGTGAACATTCGCCCGTGCCAGGGCCACTTCGCCTGCCGGATCCGAACGCCGGTCGAATGCCACCAGGACGACGACATGCGCGCCGTCCTCGTCCTTGCGACGCCCCTCTACGTCGACCGCATAAGCGGGCCGCTGAAGAACCTCTTGGACAGGATGCTCCTGCCCGAGCCGGAGTTCGAGCTCCGCGTGGGCACTGCCGCCACCCGCTCAGGGAGGGCGTGAGGCGGAACCTTCTGAGGACATCGCGGAAGTCACATGTGTTGAGTTGAAAAGGGATTAATACGCATATCCGCTTTCCAAAACAATGACCGAAAAGGAATCCAAGGCGGACTCAGAGGGGTACGAGCTTCTTTCGAGATTCGGAAGAGAGAGACTCGAAGCCATCTACGGGAAGGTCGCGACCAGGGGCAGGAAGCGTGACCACTGTCCGGAAAGTTTCAAGGACGGGGTCAGGTTGATCAATCTGATCGAGGAGTTCGAACAAGGTTTCCGGGAAATGGTCGACGACCGTACTGACTTCCTTCAGATAGCGGCTTGGTCCTTCCATTTCTTCATCTTTCGCCAACCGCTCAAGAACTGCAATCACAGGACCGGCTACGGCATCATGAAATGGGTCTTGACCTGCTTTGGATACAAGCTCAGGATAAAGCCTGAAGAGGATGCTCTTGAATTCTTCAAGAAGTTCGAAGGCGGAGGCGTATCAGTGGAAGAAGTAAAAGAGTGGATGGTTCAGAATGTCTCGGCCAATCGGTCCAGGAACTCGCCATCCTCTTCGATGAGATCGTGAAGGAATTCCTGAAAGAGCTTCTCATGTTCTTCATCGGTCATTTCCATTTCCCCTTGTGCTACTGAGACCTCGTATTCTTTGGCTCTGATACTTTCAATGACATTGCGAGTATTAATATTCTTTCTTCAGAGAGGGGTTGCACAAAAAACTGGGTGATGATTCTCCAGGACTTTTCTGGCGGCTATCGTGATAGCAGTCTCTGCTACCAGAGTATATGAGGAACGGTAGATGCAAATATTACGGATGCTATACCGCCGTATACATGAGTGATGTCCATGGTTCCATAGTGCTGTATCGAATACTCCCACGCACGGACAAGCTGACAATGAACAGGTTCGTGAAGAAGCTATACGGCTACGAGGACAAGTCCAACTACGGAAGATATGTGTACAGGAGAGAGGGTATTCTGGACAGAATACCCCATGTACGATTGATCAGGGGAGCTTTGATAGTGAGGAAGGTAGACGAAGCACAGTTAGTGGATTTCATGGAGAGATTCGGAGCCGAAGTCCATGTTAGAGAGGTGATACTCACCTCTCAGGACAGGAAGGCTCTGGGTCTATAGGATGGATGGCTGGGTGAGGGCTATGGGAGCGATTGTACAACTACTGAGTATGCCTAGGTCGCCTCCAAATCCGAGTCTCCAATGAGAAAGTTGTCAAAGCATTCGAAACAGTATCCGTTCCTTCTGTCTCTCGGAAGAAATATTAACCTGCAGCCGCACTTCCTACAGGCTCCCTTCCTCTCAGAATCGTCGGTGAATTTCCTCGTGTCAGGACGCAACCTCATCGCCTTTCCCCCTCTTTTCAAAACCTGCAACAGGGAATATTCGGGCGATATTAAAACATTTTTGAGCCCGCTTGATAGTCCCCGAATCTGTCAGTTCGATTACTATTATATGCCTCGGCATTCTTCACCATCTGTTGAGTTCGCTTGAGGGTCACATTGGGGAAAAGCGCTGCGGCTTCATTACCGTCGAGGGAATAGACGGCTGCGGGAAAACCACGATGGCAAAGTTCACCACCAAATGGCTGGAGTCAAGGGGCTTCGATGCCGTATACACGGTCGAACCCACCTCGACTTGGATTGGCGACTCCGTGAAGAGAGGCTTCTCCGAACCCGTTGGTGCCTTCACGGAGGCATTGCTGTTCATGGCTGACAGAGCCGAGCACACGTCCCAGATAAGGAAGTGGGTGTCGGAGGGGAGGATTGTTGTTTCAGACAGGTATGTCGATTCCACTCTGGCCTATCAGGGGGCCTCTCTGAGAATGGAAGGAATCGAGAACGCCGTGGACTGGCTCAAGGCTGCAAGCAGACCCTACGTGCTGGTACCTGACATGACGATATTCCTTCGGATTGACCCCGCCCTTGCCATGAAGAGAATCTCCGGCCGGCCGAAGATGACCAAATTCGAGACGGCTGAATTTCTCGTTGAGGTGGACAAGGTTTATGAGGGCCTCTCCAGATCTGAAGAAAGGTTCAGAATCATCGAGGCCGCCCAACCACTGAACAAGGTCAAGTCAGATATCGTCAGGGTCCTCGAGTCCACAATCTAGGTTCTCAGAATCCCCGATACTCCATTCCCATTCATATCATCCTGTTTCAGGAAGGCTTTTGCGAAGAGTGTAGCGTTTGCGTAGTTCCCTCTCTGCAACTCCACGAGGAAGGCCTTTCCGAAGAGCGCCTTTCTCTTAGCTTTCGCTGAGCCCAGGAGCATCAACACATAAGTGGGCATCAAACATATATGAAGGCTGTCTCACGAAAATCACAATTGATTCTCAGATCCCGAGAACTCCAAAAGCTTTTAATCGAGCGACACCATTAAGATTCGATGGGGTGCACTGATGGTTTCATCCTACAATCAAACACTTGAATCCATATCTCACATCGACGCTCCCTCCCAAGTCGTGGGAATCGTCTACGGGGACGTTGGTAGCCTTCAACTCCGATGCACAGTCACGGAACCCCTTGAGAAGAACGAATACGTTCAGGTTTTTCATGAGACGTGTGGATTTGTATTGGGTCAGGTCGACGAGATCGAGAGAAAGACGGACCTATCCATAGAGAGGGCTCAGCAGATCTCGGAGGGTCATGACATCGAGATTGAGGAGAAAGTAGTCGCAGTCGTCTCGGTGATAGGCTTCAGGGATGACAGGAACCTCATCCAGGTTCCACACACACCGTTTCGCGCAGGAGAAGTTGTCTACAGGGCCACGGAGGACCTCATCTGCAAGGTCATCGGCCTCAACCAAGATGAGAGAAAGGGTGCATATCTGGGACTCCTTGGCGGGCACAACGTTCCCATCCTTGTCGACATCAATTCCCTTGTCCAGAGGCATGTTAGCATACTCGCAAAGACGGGTGGAGGGAAGAGCTACGCTGCGGGTGTGCTTATCGAGGAGTTCATCAAGCATGATGTGACGACAGTGATAATCGACCCCCACGGTGAGTACACCTCCATGAAGGTGCCCGCCGAACACGCGGAGTCGATGAAGAGGTTCAACGTCACTCCAAGGGGCTATCGCAGCAAGATAATGGAATTCTCTCCGGACACTAAGATCAACCCCGATGCCAGGCCGCTCAGATTCACTCTCAGGAATCTCGACGCCCGCGAGATCCTTGGGCTTACGAACCTGAAGAGTATCCGCTCAAACCTTCTCGCTCTTCGGAGGGCTCTCGATATTCTCAAGAACGCCGGGAAGGACTATGACTTGGATGACATAATCAACATCCTGGAAAGCGAGGATGACCCCTCCAATTCTAGCCTGACGAACGAGCTTGAATATCTCAGGGAAGTGGACATTTTCGCAAGGGAAGGAACCAAGATCGACGACCTGATTTCCAAGGGCAAGACATCGATAATAAACATGAAAGGCGTTCCTCCAGACATACAGGAGCTTATCGTCAACAGGCTTGCCACTGCACTGTTCGAACTCAGGAAGTTGAACAACATCCCGCCGCTCATGCTCGTCATCGAGGAGGCTCACAATTTCTGCCCTCAACAAGGCCAGGCAGCTTCCTCCAAGATTCTCCGGACGATAGCCTCAGAGGGCAGGAAGTTCGGTCTTGGTCTGCTTGTGCTTTCGCAGAGGGCCGCCAAGATCGATAAGAATGTGCTGAGTCAGTGCAACACCCAAATCATCCTCAAGCTGACGAATCCCAATGACCTCAAGGCTGTAATGACATCGGTTGAGGGTCTGACGTCTGGTATGACCGATGAGATACAGAGATTGCCGATTGGCGTGGCCCTTGTCGTTGGGGGCAACATAACCTCTCCTCTGTTTGTGGAGGTCAGACCGAGAGAATCGGAGCATGGTGGGCAGTCGGTGAAGGTCATCGGGGGCTAAATGATTAATAGACCTCCCGGGATGAGGTCAGAGTGGTCCACCTTGGTGCTCGAAAAGGATCTCGTGGAGAAGGACATCGAAATCACCCGGAGGGCTCTCGGCAAGATAGTGATAGCCGCTCCAGAGAAGTCCCATCTCAGGAAGATCGCTGAAGACTTCCTTTTGATGGCCAAGTCCTATTTCGAGGACGCCCTGCATTTCTATGATGCCGGTGACCTGGTCAAAGCCCATGGATGCATCAACTACGCACATGGGTGGATTGATGCTGGAGCCAGACTAGGTCTGTTTGAGACGGGAGGGGACAACAGACTCTTCACTTTGCTCGAGTGAATTACACGAGACGAGCTCCTTTGTTGTCGATTGAACAGAGAAACGTCTGCCCGAAATCCAGAAGTGTGTATCTCAGGTTCTCCACATCCCCCATGGCAAAGACAGAGTTTCCAAGCATCGACATGCTTGCCTTGCCGAATTCCTCGCAAGCCTCGATTGCCTTGAGGACCTCATCAGATACTAGCTCCGTTTCCTCTGCGAACTCCAATGAAAGGTGGAGGAAATTGCCTAAGGATGTTTCGTTGATGAAGTTGTTGACATACCTCCTGCCCAATTTGCCAATCGTCTTCACCATCTCCTCGTCCCTCAGGACATCTTCAGTCGAGAGTGGCGGGCCAACTACGCATAGGACAAGCTCAGCTTCTCTATCGAACTTTTGAATCTCTCCGTGGGGCTCAGTACCTGGTTCTGTCCTCACTACGAGGCCTCCCACGGACTGGGGGAAAACATCGCCTAGACCCGTCATGCACTCAACCTCTGCCTTGTGGGCGGCTCGCACAATTTCGTCTCTACCCAATCCCAGGTCTAGAACCTCATTCACAGTCATGGCGGAACTCAGAGCCCCCGCCCCGCTCATGCCAAATCCTTGAGATACGGGCAGTTGGACCTCGCTGTTGACTTCCAATCGCACATTACGCTCGATGGGGAGGTTCGTTATCGCCCTTCTTGTGACCGGTGCGTCTGACTTCTGTCCGTTTATTCTCACTTCGATTGAGAACGTATTTGATTCCCTCGCTATCACACCCGTGTGGACGCCGTGGGACACACAGATTCCCGCCCCTCTTGACCCCATCTTGTAGGGATCATCGTCAGGGCAGACCTCGAAAAATCCGGTGATATGCCCAGGACAGAAGGCCACGGCATCATATGCCATGTATCGCAGCACTCCAAATCTGATGCGCGAGTGTCGCCTTGGTCCCCGAGATCTCGCTCGAATCTCCAGCTGCGTTGAGGAGGATTGCTTCGCCGCTGTCCTTGCCCACATTCTTCACATCGTTGGCAACGATAAGGTCGAGCTTCGCACTCTTCAGCCTCTCGAGGGCCTTCGTCCTGAGTTCGGACTTGGAAAGCCCAGATTCCAGCTTGAATCCGATAATCTTCACTCTCTCGCTCTTCCTTCGAATGAGATCTATGATTTTTGGAGTCGGTGTCAATTCGATTGAGAGCGATTCCTTCCTTGAACTCACCTTGCCTTTGGACTTCTTCGGACGGAAGTCAGAGATGGCTGCTGGAACCGCGCAGTAGTCGCAGCGGATGCTTCTGATAAACTTCGAGAGATCCAAGACGGAGGAGAATCTCTTCACCTTGACGTAGCTGGGGAAGGGGGTCTCGGTTCTGCCAAGCCACAGTTCGACTCTCGCGCCTCTTTCATAGGCATCCCTCGCCAGTTCAACACCCATCCGCCCAGAGCTGCGGTTGGTGATAACCCTAACCTCATCGATCTCCTCTTCCGTGGAGCCTGAGATGACCACCACCCTCTTCCCTTTCATATCGGAGTCTGAGACAGACCTTGTGACGGTGGACACTATTTCCTCAAGGTCGGCCATCTTCGCCTTGTTCTCCTCCAGCCTCGGGCCGATGAAGGTCACACCCAACTTGGCGAGCTTCTTCACATTATCCTTCATGATTGTCTGGTTGTACATGGATTCATGCATCGAAGGCGCAACGAGAACTGGGATTCTGGAGCCCAGCGCGCAGCAGGCAAATGTCGTGACCGCCGTGTCGGCGATTCCACAGGCCATCTTGGAGATCGTATTGGCGGTTGCAGGTGCTATCAACAGCGCACTTGCCCGAGCACTCGCACCGCAGAGGTCGACGTACTGGACGCTACCGTCCAGGTCGACGATGGGCTTCTTCCCACTCGCGAATTCAATCGCGTTTGGATGCACTATTCTCTGGGCCTCCTTGGACATCACCGGAATTACCTCGGCCCCGTGTCTAATCAACTCCCTGATGAGTTTGACGGACTCGACAGCGGCGATGCTACCCGTAATCCCCATCACAATGGTCATGTTGTCGAGCTTGTGGCCTTTGATGCTTTTGATGGCTTCGGATGGATGCACGTATTGCGATTAGCCTGCGTCCATTTATACCTTGTTGTCCCACACATATGTTTATCATTCTGGCTTGAATAACTGTTGTCAACCGATGATCGAGGAGGAGCTGAGCAGCAGAGTCGAGGAGGTTATGAGAATCCTTTCCAACCGCTACGAGGTCGGGGCCTTCCCCGGGAAGGCCGCCGGAACCATGATTGGCCGCCAGATGAGGGATCCTTTTCGCGTACTGATTTCAACGATTCTATCACACAGGACTCAGGATGAAAACACCAATCGTGCCGCAACCAATCTGTTTCGAGTCTTTCCGACGCCTGGGTCCTTGGCGCGCGCAGACATCCGAGAGGTTGAGAAGCTAATCAAGCCTGCTGGCTTTTATAGGGTCAAGGCGAGGAACATCACACGCGTTGCGGCTATCCTCGTGGAGAGGCATCAGGGAAAGGTCCCTGAGGACTTGGATGCCCTCCTTGAGCTTCCTGCAGTGGGAAGGAAAACCGCGAACTGCGTACTCGTCTACGCATTCGGCAAGCAGGCCATTCCAGTGGATACCCACGTCCACAGGATCTCTAATAGGCTCGGATTCGTCGAAACGAAGAATCCACATCAGACGGAAGAAGCCCTTTCTAGAACGATTCCCAAGAAGCACTGGCTCAGGTTGAATGAACTCCTCGTCAAGTTCGGTCAGGACGTGTGCAGGCCGATTGCGCCATACTGCTATGATTGCGAGATCTCGGACTACTGCGACAGCTATCCCTTGCCCACGGGGAGGAAGAAGAATGAGAATCGAGCGGGTTGATTTCAAAGAAGTCCCTCTCGAGAGAGAGGAAGAGTTCGTCATAGCAACTGGCTCGTCCAAGGCCGTCGTCAATTTCGTGGTCAGAATCGAGGCCGGGCAGTTCTGTGGGTTTGGGAGCTGCTGCCCCTCGAGCGTCACCGGCGAGACACCAGAAAGCATTCGTGCCGACCTGGACCTGATCGGCAAGGCTCTTGCGGGCGAAGACCCGACGAACATCCAGACTCTCAATGAGAAGATGCTTGGCATCCGCCCTGATAGCAACTGTGCAAGGGCATGCTTGGACATCGCTCTCTGGGATCTCATGGGCAGGGCAGCAAATCAGCCGCTTTTCATCCTGCTCGGCGGAAGCAAGGACAGGATGATGACGGACATGTCAATAGGAATCAATGAACTTGACAGGACCGTCGAGAAAGCGAAGGCATATGTTTCTCGCGGGTTCAAGGCGATAAAGATGAAGGTCGGCCTGGATATCGACATGGACGTTGCCAAGGTACGCGCCGTGAGGGAGTCCATTCCCGAGGACACGGTTCTGTCAGTTGATGCAAACCAGGGTTATGACTTCGAGAGGGCTGTGGAGTTCATCCAAAGGACTAAAGACATGCGCCTTGCCTACGTCGAGCAACCCGTGTTTCGTCAGGATTACGGTTCCCTGAGAAGGCTCCGTGAGCTGTCGTCAACACCCATAATGGTGGATGAGTCGTTCAAGAATGCCAGGGAGGCCTCTTCAATCCTTGCGGACCGAATGGCGGATATGCTGAACATCAAGGTTCTCAAGTGTGGCGGGATAACAGAATCCTTGAAGATTGACTCAATCTCTGACTCCTTCGGGGCCACGACCCAGATAGGCTGCTATTCCGAATCCGCTTTGTCCATTGCAGCGGGCCTTCATCTCGGTCTCGCGGGAACGTCCGTTGAATTCCTGGACCTGGATTCCCATCTCTCCTTCGTGGACGATTTTGCGAAGGGAGCCGTCGAGCTCCAGAACGGATTCCTGGCGGTCACCGGCAAACCGGGTCTAGGGTTTGAAGTCGATTTCAACGCCCTCGATTGACTCGGGTTCCTCTACCTCGGGAATCTCCTCGGAGACCAGTCTCGCCACGGCTTCGACCCTGTCATTTTCCTTGAGCCTCATGATCTTGACGCCCATGGTCGCCCTTCCTTGCACGCGTATCCCAGAGACTGGAATCCGGATAATCATGCCTTTGATGCTCGTTATTATGAGCTCGTCTTTCTCCTCGACTTTCTTGGCACATACAACGAGACCGTTCCTCTTGCTCGTTATGATCGTGATGACTCCCATCGCTCCTCTGCGGGTCCTCCTGTATGCAGAGACTGGAGTTCTCTTCCCGTAGCCGTTCTCCGTGACCGTCAGAAGGACCGACTCCTCATCAACCACAGCCAGACTTGCCACTCTATCCGTTCCCTTCAGGCGGACTCCCCTGACCCCCATCGTGTATCTGCCCGTTGGCCTGACTTCCTTCTCCGAGAACCTTGCAGCCTTCCCCTGTCTCGTGGCGAGTACAATCTCCTTGGCTCCGTCGGAAAGGCTCACTCCTACGACACTGTCACCCTCCGCGAGCTTTATGGCCAATATCCCTGTTACGCGTGGTCTGCTGTAGGCCTTCAGTGGCGTCTTCTTTATCCTCCCTTTTCGTGTTGCGAACACGAGATAATGAGAATCGCTGAACTCCTCGATGGGAATCATTGCGGTGATCCTCTCCCTTGTCCCCAATCTCGGCAAGAGGTTTACGATGGGCTTTCCTCTTGCGTGCCTTCCTCCCCTTGGCAACCTCCAGGTTTTGAGCCAGTGGAGACGCCCTTTGTTCGTGAAGAAGAGAATGTAGTTGTGGGTCGAGGTCACGAAGAGATCGACGACATAATCCTCCTCCTTGGTCTCCATCCCAATGAGGCCGACGCCACCTCTTCTTTGTTTTCGATATGTGTCTATTGGAATCTGTTTGATGTAGCCGCTGTTCGTAATCGTCACAACTACATCCTCGATGGGAATGAGATCCTCGATTTCGAGATCCTGGGGATGTCTCTCTATCTTCGTCCTCCTCTCGTCCCCGTACTTCTTCTTGAGTTCAAGGGCCTCCTCCCTGATGATTCCCAGGATCTTCTCTTCTGAGGCCAGTATACTCTCCAGCTCCTCTATGGTCTTCTCCAGCTCATCTCTTTCCTTGTGCAGACCCTCTATCTCCAGGCCCGTGAGCTTCTGGAGCCTCATCTCAAGGATGGCCTTGGCCTGGACCTCCGTCAGCTCGTACCTATCGATGAGGACCTTTCTTGCGTCCTCCACACTTCTGGATTTTCGTATGAGTCCTATGACATCATCTAGGTTGTCGACGGCTGTGATCAGACCCTCGACAATGTGCTCTCTATCCTTCGCCTTGTTCAGGTCGAATTCTGTGCGTTTCCTGATGATTTCCTCTCTGAACTGGATGTGGTATTGGAGCATCTCCTTGAGAGTCAGGGCCTTGGGCTCTCCGTTGACGAGAGCGATGTTTATGATTCCGAACGAAGACTCCATTTGTGTCCTGGCATAGAGCTGATTGAGAACGATCTCCTCGTTCGCATCCCTTCTGAGATCCATGACGATTCTCATCCCCTCCCTATCGCTCTCATCCCTCAGGTCCACTATTCCATCGATCTTCTTGTCCCTGACGAGGTGCGCTATCGTCTCCAGGAGTGAGGACTTGTTGACCATATAGGGGATTTCTGTGACGATGACGGACCTCCTCTTACGGCTCTCCTCTATCTCGGCCTTGGCACGGACTCGGGCGATTCCCCTTCCCTTATGATATGCCTCAAAGACGCCCCTCATCCCGTATAGGATTCCTCCGGTTGGAAAGTCTGGTCCTTTTATGACATCGAGAAGCTCCTTCGTATCCGCGTCGGGATTCTCGATGAGGAGGACGATTCCGTCAACCACCTCGGAGAGATTGTGCGGAGGTATGTTTGTGGACATCCCCACGGCGATTCCACTCGAGCCATTGACCAATAGATTTGGCAACCTCGCGGGAAGAACCTCAGGCTCCTTTAGGGAGCCATCGAAGTTGTCCACAAAATCAACGGTACCCTTGTTCAAGTCGGCGAGCAGCTCATCCGCTATCTTCCTCAGTCTGCACTCGGTGTATCTCATCGCCGCGGCCTCGTCGCCGTCAACCGATCCGAAATTCCCCTGACCGTCCACGAGCATATATCTGAGACTGAAGTCCTGAGCCATTCTGACGAGGGCATCGTAGACGGCTTGGTCTCCATGCGGATGGTATTTCCCCAACGTTTCGCCCACGACCCTGGCGCATTTTCTGTGAGGTTTGCTGGAATCCAAGCCCATGTCCTTCATGGCGTACAGTATCTTTCGATGAACGGGTTTCAGACCATCACGTACGTCAGGGAGGGCTCTTCCAACGATTACGCTCATGGCATAGTCTATGTAGGAGCTCTCCATCTCCTGCTCTATGGGCCTTGCGATGATCCTGGTTTCTGTCTCCTCCTCCAATCGACCACCTATACGTCTAGATTCACGACCTCAAGTGCATGAGCCTGGATGAACTCTCTTCGAGGCTCGACTGCATCACCCATCAGTATCGTAAAGATGTCTTCGGCCCTTGCTGCATCCTCGATTGTCACCTGCTTCAATATCCTCGTCTCCGGGTCCATTGTCGTTTCCCACAGTTGGTGTGGGCTCATCTCCCCCAAGCCCTTGTACCTCTGGATGGACACCCCAGTTCCCAGTTCCTCGAGCTTCTCGTCCCTCTCATCCTCCGTGTAAACGTAGTGGATCGTCTTTCCTTTCCTGAGCCCATACAGGGGAGGCTGTGCGATGTACACGTGTCCCTGCTCGATTAGCGGCTTCATGTACCTGTAGAAGAAGGTCAGCAGTAGGGTGCGAATGTGAGAGCCGTCGACATCTGCATCAGTCATGATGATGATCTTGTGGTATCTCAGCTTCTCCAACGAGAACTCGTCTCCAATGTTCGTTCCCAGGGCCGTGATGAGAGTCCTTATCTCGTTGTTCTTGAGGACCTTGTCTAGTCGGGCCTTCTCGACATTGATTACCTTCCCACGGAGCGGGAGAATCGCCTGAAATCTCCGGTCCCGCCCCTGCTTTGCGTTTCCGCCAGCGGAATCGCCCTCCACGACGAAGAGTTCAGCAAGGGCAGGGTCCCTCTCGCTGCAATCAGCCAGCTTCCCTGGGAGACTGAGACCCTCAAGGAATCCCTTCCTGCGCGTGAGCTCTCGAGCTTTCCTCGCGGCCTCCCTTGCCTGTGATGCGAGCAGTGATCTCTGAATGCAGGTCTGGGCCACCTTGGGGTTCTCAAGAAGGAACTCTCCCAGCTTCTCCGAGATCACACTCTCGACGAGACCCCTCATCTCGCTATTCCCGAGCTTGGTTTTCGTCTGACCCTCGAACTGAGGCTCTGGAAGCTTGATGCTCAGAACCGCCGTTAGTCCTTCTCTCACATCCTCTCCGTGCAGCGTTTCTGTCTTCGACTTGAACAGCTTCCCCTTTCGTGCGTAGTCGTTGAACGTCTTTGTGAGCGCTGATCTGAGGCCGCTCAGGTGCGTGCCCCCCTCAATCGTCGCGATGTTGTTGGCGAATGTGTGGATGTTCTCCGAGTACGAATCTGTGTACTGCATCGCCAGTTCGATGTGCACCCCGTTCTTGTCCGTCTCGATATAGATCGGCTCGTCATGAAGGGTGTTCTTATTCCTGTTCATCCACGACACGTACTCGCTGACACCACCATCGAAGCAGAAGGCGTCCTCCCTCTCGGGCTCTCGTTGCCTCAGTATTATCTTCACGCCCTTATTGAGAAATGCGTACTCCCTCATTCTTGAACAGAGTGTATCATAATCGAATTCGGTGCTCTCGAATACCTCCGAATCCGGTTTGAACGTGATTATCGTCCCTGTGCCGTTCACGTCCCTGACTGGCTTGACATCGGCCAATGGCTTGCCTCTCTCGTACCTTTGAGACCACTCCTTTCCATCTCGGTACACGCTGACCTGGAGCCACTCGGAGAGTGCATTGACGACGGAGAGACCCACGCCGTGAAGCCCGCCCGAGACCTTGTACGTCTTTCTGTCGAACTTCCCGCCCGCGTGGAGCTTCGTCATCACGATTTCGAGGGCCGACTTCTTGAACTTCGGATGCGGACCGACGGGAATGCCCCTCCCATCGTCGACGACGGTTACGCTTCCATCCTTGTTCAGGAGGACGCCGATGTTCTTGCATGCTTCCGCCATAGCCTCGTCTATGCTGTTGTCCACGACCTCGTACACGAGATGGTGCAGTCCTCTTTCGTCGGTGCTTCCGATGTACATGCTCGGTCTTCTTCGGACTGCCTGCAGGCCTTCCAGCACGACGATGTCCTCTGCCCTATACGAAGCCTCTTTCTTCATCTGAATCTATATCCTCTTTCAATTCCGTGCATCCCATTCTCTGTATACACCCTATATCACGGGAACTATATAATGATTTTTGGGCTGTCTGGATGGTACCATTTTAGCCACATTTTCTGTGAGAAGAGTTTAAATATGATTAATGCTCGAAAACGGGTTCTATCTGACCTTCCGCACAACTCCCCTGTCGGTATCCTCGAGTCTTATTCCGAGCTTTCCTAGCTCGCTCCTAATCCAGTCCGCCGTCTCGAAGTCCTTCTTCGATCTTGTCCTTTCTCGAACCTCAATCAGGAGTGCAAGGATTTTGTTCACCAAGTCGGGTTGGAGCTCCCTTCTCGGGAACAGCCCAAGGACTTCAGCCAGCTTCTCGAAGATCGCCAGACTCTTCTCCATTGAATTCTTGTCTGCGTTCTTCTCGACCGCGATGTTCAGTTGTCTCGCAAGCTCGAACAACTCGCTTATGGCCTCTCGTGTGTTGAAATCGTCGTCCATAGCTTCCTCGAAGGCCTTCTTTGCTCTTTCTGCCGACACCACGAGATTCTTTCCCGCCTCGTTCTCCTCACTCCCTGCCCTCGGCTGATACTGTCTTGCGGCTTCCAGCGAGTCCATCAGCCTCTGGTAGCCTCTCTTCGCCTCTTCAAGCAGGTCTCTGCTGAAATCCATAGGGCTCCTGTAGTGGGCATACAGCAGAAAGAATCGCAAGACCTCGGGCCTATACTCGTTCAGGGCATCCTTGATGGTCCAGAAGTTGCCCAGGGACTTTGCCATCTTCTCGCCCTCAACGTTCAATACTCCCGTGTGAAGCCAGTACTTGACGTAGGGCTCGACGCCCGTGAGGGCCTCGGCTTGAGCGATCTCGGATTCGTGGTGAGGGAAGACGAGCTCCGTTGCCCCTCCGTGTATGTCGTACTGCGGTCCGAAGTGAGCCATGGCAATGGCCGTATCCTCGATGTGCCAACCGGGCCTTCCCATCCCCCAGGGGCTTTCCCATGCAGGCTCCCCAGGCTTCTCCCTCTTCCAGAGGGCGAAATCTTCAGGGTTGCGCTTGCTCTCGTCGATCTCGACTCTTGCGCCAGCTCTCAATTCATCGAGTTTCTGGCGTGAGAGCTTCCCGAAGTCCTTGAATTTCCTGACCTCGAAGTAGACATTGCCATCAACCTCGTATGCGTAGCCCTTCTCGATGAGGCCCTTTATCTGCTCGATGATCTCGTCCATGAACTCAGTCGCCTTCGCGTAGATGTTAACACTTTCGACACCGAGGGCCCTCATGTCCTCAAGGAAGAGCCTGAAGTATTTCTCCGCAATCTCCGGCTCGGGGATACCCGTTTCCTTCGATTTCTCGATGATATGGTCGTCCACGTCTGTGACGTTTTGCAGGTATAGGACGTTGTACCCCTTGTATCTCAGATATCTCGCTATGGCATCGAACGCGACATAGGTCTTCGCGTGACCCAGGTGCGAGTGGTCGTAGGGTGTGACGCCACATACGAACATGGTCACTCTATTGCGTCTGAGAGGAACGAACTCCTCCTTTTTTCGCGTCAGGGTGTTATAGACGAGCATACACTTCACCAAAGAGATGCCGAGGGAGGGAGTCGAACCCCCACAAAACCGCTCTGCAGGCGGTCACATTGGCCGCTCTGTCACCTCGGCTTCTTCGGATGTCTATCGTGCTCGAGGATATTTAAGGTTTTTATGGTGGCAACTCCGTGGACGTCTCCGTGGACGTCAACTTGACGTAAGAATGAAGATGTAGCCTGCCCATTCCAACTGGCCTTCAGCTTAGGCAGAAGGGATGGGCAGTGCTACACGTGGTGGAGAATGCATTAGAGAATAGAAAACTGTTTGTGCGTCAGAGGAAGAGCAATTGGTTGAGGGCCCTGGGAGTCATGCTGTATCACCTTGGATTGTCCCTGAGGGACACCTCCCTGGTCCTGGACGGCCTTGAGGGCGCGAGCCACGAGGCGGTGAGGAAGTGGTACGCCAGATGCAGGAACATCTTCACCGCGAATAGGTGCTCCAGACGAGCCGTTGCCGTGGACGAGACCAAGATCAAGATTCAGGGGAAGTGGATGTACCTCTGGGCCGCCATAGACATCGACAGCTGGGAAATCCTGTTCACATGGGTCTCCCAGGGCAGGTCAGGCCTGGAGGCTATCTCCTTCCTCAGGAAGGCACTAGAGAGATGCGATGGTTATCCGATCGTCTATGTGGACCGTGCTCCATGGTACCGTTGGGCACTGGAGAGGCCGGGGATTCCCTGGGAGCATAGGACCTTTGGTCCCCGCAATCCCGTGGAGCAGTGGTTCGACATTCTCAAGCAGAGGATAAAGAGGTTCTACAGAAGATGGCCACACAATGCTGACATCAATACGGTGAATGACTGGGTAAGGTCTTTCGTCAGCTGCTATCATCTGAAGAGGTTCGGAGGTGGCTTAAGTTGACATCCACCTGCAATCTCCAAGAAACAATTAATAGCTCCTAGAGAATAGCTCATCGATGGACTACAAGATCATCCAGGACACGATATTTGGGGGTATGCGATTCGAAAGGCCTATCCTCGACCTGCTGGAGACCCTCGAGATGCAGAGGCTCAACGGCATCAGGCAGCTTGGACTTACGTATTTGGTCTTCCCAGGTGCCAACCACACAAGGATCGAGCACTCGCTCGGATGCTGCCATCTAGCCCTAAGGATAAGCGAAGTTCTTCACCTGTCTGATGAGGAAAGGATGCTGGTCTCTGCAGGGGCACTTCTACACGACATCGGTCACGGGCCCTTTTCGCACACGCTGGAGCACTACATCTCCGAGCTGAGCGGACTGGATCACATGCTCCTGACCAAGAGGGTGATCCTGGGTGATGAAGGGATGATTGCGGAATCGGAAAGGGCGCAGTTCGATGGACCCACAATCCCAGAAATCCTCGAAACGCATGGTCTGGATCCGAAACTCGTCTCCAACGTCGTGATGGGTTCAAGAGAATCTGGTTTTTCCAAGCTCACGGACTTTGGCGGGCGGAGAGCATCGGAAGAAAGGAGATATCTCTCCCAAATGATTCACGGTCCCATCGATGTGGACCAAATCGACTACCTTCTGAGGGATTCCCACTACACGGGCGTGGCTCACGGAGTGATAGACATCGACAGGCTCATCCAGACAATCCAGATTCTCGACAACGAGCTCGTCATAGACAAGAAGGGCATAAGCTCCGTTGAGGGGATGCTCGTCGCGCGTGCCCTGATGTATTCCTCTGTCTACTTCCATAAGACGGTGAGGGTCGCCGAATTGATGCTCGCTCGTGCGGTCGAGCGGGCGGGGGAACCAGATTACGGGAGAATCCAGAGAATGGTCGATTCGGAACTCATGTCCTGGTTGATCTCCAAGGGTGGTTTGCAGAAGGAAATGGCAATGCGCATCAGGTACCGTAAGCTCTTCAAGAAGGCCTTCGCTCTGGAAGAGAAGGAACTTGACAGCGACAAGCGGAGGGCCCTCTTGAGGATGACCGACTTCAAGCGAAGGCGGGCCGCTGAGGACTCCATCGCTGATAGGGCTGGGGCCGAGCGGGGTAGGGTCATCATGGACATGCCCCGACCGGAGATCATGATCACAGAACCGAGGATGGGTCAGCTCGACATCAAGATCCTGGATGGAACGAAGGCGAGGCCACTGAAGAGGATGAGCGGGCTCGGCAAGACCCTCCGAAGGAGGGAAGTCTCGGATTGGCTCCTCCTCGTCTCATGCGATGCCAAATATCGGGATGCGGTGAGCAAGGTGGCTCCGAAGGTCATCTTCGGTTGATGTGGGAAACACACCTTGAGTGGACGCCCCAATATCTCTAAATATCCGGTATCTCATTAACCCCCATTTGTGGGATGGGGTTCCTCACAAATTCTGGAGGTCCAAGAATGAAGACCCTGTTAGAGGAAGCACTTTCAAGAGATGAGAAGCCAGTGAGCACTGCACCTGCGCCGCTTGAGGATATGAGAGCAGATTCGGAACTCGAGTCGCTTCTCACGCAGATGAAGACGAAAGTCAGGATATTCGGGTGCGGTGGTAGTGGATGCAATACGATAGCGAGGATAATGGAGGAAGGTATAGCGGGGGCAGAGCTGTTCGCGGCCAATACCGACGCTCAGCACCTGCTGTCGATTCGCGCTCCCAAGAAGATACTCTTGGGTAGAAGAGTGACCAGGGGTCTGGGAGCGGGAGCCCTTCCGCAGGTCGGCGAGGAAGCGGCTCGAGAGAATGAGGATGAAATCAAGAAGTACGTGAGCGGTTCCGACATGGTCTTCGTGACTTGTGGATTGGGCGGGGGGACAGGCACAGGCGGGAGTCACATCATATCAAGGCTCGCTAAGGATAGCGGGGCGCTTACTGTAGCATTCGTGACTCTTCCGTTCAAGGGAGAAGGACTCCTGAGAATGGAGAATGCCGAGTGGGGTCTGGAGAAGCTCAGGCAGAATGCTGATACCGTCATCGCGATCCCCAACGACAGGCTCCTGGATCTTGTGCCTCGACTCTCGCTGGATGCGGCGTTCAGGTTTGCAGACGAGGTCCTGATGCGTGCGATAAAGGGCCTTGCAGAAGTCATAACCAAACCCGGCCTGGTCAACCTGGACTTCAATGACATAAAGACGATAATGCAGGGCGGCGGTGTGGCGATGATAGGACTGGGCGAGTCTGATGCAGTAGGAGAGGAGCGCGCGGCCGAGGCACTCAGCGAGGCCATAGAATCTCCACTTCTTGACGTGGACGTTAGTGATGCGAGAGGAGTTCTTGTCAACGTCACCGGGGGGAACAACATGACCGTTACCGAGGCGGAGAGAGTAGTCGAGGAAGTTCAGGGTAGAGTGAGTCCCAACGCACGAATCATATGGGGCGCGAGCGTGGACCCGACGATTGAGAACACACTGAAGGTGATGCTCATCGTCACGGGAGTCAAGTCCAAGCAGATACTCGGAAAGACCGCCTCACCCTTCGGGACGAAGACGGATATCGACGTGATAAGTTAGTCTCTCTGACGCAGCGGAATTGCACTAGCCAGACATTGGACATCGGCCATCCATCCTAGCGAAACCTTTTATAGCCTATTGATGTTTACGTGAACGAAAGCCTTCGGCCCATTTGTATCCATGGATTGATTTGGAGGATTCGAGATGAAATCTGTAGTGGAAGAAGTTCTATCTCGAGCGGGTGAAGAGACCGTTCCTCGCGAGGCGCCAACAGAACTCGGCGGGTTCAGCGCTGATGATGAGGAACTCGAGAGGATATTGGCAGGACTAAAGACAAGCATCAGGATCATAGGCGTAGGCGGTGGAGGGTCCAACACGATTGACAGACTCGTCGAGGCGGGCGTCCTTGGCGCGGAACTCTATGCCGCGAACACGGACGCGCAGCACCTGCTCACAGTGCGATCACCTCACAAGATCCTGTTGGGGAAGAGGTCCACGAGAGGACTCGGAGCAGGAGCCCTTCCGCAGATCGGTGAGGAAGCAGCCCGAGAGAGCGAAGAGGAGCTTCGGAACATCCTGCAAGGTGCCGATATGGTTTTCGTCACATGCGGTCTGGGCGGAGGCACCGGGACGGGTGGAACACCCTATATCGCGAGCCTGGCAAAGGAGGCTGGCGCTCTCACGATAGCCATCTGTACGCTTCCATTCAAGGCAGAAGGAACAATAAGGATGGAGAACGCGGAGTACGGGCTCGAGAAGCTCAGAAGCTATGCTGACACTGTCATCGTGATACCCAATGACAAGCTCATTGAACTCGTTCCGCGGCTCGCGCTTAATGCGGCCTTCAAGGTCGCGGATGAGGTCTTGATGCGCTCTATCAAGGGCATCACTGAAGTCATCACGAAACCCGGATTGGTGAATCTCGATTTCAACGACATCAAGACGATAATGAAGGGTGGAGGCGTTGCGATGATCGGTCTCGGGGAGGGCGACTCAGAGAATAGAGCGGAGGAAGCCGTTGAAGAGGCAATAAACTCGCCTTTGATTGATGTGGACATAACCGATGCGACGGGTGCCCTCGTAAACGTTACCGGTGGCACGAGCATGACTGTGAGCGAGGCCGAGAAAGTGGCTGAGATCGTTCAGAGCAGAATCAGTCGCAATGCCCGAATCATATGGGGAGCCGCGATAGAGCCCGCGCTTGAGCACGTGGTACGAGTGATGGTCATACTGACAGGCGTGAAGTCAAGACAAATACTGGGCAGAGAAGAAGTCCGAAAAGCTGAAGTAGGCGGAATTGACTTAATCAAGTAGTTCGGTGCAATCAATGGACATCGTGGACAAGTCGTGGGACGTGCAGAGGAAAATCGAGGAGAGAGCCAAGAGAATCGGCAAAGGGAAGTATGGCAGGATACTGAGAATGGCCCGGAGGCCCACGACAGACGAGTATGTCAGGGTTCTTCAGATCACGGGTCTGGGGATGGTTCTGATCGGCGGCGTCGGCTTCCTCATATACCTGATAATGGTTGAGCTTCCCAAGATATTTGGATAGCCAGGGAGAATGATTCCGTGGGAGTCTTCAAGGTAGAGGAGGAGGAAGGGGAGGAAGAGGAGGAGCCCGAAGAGGTTTCTGCACGGTTCGGGATCGCGCTCACATGTGAGGATCCCATACGAGTGGTCACATCAGGATCGACGACCGACTACGAGATGACGCTGGAAAACCTGGGGGACAGCGAGGACACGGTCCAGATAAAACTCGACCTGGTCTACTCCGAGGAGGAAGAGGAAGAGCACTCGGAGTGGACAGTCAAGATTGAGGGCCTTTTCGATGAGGTGTGGGACGTTACCCTGACGGAGGAGACGGAAAGGGAGATCGAGATGAGTCCTCACGAAAAGAAGGTGTTCGTCCTGCACGTGATTGCTCCAAGAGGACCGAAATACGGGGACAGGTTGAACGTTGTGGCAATCGCCAGCTCGAGGGGAGACCCGGCTCTTTCTGACACACGCACTATATCCACGACTGTGCGGCAATCCATCATGGCCGTCAAAACATCAATCGGTCACGAGAAGAGCGTTGCAGACTCCATAGCCTCAAGGGCGAAATCTCCGAAGAGTGGAATATACTCCGTTCTGTCGCCAACGACTCTCAGGGGCTACGTTCTGGTCGAAACGATAAATCCTGATAGGCTGGAGGAGATTGTGAAGGGGATCAGAAGGGCCAGGGGAATCGTGAAGGGGGAGACCTCTCTCACCGAGATCGATCACTTCCTCGCCCCAAAGCCTCTCGTCTCAGGAATAGTCGAGGGAGATATCGTCGAGCTTGTCGCAGGTCCGTTCAAAGGGGAGAAGGCCAGGGTTCAGCAAATCGATGAGGGCAAGGAGGAAATCACAGTCGAGCTCTTCGAAGCCGTCGTTCCCATTCCAGTGACGGTCAGGGGCGACAGCGTCCGGGTCATACAGAAAGAAGAACGGGAGGAATGATATTGGCCGAGGTTCTCAAAGTCCTTGTTGACGGTGGTCAAGCCTCTGCAGGACCTCCTCTGGGACCGGCGCTTGGCCCGATGGGAGTCAACATCATGGAAGTCATCAATGCCATAAACGAGAAGACGAAGCAGTTCGAGGGCATGAAAGTGCCGATTACGCTCACTGTAGACACATCCACGAAGGCATTCGAGATAGACGTGGGAACACCCCCGACGTCAGCACTGATCCTGAAAGAGCTGGGAACGGAGAAGGGATCTGGTGAGCCATCGAGGACCAGAATAGGTGATCTGACAATCGAGCAGATAAAGAAGATCGCCTCGATGAAGAGGGGCTCCATGCTTGGAAAGAGGGAGAAAGAGAGGGTTCTCGAGATAATTGGCTCGTGCGTATCAATGGGCGTTACGATTGAGGGAAAAGACCCCAAGGAGATGCAGAGGGAAATCAAGGAGGGGGTCTACGACGGAGTGCTCATGGGGGATTGAGAGACCAAAGGCTTATATGCAAGCGCTGGATATGAATTCCCCCGCTGTAGGAGGCGAAAGCCGCTCGCACTACGGGAGGTCTCTGTTTGGCCGAGAAAGGAATGATTGAGGCGATAAGGAAGGCAATCGAGACTTCTAGAGAGAGGAATTTTGAAGAGAGTGTTGAGATTGCAGTCAATTTGAAGGATCTCGACCTCTCGATACCAAAGAACAGAATCGAGGAAGAGATACTTCTCCCGAAGGGTAGGGGAAAGGAGATTAAGGTGGCGGTCTTCGCCACTGGAGAACTCGCCGTCAAGGCAAGAGGCGCGGCCGAGATGATATTCGGACCCGAGGACATAGAGGAACTGGCGGAGGACAAGAGGAGGGCCAGGAAGATTGCAGAGGCAGTGGACTTCTTCCTCGCAGAGGCCCCTCTGATGCCCACCATAGGTAAGCGGTTGGGTATTGTCCTTGCCACGAGGGGCAAGATGCCCAAACCCATACCGCCAGGAGCGGACCCGCGTCCCGTGATTGAGAGCATGAAGAGAACTGTGAGAGTCAGGACGAAGGACAGAAGAACATTCCACGCCCCAGTGGGAACGAAGAGCATGTCCCCCGAGGATCTCGCGGACAATGTGGACGAGATAATGAAACGGCTGGTCGCGCGCCTGGAGAGGGGAAAGGACAACATAGAATCGGCCTACGTCAAGACCACGATGGGCCCTGCGGTCAAGATTATGTGAGGTGGTTTCACGGCTGAAGTTGCAGAATGGAAGATACAAAGGGTCGAGGAACTCACCGAGGAGGTGACGAGAAGCCCTGTAGTCGCCATCGCTGACGTTAAGGGGATACCTGCTCCGCAGCTCCAGCACATCCGCAGGAGATTGAGAGGGAAGGTCAAGATAGTAGTCTCGAAAAAGAGTCTGATTCAGCATTCCCTTGAGAAGCTGGCGGTGGAAAGGAAGGGAATCGAACAACTCGCTGACCACTTGAGCGGGCAGGTTGCCTTCGTACTCACCGACCTGAATCCTTTCAGACTCTTTAGGGAGATGGAATCGACGAAGACAAAAGCGCCCGCTCGAGGCGGAGAGACAAGTCCCGATGATATTGTGGTCAAGAAAGGCGATACGCCCTTCAAGCCGGGGCCAGTCATGAGCGAGCTCCAGAGAGCGGGTCTGCCCGCTTCTATCGAAGGTGGCAAGGTCATAATCAAGAAGGACACAGTGCTTGTGAGGAGGGGGCAGAAAATCCCGAAGGAGGTTGCCCAGGTTCTGACGAGGCTTGAGATGTTTCCCATCACTGTGGGCCTCGATCTGACCGGGGTCTACGAAGACGGAATGCTGTTCCTGCCCGATGATCTCAGGATCGATGAAGCTGAGTTCAGATCCCAACTGTCCGATGCTTTTGGGAGGGCAATGAATCTGGCGATGTTCATAGGCTATACCACGCATCGTACGATTAAGCCTCTCATTGTGCAGGCAGAACAGAGAGCGCTGAATGTGGCTATCCATGCCGGAATCCCAACGAAGAAGACCGTGGAGCCCCTGCTGCACAAGGCCTACTCACAGATGCTCAGTCTATCCTCACGGATTCCAGATGCTCTGGATGATGACCTGAAGAGCAAGCTCACAACCAGAAAAAGGAAACCGGAGGAGAAGATGGATGAGGAGAATGAAGCGAGGAAGGATGAAAAGAAGGAGGCCAGCGATGAAGAGGCCGCTGAGGGTCTCGGAGCACTGTTCGGATGACGATCAAGGAGGTGAATGAATGGAGTATGTCTACACAGCAATGCTCCTTCACTCGGCAGGAAAGGAGATAACTGAGGAGAGCGTCGAAAAGGTCCTGAAGGCCGCAGGCGTCAAGCCGGATCCAACAAGAGTGAAGGCTCTGACAGCGTCGCTCGAAGGCGTCGACATCGAGGAGGCCATGTCCACTGCGTTCTCCTTGCCTGTCGCTGCAGCACCCGGGGCTGCTGCCGAACCAGTGGAGGAGAAGAAGGAAGGAAAGAAGAAGAAAGAGGAAAAGGAAGTCAGCGAAGAAGAGGCGGCCGCCGGCTTGGGAGCACTCTTCGGATAGCCGCTCCGTGTGCCAGCCTTCAACCGCGATTCGAGCGGGAGGCTAGAAAGCTCAGGAATCGTGATGAGAGAGGCCGCCTGAGCCTGAGGGCAATGACGAGGATCTTGAGTGCTGAATCACTTCCTGTCCTCTTTCTCCGCCCTCTTCTTTCTATCCTTGGCTGTGTAGCCCGTTGTCTTGAGGAGGAAGTCATTGTATCGTCTTATTGTTTCCATGGCAACCTCGTCTGGAACAGCTGCATCCATTTCGGTGTCGACGATGAGATCCTTTCCGTCACTCCAAACCAGAATACGCTTCAGAGCACCGAAGGAGGCGACGAATCTCCCTTCCTCCTGCCTGCAATCTCCGAAACTCTCGGTGACCAGAGCACGAAGATTGTCCGATTGGAGGTTGTCTTTGTATCCTCTCTTTATTGGATAGTGGCGCATGCCGTGGGTAAGAGAGAAGCGTATCAAAAACCTATCTGTCGAAGAAGAATGCCGGGTCTGCTGAAGCCTGCATTGGTCCTTGAACATCAAGCAGTGTGAGCCACTCTTCCTTGCATGTGCACTCGATTTCAGGTGGGGTCGACTGCCTGCCGAGGGAGAAGTCTTCCAGGAAATCGACTATCCCAGGATCGCACTTGCCGCAGTTGTGGGCACCTCTCCTGCTGCCAGCCCCAACGCTGGAGACGAGAATGCGGGGGCCGAGCCCTCCGATGGACATCAATGCATCGATGACCGTCCACAGCCAGGGGGGTCGATACTCACCTCTCCTCCAGAGATACTCCACAAGTGTGTTTCTTTGGACGTTGACAGGATTGAAGGAGATCGTGTCGACAAGTTCGGATGAAGCCCGAGCCGTCGAGATCGCATCCCTCAAAGCCTCCTTCTCGGTAAGAAATGGAGGTTTGATGAGGAGGTAGGCTCTGGTCCTGATCTCCATCTCTCTGCAAATCTTGCAGGCACTCCGGAAATCCTCAAAGGTCATTCTCTTGTTGATTGATCTCTGAAGGACAACATCGTTTGCCGATTCAAGCCCGAATGCTATCTCGACCCTCCTTGGACTTGGCAGGCACTCCAGCCGTCCAGGCGATACGAACTCCGGTCTGCTCTCGATGAGTACCCTATCCGCCTCATCCAATGCATGTCCAAGAATCTCAATGGCTGCTTCGAACTCAATCTCATCCGTATCAAGAAAGCTTCCAGACGTGTAAATCTTGATGAAGGGCTGTCCTTTGTAGCTCTCCATCGCCATCTCAAACTGCGATGCTATCTCGTCGGGCGAGGCCTCCTCAGCGCAGTCGAAGATGTATCCGCACATTGAACAGCCGCTCGTTCTGGACCAATAGCATCCCCTTGTGCGAAGCACAATCACGTAGCAGTCCACAACCTTGCTATCCAAAATCTCTTCTTCCGTCCACGTCGTAACGAACTCCCTCGGGTCGCGCCTTCCCGGCTTCCTGAACCGCCTGATGATATCTTCCAGTGACATCGTACTCCTGTCTGTCGTGAGGAATCGGGGAGACTTAGCTATTTCCTCTTGGGACTCGTGATTGCATACAAGCCGGACACTGCCCCGAAAAGGACGAAAATGACGAAGAGGAAGAAGAACAAATCAAAGAAGAACGGGGTCGTCATTCCGAATATGGTCACGAAGTATGTGCCATCCTCGTAGAGGAAGAACGGATTGATCGCTCCCACTCCCACAAGCAGGGTTAGAAGACCAGAGATCATGAAGAACACTGTTCCGATGGTGATGAGCGCTATTCCAGCCTTCGCGCTTCCCGATCTTCCTATGGGCACCGGGCGGGCTGCCTTGGCGGGAATCTCTTTGGGGGCGTACTTTGCGCAGACGTAGCAGTAGTATCTGTCGAACCTCTTCACGTAGGTGAGGTCTTCACCGCAAGTCGGACACTTCTTCACCGCCTTCTCCTTGACGACCACTGCTGGTTTCTTCTCAGGCAGATACGACTTGCACGTGTAGCAGTACCATCTATTGTACTTCTCCACGAACTTCGCTTTGCCGTGACAGGTCGGGCACACACCCTCCTCCACAGCAACTTCAACCTTCTCCTCCTTCGGCGCATACTTCTTGCAGGTGTGGCAGAACCATCTGTCGTATTGAGCATAGTATGTTAGCGGTTTCTTGCATGTAGGACATCTCTTGATTTCCACTTCCTTTTCCACTGGAGGTGCATACTTCTTGCACGCCGAACACCACCACCTTTCGTAGCGGGCAATATAGGTGAGCGGCTTCCCGCAATCTGGACACTTCTCTATTTCTGGCTTCTCAACCTTCGGTGGCTTTTCCTTGAGAGGGGGCTTTGGGGCAACCAGTTTAGGTTTGACCTCCTCGGCAGGGGGCTTCACAGGGACCTCTGGCTTCTCTTCCTCCGGGAGCTCTTCTGGTCGGACTTCCTCCGGCGGCTTCTCCTCTTCTGGTGGTTTCTCTTCCACGGCGGCTTCTTCTGGGACTTCTTCCGCCCCAGTTTCCTCCAGGAGTTCTTCCATCTCCTTCTCCAGAACCTCCCCAGTGGGCACTTCCTCTAGCACCTTGGCGGGCTCCTCTTCCTCCTCAACTTCCTCCGGGGCTTTCGGCGGAACCTCCTCCTCCGGTGGCTCAGGCAGCTCCTTTTTCTCCGGAGCGCCTTCAGCCTCAGGAACCTCCTCTTCTGGCAGAGACTCCTCAGCTTCCTCTGGTGCCTCCTCCGGCGCCCTCGGAACGATTTGCTCCTCGATGTGGGAAAGAAGCCTCTCCTGGAGTTCCTTTTTCTTTCCGCTGACCTTCAGTCCGTATGCTCGGCACAGTGCGACAAGATCATCACGCTTCGATGTCTCGACAATCTCTTCTGTTAGCTCTGGCTTCTCTTCGTCCTCGGCCGACTCCTCAGCCTCCTCTTCGGCGGGCATCTCTTCCACCTCCTCTTTTGGTGCGTAGCTCTGGCAGTTGAAGCAGTACCATCGGTCATATTGAGAAACGTATGTGAGGTATTTCCCACAGGTTGGACATCTTCTTTCCTCGGCTTGGGTCCCGATGTCCTTCGGTGCATATTCCTCGCAATCATAACAGTAGTACCTCTCATACTCCTCGATGAATGAAAGTGGCTTCTCGCAATTTGGACAAGGAATCTCCTTGAGTTCTTGACCACAAATCGCGCACCTATCAGCATCATCTGGCAAGGTTGCACCGCATCTGGGGCAATCCACCATTATATCACAGTTCGACGATAATAGCGGGCTTATATATTTGTTGTGATGTAATTTTCATGAAGCCACAATCTTTATTAGTCGCATGGTCTTGGTAGAGACCGCGCCACCGTAGCTTAGTTGGAAGAGCGGCTGACTTGTAATCAGCAGGTCGGGAG
>JBHIFJ010000029.1:0-24024 GCA_046761045.1 Thermoplasmata archaeon
CGCCGCCGCCGGACAAATGCGAACCTTGGCCTGAGTGCAAGGATGGTGGCGAGGAACCGCCGGCGGATCCGGCAATCGCATTCATAAATGATGAGAAGATCCGCGGCGACGCGAGTGAGAAGCTCATGGTGATGAACGCTGACGGTTCGAATCAGGTGGTGATATACTCCCAGGAGTATCACAAGTTCTCTGGTAGTCCCTCGTGGTCCCCCGACGGAAATAGCATCGCTTGGTGCGGTTACACGTACACTCCCAACGTTCCCGGCAAGGACTATGGGGTCTGGAGAATCGACGTTGAAATCATCGATGGCGTGCCTCAAGGTTCCAACCTGCAACAGCTCGTGAGCCTGAGCGAATACGGGTCCTACTATCGCGCCTCTTGGTCACCATTGGGAGACGAGATCGCCTACTTCGTTCGTCTGTACGATCCAAATGCGTGGAAAATTGATGCCGTTCCAGCCGCAGGAGGGACTCCCTACAACATCTACACGGCTCCTGAAGGACACGCATTGGACCCTGGAACTACCTGGAGTTCGGACGGCACCCGGCTAGCAGTCGAAGGTGGTGAAGTAGCTGCTGGAGATGAAGGTAGGAGTACGATGATTATCGAACGGGCGACTGGTGAGGTCATTGATACGCTACTACCGGGACTTGATGTTGCGGGACTCGATTGGGCGCGCCAGGGCAGCGACGTACTCGCATTCCATATGGGCGGGATGATACACACGGTGGACATCGACACAGAAATCGTTGTACCGATTACTGAAGGTTGCTGCGCGTCCTGGTCACCTGACAACTCCAAGATAGTATATAAACAACCAGGGGGCAAACCCAATACCAAGAGAATCAGCGTCTACGAATTCAGCACTGGGAACATCGATAGACTTGCAGATGGCATTTGGGGACCGGACTGGCGGCGGTTCTGAGACATTGGTCCTAGTCGGGAAGGGAAGTACTGACATCGACGAGCCTTGATGAGGATGATACTTTCCCCCTTTCCGCCCATTGGCTAAACTTCAGTACTAGGTGCGTCGAAGGCCTCTCGCGCTTCTGCTGCACTCTTGGGCAGATTCAACGCTTCGAACAGCTCGAGTGCCCTGGCGAGATGTTCGTTCGCTTCAGCCATGTCGCCCTTCTGCTTCCACATAAGTCCGAACTCTCGGTGGGATTTTGCCAATGCATTCTTGGCTCCAATTCCCTCGAAGATCCTGATGCTTTCCTCGAAGTTCTCAGCCGCCAAATCCCATCTCCCTTGCTCACAGTATATCATCCCAAGGAAACGCCTCGATTCGCCGAGATGCCCTTTGGAGCCGAGTTCTTCGGACAGATTCAACGCTTTCTTGCAGAACTCCATCGCTTTACCCAACTCCTTCCTCTTGAGGAAAGTCTGAACGAGTTCGCAGTAACTCCAATTCAATCCCCCTCTGTCGCCGATCTTCTTGAATGTTCCCAAGCTCTTCTCCAAGTACTCAAGTGACTTGTCGTATTCTCCTTCCTCCCTGTGAACCATGCCTATGAAGTTCAGGTGGATTGCGGCATAGTATCTGGCACCGGCTCTCTCCGACAGCTCCAGGCTTCTCTCGAAGTACTCAAGGGCTTTTCGGTTTTCTCCTCTCAGACTGTGAATATTCCCGATATTGTTGAGAAATCCCGCGATGCCCACTCGATTGCCCATCTTCTCATATATCGCCAGGCCTTTCTCGTAGAGTTCAAGTGCTCTGTCATATTCTCCCTTGGCGACATGAGGAGCGCCTGCGCTCATGCAGGCTCCTGCTACGCCCACCAAGTTACCGATTCTCTCCGATACCTTGATACTCTTCTCGTGGTTCTCAATGGCCTTTCCGAATTCTCCTTTTAGATTGTGAATATTCGCCTTGCAGGTGAGGGCCCTGGCAATGACCTCCTGATCCGCGATCTCTTCACCTATCGCCAGGCTCCTCTCGTAGTACTCAAGGGCTTGGTCGAAGTCTCCTCGGGACTCATACGCACACCCGAGACCGTCCAGGGCCATAGCTTCTTCTTTGCATCCATCATCTTCCAGGAGACTCAAAGCCTCGGTGTGAGCCCTCACGCATTCCTCGATTTCCCCTCTCTTCCAACGCATCCGTCCAATCCTATTCAGGATTCCCACCTGAACGTCCTTCTCCTGCGCATATGCCAACGCTCCCTTGAAAGACTCCAGGCCTTTCTCAAGGTCTCCCATCGAATCGCAGACATCTCCAAGGCTGTACAGCATCCCCATTCGTTTCTGTTCATCCTCCTCCAATTCCAGTGCCTCTGTGTAGAATCGGATTGCTTCTTTGTTTGCATACTTCGTACGAGCTTCGGAGGCCGCGTCATTGAGTACAGCAACTGCCCTTCGATCACGAGCTCTGTAATAGTGCTCTCCGATGTCCTCAACGGGCCCTCCCGCAAGCTCTAGCCATAATGCCGCTTTCCGATGGTATGTCTGACGGATCTCAGCAGGCACACAATCATATAGCACCTCTTGGACAGCCGGGTGATCGAAGGCGAAGCCTGAGTCTGTCAAACGCAGGAGACCATGAATCCTGGCAATTGCTCCAAGTCCGTTGAGAACCTTGGCCTCTTCCTCACCAGCCACCTTGGACACAATGGAGGCGGTGAATCTTGAACCACAGGTTGCCGCAGCATCTAGGAGCCGACGGTCTTCGTCGGGAAGTTGGTCCAGACGCCTGCGGATTACGTCACGGACACGTTTGGGTAGGGCAATCTCCTCGAGGGGGCGCACAAGGCACTTGACAGAGCCTTGTGTGGCTATCTCCCCGTCATCCTCAAGATCCACCATAACCTCGCGGACGAAAAGCGGGAATCCCCGTGTCTCTTGCCAGAGATGGTCGAGGAAGTCCTCTGGCAGTACGTGGGATCCGATGAATGACCGAACTAAATCTGCTAAGTGTTCGCGGGTTAGTCCGTTCAGATCCATCTTGTTCAGAGTTTCTTCTTGGTCCATCCCCTCCAATGACTCCTTCAATTGAGGGCGAGATTCGGCCTCTTCTGCGCGATAAGTGCCCAGAATAGACACGCCCGTCTTCCGCGTATTCCTAGCGACATACCGAAGGAGCTCGAGACTCGATGGGTCGGCCCATTGAAGATCATCAATGAGGACGCACAGAGAACTGCCCTTGGCCCTCCGAGAGAGTCCCAGAGCGACATGTTCGAAGAGCTTGTTCTGACGCATCTTGGGGTCCTCTCTCGCATAGTCTATACCTTCGTATATCTCAGAGTCCAGGAGCTGTCGCAGATGAGTTTTCACGATGCGGTAGGGGTCCCCTTCCTCATGCGTCTCACCACTGAGAATCGACTCCGCCTTGTCTCCCAGTGCCATAATATCCGCGAGGAACCCCTCATCTTCGTCGCCCTCCACTATTGCTCCCAAATGAACATCAGAACCCTGCCACAAGATTGATTTGTGCCCGTCTCGCCCAACAAGGATGAAGTCTCCGTCCAGTAGCCTCTTCTGGGCTTTGGAATCAGTAACAGATTCTTCAAGTGAAGATATCAGGTCGGAAAGGAGCTTCGACTTCGCACCCTCCCGCTCAACCTTGACCTTGACGTCTCCGTCGGCGGTGATGAGATACAGTCCGAAAAGCTTTGGCGGCGGGAGTTCCTTGAGGATGACATCGAGGCCCAGACCCTCCAGAACCTCCTTCCATGGATGGTACGGGACGACGGACTCCGCGAGAGCCGTACCGAACCCTACTGAGAATCCCTGTTTCTCGGCCTCCGCGGCAGCCTCCTGCAACAGACGGGTCTTGCCGCTCCCCGCCTCACCGCGAATGATGAGCAGTTCCCCCTCCCCAGTGCTCGTACGCTTCAGCGAGTTCTTGATACGCTTCATCTCCTCCTCGCGGTCCACGAAACTCAGGCTCCCTGACACTGTAGAGGATGTCATCTTACGATCCTCCTTCATCTCTCTCCCCTCCGATGAAGAGCAGCTACCTTCGTTCTGGAGCAATACGGAATCAGTCTGACGTTATATAAAGCCTTATCGAGACTCCAGCCTGCAATTTCGAAAAGCAGTGAAGAGCTGTGCTATCATGGGGGACGCTTCGACCAAGGTTGCAGTGGAGTTGTAAGGGTTATATCGCGAATACGTGCTCTCAAGCCTGACTGCGTCGGATTCACTGGGCTACTAACACAACCTTCACACTATGTGTTAGCTGGGATACATTAGACTGCCTTCATATGAGGTCTTGAGAGGGAGGAATATGAGAAGAACTTCGAGCATGTTGTTGTGTGCGCTATTGATCTTGACCGCATTCGCTTTCTTCGGTCCGAGTACTGTCGTCACGGACGTCAGCGCTGAAATCGTCGAAGGAGAGGGGAATTGCTTCGAGATCACGAACAGTACCTACCTGAACGTGACGCTGTGCAGCAGTGAAGTTGTGAACGTCAGCCTGGAGTCCATTCCCGAAGTCGTGAGCTTCGGGATACGAAACGTGACTTCCGCACAGTCCACAGAAATCACGATCAGCGGTTTCGAGCCAGGCAAGACGTACTACAGACACGAGGACGGCTATCTGATCGAGAGCTTCGTGGCCGACCAGGAGGGAAACCACTCCTATACTCAGGACTTATCAGAGCCTCACCACGTGTTCATACAAGAGGAGGCTGGTACGAAGTACATCAAAGATGATGCGACTGGTGGCGACTGCACATCAATAGGAACTTGGGACTCTGGTACAAAGACGTGCCTGTTCACGAACGATGTCCACGAGACGGTCGTCATCGCCAGCGATGGAATAACGCTCGACGGTGGTGGCCATTCTGTCACGAAAGGCGTTGGTTCGTACGGTATCTATGCGTCCTTAAGATCAGGGATTACTATCACAAACTCTCTAGTGAGTGGCTTTTCAGTTAACATCCACCTGGGTGCTTCCCACAGCAACACCATAAGCGGGAACACGGTGTCGGGCAGCTACAACGGCATCTACCTGTATCTGTCCAGCGGCAACACCATAAGCGGGAACACGGTGTCGGGCAGCCACTACTACGGCGGCATCAGCCTGGGTCGGTCCAGTGGCAACACCATAAGCGGGAACACGGTGTCGGGCGGCGTCGGCTGCGGCATCTGCCTAGGAGGATCCGGCAGCAGCACCGTAAGCGGGAACACGATCTCAGACAACGAGGTCGGCCTCTCCGTGTATCAGTCCGGCAGCGTCACCGTGACCGGGAACACAATCTCGGGCAACCGCGCTCGTGGCATCAGCCTGGGTCGGTGGTCTGGCGGCAGCACCATAACCGGGAACACTATCTCGGGCGGCAAGGGCTACGGCATCTACGTGACTCAGTCCGGCAGCGTCACCATAAGCGGGAACATTGTGTCGGGCAGCTACAACGGCATCTACCTGTATCGTTCCGGCAGCGTCACCATAAGCGGGAACACGATCTCGGACAGCTCCGGTTCTCCGATCGTCCTGGCTCAGTCTGTCAGCAACACCATAAGCGAGAACACGATCTCGGGCAGCTCGAACTTCGGCATCAGATTGGGTTCTTCCCACAGCAACACCATAAGCGGGAACACTGTCACGGGTAGCTACAAATACCACGTCATCGACGTGGGTGGTTCCAACAGCAACACCATAAGCGGGAACATTGTGTCGGGCAGCTCGAACTACGGCGGCATCACCCTGGGTTATTCCTCCAGCAGCAACACTATAGTCTGGAACACGGTGTCGGACAACTACTACGGCATCTGGCTGCATTCTTCCAACGATAACACCTTCTTCTGCAACATCCTTGTCGACAACACCAATCAACTCTATAACTACGCATCGACAAACACATGGGACAACGGAACTGGTGATGGTAACTATTGGGACGACTATCTGGGAGAGGACCTTGACGGTGACGGAGATGGAGACACGCTTCTGCCACACCAGGGAGTGGATTGGCACCCCTTGATGAGTCCATGCTCCGCTAATACCGCTCCCGAAATCTGTTCATTCACAACCACTCCGGGCGTAGAGGGGACCGCGGTCGTATTCACGGTCTATGCGAGCGATGGAGAGAACGATCCCCTCACATATTCCTTTGACTTCGATTCCGATGGAATCATTGATGAGTCAGGATCCAGCAATACGGCATCATTCACATGGTATGACGACTACACAGGAACCGCAACCGTGGAAGTGAGCGATGGTGAGTACACTGTCGAGGCGACTGCACCTGTCCTGGTCACAAACGAGCCGCCAGATGTCTTGATCACAGGACCCGCAGCAGGCTCGATATATCCTGTCAACACACCCGTAGAATTCACCGGATCCTTCACCGATGTCGGAACCGGGGACATCCACACAGCAGAGTGGATATTCGAATCCGACCTCACTATAGAAGCTCCAGGAACCGTGACGGAGAGCGGCGGAAGTGGAACTGTCACGGACTTATACGCATTCGCAGCCGCGGGAGTTTACATGGTTACCCTCACGGTCACGGACGATGATGGTGGTGTCGGCACAGCGAATCTAGTAGGAGATCTAACCGCCATGGTCGTGATATACAATCCAGAAGGCGGTTTCGTTACGGGCGGCGGCTGGTATTGGTCATCCCCGGGAGGCTACATCGGCGACCCTGAACTCGAAGGGAAAGTGAACTTCGGCTTTGTCGCCAAGTATCACAAGGGCGCAGATGTACCCAAAGGCAACACCGAGTTCAGATTCCAAGCAGCCGGTATGGATTTCCACTCAACCTCATACGATTGGCTGGTGATATCCGGACCGAGAGCGCAGTTCAAGGGCACGGGCACGATCAACGGCGAAGGTGACTATGCCTTCAAGCTGACGGTGATCGACGGCGACCTGCCCGGAGGCGGCGGTGTCGACAGGATCCGAATGAAGATATGGGACAAGGGAACCGGCCTCACGGTCTACGACACCAATGTCGAAATGGACGACAATGATGGTCCACTGACCCCGCTCGGTGGCGGCGAGATCAAGATACACGAGGGGTAGCGGCAATCATCAACCAACATCACGAGAGGCCGGCCATTCACCCTCTCCCATCTAGAAGAGCAACACTCTGGAAGGATGTCGTAATACCTGGCGGGCCATTTGGTCTCTAACCGGGCGTTGAATGCACTCTGATGACGCGGCTCTCGAGTGTCAATTCGAGCGGCGTCTTCGATCCTGGCCAGACATGAATGAGCTTATAAACCGATATCTTCCCTTTGACCAAGATGATAGTTGGGATATATTACGGCTCTTCCTCTTCCGATTCCCAGGAGAATGTCATCATGAATAGTATATGGAAGAGAGTGAGTAGTGTGGGGCTGGTTGTCGCCTTCCTGGCCACGCTGCTGATGAGCTTTCCGCTGATCAGCGCGGCACCGCCGGACAAGTGCGAGCCCTGGCCTGAGTGCAAGGATGGCGAGGAGCCACCGGCTGACCCAGCAATTGCGTTCTGTCAGTCGAATAGGATTTGGGTGATGAACGACGACGGTTCGAACCAGGCCGTGGTATTCGAAGGGTATTTCGGATATAATAGTCTATCTTGGTCACCTGACGCAAAGAGTCTCGCCTGGAGCGGCTACAAATATGTTCCCAATGTTCCTGGTTATGATCATGGCGTTTGGCGCATAGATGTAAATGTGGTTGATGGCGAGCCTCAGGGGAGCAACCTGCAACGACTCGTTACCCCACCTGGGGAAGATCATTACATAGGTGGTGCTGCATGGTCACCCCTGGGGGACGAGATCGCGTACATGGTTAGAATCTCAGACACCGAGTCTGGAATCGATGCAGTTCCAGCCACAGGGGGGACTCCATACAGGATCTACACCTCACCCGATGGATTCGGAGTATTGGCGGGGTCAGACGTGACATGGCGTTCGGACGGCAGCCGGCTCGCGTTCATCAGTGTCGAGATCTCTGTCGCCCGTAGCATCATGATCATCGATCGGGCAACCGGTACGGTTACGCATTCACTGCTGACCGGGCAGTTCCACTTTAGCGGACTTGATTGGGCGCAAGGTGTCGACTCCCTAATCTTCGATGATGGAAACTCGGGTATGATCTACACGGTGGATATTGGGACTGAGACAGCAGAACCCGTAGTCACAGGTTCTCTGCCGTCCTGGTCGCCTGATAACTCCAAGATTGTCTATCAGCAACAGTTAAACAGGAGGAAACACAAGATCAGCACCTACGAATTCAGCACAGGAGACATCACACCGCTCGCAAAAGGTCCAGCTCGTTCCGATTGGCGGCGGTTCTGAGACAAGGAGGCTAGACAGGCAGGGGAGTACTGACTTCTGCCAGTCTACACAAGGATGACCCTCCCCTCCTGGCCCTCCTTCTGTTGGCTAGGCTTCAGCGTCAAGCGCTTCGAGGGCCGCTCGCGCTTCAGCTGCCCTCTTCGGTATGTCCAGCTTCTCGAATAGTTCGGCAGCCTTCTCCAAATGCCCCCTAGCCTTGGCGGCATCCCCCCTCGCCTTCCACATGCACCCGAATCCATATCGGGATTTCCCAGCATCAAGCCTTGATCCGATCTCTTCACTGATCCTAACGCTTTCCTGGAAATTCTCGATTGCCTCCGTCCACCTGCTGCTCTCGCGACATACCATTCCGAGGATTCTCCTTGACGATGCGATGTTCTCCTTCTGTCCTATCTCGGTCGAAAGAGATAATGCCTTATTGCAGAAGTCCAATGACTTCACCAGATCTCTCTTCCCAAGGTAGATCTCTGCTATGCCACGGTATGAATAGCTACGTGTGTAACGCTCTCCGATATCCTCCGATATTCCCACACTTCTGGCAAGATGCTCCAAAGCCCGGTCGTGCCCCTCCGCTAAGCTTCCCACCGACAAGTACTTGGCTTGCAACACGAAACAGCCTCAGAATGTTAGTAGGGTTTCATTATCTTGTTCATGATATTCAGACGCATGACTATTCCAGTCGGCGAATTGGAGAAAGGTGTGGGCTCCCGCCGAAGCTGCGGGAGGGTTTGGAGGGTGCTGGCTGTACTGGGGGTCATATCTCTGCTCGTGGTAGCCGCTTTACCAGCGCAACCCGCGCTCGTTCTAGCCCCTATTACCGGTGAGAGCATGAACTCCAGATCGAACGTCATCCCTATGGACAGCACCAACTTCGTGCCGTCCAGTGAGGAGGCCGACGGCGAGTACGTCCCTGGCGAGCTCTTGGTCGCTTTCCGTCCTGGAATTGCAGCGAGCCGAGCCCAGGTCACACGCAAGGCTTTGGGCGCAGTAACAATTGAGGAGTTCTCCGAGATCGGGGTGCAGCACTGGCGACTCCCGGCGGGACTCTCCGTCGGGAAGGCCATCCGGGAACTGTCCGCGAATCCGAACGTCCTCTACGCTGAGCCGAACTACATCCGCTATGCAAACGTTATTCCCAACGACACCCACCGAAACGATCTCTGGGGTCTTCATAACATAGGCCAGACAGGCGGAACTATGGATGCCGACATTGATGCCCTGGAGGCCTGGGCAGTCCAAACAGGCTCATCCACCATCGTGGTTGGCGTTATCGATTCGGGAATCGACTACAACCACGAGGACTTGAGCGCCAACATCTGGGTTAACCCTGGGGAGATTCCTGACAACGGGATTGATGATGATGCCAACGGTTATGTCGACGACGTTAGTGGATGGGACTTCGCAAATGACGACAACGACCCTATGGACGACAACGGCCATGGGACCCACACCTCGGGCACGGTAGGCGCCATGGGCAACAATGGCGTTGGAGTGGTCGGAGTGAACTGGAATGTTCAGATTATGCCTCTTAAGTTCCTGGGTGCCAATGGTGGGGGTTCTATAAGCAATGAAATCACTGCAATCAACTATGCCGCCTCCTTTGAGGACGAGTCGGGTAATAAGATCGTCCGGATCACGAGCAACAGCTATGGAGGTTCGCATAAATCCAAGACTGAGCAGACTGCCATCGCAAACTCGGGCGCCCTGTTCGTGGCCGCGGCGGGGAACAGCGGGAAAAGCAAGCCGAAGGCTTATCCAGCCGGATACAATCTCGATAACATCATCTCCGTGGCCGCGACTGACCACAACGACGATCTGGCGTCGTTCTCCAACTACGGGTCGAACTGGGTGGACCTCGCTGCACCAGGGGTAGATACTCTTTCCACCTACCCTGACGACCGCTACCGTACCATGAGCGGCACATCGATGTCCACTCCCCATGTAGCGGGTGTTGCAGTCCTCGTCCTGGCCCAGAACCCCGGTTGGACGATCGCGCAGGTGAAGGATCGGATCCTCGCCACAGTGGACCCCCTGCCATCCCTGCAAGGAAAGACACTGACCGGGGGGCGGCTGAACGCGAGGCTAGCGGTGGGCGCCCCCAATTTCCCGGACGACTCCACTTCACCGGCCGCGGTCACCGACCTCGCTGTGGTCAGTGTGTCGGTCACTTCCGCGAACCTCATTTGGACGGCCCCTGGAGACGACGGCAACGCGGGAACCGCCTATTTGTACGACGTGCGGTACCTCCGCGACGATGCGATTACCGAGGTGAGCTGGGACGCGGCCACCCGGGCGCAGGAGGAGCCGATTCCGGTTCCGGCCGGGTCATCCCAGACGTTCACGGTGAAACGGTTGACTCCGACGACGACATACTACTTCGCGCTCAAGACGATGGATGAGATGGGCAACCCTTCTGGCCTCTCGAACTCCGCATCTGGGACGACGGAGAGCACAGGCTGGACCGTTGAGGTCGTGTCGACCCATAGCGCGGGCTACACATCCCTCGCATTCGACCCCTTCGGGAATCCAGCCCTCGCCTACGACTGGTACGACGAGGCGGCGGAGACGCGGCAGCTGGAGTTCGCCCATTACAACGGGGTATCGTGGGACATCGAGGTCGTGGCGACGGGCGACGACGTCGGGTCGCCGGGCATCTCCCTCGCCTACGACCCGAGCGGCGCCCCCTCCATCGTCCACGGCTGGGGAAAGCTTTACTTTGTTGCGAAGAGTGGCTCGTCCTGGGTCACGACGGAGATTGAGAGCGAGAACGTGTATTTCCGGAAGGGGCTCGCCTTCGACCCCGCAGGGACGGCGTACATCAGCTACGTCACCCGCGTGAAAGAGGGCCGAGGTAAGAATGCCGTGACCTTCTGGGCGTTGAAGCTTGCGTCCCGGACGGGTACGACGTGGTCGACGGAGGTCGTAGACCCCGGGGCCCAGGCGGTGTACAACGCGCTGGCGCTCGACCCGAACGGCAACCCGGCGATCGCATACACCGACGATCTAGACGCCGACGTCTATGGGCGAGACAGTCTGAAATTTGCCCGCTGGACTGGGTCCGTTTGGGACATCCAGGTCGTGGAGAGCGGCGTCTGGGGATACGGCTACTTCGTCAGCCTTGCCTACGACCCCGTCACTGGACACCCGTCAATCAGCCACAGGCCCTGCGCCGTTCCCGTGAGGTTCCTGCGCTGGACCGGGCATGCTTGGGTTCGGGAACCTGTGGACGACTCCACAATGGATACGGGTGGTTGCACTGCCACCTCGCTCACTTACGGCTCGGATGGGACCGCAAACCTTGCTTGGGCGGCCGGACGTGCCGGACCCGAAGACCCTGGAATGAATCTTAACTTCGCCCAACGGGATCCAATTCTGGGCACTTGGTCGGTCGAAATCGCGGACTTTGACGGAGTCGGACATGAAATCTCGGTCAAGGTCGGGCCCGTCGGTATTCCAGCCATCGGCTATACAGGCTACTCCGACGACACCACACGGTTCGCACGCAAGGAAGTCCCTTAGTGGCTTAGACAGTCCGCGGAATCGGCGACTCCTCCGCCAAGGGAATGCCGCGCGGGATCGCGCCCATGACTGCTGTTAGCAGGTTGCCGTAACGCGTCCCGCCGGGATGTGCCCTTTCACGAGTAGGGGTAAAGCTCCACCCGCGCGAAGCCAGCGTCAGACCTCAGTATCGAACACAATAGTCCTCTTCTCCCTCATCTCGTCGATACTGTGTCCCGTCCCCTCGCATTCGATGCCTCTCGCCTTGCTTTCGCCAAACGGTATATAACCGTTGGTCCATACGCAGCAGCATTCGCTCGCAAAGACCTGGGAATCAAAGAGAGTCACCGGTTCCCGTTCACGGGCGCCCGCCGCCTAATCTATCTCATCCGTCAGGTCCGACTTGCTGCAAGCGGGGACCAGAGGAACGTTTTCCACGACCCTGAACAGGGAAGGAATCCGATACAGCTCCAGGCTGCTGAGAGTCTCCTTCCTCGTGAGGTCAGCGACAAGGAGAGCCCCATGGACTCCCGAGAATGTCCTCGCGTGAAAGGCGATGTACCCCTCCCGGCCAGGATGTCCCAGACATCATTGTGAGTTTCACCATCCTGTTGGCCTTGGGGATGCGGAGTTCCTTCATCGTCACCTTGCTCCAGCTGCCTCGAACTCCCGCATGGACTCCGACCACATATCCTGTTCACAATGAATCATCCCGAACACTTTGTGCAGGAGGGCGGCTGAACTCTTTGTGGCAACCTCCTTCTCCAAGGCGGCGATTCGTTTGCCAAGGTGCTGTACTCTACGCAGATTCCCCATTTCGAGCAACAGTTCTGCGTTTTGGCAGGTTGCGTACTTCACAGGCAGAAACTCGACAGCAACCCGATGGGTGGGTCCTACAGCGCAAAGCCCGGCACCCTCGTTTGCTGATGCTACATCCACAACGGAAGTCTGGCATTCGGTTCCAGCTGCTCAAGTGTCAATGGATGGGCCGACAGCAAGCGGCGAGAAAGACCCACGTCCCATAGGCCCAGGCTTTCCTTCTTGACCCTTTGAGCTGCTAGTCGACTCCAGTATCCAGAGCATCAAGAGCTTCTCGCACCCGCGCTGCCCTCTTCGGTATGTCTAGCTTCTCGAATAGTTTGGCAGCCTTCACGAGATGTTCCTTCGCATTTGCGAATTCACCCTTGGCCTTCCACATCAGTCCGAACTCATAGTAGGACTCTCCCAAGTCCTTCTCCCATCCAATCTCCTTGAAGATTCCAATGCTCTGCTCGAAATTCTCAATCGACATATTCCACGTGTGACGTTCGCGATAGACCATACCGACTATTCTTCTTGAGCGAGCGATGTCACGTTTTTGACCGAGATCTGAGGACAAGGAAAGCGCTCTGTTGGAGACCTCTAGTGCTTCCTCCAAGTCTCGCCTCTCGAAGTGAACTTCCGCAACTTCGCAGTATGCCTCAGGTAATACTGATTGCGAGCCTATTTTCTCTGCTATTTCTATGCTCTTCTTGAGGTCCTTGAGTGCCTTTTCGTAGTCGCCTCGCTCACGATGTATGATACCGATGTTGAGGAGGTCATATGCAACGCCTAGTTGGTTGCCGATCCTGCTCGCCATTGACAGGGATCTTCTGTTGTACTCGAGGGCCTTGTCGTAGTCCCCCCTGTTGGAGTGCACAATCGCGATGTTGCCCAGGGAGTGTAAGATGCCCAACTGATCACCGATTTTCTCCTTTATCGCCAAGCTCCTCTCATAGTAGTCGAGAGCCTTTTTGTATTCCCCTCTGTCCATATATATAATGCCGATATTGTTCAGGTGGTTTGCCAGAAAAGCATGGTGGCCGATTTCCTTTGAAATCTTCACGCTGCGACTGAAACACCCTAGCGCCTCGTCTCCGTCTCCCCTCTCCCTATGTATAATGCCCATGTTGTTCAGTGTGCCCGCAATACCACTCTTGTCGTCCATCTTCTCTCCTATCTTTAGGCTCTTTTCGTAGTATTCGAGGGCTCTGTCATTCTCCCCTCTGTAGTAGGACATAAGACCGATGTTGTTGAGGGCAAGCGCCTCCTCCTTGCACTCCTCACCTTCAACCGAGTCCAATGCCTCAGTGAAGATTCTTTTGGCTTCGTCATATTCTCCTCTCTTCACAAGCATTTGTCCAATCCACGCCTTGATCTCAGCCCTCTTCCTCTTCTCTTCGGTCAATTCCAATGCGGTTCCAAATGATTCACTGCTCTTCTCATAGTCTGCTATCAAATCGTAAACCCTTCCTAGACCATAGAACATTTCCATTCTCTTCTGTACATCCTCTTCCAATTCCAACGCCTCGGTGTAGAATCGGATTGCCTCCTCGTTCGCGTACTTGGCTCGAGCCTCCGATGCGGCGCAACGGAGCGCAGCACCTGCCCGAGGATCACGAGCCCTGTAGTAGTGTTCTCCGATGTCCTCGATGGATCCCCCCGCGAGTTCCAACCAATCCGCCGCTTCCCTATGATAGGTCTGACGGATTTCGGTTGGCACACCATCATATGCCACCTCTTGCACCGCGGGATGGTCGAAGGTGAAGCCCGAGTCTGTAGGACGCAAGAGGCCATGGACCCTCGCGATCGCGCTCAGCCCGTTGAGCGCCTTCCCCTCTTCCTCTCCCGCGACCTTGGCCACAAGAGCAGCGGTGAAACGTGTCCCGCACGTTGCTGCAGCGTCAAGGAGCCGGCGGTCTTCCATCGGAAGTCGGTCCAGACGAGCCCGGATTACATCTCGGACCCGTTCGGGCAGCGCCACCTCGTCCAATGGGCACGCAAGACGCTTGACGACCCCTTGCGAGACTATCTTTCCATCATACTCAAGCCCAAGGAGTGCTTCGCGGACGAAAAGGGGAAACCCTCGCGTCTCCTGCCAGAGGAGGTCGAGGAAGGCATCAGAGAGACTATGGGGACCGATAAACGACTCTACGAGCTCGGCCAGGTATTCCTTGGAGAGTCCTTTCAAATCCATTTCAGCGAGAATCTCTTCCTGCTCCATGCCCTTCAAGGCGTCCTTGAGATGAGGCCGGGCCTCAGCCTCCTCTATCCGGTACGTGCCCAGAAGGAGGACTCTCGATTCCCTGATATTACGGGAGACGTAGTGCAGGAGAGCCAGGCTCGATGGATCTGCCCACTGCAAATCATCAATCGCCACGCAAAGTGGGCGTGCCTTCGCCTTTCGCGAGAGACCAAGAGTTACCTGTTCGAAGAACCTTGCCTGACGAAGCTTGGGGTCGTGCTGGACATAGTCAATGCCCTCGTACTTCCCCGACTCGAGGAGTTGGTGGAGTCGTACTTCAGTCGCGGCTAGACTATCATCCTTTTTCATCTCTCGGCTATCCGAGACAACTGCGTTTGCCAATGTTCGCAGATCTGCCAGGAACTTCTCGTCCTCTTGCCCCTCGAGAACCGCGCCAACGGAGAAGTCCGATTCCCCTGCCACCAGAATCTTGTTGCCCCCTTCCTGCAACACGGCCAGCTGCTCTTCAGCCCACTCGCACTCCTTTGAATCGACGGCCCCCTGTACGTATTCTCTGAGGATGTTCACGGAACTGACCAGTCCTCCATCGTCGACATCTTTTCCCTTCCGCTCAACCCTGATCAAGATGCTTCCATCAGGGGCGATGAGATATAGCCCGAGGAGCCTTGGCGGTGGAGCCTCCTCAAGGATGGTCTTCAGGCCTAGATTTTCCAAAAGCTCCCTCCAGAAATGATACGGGACGACGGATTCTGCGAGAGCGGTCCCGAACCCGATATCAAATCCTTGTTCCTCCGCCTGAGTGGCGGCCTCCTGAACTAGGCGGGTCTTGCCGCTACCCGCCTCACCACGAACGAGAAGAGGTTGACCTTCTCCTGCGCTTGCGGCCTTCAGTGCGTCCAGGATGTGCTTCATCTCCTCGACGCGATCCACGAAATCCATTGTAGCTGATGGCTTCGCTGACGTCATCTCATACCCCTCTTTCTATCTCCCCCCAGAGCAATCGCCACTCTGGAACGGTTTCGTAATGCTTAACGGTGTTATATAATGCTTTGTCGGGATGCCAGTCCCGGCCTACCAAATGCGGCGAAGTTCTCTTGAGTATTCCATTCGGAAGGCCCTACTCCAGCTCGCTCCTCTCGAGCATCGCTTCGTGAATGTACCAGTAGATCCCCCACAGGGAGAAGCCGAGCACTATCCACACGAGCCAGAACTCCGCGAAGGCCTCGCCCAAGGCATTGATGTTCACTAGGACCGTGTAGTGGCCGGTCGAGATTCCGTTCCACCACGCCGTCAGCCAGGTGATTACCGTCATCAGCGCCGTCGCGAACATCATCCCTATGCCAACGATTCCAGCGATGTCCATTGCCCGCTCGGATCTCCTTGCCATGCTCCCAACTCCTTCGGCGGCATCAGCGGGAGCATACAAGTCCTTTGCTGGAAAACCTTCATATAACGTCAGGGGTTTGTGTTCTGCGAAGGAGGGTTTGATTGAACTGCATGAATTGTGGTGCTCGCCTCAGAGAGGGGGACAAGTTCTGTCTGTCGTGTGGAAGTCCTATTCCCGAGATGCCCGCTCAGGCGCCGCCATGTCCAGCGCCCGTGGGATCGCCCGTCGCCCCTACGGGATCGCCGATTCTCATCTTGCCCGTGGTGTTTAGCGTCATAGGGGCGCTCATGCTTCTCATCGGCGACTTCGGCGGGTGGTACAACTACGACTATTACCACGGAATTCGCACGTGGGGCTGGATCAACGCAGGGACTGCTGCCATCGTTCTTCTTCTCCCCATGGCGATCCTGATGTTCTTCGCAGCCTTTGCCTCAATCCAGGCATTCCGCTCCGACATCTACACGGCACGCAAGCTGACGCAGAGGGGATTCATTGTGTCGCTCGTCGTCTTCATCATAGTCATCATAGGCGGTGTGGCGCTAATCGCAGCCACGTGGGAGAACACGAGCAACTGGCTCGATGTGGGATTCTACGGAGGCCTCTTCGGCAGTCTCATCTCGGCTATAATCCTCGGTTACGAGTCCCGCCGCCTCGGGCGGATGCTTGGCCCTGCACCGGCGATGCCCTACGGACCGCCAGTTGCTCCGCCCCCATACGGTCAACCGCCGCAGGCCGCTCCTCAGCCCCCGCCACAACCCGCACCGCCGCCCCAGCCGGTGCAGCCTCAATGCAGGAACTGCGGCGCCCCAATCGAACCAGGCACGAAATTCTGCATCATATGCGGCGCACATCAGTGAGCCTTCTTGAAGACAGCAATCCAGGGACTGCCGAAGCGCTCGCGCTCTTCCTTGGTCGTCCTCCTGTAGTCCGCGGACCTGTCCTCGCTGTATCGGACGAGAGGCCTGAGCAGAGACCCTGGCTTCTGTGAGTATTGATCAAGCCTGTTTGAGAGATAGGTCGTGACCGTGTAGCCCTTCTTCTTCCCGTACTCGCCAAGGCGCTCGACCAATCGCGTCCAGTCCTCAGAGTACGCGACCTTGAAGACCTCGATGAAGTCCAGAACCGTGAATGTCTCAGGCATCTTCCTGATAGTTCTCTCAATCTTCTCTTCCTCGAGAACCGTCATTCGCAATGGCAATCGCGTTCAGCGGAAAAGGGTTTTTATCGCACTAGGGTTTCCACTCCCCGAGGTATCATTTTGAACGAAGAGGAGGACAAGAAGCTATCGATCAGGGAGGTGAGGATGACCATTTCGGCTTCTCTCGCTGCAGCGTTCGGTTTCGTGATCGCTCTGGTATGGAAGGAGGTCGTCATGGGCGGCTTCGCCGTGATGAACATAAACCTAACGGCAGGAACGGATGCCGTGGGTTGGGCATACTTCACGGTGACGGCCCTAATCGTGACTATCATCATGATATTCCTGATCATCCTAATCAGCCGCTGGGGCAGTAAGGAGTAGGTGCAAAGCTTAATAGTCCAGCTTGGGATAGTTCGAGCCCCGCCTGGAGATCGGTGAGCCAATGCCTCGGAAGAGACTCGAGAGCCTGAAGAAGACCTTCACGAAAGAGGCCAACATGCCGCCCTACGAGGAGGCGAGAAAGGGCTTCAAGTGGAAGGACTGGGAGAAGGAATTCGACTGGCACAAAACAGACAAGGTCAACATGGCCCACGAGGCCATCGACCGCCACGCCGACACTTGGAGAAGGAACAAGGTCGCCCTCTACTACATCGACGACGAGCGGTTCGAGAAGTACACCTTCCGCGAGATGAAGGTGCTCTCCGACAAGTTCGCCAACGTTCTTCGCAAGTACGGCATACGCAAGGGCGACAGGGTGTTTACATTCGCTCCGCGTTCGCCAGAGGTCTACATCAGCATCTTCGGCATATTGAAGGTGGGCGCGATACCGAGCCCGCTGTTCGAGGCGTTCATGGAGGACGCCGTTCGCGACCGAATGCAGGACAGCGGGGCGGTCGCCATCATCACCGCCGACTTCATGAAGGACAGGATCCCGAGGAAGGACCTTCCCGCGCTCAAGCACATCTTCGTCATCGGCGCCGACCAGGAGGGTCTCGGAGAAGGCGAGATCAGCTGGAAAGACGAGATGGACCAGGCGTCCAAGAGACTCGACAGAATCCAGTGGCTCAAGCAGGAGGACCCGCTCATACTGCACTACACATCGGGTTCGACCGGCAAGCCCAAGGGCGTGCTGCATGTTCAGAACGCGATGATTGGGCACATGCTCACGGCCAGATGGACGCTCGACCTTCACGAGGACGACATCTACTGGTGCACGTCCGACCCCGGCTGGGTGACGGGCACGTCCTACGGAATGTTCGGGCCCTGGCTCAACGGCGTTTCGAATGTCATACGCGGCGGGCGGTTCAATCCAGAGAGCTGGTACTGGACCATCGAAGAGCTCGGCGTAACCGTCTGGTACAGCGCTCCCACAGCGTTCAGGTTTCTCATGGCTGCTGGCACGGATGTCGCGAAGAGGTACGACCTCAGCAGCTTGCGGTACATCTGCAGCGTCGGTGAGCCGCTCAATCCCGAGGTCATCCGCTGGGGCTGGGAGGCCTATGACGGTCGCACGATTCACGAGAACTGGTGGATGACGGAGACGGGGCATCATCTCATCGCAAACTACCCGACGATGGAGGTGCGACCGGGTTCAATGGGACGGCCCTTCCCCGGGATCGAGGCGGGGATTATCGACGACAAAGGAAAGGTGCTCGGACCCCATCAGATCGGCAATCTCGTCATCAAGAAGGGCTGGCCAGGCATGATGAGGAAGATCTGGAACAATCCGAAGAAGTACAAAGATTACTTCAAGTTCGACCCCTGGTTCCTGAGCGGGGACTCCGCGTACATGGATGAGAACGACTACTTCTGGTTTCAGGGCCGGATCGACGATGTCATAAAGACGGCGGGCGAGAGGGTCGGGCCGTTCGAGGTCGAGAGCAAGCTCATCGAGCACCCTGCAGTCGCTGCGGCGGGCGTCATCGGGAAGCCCGATCCGATCCGCGGGGACATCATCAAGGCCTTCATCCAGCTGAGGAAGGGCTACAGGCCATCGGAGAAGCTGAAGAAGGAAATCACTCATTTCGTCAAGACGGGACTGGCGGCTCACGCCATACCGCGCGAGATCGAGTTCAAGGACAAGCTCCCTGTCACGCGAAGCGGGAAGATAATGCGTCGAGTGCTGAAGGCCTGGGAGCTAGGACTGCCGACTGGCGATCTCTCCACGATGGAGGATTAGCGCCCTCCCCTCGGCGGTCATAAGCCGCATCGATTCCCGTTCGTTTCTCCGGCATCACATGAATGCGCATACATATAAGTAATCGTTCATATTTTCCCGGTTGGATGAGCGAAGAGAGGTTTCTGAAGTGCGTCGTTGATGCCAATCGAAGAAGAATACTGACCATTCTTGGGCTGGGCGAGATGTGCGTCGGCGACTTGGTCGAGGAGACGGGAATGGAGCAGTCCCTTGTATCCCATCATCTCCGGTCCCTCCGGAATTGCGGCCTCGTGAGGAGCAGGAAGGATGGCAAGAAGGTCCTCTACAGGGTCTCATCGTCGGAGATCACCGACATCCTCGAACGCATCAGGAGTGTGTCCAGCACCATTAGGGAATTGGCGGGCCAAGAAGAATGCGACTAGGCGGGGGAACGCGAATGACGACGGTGCCCGGGGAGATTCGGCGGGAGAGGCTCGGCATCCTGGACAGGTTTCTCACCGCATGGATCTTCATCGCTATGGCCTTTGGCATAGGGATTGGCTACGTCTTCCCTGACATCGCCGGCGTCTTGGACTCCCTGCAGATCGCGGATGTGTCCCTTCCGATAGCCATCGGCCTGATCGTGATGATGTACCCGCCATTGGCCAAGGTCAGGTTCGAGGAGCTGTCGACACTTGTAAGGGCGAAGGAAGCCAGGAGGATGTTCGCCGTCTCGCTATCGCTGAACTACCTGGTCGGACCCTTTCTCATGTTCGCCCTCGCCAGCCTGCTGCTTCCTGACCTTCCCGAGTATCGGATGGGAGTCATAATGATCGGGATTGCCAGATGCATAGCCATGGTCATCGTGTGGAACATGCTCGCCAAGGGGGACAGCGAGTACTGCGCAGTGCTCGTCGCTCTCAACTCCGTTTTCCAGATAGTGCTATACTCCTTCTACGCCTACTTCTTCATCACCGTGCTCTCCCCGATGCTATTCCCCTCAGATTCCGTGATCGTCGTCGACGTGTCCATCTGGGACATCGCGAAGAGCGTCCTCATGTTCCTCGGAACGCCGTTCCTTGCGGGCATCATAACGAGATTCTCGCTCATTCGAAGAAAGGGCAGGGAGTGGTACGATGACAGGTTCGTTCCAAGAATCAGCCCGCTGACCTACCTCGGTCTGCTCTTCACTATTGTCGTCATGTTCTCCTTGAAGGGAGAGTACATCGTAAGCCTGCCCCTGGATGTCCTCAGGATTGCCCTGCCGCTGATGGTCTACTTCCTTCTGATGTTCGGAATCTCCTTCGCCGTCTCGTGGTATCTGAAGTTCGACTACGCCCATGCGACAGCACAGTCGTTCACGGCGGCGAGCAACAACTTCGAGCTGGCAATAGCCGTCTCGGTGGGCGTATTCGGAATCGCATCTGGCCAGGCGTTGGCAGCCGTCGTTGGACCGCTGATCGAGGTCCCAGTGCTAATCATGCTCGTAAATGTGGCGTTGCGGATGGGACGAAGGTTCTACTCCGAGGATGGCACTCCGAAAGTGAGGAGAAATCAAGGAATCTGAGAGGGGCGCGGTCCTGTTCCAGGGTAAGTTCATGCAGAGGGCAGGAGGAGAACTAGTCCTCCCATGACCAGATGTGGTTGCAGCAATCGTCGCCCTGCATCAGCGTCTTCGTGCGCTGCAGCCTGAGTTTCTGATGACATGCCTCTGCCATGGCGAAGTCCGGCCTACAGCATATGAAGTACCCGAGTTCTTCTTCGTTCATGTCCTTGAATGTCTTCGCCCAAAGGCACTCAGTCACATTGAACGCGATGCTGTTTTCCGTCTTCCTCTCCATGCTCATTGTCGTGGCCTGCGAGTAGAGCAGGGATACGGCTAGAGCCTCCGAGAGCAAGGCGAAGTCATCGAAGCTCTCGATCGGATTCCTTCCTTTCAGCTGCTTCTTGAAGGATTCGATTGCGGACCTGTCGCTCGCCCTTCCGACAATCTCGAGCATCTTCTCCCGCCCGAGCTCTCGCTCCATCTCTTTCGCCATCTCAACCATTCCCTTGAAGCGGGTCTGGAAATACTGCTCGTACGTCACTTCCATCTTTTCCTTGAACTTGTGTGGCTCACCCATGTCTCTCCCTTCATTTCCCAACTCTGCCTTGATTGGCAAGGAGCATCATGAATGTGTTCAACTCTTTTTGGAGTTCATGATGGAAAGGGCTTCCTTTCAGCTCCCTCCAGAATAATCCGGAGGTCTGTATAAATCCTTCGACCGCCTTCTCCCTTCCCGACGAATGTTCTGTTCGGCTCCTCTTTTTGCCCAGGTCAGTGCCTCCTCAATCCTCGGATCGTCAAAATGTGATCTTGAATCTCAAGATTTCCGTTCAAAAACGGGAAACTGGTTTGGCTTCGAAATGGCGAAAGTGCGCACTTTCAGCTTCGTCGTCTTGGCCCGCCAATCCAACGCTGCGTTCATCGAATCAGTGAGTCGCTCCGAGGGCGAATAGGATAACGAACGTTGCCAGACCGGCAACAACGAATCGCATGCCAGTCAGGAATCTCTTCTCCCTCACAAGATTGCCCAGATAGGCACCCAGAATGAAGAGAACGCTGAGAGTGAGCATGACGGAAGCAAGAACCGCCACCCCCATATCAGGGATGATAACGAATGGGAGAAGAGGAACCACCGCTGCGATGAGCGGAGCAGCCGCGTGCACGAGAGCGCTGATCTGTGTGGCGAGTTTGAAGGCCTCGGCGTGTTCCTCGCTCACATCGGCCAGTAGCGCCCTTTCGATGCCTGCTCTCGTAAGCAGCTTGTCCACCCGCTCGGCCTCGTAGGCACCGACAGCGCTGGATATAGAAAGGGCCACGGCCGCAGACAATCCAGCGAAGAGAGCCATCCTCATCTGCTCCGCGCCTGCGCCCGTAGCGTATGCGCCCAGAACGACACCGAGAACTATGAGGGTTCCGTCGAACGCTCCCAGGACAAAATACCTTCTTGATGTTGAGGCGAGGTCCGTTAACTCGGTCGCCTCTCTGATTCGTTGCCTTAGGCGCGATAAGCTCATCTTTCAGCACATGCTACGATGTACCGATTGATAAAGCTTTCACTCCATCTTCCCTCGCGTGGAGGATCAAGGCACTCTTCTTTCCTCGGATGCTCTCGCATACCTCTGATAGGCAAGCCACAGAGCGAGAAGAGCCAGGAACATCGTTCCGATGGTCAGCAGGATCTGCGGATCCCTCAGGCCCAGGTATACGAGAACTGATGCGAGAGAGAAGAAGCACAGCATGGAGCCCGCGAGAGGAATCCACGCGGAGCTCCCCGTTTCGAGCCTCAGCTTCAGATTCGCGAGAGAGACGAATCCGTAGAGGAGGAGGAAGATTATGCTTGCGAAGGCCGTTATGACCTCCAGGTTCCCGGTCAGGGCCAGGACGGCGGAGAAGAAGCCGATAATGAGTATCCCCGCGTACGGCGTTCCCCTGCTGGTTTCCGTCCTGCAGAAGACGGATGGCATGACGCCTTCCTTGGACGCTTCCTTGGCGAATCGAGCCGTGCCGAATATCGTCGCGTTGATGGCTCCGGCCGCCGCGAATAGGGCGCCTATGCCAACGAGGAAGAACCCGAACTGCCCCAGGATGGGCCTCGCCGCCTCTTCCAGCGCGCGCTCATCGAATCTGATGATCTGCGATGTGCTCAGCACGGACGTTGCTGCCATTGTCCCGATGAGGTACAGCAGTGTCGTGATGATTATGGAGAGATAGATCGCTCTGGAGATGTTCCTCTCAGGCGACCTTGCGTCCCTCACCGATGCGGTCACGAGTTCGAATCCTTGGAATCCCACGAATACGATGCCCGCCGAAATGGGAATCAGGAGCGGGTCGGAGCTCTCTATCGTCACCGGTGTCCCCACGCCTACGTGGATCGCCCCAACGACGCAGAAGATGAGCAGAATGCCAATTCCCGCAGAAACGATTATCAGCTGGAACATTCCGAAGGATTCCACCCTCATCAGGTTTACGATTACGAATATCGCAATCACGACGATGGCCATCACGCTTCTCATGACGGCGTACCCGACGTAACCCTCGAAGAAGGACGCTGAGTAGGCTCCGAAGGTGTAGGCGTACAGGGCAACAGTGCCGATGTACCCGAGAACCATCATCCACACATTGAAGCTCGCGAATGCCCGACTGCCTGATGCCCGCAGCAGGTAGCTGAAAGCCCCTTCATCCGTCTTGTCTGCCCTCCCCAGCTTCGCGAAGGAGTATCCGCTCAAGAGAGCGATCGCTCCGGCCAGGAGAAAGGCGAAAAAGGCGTACCCGCCGGATATGTGGACGGCAACGCCCAGGAGCGAGTATATGCCGCTGCCTATCATGCCTCCGATGCCGATGGCCACTAGCTCTTCGAGGCCGAGCTTTCTTCTCTGCGACTTGACTTTGCTGGAGTGCATCCCGCAATCACTTTCGATGTTCTCGACAGCGTATGGAACGATATCAGAAATAGCTTATGATTTCAACGGAGGCTTCGCGTCTCCGTGGGAGCGGGAAAACCCGGGAGCGTACAGCGTTCAGGCATAAATCACTCTGTCACAGGCCTCAGGGAGACGGCGCAGACCTTCAGCTCCGGTATCT
>JBHIFJ010000030.1:0-23059 GCA_046761045.1 Thermoplasmata archaeon
CGGGAGACGGCCTTCGGATCGATGGCCTGGAGCGTCTCCCCATGCCACGAGACTCCAGGATGTAGTGCTCGATCACGTCCGCGGTCACCGAGCCCACCGAGCGGAAGAACTTGCCTCTGGACCAGAGATGGCCCCTCCAGAACATGGCCCTCAGCTCGGGGAAGACCCTGAACAGATGGTAGGCGGTCTTCCCCTTGAGAAGCTGAATCACCTGGGCCATCGACTTTGTGGGTGGCACCTCCAGGAAGACATGTAGGTGGTCCGGCATCACCTCCAGGGCGTGCAACCGCATTCCCTCCTTCTTGGCGATGCTCTCGATCAGGTTTCCCAGGCATCGGGCGATGTCATCCCGCGCGAAGGCCCTGCGCCTATACTTCGGCACTAGGACTATATGGTAGGACGTCTGTCCATAACCATGGCTATAGCTGCTTAGCATATGGTCACCTCCTGGGCACCCCGCATAGGGTTTGCAGCGAGACCCTGGGGTGCCCAAACCCTATATCTGAACAGACCAAAAAGCAGCTTGCATTAAGGGCGATTCATCCGCGGCCTAAAGGCCGCAGTACTCTCGCCCCGGGTACAATAGAGGTTGAGCTTAACGGCTCCACAACGGTGTTGATGGACGTCGAGACGTTGGACAGTAGCGAGATTGAGCTTGTATTGCCCGACGATGTTCTGAGTGCCGTTGAGAAGTTTGCACTTGCCACGATCGATGGACTTGAGCGACTAAGAGAAGATTTCCCTGAACATACAGGCCTCATTGACGCTATTCTGGACATTCCTGAGAAGGTAGCAATAAAGCAGTACTTCGATGAATTGGTATCCAAGTTCGAGGGAGTCAAACACGATCGTTCTTTTATGGAAGCATTCGCGATGGTATTCGTGAGCGCGATTCTTGGCCAGGCAAGTGTCAAGGATTCACTGCTTCTTCCCCTCACAGAGTATTTCGAATCGACCGCGGCCAGCAAGGCCTTTCTGAGGTCGCCCTTTCTCTGTGCAAGAATACCTCCTGGAGGAGGAACGCTTTCATGTCAACTGGAATCACGAGATGTTCTCATGAATGAGTGTGGGGCACCATTGACTATTGAAACACGTCTGACTAGCCAAGAGGAAGCTGTTGCACCACTTAAAGACATCGTGCAGATCAGGAGGCTGTAAATGGGAGTGTTGAAGGACAGCAGAGAGCTACTGACCATTGCGAAGGAACTATCCGCTTGGATAAAGGGCGAGAAGGAAGACGCTCTACGACTTGAGTGTATGAACAAACTTGGAATCTACACAACAACTATCAGGGTGGAAAGTCGGTTCTCCAAGTGGGCACGGAAAATCGGTCCGAGATCGAGAGAGTTCTCGACCGAGGAGGTCTACGACGTAAGGATGTATGCCCTCAAGCCAGTTCCTCAGAGGATTAGAGGAGCTGTTCAGCACGACAGAGACAGTATATTCGTTGATCTCACGAAAGGCCTTGACCATGATATGTTCAGGCTAGAGGTCTGCTACAGAATGGAAGAGGAGTGGCTTAGAGGTCTCGTTCACCGTAGGTCATCACCTGAACCCTTGAAGGACACAATGAGATATCATCTCTCTGCCCAACTGACAGACCCCTGGAGTCTGGGAAAGGGGTTCAGAGAAGTTGACGTCGAGGAGTTCCCCGTCACTGCCAGGGTTCAAATACAAGAGGATATCAACACAGCCCTACCCATCCTGAAAACGCTGAGGAGGATGCGCGAGATCGAGGGAGAGCTTCTGTCGGATTATGACCCACACCACGCTACTAGGATTATTGGGTTGCAGAAGGAGCGCTATCGTCTCAAAAAGAAGTTGATGCGCGAAGACCCGCAGTCGGTGTTGAGAGAGCTGCTACTGCTCATTAGACCCACGAATTTCCTGAGCTACCTCGGTACAGAACAGGATTTCCGTCTCCATCAGTGTGATTGGGGTCAAGAGTTGTTTGAGGCTCTCGGGGCCGTCTCGCTTCCCAAATCCATGGAAGTCACTACTAGGACAGACCTTGATCTGGATAAGCCAACTTCGAAGGGGATTCTCATCTTCGAGTCTGGGAGATTCTCGACCGACATCGGCACGATTATCACCAAGACTGGCGGTAGAAGAAAGAAGAGAGAGCGGGAATAGCTTTTGACATGGATTGCAGAAGAATGACTATGTCACAGACTATCCGGACCTGCGTCTGACTTCGCTCCAATGTCCATTTCAATCCGCTTGCTGAGCATCGAACAAGGTGGTTGCTGGAAAGAAGGGACACTGTGGACGGAGAAGAGCACTCCCTAAGTAGACTCAAGAATTCCTGCGACCAGATGGGAAATGTCGTTCCTCTCATTGGATGACGACAAATCCACCAATGCCAGGGCCACAATCCGCATTCTCGTCCAGCTTGATTCATGGTTATTGGCTTCAAGAATGTTGGAATGCGTCCAGGGGCCCTTTCGCTCGGATAATTCCCGACAATGATTCCAACTATTGATTACTCTAATGAATTGTTTGTGCCAGAAATTTAATATAACGTGTTCTCGATAGATTGCCAAGATTTGGCACGCAAGTGCCGAAAGAGAATGGAGGTAAGAAAAATGAAAAGCGCCCTAGCAACAGCGGGAATCTTGCTGACTGCATTGCTCTTCTTGCCAGCCGCAATGTCGGACGACCCTCAAATACAGACGCGAAGTGGCACGACCGTCATCATCGACACGAAGTACTTCTTGGACACCGATGGCGATGGAGCCGGAGACATACGCCTCGACTTCGGACCAGCGACATACGAACCTCAGAGTGGTGCTACTCGACCAAATGACGGTGATCAGATTACCGTCAAAGGAAAGCTAACTGGTGAGGGAACCGCGGATGCAGAGATGGACGTCTATGGAATCGATATGAACGGCGATGGTGATGCGGACGATTCTGGAGACTTCTGGAGAGATTCGGGGAGACCTCCTTGGGTCGGAGCCAATCCTGGTGGAAAACACCACGGAAAGCCAAGTTGGGCGGGTCCCTTTGGGATCTAAACTCCCCCTTCCCCCTTTTCTTATTTTTCGCTGGCGCCGCGGGATTGGCGGTTGCAGGAGAATTATGTTATGAGAAGGTCGTTTCTTCTTGGCGGTATGTTTGCACTTCCGATTCTCGCACTAATGCTCGTGCCACACACTGCTTCTGCCACATATCATGTCGATGCGGTATATGCTATGTCAGATGTCGATGAGGTTCGAAGCAGAGTCATAACTACCATTACAGGAGCCAATGCAAGTGAATGGCGAGCTTTCTTCGACCAAGACAACGGAAATGGGGACGGGTGGGTAAATGATACGGAGGTTCAGAACTACACCACCAGAGCAATCAATGAGGTCAACAATTCAGAAACGGTCCATGTATTCCTCGACTACGATATTGGTGTGGTTAAGGAGCCGACAATGTCAGTTACGGGTGGAACTGGCAATGTTTCGAGTACAGAAGCTATCACAATTCGAACGACCACGAGAATCGTTTGGGATTGGATCCAAGAAAACGAGACTCATGTCTTCACCTTGACCGATACGTACGAGGGAGATGCAGTGGTCTTCCTCCCACCGGTGGGCTGGGAGATCAAGACAGTGGCCGGGCTGACGAACATGAACATCTCTGAGGATATGAGAAGGGTCGAGGGCGTGGAGGTTCAGGGTGAGATCGTTGAGATCGTTTTCGAATTCCACGAAACGGTTGGAGGGTCATTCACGGTCAGTGCATCATACGAAATGGTGTCGCTGAGTGAGATTCACACTCATGTTGTCACATCGATTTCGGGTGTGAATGCCAGTGAATGGCGAGTCTTCTTCGACCAGGAGAATGGGAATAGGGACGGATGGGTGAATGCATCAGAGGTGGAGAGTTACAAGCAGGAGGCCATTTCCACGATCTCCAACTCGGAGACAGTGAGCGTCTTCCTAGATTACGACGTGGGCTTGGTGACACATGCCACGATCTCAGTGGCCGGCGGTGAGGGAACCGTCAATTCTCCCGACACCGTACTCATTGAGACAACTACTGTCTTAGTCTGGGAGTTCGTGCAGGATGCCGAAACGCATCTATTCACTTTCGCGGACACATATTCCGGCGATTTCCTTGAATTCTCGGCACCCCCCGATTGGAGAATAAGTGAGGTTAGCGGGCTTGTAGGTTCGAGTCTACTTGATAACAAAACGAGGGTCACAGGAACTGAGATTACTGGCATCCTGGTTGAGGTCACAATTGGAATTCCTCCTGAACAGGCAACGGAAGAGGAGATGACAAATCCCTGGCTCTATGTGGTGGCTTCCATCGTTGCCGTCCTCACCGCCATCCTTGTCGTCCTCTTAATATGGAGAAAGTCGGCAAGGAGCTGAATCCAAAAGACTTATATGGATTGAGGCCAAGAGCCCTCAAGAGGAGGTTCGCAGTATGCACGACACGCTGGAGTTCTTGCTTCCTTTGATAACTGGGGCTTTGGCTCTGATTCCGTTGACCATTCTTCTCATTGCCTACAGAAGAACGAAGAGCAGAAGGATCATGATAGCTTCCATCACCTTCTTGGCATTCTTTGTGAAAGGAATCCTGCTAGCTTCTGGACTCTTCATCGGGGGGATTGGCTATGACGAGTTTGAGTGGATGGAATTCGGCTCTGATCTGATGATCATAATCCTGTTCACCGCATCGTTCCTAGTGGGTACTGGTGGATCCCATGAAGCAGAAGATTTCTCAGAAGAGTGAAGGTATTCAGGCTTTCATCTCTGAAGCTCCCGGGCTGCATCTGAGGGAGATTCAAAGAAGGCTAGGGATACCGCTGGGCACATTCAGGCATCATCTGCAGAGACTGGAAAGATTGGGGCTGATCCACTCTGAGCAAGATGGGAGGTTTAGGAGGTTCTACAGTGTGGGCGAGGTCGATCCTCATCAGAAGAGGTATTTTCCCGTGTTGAGACAGAAGACTCCCCGAAGGATCGTGCTGCACTTGATGGCTAACGAGACCCTAACCTTCGTGGAGCTCCAGGAACGGCTCGGCTTGACCTCCTCTTCGCTGTCCCTTCATCTGAAGAACCTGAAAGAGAGAGGAATAGTGGACCCTCAAAGAACCGGGAGCAGGATCGAGTATCGCTTGAGAGATAGGGAAGCCGTTGCAGAGATTCTGTCCAGGTACAGGCAGAGTTTCCTGGACAGACTGGTGGACAGTGCCCTCGAGGTATATGAGGAAAGTCGGTAGTTCCGCCCTGGATTCAATCTCGGAAGGTGCGGGAAGTTCCGCATGGCGAGGGTTCTCGACGCGGAGAACCATCCGCCCGATGAGCGGTTGGACGCAGCAGATCCGTCCGTGTAGTGCCCTTCCACAGAAACGGCAGACTTCCCTCCTCTGAAAAACCCTCGTTCCAGTGAACTACCACACCCTAAAGGGTGTGGCATCCTGAGAGGGTCAGCTGGCGAAGGCTTCATTAGTCGACTGTACATCCCTCTCCATGGTGGCGACGGGAGACGGCCTTCGGATCGATGGCCTGGAGCGTCTCCCCATGCCCTGAGACTCCAGGATGTAGTGCTCTATCACGTCAGCGGTCACCGAGCCCACCGAGCGGAAGAACTTGCCTCTAGACCAGAGGTGGCCCCTTCGGAACATGGACCCTCAGCCCAAGATAAGTATGGGATTTGAACTGCAGAATATACCTCCCCCCTCGGCGTCCTCACTGCGTCTGAGCCCCAAACGGAGACAAGGGAAGAATCTCCTGTTGTTTGGACGAAGAAAAGGCGAGACCTGGACCTGCACCAGGCTCGAATCTGAATCCAGTTGGCTCCCGGGAACTCATGAAGGTTTTAAATAGCCACACCTGAATAGGAAAGCCGGGAGGACTCATGCCCAGAACGAAGTCCCACTGCCAACCCACTTCATGGCGGATGAAGAGACTCTCGCCAATGATGGCGTTCATTCTGGTTCAGCTTCTGTTTGGATCACAACTGTCCCTTTCGTGCGTCGAGGAAGACCCCTTCCCCCGCTGGGACGACCCGAACAACGGCGTCAACAACGTCCAGTATGTCAATCTCACGAATCCTTCCTCGAACTGGACAACGAGGTTCTACGGCATCTCGTTCCCACAGGGGTCCTGGGAGAGGGTAACGGTCACCCTCAGGCAAGTCAACCTCGGTGATCCCTGGGACAGGGCGAACGCCGTCGGGGTCAATTCCGTCATGATTCTTGAGATGACCACGAAGGAAAACTCGACGGTTCTCAGAAATCCGGTCCAGACCTACACGCGAGACGTCACGATATACTCGAGGCTCTTCAATACTTCAGCGGAGGTGTACTGGTCGGCAATGCCCAACTACCAGGGTGGCTGGTATTGCGAGCTGAGCTTCACCTTCTATCCTGGAACGCCACAGATGATGATCCCTGAGATAGTGCCGGCCCTGTTCCACACGACTCTGAGCGGGACGAACACGACCAGCGTCAATGTCACCTTCCCGCCAAACGTGACGTCCGCGAAGGCGGTGCTCACAGAGGAGGGTTTCTCCAACGAGGAGTTCTGGTTCGCGAATGCACCGCCCACCGTGAGGGACTACACGTTGGACGTAGACAATACGAGAGTCTTCGACATGACCGCCTATCCCTATCTGAACTCGGGTGCCTGTCTGAACCCGCCAAACTGCTGGACGCTCTATGAGTGGAACGGCACTCCGCCTTTGGGAACCGGGTTGAGGCCGCAGCACATCGTTGATGTCTCACCCTTCGTGTACTTGCTCAACGGCAGCCGAACTCTGAGCTTCGGGATAGGGAACGGAGTGAGCTACTGGAAGGTCAGCCTCGCATTCCTCGTGTGGAGGAATCCCCGCCTGGATCCGTATGTTCTGGACACAAACTGGTCAAACAGGACCGCCACAAACAACCAACAGTTTCTCGAATCGAGCGCATCTGCCCACAGACCCGTGCCGAACGGCATCGAGTACGTCAAGGCGAGCTACAAATCGTGGCTGAACGCATCCTTTCCAACAGTGACGACCCACACGATAGCGATAGTTTCCAGGACAATCATGTCGGCAACGGTGACTATTACGTTGGAGCAGAGGGAGGAAACCTTCCACAACGTTAGCAGGGACTCGTCCGGAGCCGGCGATGTGGAGTACTCCCTTCGCATGACGAACACGAGCATATCGGTCGGCAACGGCCAAGACTCCGTGAGGACGGACAGCTACTCCTTCTCGAGCTTCATCGACGGCGAACTTGGCGGGCGATCCTCGACGGACACGAGGCTCTGGAGTCGCCACACCTACGGAAACTACTCGCACATGGGGATAGAGTGGGAATGCGAGTCGCTCCTCTGGAGGAACATGACGTCTACACTCGGCGTCGGCCAGGATGAGACTCCATATCTGTACGAGAATCTGAGCGGAGCCCCCTTCGCATTTCCAGCGGTCTTCTTCGTCGAGCCCGCGTACAACGGCGAGATAGGAGATGCGGAGACGTACTTCGCCTTCCTCCTCGCGGATTACAGTATCGTGAACGCAACCCTCGCCGTCGACAGCGTGTCCTACGACATCACAGGCGATAGCAGCTTCAGGTGGAACACGACGGAGGCATACGGGGCCCGCTTCTCCGCCAACGTGACGGCTGTCAACGCGATTAATGTCACGAGCTTCAACGAGATCCGCTTGCTCGGAACGAAGACGTTCCTCTCGATTGACTTCACGGGGAGGATGGGCTGGAATCTGATATCAATTCCTCAGGCTCTGGGAAACAACACCATCGAAAGCGTACTATCCTCGATCGAAGGGAGCTATGACGCTGTCCGCTACTACGACGCCTTTGACGTCGCAGACCCATGGAAGACATATCAACCGTTCAAGAGCTACGGAGACCTGGGTGTGATAAGCCCTGAGATGGGATTCTGGATAAACATGACCGCAGCGACCAAGCTCGAGGTGGTGGGACCCCTTCCGAACGTGACGTCCGTTCTCCTGAAGAGGGGGTGGAACATGGTCGGGTTCCCGTCCCTCGTTGACAACTACAACGTCGCTGACCTCATGGCTGACACGGGGGCGACGAGGGTCGAAGGATTCTCCAGTCTTTCACCCTACCACCTCGCGGAGCTCACTTCGGATTACGTTCTCAAACAGGGCGAGGGATACTGGGTGCACGTTCCCGATTACGTGTACTGGTCCGTGCCATTGATTTGAGCGATGGAATTGCGAGTTCAGGCTCGGGCATCCCCAAGGCGGACGAAGGAAAACTATTAAGACTCCGAGTGGTTCGTCCAGACTAGATACGTGGAACGGCATGCAGCGCGTCTGGACTTTCCAACACACGCTCATCGATGGGTTGAGTAGAATGGCCTCGAGAATACTGTTTGTTGAGCCACCCAAGGACTACTGGTTCCTCATGGGGGAGTATCTCCCCCCGCCCACTGGTCTACTCGTGCTGGCGGCGTACTTGGAGAGAGAGCTGCCGGATGCAGAGATTGCAGTTCTCGATTGCCAGGCAGAGAGAAAGTCTTGGAAGGATGTTGAGAGAAGCATTGAGTCATTCTCCCCCCATATGGTGGCAACCTCAGGATTCACATGTAATGCATACGCATGTGCAAGGGTTGCGGAGACAGCGAAAATCGTGAATCCGGACACGGTCACGGTCGTTGGCGGGCAACATTTCTCCTTCACCGCGGAGGAATCCCTCAACGATTTCCCCGAGATTGACTACATCGTCAGGGGCGAGGGGGAGGTGACGTTCGTAGAGCTTATTCAGGCGTTGAGAGAAGGAGGAAATACTGCAGAAGTCGACGGGCTATCATTCAGGAACAACGGAAGGATCGTGCACACGCCGCAACGCAGGCTCATTGAGAATCTCGACCTCCTGCCCTATCCTGCATATCACCTCGTCGAGGACAACATCGACGACTATCACTTCACGATGATGGCGGGAAAGAGTGCGAGATACCTGATTCTGGAAGGCTCACGTGGGTGCAATCACAGATGCACCTTCTGCGCACAATGGAAGCACTGGAACGGGATGTGGAGGACGAAATCGGCGAAGCGCATAGCCGCTGAGATGCAGCACCTCCACGAGAGATTCGGCGCGGAGTTCCTATGGTTGACGGACGACAACTTCGACTACAGGAGACGAGGTGAGGAGCTATGGCACGAACTGCGGAGGAGGAAGTTTGGAAGAGATGTCGAGTGGTTCCTTCAGGCCAGAACGGATGACATCGCCAACAATCCTGGCAGGGTTGCCAAGTTGAGGCAAGTCGGAAACACCTGGATATTGGCCGGTGTGGAAAGCAACTCACCAGAGGTGCTCAGGGACTTCAAGAAGGGCGTGCGGGTCGATGACGCATCGAGGGCGCTGAAGGTCCTGAGGGACAACGACATCTTCGCCCAGTGCATGTTCGTAATCGGTTCGAGAATTGATACGGAGGAGTCCATCACGAACCTCCGCAGATTCTCCCTGGAGCTGGACACGGATCTGGCCATCTATACGGTCCTGACACCCTATCCTGGAACGGAGGTTCGTGACACTGCCGCGCGGAACGGATGGATTGAGGATACGAACTACGCACACTACGACATGGCTCATGCCATCATGCCAACGGAAACGCTGTCCCGACTGGAGGTTCAGGAGCATCTCTTCAGGTGCTATCGCGCATATTACGGCTCGATTCCCCGCAACCTGAGAGGAATCTTCTCGAGGAACAGGATCAAGAGGAGAGCATACCGCCACATGGCAGGAAAGGGTGTACTGAGAAGTCTGAGGGATCTGTTCTGAGCCAGGAAGGGAGAGTTTGGTACTATCTCGTGCTTTCCGCGCTCGGCGCAGTGTTGATCATCGCGTCCGTGGCTTTGTCGGACCACGATGGAACCGACATCACGGAGAAGCTCTTCGTGGGCGGGGCGTTCGGATCGAGCTGCGTGCTCGGCATCTCCCTTGCACTCAGGCCGAATTGGATCAGGCGTCTCCTGACTCAATGGGGACATAATCAGGGTCAGGATCTCGAGGCCGGCCTGCGGAGGCGGATAGGTCACCACCCTGACTGTGACGGCTTCCAGAGTCACACGGTCCAAATCGGAGGAAGGAGTCTGTGTGCTGGTTGTACTGGATTGGCGATTGGGGCTGGGACCTCCATCGTGGCAATGAGCCTTTACGTTGTCCTTCCCGTCAGCATCCCATCGACAGTCTGGGACCTGCTGATTGTGCTAGGGGTGGGGCTTGTAGTCACGAACTACATTGAAATCTCACTGCTTCCTGGAAAAGCGCTTCATCACCTCGTGCTGAATGCTCTCATGGTCTTGGGCTTTCTGCTTGTCGTCATCGGCCTACTGAGTCTGACGGGGAATCCCCTCATTGGACTACTCGGAGTCGTGGTCTCGTTTCTCTGGTTGGACACAAGAATCCAGATATCAAAGTGGAGACACACGGAGACGTGCAGAGCCTGCGCGCGAGAGTGCAAGGCTTATCGGCCCTGACCCCTCTTGATTAGTGTATTGATGCCCAGAATGATCACGGCAATGCCGATCAGGACGAAGATCCACCAGAACTGGAAGTCAGTCACCCAAGCTGGCATACCCTGAATGTTCTTCAGACCTAGCTCGAACAGAATCCATAGACCAATGAAGATCACTATCAGACCCCAGATGATCGACGCTCCGCGAGGACCCCTTGCACAATCCTCTTCGCACTTGCGCTCCCATTCTTTCCCCATGTCTCGCTCAGCCGTCAAGGAAGCGCCACAGCCGCTGCAAAACCGTGCGCCTTCAGCATTCTGTGTTCCACATTTCGAACAATAGACCATGGACAACAGCTCCTCGGTTCATCAATGATCGGACGCTCATAAAGTTTGCCCAAGGCAAGGCGTGGCAATCCTGATGCAGGCAACAGTTGCTGAAGACGACCCACGAGCCCGCTGGTGTCCGCAGGTCCACAACACTTAAGCCCCGCACTGTGGTGAAGGTTTCAGGGTGAGGGATATCATAAGAGAGGTGGAGACGCCAGTTTCGACCTTGGTTGGGGCCTTCCTCTTGGTTCTTGGCGTTCTCATTGTTTTCCCCATCATACTCATGATTTCGTTCTTCCCGAGTCTCTGTCTTGTGCTCTGGATTCCCATACTATTGTGCATCAGCTACATCGTCCTGGGTGTTGGTCTGATTGGGAGACGCTCGTGGGCCCATTCCGGCGCGAGGATATTCATGGTCCTTATGATTCTCCTTCTCCTTGGCGCATTGGTCTTCACTGCGGGCTCGCTCTCCTGGGTCATCATTGTCCCGGGCATCATCCTTCACATCGCCATAATCCTCATCCTCGGCGAACGCGGGAGGGAGTTTGGATGGAGGCCAAGGAGAGCCCCGTCAAGAATCCAGCATGCGAGCAAAACAGAGATCTCAGGCCTCGCCTGCGAGGAATGCGGTTCGGAGAACCTCACTGTTTATCGTGACGGCTCCGGCATCTGCATCGATTGCAGACACGTGTTCGCAGATGTCCTGAAGAAGGGAGAATGAGACGAAGAAGCTCAAGATGTAGGTGATGACTGGGCAGCCGAAAACTCACCCCTCACATCAGGCTTTTATCCCACACGGCCATTACGATTGAAAGCACCGGAAGGTCGGGGGAGAATGGAATACATAGAGCTTGGGAAGAGTGACCTGAAGGTTTCGCGGATAGGTCTCGGCGGGCTGCAATTCGGAACCCAGGGCTACGGGATAGACGACAAGGCCATGATGAAGAGGATCATCAACCACGCAATAGACAATGGGGTCAATTTCATAGACACGGCAGAGGTCTATGCTTATGGAGGCTCTGAGCGGATTATCGGTGAGACAATCGAAGAGAGAGGCGATAGAGAGGATATCGTCATAGCCACAAAGGTCTACCCGGAGAATCTGAGGTACAGGGACGTCCTCAAGGCCGCGAGTGCCAGCCAGAAGCGACTTCGAACGGAAGTGATCGACCTGTATCAGATCCACCACCCTAACTGCACCATTCCCCTTTCTGAGACCATGAAGGCATTGGACGAGCTGCTGGAGGCCGGAAAGGTGAGGTATGTGGGCGTCTCAAACTTCGGCAGTTCCTTGACGCAACAGGCGATGGATCTTCTCAAGAACGGCGATATAGTCTCCAATCAGATGGAATACAGCCTCATTGTGAGGGACATCGAGAGGGAGGTCCTGCCCTTCCTTAGGGGAGTGGGAATCGCCACCATTGCATACTCTCCCTTGACCATGGGGCTGCTGACTGGCAAGTATGATGAGGAGACTGAACTCCCGAAGGAGGACCGCAGGGCCAGGTTGCCATTGTTCAGCAGGAAGTCCAATCTGAAGCAACTCGCACCCCTGATTGGCGCGATGCGGGAAGTTGCAGAAGCTCATGATGCGACCATCGCTCAGGTCGCGCTGAACTGGCTGCTCAGATTCGACGATGTCTTCCCCATCCCTGGCGCGAAGACTCCCGAGCAGGTCCAGAGCAATGTCGGCGCAGCGAAGTGGAGGATGAGCGATGATGAGTGGAGAAAGTTGACCGAGGCATCGAATGGGCTCGACCTTGATTTCTTCTTTGATTTCGATTCCATCTCGGGATCCAGCTAGCGCGGCCTAAGTTTCGACGCCTATGCTGCGCACTGTCATTGAACCTTCCAGCGTCAACGACATGTGCAGCCACAATCAGGAAGCGAAAGGCCCGAATGGGGATGTCGCCAAAGAACGGAAGATGGGGAGACTGCACATCAGCAAGCTCTTCCTTGTCCGTCGTCTGCGTCCCCGGCCACCTACCAGAACTCATCTCTCGCAACGTAGAGAAGCAAGAGCGCGGGGGCGGCGAAATAGGGTATCACGAACATCATAAGGACAGCCCCGACGACCGCCAGTAATCCCCGACTCCGCGTAATCGCGCATATGCCGCCCACCAATCCGCCAAACCCGAAGAAGAGGATCCACCAGCTGAGCACGAAGGCGAAGAAGCCAAACCCCGTGATGTTCGAGACGCCAAATGCCAGGTAGGAGATGCCGGCTATCAAAACCAGGACGGATGGTATCAGAATGAGGATTCCCGCGGCAATCGCCATCCACCTGCCGAACCTTCGGGGCGCGGGGGCCGACAGCTCCCGCTCAGTCTTCATTCTGCCATGCTCGTCGTAGAGTCCCTCTGAAACGAGGCATATCGTGAGAGCCTCACGGCAAGCTGGCCTGGGCATCAATCACGCCCCCTCAACAGCCAGGCAGCAACGGTTGCCAAGATGACAACCGCAGCGGCAATGAGCAGATAGGTGGCGGGGGATTGCCAGATACCTGGAACCTCGCCTCGGATTGGATCGAACCTCACAATCTCGTCCGATGGCACGAATGAGCTCACGCCGCCGAAGACGTATGCCGCCTCACCGTCCCAGACCGAGCAGGTCAGCTCCCGAGGGCTCGGCAGTCTTACGGAGAGCAACTCGACATCCTGGGTTGAGGGAACGAACCGCACGATTTCGTCCAATGCCGTTTCGTTGCTCCTTCCTCCGAAGATGTAGGCGCTCTCACCATCCCAGACAGCTGATGTGTGGTACCTCGGGCTCGGCAAGGTTACATCCAATATGCCAATCGTGTCTGTGCTTGGATCGTACCTGAGTATCTGGTCAAGAATGGAGCCGACGTCTCTGCCTCCGAATATGTAGGCATACGTCCCGTCCCAGACGGCAGATGTGCCCGCTCTCCCGCCGGGGAGCTCGGCAGACATGACAGAGATTGTGTCCGTCGAGGTTTCGTATTTCACTATCTCCGAGAGAAAGGCTGTATCGTGCCCGCCAAAGACATAGGCGCTGCGTCCGTCCCAGATCGCAGACGAGCCCACTCTGCCATTGGGAAGAGTCGCGGTCATGATTGCCACAGAGTCGTCGCCAGGATCGTACTTGACAATCCTGTCGAGCCTGATGCCCAGGTCATCGGAACCGCCAAAGACATAGACGTGGTTTCCGTCCCAGATTGAGGGTGCGCTCATCGTCTTGGATGGCAGGAGGCTCCTGTATGACGCGATATTGCCTGACCCATCGTAAGCCACGATCCCGTCGAAAACGTGCGTGGAGTTCCTCCCACCGAAGACGAAGGCCTCGTGGCCATTCCAAGCAGCTGATGCTCTGTAGAGCGGCTCGGGCAGATGACCCACCACATCAAGGCTGCCATCCTCGTTCGCTCGTGAGGTCGGAGTGCCAATCAGCTGAGAAAGGAGCATGAGGGCCACAATTGTGAGGGCAGCAGTCTTCATCGTGGATACCGGTAGTCCCGTATTCTCCGAGGACCGAAATAAACCTTCCGAAGCCGAAATGATTTATGCGCAAAGACGATTCCCGACCTGCATGAGCAGCTACGATCGCTGGGCCCGCTACTATGACCTCATCTACGAAGGATTGAACTATGAGGCTCATTGTGATATCCTGAGATCGATGTTTCGCAAACTTGGCGTGCCCGACGACGGAAGGGTCTTGGACCTAGGGTGTGGGACAGGCGGACATTCGATTCCCCTAGCGAGGGGGGGATATCGCGTGACGGGAGTGGACCACTCGAGGGCCATGGTTGAGATGGCGTCGGAGAAAGCAGGGGACGTGAGTGCTGACTTCCTGTGTCAGGACATGAGGAGGCTCCACGTTCCTGGAGGGTACGATGCCGCGATCTGTATGTTCGGGGGTTTCGGACACATGACGAAGACTGCTGACATGCAGGGGTCACTGCAGGGAGTGTCCACGGCGTTGCATCCTCGCGGCCCGTTCATCTTCGAGTGCTGGAATGTGGGAGGCGTGAAGCCCGAGCACAGTGCGAGGGAGGAAGTTGAGCGGGAGGATTTGAAGATTGTCAGGCTTGCCAGGTCCCGATTCGATTCGGCGAGCAGAATCCTCGAAATCGCCTTCCAGTTCACAGTCCAACGCAGCGGCAGAGCCGTGGAAGAATTCCTTGTAGAGTTCGCCATGAGAGCGTACGAGACCGATGAGATACACGGTCTGCTCGCGAACGCAGACTTTGAGGTTGAGTGTAGCTACGACGGCGACGCACTCTACGGTCCGGATGTCTCCAAGGCATCTCTGCATCCAGCGCGGGAAAGCTCCTTCAGGGTCCTCTGCGTCGCCCTGAAGCGATAGACTTCCAGTCAAGCCGAGCGGTGGGCGCTCGCGATCCAATTCTTGATTAGCTATGCTCACTCAACGGTGATGTCGACCGAGTTCTCCCAGATTCCGTGAAGGTTGCAGTAGCCCAACGCGTACACCGTGGACGATTTCTTCAGCTTGAGGGGGAACGACACCCTCGGTTCCATGTACGTGGGTCCCATGTCGTATGTGCCCACGTGGATAGGGTTGTGTGATCTACCCTTCTCCTCCACGAAAACGCGAATCCACTTGATGTGGTGTTCCAAGAGGTTCGGGTGAGGGACTTCCTTCCCTACCACTATGGTCAAATCGAATGCCTCATCCGCCCTAGCTCTCGTCGGCGCTTCTATCGTGGGTGTGTGCTTCTCCTTGAGTGTCGACTCCTCCTCGGCCTCTCTCGAGTACAGCAGGTCTCCCAGACTCTTCATGTCAGTCACCTTCCTTCGCCATTGCGATTACTTGATCCTGACCTTGTGCCCCTTTTTCTTAGGTGTGGGCTTCTTCTTCGGGATGTCTATCCTCAGGATGCCACCTTCCAGCGTCGCCTTTGCCTTGTCGGGAATGACCTCGGCAGGCAGAGGCATCTGCCTGAAACAGGTCGAATAGCTCCTCTCGCGGCGATAGTAGCCTTCGTCCTCCTCCTCTTCCCTCAATTCGGTCTCACCGCGTATCTCGATGGAATCCTCGGTCAGATTGATGTCTATGTTCTCCTTGGGGATCCCCGCCATCTCTGCCTCGACCACTATTTCCCTACCGGTATCCCTGATGTCGACCAGGGGTTCCCGTATATCAAAGAGGGGTGTCTCGGGCCACCTCTGAGGCCATCTTCTCCCCCAAGGCCTCATCCCCCAAGCACCTGGTTCCCAAAAGTCTCTCTCCATTCGCGTCCAGAAGTCCTCGAAATCCTCGTCCGTCCTTCGGAGAACATCTCCCCATCGGGGGGACCTTGGAGGTACGACGTACTTCCTGATTTTCACGGGCAACTTCTCTTCCTTCTTTTCCTTCTTCTTCTTTGACATTCACATCCTCCCTATCTACTCCTCGACCTTTTGGGACGACATTCACGAAATATCTAGGACAATATTAAAGGCTTTTGAGACGCCGTAGAAATCCTGCGTTCCCCCCTTCGCGGGCGGCAGCAGCAATGAGAGGACGGGCTTCTGGCGGGCCGCCCTTGTCCTCGAACGTCATGTACCCTCACTGAGAGGTTGTCCGAACGCAACGACCTTGCGGATTCCTTCGCTTCTTCCGCACTCCGGCCAATGAGCTTCATTGCACCCTCCGACATCCTGTGGGGCCTATCAGGACGGTCGGCACTGCATCACCTTGCGTCCACGGATTCGTTCAGACCTCCCTTCTCAGCGTGACAGTCTGCTCCGGTCTCCCGTCAACTGTCCAACATCTTTTTATGCTCCAGAGTTTTCCTAGCTAGGAATTCGATGAAGATCGTGAACTACGAGGACAGGTACGCCCAAGAAGTGGCTGACATGTGGAATGCAAGCGACGAGGGGTGGCCTGGCGGCCTCACGCGAGGCATCCCAATGACCGCCGACAAGGTCAAGGATACCGAGAGGAAGATCAAATGCTACGGCACGTTCATCATCATGGAGGAGAGCAAGGCAATCGGGTTCGTCCGGGTCAATCCCTACTTCGACGAAAAGGAGGCAGCTTACATCTCGTGGTTGAATGTTGTCCCCACCTACCATGGCAAGAGCTACGGTCGGAGACTTCTCTGCCGCTCAGTTGAGTGCACGCTCGAGCATGGCCTTGAAAGACTGGACCTTCACACTTGGCCAGGCAACACAAAGGCCCTGCCTGCTTACAAGAAGACAGGCTTCTTCTGGGTTCCCAAGACGACGGTCTATATGCAGAACTACATCCCCATGATAATGCAGTTCCCGCCAGCGAAATCCTACTTTGAGAGGCATGATTGGTATCGCACGTTTCAGCGCCAGATAGAGCTGGAGGAGGATGATGTCCGGGTGGAGGGGATGAACGTCTTCCCCTACAAGTGGAAGGATGGCCCGGACGAGCTGACGGTCTGGATAGACCGAGAGTCACGAGGCATCACTGGATTCGAGAACCGTGACTTGAAGGTCTTCGCAAAGTTGGACAGGCACGACGTCTTGGCGGGAATGAGATGGATGATGACTTGGCTGGTCATCAACAAGAGCGGGCACCGCGTTACGTGCAGTCTGAAGGCCAAGACGCCAAGAGACGTGGGGCTTCAGACAAGAGAGAAGAGGTTCGTCGTGCCTGCAGGGAAATCCAAGGAAGTATCGTCAGGCCTCTTCGTCTCACTCAACGCGAGGGAGAGGCCCTGGGACGAGAAAAGCGACAGCGTCCTAAGCCTCATGAAGATCGACAACTGGTCCTTCAGACTGACAACAGGACTTCGAACGAAGCAGGCGATAGAGATTCGAACGGACCCCGAATTCATTTCGATCGTACCAGGGACATCCAGAAAAGTGTACGTGAACCTGAAGAGCAATATGAAGAGAAAGGTAAGGGGACGGCTCAACCTGCAACCCGAGGGTGTGGACCTGGACAGGAAGGAGGCGCCCTTCACGATATCGAGTAAGGGTACTGCCGGCATCCCCCTCACGATTACCGCCAAGTCTTCCGAGACGAAGTGCTATTCCATCAAAGCTTGGACCGTCTTCGAGAGGAATCGGACCAAGCAGAAGACCCTCAGGGTCAGAAGCGTAGGCGTCCACGGTGCGATAGCTGATGTTGAGGAGGACCGTCTTGTGATGGAGAATGCTCAGGTCCGCTTGGTCGTCCAGCGGAAAGGTGCATGGACAGACGTATATGACAAGTCCTCGAGAAAACCGATAATGCGCAGCTTCAACACGCGCCTGGGTCCACCGTTCTGGCCCTCTGAACTCTCAAGGCTCGAATTCAAGATGAGGGCAAGGAACGAGAAGGGGCTTGCGACTGGAACGCTCACCACGATGTCCGAGGAAAGACAAGGACTGAGGATTTCGCTGCAGATTCTGATGTCCGGAAGCAACCTCGTTCAGATCGTTCCGATACTCGAGAAAGAGGGGAGCGGAGCTGTCAAGTGCCAGGTCCAGTTCGCGGGGTACAGAGAGAGCTATGAGGGCAGAATCACCATACCCTCAAAGCATGGAATGATACAGGAGGAGACCATGGAGGATGACTTCCCTGATTGGATGGAAGACGTCCCAAAAAAGGACTACTTCAAAGAATCCTGGGTTCACTTCGGTGACGAGGAGACAGGCCTTGGCCTAATCTGGGACCATGAATCTTCGAGTGAAGTGCAGGTTGGCGGATGGGGCCCGAACTTCACCCTTGACGCTCCAGAGGTCAGGCCCGGAGAAAGGAAGGCGCTTCCCTCTTTCTGCCTCATTCCTGCAACGACCGATTGGAGGATGATCAGGAAACTCTGGCTCCAACTGACGCATGGACGCATGGAGCTTGACGAGAGGGTCGGTCCCGGGCGGGTGCTCCGATTCGAGACGCATCCCAAGCCGCTCGCGCTCGAGAACGGAAGGGAGTTCGACCTCAAGGTGAGCAATCTGCGAAACAAGAAGGTGGATGGAAGAATAGCCCTTGACTTCCCCGCTCAACTCCGAGCGGACAGAACGCGATTCGAGGTCAAGGGATTGTGTCTGGACAATCCATTCATCGAGCGCATCCCGGTCACAGCACGGAGAGCAGACCTGGGTGTCTACTTCGCAAAGGCTCGGCTCGTGACTCCTCTCTACGACGATTTGTTCGAGCTGCCGATTGTCGTCATCGGAAAGCCAGGGAAGGTCTCAGTCAGAGAAAGAAGGGGAAGGGTCCGTGCCGACAACGGGTTCATGTCCTTTGTCGTCGCCCCGAGTTTCGCAGGTTCTCTCGTCTCACTGAAGAGAGGCAACATTGAGCATGTCCTCTCGGCCTACCCTGCGCCCAGTCAACTGTCCTGGTTTCGTCCGTGGCACGGAGGAATAATCCCTCATGCCAGAAAAGGCGCCTTTCCGGGAAAGCTCCACGAGGAGACTTTCCAACATGAGAAGGTCAGGAGAGGGGTCTGGAGTGGTGTGAGGGTTCAGGCCAAGGTCAGGAAGGACGAGAAGTTGAGAGGGCTTGTCGTGTCGACTGAATACCTAATCAGACCGAAGAGCAACGTCCTCGCCATCCTGCAGGAATTCAGGAACGCAGGCAGGTCATCCCTGTATTTCGATGGAGGATGCATGGGCTTCTTCCAGTTCGGAGGCTCGAGGAGGACATCTGCTTACTTCAGAAGAGGGAGATGGAGACAAAGGAAGCATGCGAAGGTCAGTCTGTACACTGTCACCGACAATCGAACCGTCGTCATCAGTGGCCCCCGGAAGAGTGGGTCGATTTGCTTCGTGTCGCCGTCCAGACGTTGCGATGTCGCGCTGCTCGACATGGCAAGTGAGGGGAAGCATGTTCATTCGGAGTCCAGCATGGCACTGAAGCCCAAGGAGGCGCGCAGCGTGATACACTATGTCGTTCTTGCGGCAACACCAACTGAGGCAAAGAAGTATCAGGTTCTCTCAGAATATCTGGATGAGAATTTCCGAGGTTGAGACGGCAACCGCCTGATCTCTTCTCACATCGCTTGGCTTGGCCCTGGCCGCCTCGATATCTTGACAACCATGTTGCGTGAGTCCGAACATGGCGTTTGGCCACCTGGTCACACTCTGAGGCAGAAATGAGAACGCCCACAGTGTCGCGATTTGCTTCAGCGCGTATCGCCCATTCCTCCTAGTTCCCAACCTATTTGTACGGATGGATTCATCACACCCCAGTTGCTCGATTTGGCGAGCGATCCAATCGAGGGTGAGGTTTGACGGACAGTCTGCCAAGAGGCGTGCCGGAGCGAATGCGGAGGATGATACTCGAGGGGCCCATCGTCAAGACGCTGCTGATTCTGGGCTGGCCAATAATGCTGACAAACCTCTTCCAGATGTTGTACAACATTGCGGATACATACTGGTTGGGAAAGGTCAGTGTCGAGGCCGTTGCAGCTCCGACCCTTGCATGGCCTTTGGTCTTCCTCTTCGTTTCCCTCGCATCAGGCCTTGGCGTGGCAGGAATCGCGCTGGTCTCTCAGCACACAGGCGCGGGGAACCTGGCTGAGGTCAGGAAATCGGCCGGACAAGTGATGTCGATCCTCACCCTCCTGTCGATTGCGATATCGGCCCTCGGGGTTCTGGGGACCGACCTCATACTCGAACTCATGGGCGTCGAGGCTGACGTGGCCGCAGGGTCATCACCCTACATCAAGGTGGTTTTCGCGGGAATGCCCTTCATGTTCATCATCGTGATCTATTCATTCATCCTGCGGGGTTGGGGAGACACGAAGACGCCGATGTACATCACTGCCTTCAGCGTCGGACTGAACATGGTCCTTGACCCCTTTCTCATCCTGGGAGTTGGAGGCATAGTGCCAGCCTACGGCGTATTCGGCGCTGGCATAGCGACTCTTGTCTCGAGAAGCATCGGCGGATTCGTCTGCCTTTACCTGCTCTTTCACAGCAAGAGAACATTGAGCATATCGGTCTCTGACCTGAGAATCGAGAGAGACAGAGCCAAGCAGATCTTCAAGATCGGGCTTCCGTCCTCGATCGGCCAAGCAATGGTTGCGCTCGGTTTCGTGATTCTCGTCGCCTTCGCCGCCAAGCTAGGCACGGAGGTTCTGGCAGCATATGGCATTGGCGACAGAGTGGTCAGCCTCGTCTTTGTCATCACAGGCGGCCTGACAGGTGCCGCCGTTACGATGATGGGACAGAGCCTCGGGGCGAGGAAGAAAGACAGAGCGAAGAGGGTTCTCTACAGGTCGATGACATTAACGACGATGTTCCTTCTCACGAGCTCCGTCGTCTTCTTCCTTCTCAGAACCCAGATCATCACAGCGTTCATAGAGAACGAACAAGTGATCGACGAGGGTGGCAGGTTCTTCGCGATCTTCGGCTTCTCCATAGCCTTCTTCGGTATCTTCATGAGTGTCCAGTCGGCATTCCAGGCGGCTGGTCACACCGTTCCCGTCATGGTCATGGGCATTTTGAGGCTCTGGCTGATGAGAATACCGCTGGCCTTCCTGTTTGCCTTCACACTGGGCTTTGGTGCAGACGGTGTTTGGGCGGGAATGGCTCTGAGCAACCTTTTCGGTGCCATCGTGGCCGTGGCATGGGCATCGACAGGAACATGGACACGAGGAGTTGTTTCGGAACCACCAGGCACCAAAGAAACGGGCGAACCGCTGTAGAAAGCTTGAAGACCTTTCTCTTTCTTCAAGGACTGTGAACATCCGCGAGGCGAGGGAGGAGGGCCGCAAGGGTGTGATGCAGGTTGCCAAGAGCCTGGGTCCCGGCTGGTTTGACAAGATTGCGCTGAACGTCTCCGTCCCTCGTGACATCAAAGCGCTTCCGACTTTCGTGGCGGAAGACGGTGGGAGGACTCTAGGATTCATCACGTACTCGAAGGAGGGCGACAAGGGGGATATCAAGTGGATCGGTGTGGATCCGAGATTCCACAGGCAAGGAATAGGCTCGAAGCTGTATGCGGTGGTTGAGGAGATTCTGAAACGAGAGGGGGTCAGAGAGGTTCGTGTGGAAACGGTCTCGGTACTAACAGAGTACGAGCCCTACGAGAGGACCCGGGCATTCTACGAGAAGATGGGATTCCGTGTTGAGAAGGTCGAGAAGACAACGAGCGAGGAGACCGGTGAGGGGTTCCATCTGGCCACGTACCTCAAGGTGCTGCACTAGGAGAGTGCCTTGGAGGCACAGGGCCATGGGTGTCCTCCGCACTCGGAAAACAGGGACGTCCTCGGGTCCGCGATGCCTAGGGAAGCACGCGTGATTGACAGAGGATTATGATGATTTCAATTTGACGCGGGAAGGCACAGATCGTCCGCGAGGGACACCAATCTCACAGTGTCTGGACTGGTGCCAGCTCAGACCGTCGTTCATCTTCATGTCGGATGGAACCTCGCTGAATTCCCTTCCTTCTCTGCGGCAGTGAGGCTTGTGGACCTCACAAAGGAACTGGAGGTTCAGAGGGTGGAGGGTCGGAAGCGCTCAATCCTCCTCACTTCCCAAAGGTCCTCGGCGATTCGCACTACCTCGGACGAGGGGAGTCCACTTGGACAAGCGTTCAGCAGGAAGCAGACTGGACATTGACAAACATCTAGTTCAAAATGGATTCTGGAGATGGAAGACCCACAGTGTGTTGACCCCTTCAGCGGGGCGGGGATTACCCCATCTCACCTCATGAAGAGAAGCTGAAAAAGGTGAGGAAAGTGGGTATCTATGGATACCCGCCAACCCAGAAGTCTTCCTTTCCTCTTTCGTATGTTCTCAGGGAGTAGTGCACGTTGTACCTGCGGAGAACGTCGTGTAGCTCACTGATTCTCTTCCAGTACTCGTCCTCGTTCTGCCAGTTCCAGGTTTCATCCCAGTAGTAGGCGTAGTCGTACCTGCCCCAAACGGGCCTCCAGCCCTTTTCCTTCAGTTCTGACGTCAGGTGCTCGGGCTGGGCGCTATTGGGACTCAAGCGCACTTCCAAATATGTGACGTATCCGCCCATATGTTCACCAAGTCCTTCGAAAGAGGCCCCACTAATAACCTTTCCGAGACCATTATCGCCAAGGATAATGACCTTCACATCAAACAAAAGAGAACTCCAGTAGAGGAATTCGCGTTCTAGGGGGCCTAGTAGAGGTAACGGGCGACTTCCACGACTACAGCGGTTGCGACTGCCATCCCCACAACCAGCCACGGAGGTATCTTCAGTGCCTTTTCGTCCTCCTGATCGAAATACCGGATGAGCCCAGCCGCGGAATGGAATCCCTCACCCTTCTTTTGCTTCGGCATCCATAGATATCATTCGTGCACCGGTATAAATAGGTTTCCAGGACGTTCTGCGGTGATGCAGAATCGTTGGTCTAAGTGACCAAAAAGAGTCCTTTCTGGAATTGTGAGTCAAGA
>JBHIFJ010000031.1:0-22589 GCA_046761045.1 Thermoplasmata archaeon
TGAGGGAATAACATTTAATAGCGCACCCTAGGCTGGAGCGAGCAGAAGGGATTACATGACTGGAGACAGAGTGAAGACATACATCAGGGGATTGGACGAACAGTTGCATGGAGGAGTTCCAAGGAATCAAGTGGTCCTCATCGCAGGAAAGCCTGGAACGATGAAGTCCTCGGTCGCATTCAATATTCTCTACCGCAACGCGAAGGAGGGAAGGGGAGGCGTCTATGTGACCCTCGAGCAAAGCCGAGAGAGCATGCTGGACAATATGGCCGGAATGGGGATGGACATAAAGGGCCTTGAGAAGCACATGTCCGTACTCGATCTCGCGATGATCAGAAAGAAGCTCAAGCAGCTCTCAAAGCAGTCCTGGATCGAAGTCTTCAGGATGTATGTCAACAACCTGAAGAAGAGCATGAATCTCAACCTCCTTGTTGTGGATTCCCTGCCCGTCCTTGAGGTGATGGCAAAGTTCGAGGATCCGAGGGACGAGCTGTTCAGGTTCTTTGAGTGGCTCAGGGACCTTGACATCACCACGTTCCTGATTGCCGAGATGGAGCAGGACTCCAACAGATTCTGCAATCATGGTGAGGACTTCCTCTCTGATGGCATCATCCATCTCGACCTCAGAAGGGAGGACAGAGTGGTCAACCTGTTCTTGAGTGTTGTCAAGATGAGAAAGACAGCTCACAAGAGAGGCTATTTCCCGCTCATCTTCGTGGATGGCGGATTCGAGACCGTGACCAACTAGATTCTCGGGCCGATTATCTGCCAGAGTATTAGGGCCAGGATGAAGAAGGCGAGGGCGTATGAGATGCCCCTGACATATCTCTCCCTTCTCTCAGCCGTCATGTCAGGGTTGGCCCTTTCAATCACAGATTCAAGACCGTCACGAAAGATGTAGCCGCCATCCAGAGGGAGGGCTGGGAGGACATTGGTCAGTCCAAGCATCAGGTTGAGCCAGAAGAGCCAATAGACGATATTTGCCAATGTCCAGAATGCGTCATCAGGCAGGAAGGACCAGAACCCATCGACCTGGTAGAACTGAGTGAACCACTCAGGAAAAGGAGACATGCGCAGAAGAGGGAGACCGATGTAAGCAAAAAGCGATCCTGTGAAGTATTCGGGGTTGCGAAGGTCCGAAAGCGGGTTGTAGAATTCAGGCCCGTTCTTCACTTCCAGTGTTCTGGATGTTCCCATGATTGTGTATGTAAAGACAGTCTTGACTCCGAAGTACCCCTTGCCACTGTCATTCACCATCTGAGTGAAGTTGAAGCGGTCGGCGAGCGTGACATTGATTACGTACGTCCTGCCTTCGTCGAATACTCCGATCGACACGTTCTGTCCTGCCCGTGTGTTCTCAACCGCCTCGGAGAAGGTCCCGTAGTCCGCGACCGTGGAATTGTTGAAGGAGAAGATCATCATCCCAGGAGTGATGTTGCCCTCTGCGGGCGACCCAACAACAACGCCATACACACCGACTCCTTCGTGTATCGGAGAGACGCTCGTCATCATTGATGACGTGAAGATGAAGGAGAACACGAGGGCGAAGAGGAGGTTGGTTGCGGGCCCGGCTGCGAAGAGCCTCGATCTGCTCCTCCTGTCGATTCTCTTGAGGCCCTCCTCGTCGGGTTCGACGAAGGCCCCTATTGGAACGATGAAGAACAGAATTCCGAGACTCAGAACCTCGAGTTTTGCGATGTAAGTGAGAATGCCATGGGAGAACTCATGGATGACTATTGCCAAGACCAGCGCAAGAATGCCGTAGCCAATCGGGATGAATGGGTTCAACCCAGGAATTCCAATGACAGCTTGGACAGGCGGAGCCCTCCCCTTGGGTATGGACGGAACGAGAGTGGCGGCGTACAGAAGGAAACCCATGACAACGAACATACCAACAACACAGATGGCAATGGCGAGATCGCCATAGGCCCTCCAGAACCGCTTGAGGCCGGCGATCCTCTCAAGGGCCTTGCGACCCTTCAAAGTCTTCCACATCAAGAAGACAAAATAGAGGCTGAGGTGGGGCCCGTCAAGGACCTTCAGCTTGTATAGAATGTAGACGATCACGCCGTACGCGACAAGAATGAGGAGAAATATGAACAACTCATCCATTGGACAATGATTATGGGGAGGGTATAATAACCTTTTTTGCCTCAGTTCCTGCTCCAGACCTCTTCGGATATGGAATCATAGACGCTTCCGATATCCTCTTCTTCCTCTTCCTCGGCCTCTGCAGCCAGCTTCTTCACGTAGTCCTTCTTGATTATCCAGTAGTGAATTCGCCAGAGTTTTCCCCTCTTGAGGCTTATTTCCTCTCTTCTTGTCGTCAGCAGCCCTTCCTCTTCCAACATGTAGAATACGTCCCTGTCCTCCGGAGTAAGGAGGTTGTCGATGACCTCATCGCTGAAGCCGAAAAAGGACATCAAATAGTCTGCCAGCTTGCAGATTTCTGCATCCGCCATGCCCTTTTTTCCGAGCTTCCTTCTCAAGGCCCCTGTCAATTCTGAGATGCTGACGACGCTCAAGGTGCTCTGGAGGTTCTCATCCCCCGATTCTAAAGAACTTTACTGTCTGACTATCAAGATTTATAATTGGACTTCGTTTGAGCCGTCATGCATTCCATGGTTTATTCCACCGTGCAAAACGAGGAGGAAGGTAGAAGAATAGGGAGGAGCATCATAGCCAAGAAGCTTGCCGCCTGTGTCAATATGTTCCCAATCAAGTCGATATACTGGTGGAAGGGCGGAATCGAAGAGGACAATGAGCAAGCACTCATCTTCAAGACGAGATCCGAACTGGTTCCTTCCCTCATCGAGCAGATACAGAAAGAGAGCACGTACGACGTGACGTGTGCTGTCTCGTACGAAATATCGAAGGGCAGTAAAGAGTATCTGAAGTGGATAGACACCAGCACGGCCTAGGTCCTTATGACGACGGCACCGTAGCCCACGACTTCTGGCATCGGCCTCACGTCACCCGAGGTCGCGTACTTCAGGAGCTCAGCCTGCCTTCCGTTGGCGGCAATCAATGTCGCCATGACTGGACCGTAGCCGCACATCGAGACGTTCTGCTTGATTCTGACTTTGTTCATCCCCTGGGGATCGAGACCAAGGATCATCTGTATCACCTCGTTGTCCTTGGTGTGAGCGATGCTCTGGGGCACATAGTGGGAGAAGTCCGTCGAGGCGATAATCACAACGTCCTTTCCACCAATCACGGCGCGGAGGAGTTCCCCAAGTTCCTTGGCGGTGCGATACTCCTGGTCCATCATACAGATTGGCACGAAATCGAAATCCTTGGAGATGTGCTGGAGGAAAGGCAGTTGAACCTCTATCGAGTGTTCGTACCTGTGGGCTAGAATGTCGTCTGGAATCCCCTTCCCCATGAGTTCTTCCGCCAACTCCTTGTTCACCCTAACCTCTCCCAGAGGTGTCAGGAAGTCCTGCGTTGTGAGCGCAACGGGGCTTCCCATGCCACTGTGATTGGGTCCTATAACAACGAATGTCTGAGGGAATCCGTCCTGGGCGAGCGCATAGTATGCGTGAGCGGCGACTGGGCCCGAGAAGACGTAGCCGGCATGTGGGACAACGAGCCCGCGAATACTCCTATTCCCCTTCCTCAGACTGGGAAGCTTCCCAGGGCCTATCGGGCTTCTGTAACAGGAATCTATCTCTTCCACGAGCGCATTTTCAGTGCGGGAATAGAATTGACCTGCAACGGCGGGATATCTCAAGACACCACCTACAAGCTTGCTTCGAAATCCTCGATCGTCAGCTCAAACCCGGAGTCGTCCTTCAGGGTTCCTCTCTCCTTGAGGACTTGCCTAGTCAGAAGCCAGTAGATTGTGGCAAGTGCACGCCTTCCCTTGTTGTTCGTGGGAATCACAAAATCAACGTACTTTGTCTCGTTGTTTGCATCGCAGAGTCCGATTATTGGAATGCCCACATTCAGGGCCTCTCTGAGCGCCTGTTGGTCTGCAGCAGGGTCTGTGACCACCAGAATATCCGGTTCGGTGAACATCGGCAGGCTCGGATTCGTCAGGGTCCCGGGAACGAAACGGCCGGCAAAGACCTTGGCGCCTATTGTGCTCGCGAAAACCCTGGCGGGCTTCTGACCGTATTGCCTGGCTGCGACGACGAGGATCTGCTGTGGCTCGTAATGAGCGAGGAACTTGGCTGCCCCTCTTATCCTTCCGTCCGTCTTCCTTATATCGAGGACGTAGAGACCATCCGTCCTAACCTTGAATATGAAAGGCTTCATGTCGGCGCTCTTCTGTTGGGTGCCGATATGCACTCCTGACGTGAGGTACTGGTCCTCCGAGATTAGCAGTGTTTGTTCTGGACTTTCAGCTCCTTCCATGGCCATGCTCCTTGGATTTCAACTCCTCTTCAATGCGTATCAGCTCATTAAGTTTTGCCATTCTCTCACCGCCAACCGCACCTGCTTTCAAGGCAAAGGTCCGGAATGCTATGGCTATATGAGCAATCGCGTTGTCCGTAGTCTCCCCACTTCTGTGAGAAACTATCGCCTCGTATCTGGCTTTCTTGGCCATGGAAAGCGTCTCCAACGTATCTGTCAGTGTGCCTATTTGGTTGGGCTTTATTATCACGGCGTTACCTGCACCAAGGTCGATTCCTCTTCCCAACCGCTCCTTGTTTGTCACGAAAAGGTCGTCCCCAACAATCAGGCATTTCTTTCCGCATAGCTCTGTGAGTCTCGCAAAACCCTCGAAATCATCCTCGAAGAGTGGGTCCTCCACGTACACAAACCCGTATTCATCAATCAGGTCTGCCACAAACTCGATCTGTTCCTCCCTTGAAAGAGTACCCTCACGATAGTGATACCCGCCACCTGAGTAGTAGGTCGAGGCCGCCATGTCCAGAGAGGGAGAGCACCGGACACGAGTTTCCTTCGTCACCTCTTGGCACGAGTCGACCAGAATCTCCACGGCCATCTCGTTCCCGATACTCGCAACCCACGCTCCTTCGTCGCCCTTTCCTATTGCATCCCCTGGGAGGCGTTCAACCAGCTTCTCCTTCACGAGCTTGTGGAGTCTTGCATTGGCGGTGACTGCATCCAGTACCGAAGGGCCAGAGGCAAGGGATAGGAATTCCTGGATGTCGGTTCCTCCGACTGCATGAGCACCCCCGCCAAGGACATTCGCCAAGGGCATCGGAATGGAGACGTCCCTTGAACCCGCCAGATATCTGTAGAAGGGCAATCCCTCGCAGTCCGCTGCGGCTTTCGCGACGGCAATTGAGGTTGCGATGGCGACGCTCCCCCCTATTCTTGAGAAGTCCTTTGTCCCGTCGAGCTCATGGAGCTTTCTGTCCACCTCTTCCTGCTGCGAAACATCCATACCCACGAGCGCGGGAGCAACTGCCGAAGTGAAGTTTCTCACATCCACGTCAATGCCTGAGGGGGAAAAGGTCACCGCCTCGAACCTGCCCGTGCTCGCACCTGATGGTGCCGAGGCTCGCCCTGACCCAGTGTCACTCCTGACTTCCACCTCAATGGTGGGATTCCCTCGACTGTCCAGGATCTTTCTGATTTTGAGTTCGGTGATGCGCGGCACACTTTCAACTCCGGACGACGCACATCGGGAGGACATCTTCCTCATATTCGAGATCTGCGACAATGAATGGATCCGTCTCGTCGGTTCTTTGGATTGGAGGGGCACCCAGTGATATCTGAAGTGCTCTTGCACCGATTATCCTGGCAATCTCGAACCTGGTATGTTTCATGAAACCACTTGACAGAGGCTCTCTCGATATGAATTCTCACTCTTAATCTTTTTGGCCACGATATATTAATAAGCCTCAGCCCTATTCCCAGCTCGGTGATAGATTGGTTCAGGCCTACTGCGTGAAATGCAGAAAGAAGGTTGAGATGAAGAATCCAAAGAAGATCACAATGAAGAACGGGAAGCCAGCCACCAAGGGCACATGCCCAAAGTGCGGTACGAAGGTCTTCAGGATTGGTGCTGCCTAGGCACCGATTCGAACTCTCGATTCTTTTTCGTCAAGGGCCAGGTAGAGAGCGCCTCCTCACCAGAACCATCATGGCCCCTTATCGATAAGGGGTATTGGAAATGACGAAGGCTCCAGATATCAGGACGACCCCTCCAGGCCCAAAGGCCAAGAGGATAGTGGACAGGGATTCTGAGTTCGTCGCCACGACCACGAAGACGTCTCCCGTGGTCGCAAGGAGGGCAAGAGGCTCAATCGTCGAGGACGTGGATGGGAACCTCTATGTTGACTTCACCTGCGGAATCGGTGTCACGAATGTCGGCCATTGTCACCCAGAAATCGTCGAGGCCATCAAGAGACAATCCTCGGAGCTGATACACTTCGCAGGTACTGACTTCTACTACGAGATTCAAGTGACGCTTGCAGAGAGATTGGTTCAGATCACGCCAGGAGATTTCCCAAAGAAGGTGTTCTTCACAAACAGCGGCACGGAGGGAACTGAGGCCGCCATAAAGATTGCCAAGTGGAATACTCGAAAGCCGCTTATAATCGGCTTCATCAATGGGTTTCACGGAAGGACCATGGGGTCTCTGGCAATCACAGCGAGCAGGCCCGTGCACAGGGCCAGATTTTCTCCGATGATGCCTGGAGTGGTCCATATACCCTATGCCTACTGCTACAGGTGTGCCTACAAGCTGGAGTATCCAGGCTGTGGTCTCTACTGTGCCAAGATTCTTGAGGAACTGTATTTTGAGGCCCATGTACCCGCGGAAGATGTCGCGGCGTTGTTCTTCGAGCCCGTACAAGGCGAGGGTGGATACATCGTTCCCCCGAAGGGGTGGATTGACGAGATTGCGGCAATCTCAAGAAGACACAGGATACTCGTCGTGGATGATGAGGTCCAGGCGGGATTCGGCAGGACGGGAAGGATGTTTGCCGTCGAACACTCCAAGACTGTCCCGGACATACTCTATTCCGCAAAGGCGATAGCATCGGGTCTGCCCATGGGTGCCGTCATCTTCGACGCGAAGCTCGACTTCGACAAGCGCGGAATCCATTCGAATACTTTCGGCGGGAATCTCGTTGCCTGTGCTTCCTCTTTGGCTACAATTAATCTGATCGAGAAGGAAGGATTGCTAGAGAACGCGAATCGCATGGGTGAGGTGCTCGAGAAGAGACTCGCTGAGATGGCCGAGAAGTATCCAATCATGGGTGACAACAGGGGCCTCGGACTCATGTGGGCAACGGAGTATGTCAAGGACAGGGATACGAAGGAATTCGCGGAGAAGGAGAGAGACCAAATCGTTGAACTGGCGTTCAAGAGGGGGCTCATCCTGCTACCTTCGGGGAAGTCGGTCATCCGCTACATTCCGTCGCTAAACATAGCTGAGGGTGAGCTGAATGCTGGACTCGATGTGCTTGACAGCTGCATCAGGGATGCTTCCGGGTCGAATGAATTCCATTGAGGGCGTCCCCCTTCACTTTCATCCTCAGGAGAGGTTTGCTCAGGTGCCTTCTTGCACAGACGGGGGGCTCATAGAAACCCACATCGATTTCCCGCTCAACTTCAGCAGTTCTGGCCTCACCTTCAGCGGCCCTCGTGCGACATCTCCTGCATCGGTAGCCCATTCCCTGTCCGACTGACTTCATTGATTTCCCGCAGTGAGGACAATGCGGGTTGCTCATCTTCTGCAGCCTGGTGGTGAGCTTCAGTATCTCTATCTTCTCCAGATTCACCGTCCTAGGCGTTTCCCTCACGCTGCCAAAGACACGAACCTCGTCGCCGATACAGAGTCTCCTGATAACATCTCTGAACTGCTTCGTGGGTTCGTACGCAGTGCAATCGATTCTTCCCTGGTTGTCCTCAATCTCAAAAACCACGTGACCGCCAACGATGTCCTCAGGATCTCTTGAGACTGTTCCGCTGATGATGACGGACTCGAACTTCGTGATAGCAGAAATGCGCTTGGGAACAAGGTGATCGTCTGTTCCTTGGTTCGTGAGAAAGATGTTCCACCTGTCGATTCCCTCTGAGTCAATCATCCTCATGGCTTCAAGAAGCTCGTCCGGGTCGTCCCCCCTGATGCCGAACAGGACGGGACAGGGAGAGTTGGGAGCTATCGCCACCCTCTCGTTCAGATAGTCGTAGCTGTTGAATGTGCGTCTGGTCTTCCCGTCCATCCTCCTCACGGATTCATCCGATATCCTCCGGGGAGAGCCCCACTCTGATTCCCTTCGATATGTGATGACCTCATAGGTCCTGTCCCTCGGCACCCAGGAGATTGCCGAGCATGCTCCGATGAGTCCCCTGCCATTCTTGTACTTCTTTGTTACACCGAGGTTGCTGACATGCTCCTCAATGTCTGAGAGGGACACGAGGCCTCTTGCCGCTCGCCAATACAACGAAGGACTAGGCTTCCGTCCTAGAATAGCGAAGGCGGGATTGGTCCTCTCTTCCTCGAAATGAGCATTGGCTTTCAGAATCTTGGATACCCTTTCGAACGCATCGTCTGGAAAGGTGCCCGGAAGTTCCCTCTCAAAAGCGAACACCTCCGCGCCTGATATCTCACCAACGAGAAATCTCTTCCCCCCTCCTCGGCCCAGCCTCACACAGATGGCACCATTCCCTCTGGTCTTCCAGGGTATGTTTGGATTCAATCGCACCAATCTGGGGTGACCTATCACGTCCAGTTCGTCGAATTCCTTGATGAGTTCAGAGACCAGATATGTCGTGCACATTCCAGAGAGGGAATCGGTGTCATCAATACCCACGTAGATGTCAGCACCTCACGAGGAGAACTCTAGGCCTAGAAATAAGCCTTTAGGAGGGGACGCCTCACCGAAAGCTCTATCTATTGATTCCTCATACCAAGAGGGGAACATGCCAGTAAAGCATTTTGAACTGCTATCCATAGAAGGCAAGCGCTTCTCCAAAATGCAGAGGATTCCGCCGAACGTGAGGATAGACCACAACCTCTCGATTGGCCTGATTACGGAGAGGAGCAAAAGAGAAGTGGAGATCGAGTTCAAGGTCACTGCAAGTTACTCGACGGCAGATCATCAGGGACTCGGCGTAATCTCAATCGAAGGAACCCTGGTATACGAGGGCGATGCCAATGAAATTGCCCATCAGTGGAGAACGCGAAGAGAGATGCCAGATAAGGCCGCCACAGAGATACCTCAGACCATAATGAGCAACTGCCTTACGGAGATGGTCATCATTGCCCGGGACATAAGACTGCCGCCGCCTGTGCCATATCCCCGCATAAAGCTGGGTGGGAAACCAAAAGAAAGCACGGGCGTCGAGGTTGCCTGATTCTACTTGATATGGTCCAGCGAGAAGGATCCGATGCTCACTCCATGCTTGCTGTATGTGTACTTTATCCATGCCCTTGACTGAACGTCACCGATACCCTTTGCGCTCAGGAAGGACTTGAGTTGCTCAACCTTGAAGTCCAACATGCCGTCCATCATGCTGCCAATCATCTGGATCTCCTGGTCTGTGTGCATCCCCTTTTCGATCATATAGAGGGCAACGGCTCGGTGCCTCTTTCTCCTGCCGGCGAAGGCCTGGAGGAATTTGAATATCGAGGTTGGATCCAGGTATGCGATAAGCGTGGAAACAGATCTGAAAACCAGCCTGTAGTACTTGTGATTCTTGAGGAGCTCCTTGGCCACCTTGTCCACCGCGGTCAGTATGGCCTTGTAGTCCGTGGGATCGTCCAGATACACAGTGTATGGATCTTCCTCCACCTCACCCATGCTCTTGGAGTAGGAATCCACATACTTCACGAGACCCAACTTTTCGTATTCCTCGTAACCGGAGATGACAAAGCCCATCTCTTCCCTTATGTCGGAGGGCATCTTCTCGGTTATGACCCATATGGTCGGTACGCCCTTCCTTAGACCCTCCGCCATGAAAGCGCCTGCCACGACTTCCTTCCCAACGAATGGAGGGCCGTAGATGAGAATGTTGGAGCCAAATGGAATGCCGCCGAGGAGTAAATCGTCGAGTCTCGGAGTGCCGGTCTTGACTTTCTCCACTTTGAGTTCGAGCATCCTCTCCTCTTCGCGGGCCTCAATCTCTTCCTCGATGAGTCCCTGCTCCCGTAGACGAAGTTCCTCCATCTTGGCCTTCAGGTACTTCTCCTTTGCCCTGACTTCGTCCTCCTTTCTCGCGATCTCCGCCTTGAGGGACTCGAGACGCTCCTTCATCTCGTGCTCCTCGATGCTGAGAGAGGATGCTTTGGCCTCCTCGACCTTCCTCCGCTCCGCGGCCAGTCTCTTTTCACGATATAGCAGATCCTCCTCCCTTCTGAGGAGCTCTTCCTCCTTGTAGGACAGTGGTTCCCTGAGTTTCTGGAGCTCGTCCTCCTTGTCCTTGAGCTCATCCTTTAGCCTATCGATCTCCTCTTCTCTGAGAAGAATCGACTTCTCCTTTGCCTGAAGCTCTTTCTCCTTCCTCACAAGAACCTCGTCGATCTGGTCTTCAGAGAGTTGTCTCAACTCCAGGCTTTCCTTCCTCAACTTCTCCTCAATCCTATGCTTCTGAATCTCTTCTTCGAGTTTGATTATCTTCTTCCTCAGCTCGTCCTCCTTTTCCAGAAACTCCTTTTCCTTTTCCCTGAGTTCTGCCTGAAGTCTGGACTCCAGCTCTTGCTCGGAGGCGTCCCCAGCAGGAACCAATTCCCCGCTCCTAATCGCCTGTTCATAGACTTCCAGCTGCTCCTCTCTCGCCCTTATCTCGGCTTCCTTCTCGACAAGAGCTAACTCCTTCTCCTTGAGGGCCTTCTTATCCCTCGGGAACTCCTCCAGCTTACCATTCAGCTGCGCCTTCAGATTCTCAATCAGCTTGTTCGTCTTTTCAAGCTCGATTTCAAGCTTGCGCCTTGTAGCTGCCTCTTCGGCCAGCTTCTTCTTTGATGCGCCGCCGCCCCTTCGAAACATCTGCTCCTTCATGTACTTGACGACGGCCGATGTCCCCTTCTTCAGGTGGCTGATGTCCCCTTCGAGCTGCTTCCTCTTGCGGACCTCAGTCTGCAGATTCTTGTTCAGTTCCGCAGTCTCCTCGATGAGTTTCATCGGATCGAACTTGCCTGTACGAACCGCCTCAAGCTCCTTCTCAATGGCCTTCTTCAGCTCCTTGAGCTCGAGGGCCATGCCATCGATTTCTTCCTCCTTGCGCTTTATCTCGGTCTCTCTCTCTTCCAGCAGTTGCTGTCTCTCCAGCAGTTCTCGGCTCTCGACTGCATCTCCGATTGGCGCTGCTCCTGACTCACCCAGCCACTCCTCCAGGGCGTCCTCTTCTCCGGTCAGCCACTTGCGAAGGGCAAGCATGGACGGGTCGTCGGAGCTGTCGGCAACTTGCGGTGGATCCGATTTCTTCGGTTGAGGCGCGCTTCCGCCAAGCCAGACACCGAGGGCATCGTCGGAATCTCCGGAAAGCCAGTCAGAAAGCGCTTCCGACTCACTCTTTTGTTCTGTTTTCTCCGAGGCCCCCGATACGTTGCCCAGTATCGTCTCTGCCAGCTTGTCCCCTATGCCACTTATCGAGGACAAGTCCTCCAGCTTGGCCGATTTCAGATCCTCCAGAGAGGCGAAGCCACTATCATAGAGGATCTTGGCCTTCGATTCACCAACTCCCTCAATGCTCGAAAACAGCTTGACGGCTTCCTCTCTGGATGGATCGTCGGACGCGCTCGGACTGGCGGCGGAAGAAGGATTGGATTTCGGATTCTCCGTGGCAAGACTCGGGGACTTTGCGGAGATATGCTTTGACTCCGTCCCACAGATTGTGCACTGACCCTGGGGGTTCAAAGGACCGCCGCAAACCGCACAAGTGTCGGCTTCAGGGGAATCCTTCTTGGCACTACCCTTCTTCTTCTCTTCGCTTGCCAATCTTGCACCTCTAGAGGTGTCATGGTGGCCACTGGCTCACCATTTTTTGTCGACATGTTGTATATTGAGCCGACACTATAAATAACTTTCACAGACAGTCCTTCAGCTGAAACACTAAAAGTATTTATACAAAGAATATCATGGCAAAATCCGAAGATCATCTGGGTTCCCAGCCTTCGGCATGGGAGTGGATGGGATAGCAATGGACAAGAAGATCCATCTCAAAATCGATAGGAATGACCCTTCGATTACGCTGAAGGATGTTCTGGACAAGATTCAGGAGATCCAGAAGGAGAATCCCGATCTCGAGGTCTTCTTTGATGGTGACGAATACGCTGTCTGCAGTCGACCGAGAAAGGAGGTCAGCTAGTCGACATCCCCGAATCTGAGTTTTCCCTTGTCGAGTATGACTCTCCCATCCACCTCCACGGTTGGATGAAGCATCGTCCCGGCGAAGTCAAAGGTGCTGTCGTTTTCTCCGCCCAAAGACAGATTGTCCCCGATGCCTATGGAAGCCGTTCCCAAGACGGTCTGGTCGTCGAAATAGCCGATGACCTGAGCGTTGGGATTTATCCCTATGCTGAAGCGGGCAATCCTGTCCTTCGGACCCTTCCCAGGGTCCAAGAGGCTCCTGAAGGCTTCCACGTGCTGCCTTGCGCTGTAGGATTCCAGCTTGCCGCCGACGAACGTCCATTCCAGACCCTCTATCATCCGTCCCAAAGCAGCCTGCGGGCAGTCAAAGAGAACCCTTCCTTCGGCGCTATCCTCGAGTGGTGCGACGCTCACATAGCCCGTTGGAAGGGTCGTGAATGGTCTCCCACCGGCGATATCGTGCTCATCGACGACGCCATCCTCAATATGGACTCTTCTTCCAGCCATCCGAAACCGGATGTCGGTCCCACTTTCCGATGTTATCCTGACCTCCTTTGCTCCGGCGAGTATCTCCGCAATCTTCCTTCCCAGCTCAACCATCTTGTCATAGTCAACATCGATGGCCTCGCTAACCGCCTGCCTCCACCTCTCAATGGAGAAACCGTAGACGGAGGCCCTCTCAGGGGTGATGAGACCGAGGGTCACAAAGGCCCCCCTGATGCTGCTATCTATCACCTTCTTCTCGATGGGCCTGAATGCCTCTCTTATTGCTGCCATCCTACCAGTATCGACGTTCCTGAACATCTCGGGATTCTCTGGTCCTGCGAGTGCGATGCTTACAGTGACCTCATCAAGTGCCTTCAGCTGATGCCTGGGGGTCTTCCCCAGAAACTTGAGGGGGACCTCGATGAGCGTCCTTTCGTAGAGATTATCGGTGTCCAGAGTGATCAGGGGAACTGCTCCGAGCTTGCGGCACTCCAGTGCCATCTCGCTGGCCAAATCCACGGTGTGATGCCAAGTATCGATCCAAACCATGTCGTCCTCCTTGACCTTGAGAGCGTTTCTCACGACCCTCTCCGCTATGCTAGACACATCTCCTTCATGCAAGGGAACCACCTCAGTGTGGAAAGCGAAACCCAGGTGTGACTACCTGGATAGACACACCCTCCAATCCTACAACAAACATATCGATGATAGAATATAAAAAGGATTTGACTCGACTCACAGAGTGAGTTGCTGATTGTCATGACTGAAGATGGCGTACCCTCCCAGTTCCCTGAGCTTGTCGATCGAGGCGAGGGCCTCCACCGAGTCGAACAACACCCCCACAATGTTCCGCTTTTCATAGTTCTCCCTGAGCGGTGCGATGTCCCCGCAGTAGACAAACCTCCTGTCGCCTTCCACCAAGACGGACTGGTGACCGGGTGTATGACCGGGGGTGGGTATGAGCATCACGTCCTCAGTGAGTTCGTATGTGCCGCTAACCGTCCTGAACCTTGATCCTTCGAAGAAGTCCCTGACGTACGCCCCCTTCTGAAACCTGTGGGGATTCTTGGCATAGGCATATTCCATCTCCTGGGCGATGAACCTGGCTCCCTTGAAGAGCTTGTTGTTGCCACAGTGGTCCAAGTGCAGGTGCGTGTTGACGACTGTTGTTATGTCCCCGGGGGAAAGATCGCTCCTCCTGAGGCTCTTCTCGAGTGTCATCGTCTTGTCAACTCTGTAGTACTTCGCAATCCTCTCGGGCAGTTCCCCTATGCCTGTGTCGACCAGTATTCGCAGGTCCTCGGATTCGATGAGGAGCGGCTTGAGGGCTGCCATGTACTTCTTGCCGTAGTAGGATGTCTTCCCGTAGACGAGAAGACCGAGATCGATTTCGAAATAGCCATCGGAAAGCAGTTCGACCCTCTTGGCTGTCGTTCCATCACCTAGTACTTCTCGTAGCTCAGGCCCAGATCTGGGACGTGGACACCTGAGCCCTCGTCGACTTCACCAATGACTTTGGCCTGCACTCCCTTGGCCAAGGACGCCCTTGCTATGGAATCGGCCACTTCGCCTTCGCAGACAATGGCGAAACCAAGCCCCATGTTGAAGGTCTGATACATTTCCTCGTCCTCGATTCCTCCGAGTTCCTGAAGGAATGTGAAGATGGGGAAAGGTTCCATCGGGTCCGTAATCGTGAATCGAACATCCTTCTTCAGGCGAGCCAGATTCCTCAGGCCCCCACCGGTTATGTTGGCCATCCCCTTGATATTGAACTCGTTTATGATGCCTAGGACGCCGCGGACGTATATTCTCGTTGGCTCAAGGAGTTCCTCTCCGACCGACCGGTTCAAGCCTGTGGGTCTTTCGTGCAAGCCAACTTCTGCTTCGGAGAGGATTTTCCTTGCCAGAGTAAGTCCATTCGAATGGATTCCCGAGCTGGCGAGTCCCACTATGGAGTCGCCCGCAGCAATATCCAGACCAGAAATCATCTCATCCTTCCCCACAAAACCGAGGCAGGTCCCCGCCAGGTCGAACCCTTTGACGACCTCGGGGAGGGTGGCGAACTCGCCGCCAACCAGAGAGATGTTTGCTTGCTTCGCGCCCTCATTGAGACCTATCCCGATCTGCCTTGCCACCTCCTTATCGTATTTCTCAACTGCAAAGTAGTCAACGAAGGCCAATGGCTCTGCTCCGACGCAAATCATGTCGTTTGCGCTCATTGCGATGCAGTCTATGCCCACAGTGTCCCACTTGCCGAGAGAGGAGGCCACGATCATCTTCGTTCCAACGCTATCGGTGCATAGTGAGAGATAGCACTCTCCGAAGTCGATGAGACCCGTGAAGAACCCGGGAATGTCTCTGAGGGCTCCCAGCCCATCCCTCCTGAAGGTGATTTGAGAGACCAGAGACCGAATGGACTCGCCCTCAGCATCGATGTCCACACCCGCCTCTTTGTACGTCTTGACCATCAGGAAGTGGTAAGGTCAGGTGAGGGAATAAGACTTTCCTTCTCGTAAGCTTTAATATCCGCAAGGAATTCATCGTTGGGGAGTGGATAACCCTAGGATTGTGCCTTGATGGAAAGGAGAATCGCGGTTGTTGGTGCTGGTTCTACGACTTTCGAACCCGACACGGTAGGACAGTCCTGGAAGGAGCTCATGTATGAGGGAGCGTCAAGTGCCTATCGTGACGCCGGGCTGAACCCGAGGAAGGACATAGACAGCTTCGTCACATGCGCCGAGGACTATTGGGAGGGCTTCAGCATCTATGACGAGTTCGTGCCTGACCAGCTGGGAGCGGTGCTCAGACCCGCATGCACTGTCTCCGGGGATGGCCTTCATGGGCTTGCGATAGCATGCATACAGATAATGTCTGGCATGGTCGACGTTGTCGCGGTCGAGGCTCACAGCAAGATCTCTGATCTGATCACGTACAACGACGTCGTCCTTCATGCCTTTGACCCTGTCTACAACAAGCCTCTTGCTGGGCATCCATACTACGTTGTGGGAATGGAGATGAACGCATTTCTAGACAGCTCTGGCAACACAGAAGAGCATTGCGCTGGAGTCGTCAGCAAGAACAGGACGAATGCCCTCCGCAATCCGCTTGCACCATATGGAGGGGAAATAAGCGTAGACGACGTGATGGAATCGGAACCCCTGTTTAGTCCCGCCAAGAAGTTGGACATATCCGAGTTGGTTGACGGATCCATTGTTCTCGTTCTCGCAAGAGCGGAGAAGGTGAAGGAGATCACGGACGAACCCGTCTGGATAACTGGCTTCGGATGGAACTCTGATACTCCTTGGTTGGAGGGCAGAGACTGGGGCCGGGCTTCCTACGCAGAGAGTTCCTCCAAGATGGCCTACAAGATGGCTGGGATTGCCAATCCCGTAGACGAGGTGGATTTCGCTGAGGTCGACGATAAGTTCTCGTACAAAGAGCTGATGCACATCGAGGCGCTGGGCCTGGCAGGAAGAGGTCAGGCGGGAAGTGACTTGGAGAGTGGCAGGTTCCACCCTGACGGAGACTTTCCGATAAATGTCTCGGGGGGCTCTCTGGGATGTGGGAACCTCTTAGAGGCCTCTGGATTGCATAGGGCCCTTGAGGTGGTTCTTCAGCTCAGGGGAAAGGCAGACGGAAGGCAGTTGAAGGATGTTGAGAGAGGACTCGCACAGTCTTGGAGAGGCGTGCCCACCGCCTCAGGAGCAGCGATGGTCTTCGAGAGGTGATGCAATGAGAAGAGTGGCAGTTCTTGGCGGAGGAATGACGATATTCAGAAGAAGGCTCCAGGAAACGGGAAAGGAGATGAGCTTCGAAGCCTCGAGAATGGCCTTGAACGAAGCGGGACTTGAGCTGAGTGATGTCGACAGTGTCGTTCTCGGCTCGGCCCCGGATGCGTTCGATGGGATTCATCTGAAGGGCGAGAACCTCCTGGATGGGGCGGGAGCAGTAGGAAAGCCCTACATCAGGGTCTTTGTTGGCGGGGGCACGGCTGTCTTCACCCCCATAGCGGGCTGGTGGCATGTCGCGTCTGGTCTGGCGGATGTGTGTCTGGTCGTGGCCGAAGAGAAGATGTCCAGTTGCTTCCCCCACCCGCAATCGGCCTTTGGGCACATCTGGGATCCTATTCTCGACCGTCCGCTCAAGCCCAACCTGGTGTGGATATTTGCTATGGAGATGAACAGATACATGACGGTACACAACGTCAGGAAGGAGGATATCGCCAGAGTCGCAGTCAAGAACAAGAGGAATGCACTTGATCATCCGAGCGCTCAGCTTGCGGCCGATCTCACTGTGGATGATGTCCTGAACTCTGAGGTCATGGCCTGGCCCGTTCAGAGGCTGGACATCAGCCCGCCCAGCGATGGTGCCTCCGCTCTTATCCTTGCATCGGAGGATGTTGCCAAGAAGCTCACAGACGATCCCGTCTTCCTTGCCGGTGCAGGATGGTGCATTGACAGCACCATGTGGACAGACAGGGACCTCTATTTCCCGGAATACGTCGCGAGAGCCGCCAGGATGGCATACAAGATGGCCAAGATCGAAAATCCCAGGAAAGAGATAGATGTCGCTGAGCCCTACGACCCATTTGACTACAAGGAGCTTCATCACATGGAGGGATTGCTCCTCTGCGATAAGGGAGAGGCCCCCATCTTGACTCGAGAGGGCGTCACCCAACGGGATGGCGACCTTCCAACATGCCCGTCGGGCGGCCTTCTAGGTGTCGGAAACCCCATAGCAGCTACGATGGGCATCAAGGCTTGCGAGATTTACTGGCAGCTCGCTGGCAAGGCAGGTAAGCGGCAGGTACCCACGGACCCGCAGACAGGCATCTGTCAAGCGTGGGGCGATCTGATGCAATATGGCAGCGTACTCATCATGAGGAGGGGATAGTGTGAGCAGACCCGAGAAGCCCAGGGGTGTGGAGCTGTCCTCGAGGCAGCTGAAGGAGGGTAAGGTGATGACGAGCAGGTGGAATCCCAGGGTCAAGTACGCATGGGCGACGGGAGAGGCAATCTCGAGGTTCCTCGAGGAGCTGAAGAAAGGCAAGCTCATCGCCCGAAAGTGCGACTCCTGCAACAGAATACTCTTCCCGCCGAGGATGTTCTGCGAGGACTGCTTCAAGCCGACGACGGAGTGGGTCTACATCAAGGACACGGGCAAGATTGAGACGTTCTCGATTTCGTACCTGGATAGGGATGCAAGAAGAATCGAAGACCCCATCTTTGTGGGGGTCATCTCGATAGATGGAGCCACTGAGAAAATGGGAATCATGCACTACTTCGATGAAATCACCAGGGACGAGATACACATAGGCATGCGCGTAAGGGCTGTTTGGAAGTCCGAAGAGGAAAGGGAGGGAGCGATAACGGACATCAGGTACTTCAGACCGCTAAAGGAGGGAGAGGAATGAGAGACAAGTTCGCACGCTGGTATGGCGACATGGAGGCTCAATACATTTACACGGCGGGGATAGCAGGAGAACGCTTCTTCAGGGAGCTGAGAGACAATGGAAAGCTGGTCGGAACGCTCTGCGCGAAGTGTGATGTCACGTATGTTCCGCCACGGATGTACTGTGAGAGATGCTTCGCGGAACTCGATCAATGGAAGAACCTCCCGCTCGAGGGTGAGGTGGTGGCACACACCATCGTTCACATTGACATTGATGAGAAGAAGCTCGATAGGCCCCGTGTAATCGGGTTCGTGAGAATCGATGGCACGCAAGGAGGTCTCGTTCACTACATCAATGCTGAGAAGTCGCCGGTCGCGAATGGGACGAGGGTAAGAGCTGTGCTGAAGGAGGACAGAGTGGGGTCGATTCTGGACATAGAGCACTTCGAGCCAATCGAATAGTTGATATGTCGAATAGGATAACGGACAAGCCGATAATCGATGGCCAGACATCGAGGCTCACAACCATTTTATACGGTTGTGCCATTAGTCGGTGGGACTTCGTTGTTGGCTAGATTGAGAGGGACAAGAAATGGTCGTCCTAAGGGTCTTCCGATTCAACCCCGAGAAAGACACAAGGCCGCACTACGACGATTTCGCGATCGATAGTTCACGTGGAATGCCCCTTCTCGACGCGCTCAAGATGATAAAGGTCGAGACGGACCCGAGCTTGAGTTTCCGACATTCGTGCAGGAGTGCAATCTGCGGTTCCTGTGCGATGACAATCAATGGGAAGAACTCCCTGGCATGCAAGACACAAATCAGGTCACTGAAGGGCAACAGAATTCTCGTCCAGCCCCTCCCGGGATATCCGGTGATCAAGGATCTGGTTGTGGACTGGGAGCCCTTCTTCAGCCAATACAGGTCAGTGAGACCTTATCTCATAGCGAAGTCCCCGCCGCCGGAGGAGGAAAGGATTCAGAGCATAGAGGACAGGAGGGTCTACGACAAGCCCGCGACGTGCATAATGTGCGCCGCCTGCACCACATCGTGTCCAATCGTGTGGACTGACGACAGATATCTGGGTCCCGCGGCGCTTACAAAGGTCTGGCGCTTTGTTGCAGACACGAGAGATGAAGCGAGAGATGAGAGGCTCAGAATGGTGAACAATGAGTACGGAGTCTGGAGATGCCACACGATGTTCCGCTGCATGGAGGCATGCCCCAAGGAGATAGACACGACGGAGGCGATTATGAATCTGAGAAGAGAGGTCATCAAGCATGCCCTCCGTGGGAGGAGGTAGGATGCTAAGACAGAGAGGATTCGGCCATTACGCAAGAAGGACTGCAAAGGCCTCGAAGGAGACAGGGACCTTCGCTCACGTTGTTCATCGGACAACGGGTATCCTCCTGGTCGTGTACTTGATGATGCACGTATTCATCGTGACCCAAGCCAGTCTGAACGGCCAGGGATATGAGGACATTCTGAACACCTTTAAGAGTCCCCTTTTCACGATGGCCGAACTCATCGTGGTCCTTGGCGTTCTCGTTCACGGGCTCAACGGCATAAGATTGACGCTCTTTGATTTGGGAATCGGGCTCAAACACCAGAAGATGATGTTTTGGGCATTCATGATCATCGCAGCTGCAGTTTGGCTTGCTGGGCTCGTGCTGATATGGCCCACAATAGGAGGAGGATGATGGGGACCTCACCAACGGAATCGAGGAGAAGCATGTGGCTCTGGATTCTCCAAAGGGTCAGCGGAGTCGCTCTAGTGGTCCTGCTTCTCATTCATCTCCTCGTCCTGCACTACATCAATCCCCACGAAGCCATAGTGATATCAGAGGTGAGGATTCGCTTGCAAGGGGTCTTGTTCGTGATTGTCGACAATCTCCTCCTTGGATTCGTTGTCTTCCACGCGTTCAATGGCGTAAGAAACGTGGCATACGATTACACACCGGATTTGAGGAAGAGAGCCGCGATCTCCATGTTTCTATTCACCGTAGCGCTCTTCCTATTCATCTTCGCGGTGTGGGCCTTCCTTCCCTTCATGCTGGGGTGACCGGATGCCGAAACATGACGTCGTCATTGTCGGGGGTGGCCTGGCAGGCCTCAGGGCAGCCATAGAGACCAGCAGGGAGGTCGACACGGCAATCATATCCAAGATCCACCCGCTCAGGTCCCATACGGGCGCGGCCCAGGGAGGAATCGCAGCCGCTCTGGCAAACGAGACCGCAGACTCAATAGAAGAGCACATGTATGATACCGTAAAGGGCAGTGACTATCTCGGTGACCAAGATGCACAAGCAATACTCGTGAACGAGGCTCCATCGAACATATATGAACTCGAACACATGGGCGTCGCCTTCAGCAGAACGAGGGAGGGGAAGATTGCTCAAAGGCCGTTTGGCGGACACAGCAAGCCTAGGGCCTGCTACGCCGCGGATTGGACGGGACACACGCTGCTTCACACACTCTACGAGCAGAGCCTCAGGCAGAAGATAACGTACTACGATGAGTGGTTCGTCCTCTCCCTGGCCTTGGTGGATGGTAGATGTGCAGGTGTCACAGCGATCGATATGAGGAGCGGGCATGTAGAGGAATTCCACGCAAAGGCAGTCGTCTTCTGCACGGGCGGCTATGGTCGGGCCTTCAAGATAACATCGAATGCCTCAGCGAACACGGGCGACGGGCTGGGCATCTTCCTCCGCGCCGGACTGCCGCTTGAGGATATGGAATTCGTTCAATTCCATCCAACAGGGCTCTATCAGCAAGGAATTCTCGTCACAGAGGGTGCCAGAGGCGAAGGTGGCTACCTGCTCAATGACAAGGGCGAAAGGTTCATGGAGAAATATGCTCCCGAGAAGATGGAGCTGGCCCCGAGGGATGTCATCTCTAGGGCCATTCAGACAGAGATCAATGAGGGCAGAGGGATCGGAGGCAAGGATTATGTGCACCTTGACCTCAGGCACCTAGGAAAGCAGGAGATTCTCGAGAAGCTTCCTCAGATCCATTCCCTCGCGCTTGACTTTGTGGGCGTGGATGCGACAGAGGAGCCGATTCCGATTCAGCCAACGGCACACTATTCGATGGGAGGGCTGCCGACGAGAACTGACTGCAACGTCATCGGCGACGCCAAGAACACTCCAGTCGGTGGGCTTTTCGCTGCAGGGGAGTGTGCTTGCGTTTCAGTGCACGGAGCGAACCGGCTGGGGACCAACTCCCTTCTGGATGCTGTTGTGTTTGGCAGGAGGGCCGGGATATCCGCGCGGGAGTATGCGGGGCGATCTGAGTTCGTGGACTTCCCGAGCGGTCATCTAGACACAGTGAGGGAGGACGTTCGTTCCATCCTTGCTGCCGACGGAAAGGAGTCTGCGCCAAAGCTGCTAGCCGAGCTGCAGGACACCATGACAGCGCTGTGCGGGATATACAGGAGCGAGGAGAAGCTGAAGCAGTGCATAGACAGGGTTCAGGAGCTGCAGGAGAGGTTCATGAACATCGGAACAGGGGACAAAGGAAGGATTTTCAATACTGAGCTCGTCGACACACTCCAGACGCGCAACATACTCGAGTTCTCGGAGGTCATCGCGGTCGGGGCGTTGGCAAGGGAGGAGAGCAGAGGCGCCCATTTCAGGGTGGACTACCCCAAACGTGACGATGTGAATTGGCTCAGACACACGATGGCCTTCAAGGAGGACGGGAGAGTCAAACTGAATTACAAGCCTGTCGTGATCAAGGACTATCAGCCAAGGGAGAGGAAGTACTGAGTGTCGCATGCGATGCTACCCGCGAACCTCCCCAGAGCTTGGATATTTGGCCACACCTGTTTCCGAGAAGTCGGCACTCTCGCTTCGCGGAGAATCTTTTGGCTACACCTATAGCCGAGAGTTTTTACCAGTAAACATCAAATACCAGCACCTCCATTCATCTCTCGGATATTCATGGGAAAGACGGAGACGATCAAGGAGCGAGCTGTTTATGTCTACTTGCCTTCCGTTGAGACGAAGGAACAGTGGACCAGGTACGCCGAGAAGATGGGCACGAGTCTCTCCAAGTTCGTGATAGAGTGCGTGAGGGAGTACGTAGAGGAGAGGGAGGACCCCACCTTCGTGAAGCGGGGAGAGCTCGTTCGTGAGGCGGGAAAGCTAAAGGAGAGGGTAAGAACCCTCTCCGAGGACTTGGAGGCCCGCAATGCCCTCATAACCCGCCTGGAGGAGGAAATCCGTAGATACAGGGCACAGATATTCTCGGACAAGGAGTTCCAGGGCATCAGAACGTATGACAAGAGACTCATCGAAACCCTGAAAGCGGGAGATATAGTATCCGACGATCATCTCCTCGCGGAACTGGGAGCGGGACCTCGAGACCCTGATGCTGTCAAGGCAATCTCTGGTCAATTGGAAGGACTTAGAGCATACGGTCTGGTAGAGAGGACTCCAAAGGGATGGAGGTGGAAGGGTTGAGTCTCGCTCA
>JBHIFJ010000032.1:0-22480 GCA_046761045.1 Thermoplasmata archaeon
AGTGGCACAACAACATTTTTAAGCATCCTCACCGTTTATGATAAGCGAAGGGAGCGTGGGATGCATGGTCACAGGATTCGACCTTCTTGGTCACAGCAGGAGCATTCAGGATCATTGGGCGAGACGTGTGGTTGCCTTTGCCGTCGATGTTGTTCTGGTGACATTTCCAGTCTGGGTCGTACTTCAATTTGTGCCCAGAGTGAATGTTGCGCTTTTCGGCCTGCTCTCGGGCCTTTGCCTGTTCACCTATTCGACGCTGTTTGAGACATTCATGGGCAGGACTCCTGGAAAGGAGCTGATGAGCCTGCGAGTGGAATCCACTTCTGGATCCATGACTCTTGCCTCTGGTATGCTGCGGAGCATAGCGAAGTTCTTCTGGTACGTCTTCCCGATAATCGATACGATAATCGGCATGGCCACCGAGGGCGACCCCAGACAGAGGCTCACGGACCGCGTGGCAAATACCGTTGTTGTGAGGGTGGCCCATGTGCCTTTGAAGAAGTTCAAGAGGGCTCCGGTCCCCGATAAGTAGCGGGCCAGGCTCAACTTATATATGTCAAACCTCTTCCGATTCACCGTGGGAGACATTCTCGTTGCGTACGACGGCTCAGAGGGCTCGCGAAAGGCGCTGGAAAAGGCGGAGTCGATGCTGAAGGAGGGAGACCAGCTCGTTGCTGTCTATGTCCTGCCGACAAAGGAGATTGATGGCTTCGCCTACTTCGACTATGAACTAACGCGCGAGAAGGCGCAGGAAGCGCTCAACGAGGTCGTTGAGGAGCTCAAATCCAGGGACGTAGACGCCATTGGTTTGTTCCGTGAGGGTGATGTTGCAGAGGAGATTATCAAGATTGCCGCAGAGGCGGAGTGCGACATGATTGTTGTAGGATCCAAGGGATTGAGCAAGGTCGGGACATTCTCCCTGGGAAGTGTTGCTGAGAAAGTGGCTAGGCATGCGAACAGGATGGTCCTCATTGTCAGGTAAGGAGGTTTAAATACTACAACAAGCATTATTTCAACGGGTGAGAGCACGCTGTTTGTTACTACATTGAAACTGATGCCTGGGCACTATGAGGAGGCCACCAGACTGTGCAAGCATCCCAAGATTCCGGAGGGCGTGGAGATCAAGACCTTCCTCGGTCTTTTCGGCAAGCCAGATGTGCTGATAATCTTTGAGGCCCCGGATCCTGGTGCCGCGGCTGATTTCGCGATTCAATTCGGGCGTGTCGCTGAGTCTTCCACAGCAGTGGCTCTGCCTATTGAGGAGTTCAAGTGGACTTGGTAGCCTCGTCCCTCTTCTCCGCTTCCTTCTTCTCTCGGTGTCTCTTCCACATCAGGTAGGTCAGTCCCACCAACCATACGCCCTGCAATACCATGATTCCTACGAGAAACCACACGAGGTTCTGATCGATTTCGGCCATAACTTCTCCTGCACTCGTATTTGCTTCAGAATAAAAAGCTTTTTCATGCTAGCCGGAGGACAAACTGGTCTGGGTTGGACCTCAGGTTTGCCATTCAGCGGAGCCCGCCTGGTTTCCGTTCTTGATGTAGATGATGGACAGTTCATAGGTCGTATTTGGCACGGTACTGACATCGAACCAATCACCAATGGAGACCTTTTCGTCTCCAAGATCATGGAAGGTGACATTTCCCGCTGTCCCAACAGAAAGCGGTCTCATCGTGCTCTGTTCGTCCTTTGTTCCGTTTATGACAAGCACGATCATGTACTTGTGATGCTCGTTGACCGATTCGATTCCGGTCACCTCGACCCTGGTATTGGTGAGATTCGATTCCCCTTTGGTCAGTATGACGTATGGAGTGACCTCCGTGACCCCAGTGATCAGCGATGAAACGGTGACGTAGACCACGGCCGCCAGGACTGTGGTGATGGCAACGAGCAATATGATTGCAATTACAGGCGAAACAGCTCGCCGATTGGAGCTAATCGTAGTCATCGGCGGAAAAATAGAGAAAAAGGGGGAAATTGGATCAGGTTTGCCAATCAGTGTTTCCCCTTTCGTTTCCAGAGTCCTTCCAGACTATGCTGAGCTTGTAGTCTGACAATGCGACCACCGTTATTCTGAAGTAGTCGCCAACGCTCAGCGTTCCACCGCCGTCTAGGTCTTCGAAGACCATGTTTGCTCCGTTGCTTCCATCTGCAATGGGATCGAAGGACTCCGAATTAGTGCCGTTCCTCACCAGTACTGCCATGAAGTTCGACAGTCCCTTCGTCTCGGAAACTCCGGCGATCTTCACTTCCCAGAGGGTGGACGAGACAGATTCCGGTGCTGCCAGCTGTACGTTCGGCTCCGCCGCGGTTGTCGTGATGAGGCCAGACACCATTACGTACAGCACAGCTGCGAGAACCACGGTGATTGCCACCATCAGAATGGTAGCAATAACCGGAGACACAGCTTCCTCGTTCTTTCGAACAATCCAAGCTCTTTTCATGGTTGTGTCACCTCTGTAGGTTACCCTACGATATTCTCTCTATACTCCGTCGAATATAAACATTTCGATTGCAGAATCGATAATTGGAATCAGAACCAGTTACTTGGGCGTTATGCCCTCTTTCGTAATCTTGTATTCGTAGATTCCAGTCATCTCTGGATGATTCCTCACCTTTCTGATGATAAGGTAATTCTTGAACGCGTTCTCCTTCCTCTCTCGTTGAAGCTCGATGGAGCAGTCCACGATTTCCTCGATGCTACTCTGAGTTCGGGAGGCGTAAACCCCGGTAAGCATGGTAAGGAGGGCAACTCCCTCCTGGTGCTGAGTGTGTCCCTTAATCGTCCTGAGGGAAGAGAGCACATCCACGTGATCGTAGTACTCAAGGAAGAAGTCCAAAGAATCCACGACGACTCGGAAGGGTGGCTTCAATCTGGACGTTTCGTACGTCAGAGCCGTAAGGAAATTAACCCCAGTCCTTTCTTCAGTCATCTCTTTGGAATATCCCATGACATCTTTCATTGTTATGCCTTCTTGGCGGTATCGACTAATCTCAAGCTCCTTAGCGAGCACGTTCTTGTAGTACTGGTCTGCGATGTTGACGATCTTCATGGAAGAACTCCAACCGAAGTGTTCCATGGTGGAGGTTACGTCTTGGTCTCTCTCCGTCGTAGTGAAATAGACAACGTTCTCGGAGTCGATTCCGGCACTTGCGAACTGTTTTGCGAAGAGTTCCGTCCCAGAGCCAGGCGGACCGGCAACGAGGACAGTAAAGCCCTTCGGAATCCCATCCATGAGGGATTTGTCGAGCGTGGGAATTCCTGTCGTTGTCGTATCCATCCTACTCACCCGCCGCTATGATCGTCTCATCACACACCAGATTTAGCATGTTGGCGATATCATCGGACCTGTACTCCTCCATGGAGAATATGACCGTATATGCCTTCTTTGCCCTGAGGTTGTTCACCAGCAAGTGAAGGAACTCCGAAAGAATCTTGGTGTTGTTGTGAATCGCCAAGGAGTTTATGGAATCGAGGATCACAATGTCCTTCCTCTTCTCGGTCGTCTTGATGAGAAACTCCACCTTCAACATAAGATTCTCCAGCATTGTGGGGCTCTCGACGTAGATCGTGTGCTCGTGCTTGGAGGCCATGCTCATCATTATCTGCGAGATGCAGTCCACGAAGTAGATATTAGACATATCTATTTCGAGAACCTGTAAAGCATTGACGATTGACTGAGAGGGTATCGTGGACGTGATGTAGATGCTGTCCAGGTCCTTCTTGAGGGCGAAGTTGTCCAGAATCCCCCTTATGGCATCGAAGTAGTGCTCGGCCCTTATCTGCAGAGCAATCGCCGAGGACTCTGGTAGGGTTAGCAGCTTCTCAGCAACACTGGCGGTAACGCTCACTGTCTATCCTCCGGATACGCTTCCTCCTTTCAGCAGAGGCACAAGAAGGACGCCCGCCGACGTGAGGTCGAGAACGTACTTCGTTCTGGAGTGTTGGGTTCCTCTCATCTTCACTATCTGCAGTGTCCTGAGGAGGTCGCCCCTTCTCTCCAGGTTGCCCATCAGTATTATGCCATCGGCAATGGCTTCTTCAACACCGAATAGCGAGTATCTCTGCTCGGCCGGCGATATCTCCGAAACGAGTATGCTCGTGCAGCCAAGCGAGGAGAGCGTCGCCCCGATCTTCAGGATGAAGTTCCTTATCTTCTCCTGTGTTCTGAGTCTGTAGCACACCGATGTTATGGAATCTATCACAAGTCTCTTCACGTCCATCTCCTTGACTAGGTCCGCAATCGCCCTCACTAGAACGTCCACCTCTTCCAGTGTGAACTCCAGCTTGTCCAAGCCCAATCTGTCATAGACAACGGGCATGTCCACAAAGATTAACTTTCCCTTCTTGATCAGACTCTCCTCGAAGAAATCATACGGGATTATGTTGTTCAGGAGCTTGGTGGAGGCCTCGGTCACCGAGATGAAGAGGCATGTCTCGCCGTCAAGAGCTCCGTGAACGAGAAACTCCATGCTGAGGGTCGTTTTCCCTGTTCCGCAACTCCCGGTGACGAGAATGGTGTTGCCCCGGGGTACTCCTCCATCCAGGGCATTATCGAGACCTTCAATCCCGGTTATGCATCTTTCCCCATCAGACCCTGAGAATCCAACCTTCGTTGCCATTTTCAGACCCTATCATACACGCTTCTTATATTACTTTTCGTGCGGATATCAGAACCGACAAACCTCCTGGCATGGACGATACGTTTTTAATATGCGGATGCGTGTTGCCAAAACATGGCAGAGGTGCCGATACTCCAGGTGGCGCTTGATCTGATGCAGCTCGAAAGGGCAGTTCAGATAGCGAGGGAGTCCGTTGAAGGTGGCGTTGATTGGCTGGAGGCTGGAACGCCGCTGATTAAGAGCGAGGGGATGAATTCCGTAAGGGTCCTCAAGAGTGAGTTTCCGAAGCACAAAATCGTTGCCGACATGAAGACAATGGACACAGGCATGTTTGAAGTGGAGATCGCATCCAAAGCGGGTGCCGACATCATAATAGTGATGGCTCTGGCTGATGACACGACGATAATCGAGTCAGTGAAGGCGGGAAAGCGCTATGGATCCGAGATAATGGCCGACCTCATCGGTGCCGATGACCCCATCGGAAGAGCCAAGAGGGTCCAAGAACTCGGGGTTGACTATCTCTGCGTCCACGTCAGCATAGATGAGCAGATGATTGCGAAAGGTCCCCTTGAGACACTGAGGTCTGTCTGCAAGGTGGCAACCGTTCCAGTGGCCGTTGCGGGTGGCCTGAACTCGGAGTCTGTCGTGGATGCGGTCAAGGCCGGGGCTAGCATCATAATAGTGGGCGGGGCAATCATAAAGGCTGCCAAGGTGACTGATGCGACGAAAGCAGTGAAGGAGGCAGTCAGGACCCAGAAGGTGGTTAGGACAGACCTCTACAGGAAGTATGTTGAGACGGACATCAGGAGTGCCTTCGAGAAGGTCTCCACTCCGAATATTGCCGATGCCATGCAGAAGAGGGGGCCGATGGAGGGGATTGTGCCGCGCATTCGGCACGGAACGAAGATGGTCGGCCAAGCGGTGACGGTGAAGACAGCTGATGGTGACTGGGCAAAACCCGTTGAGGCGATAGATGTCGCCAAGGAAGGGGACGTCATAGTGATAGATGCTGGTGGAGGCAGGGTAGCACTGTGGGGAGAACTCGCGTCGTGGAGCTGCAAGACGAAGAAGGTCGCTGGTGTTGTCGTAGACGGAGCGGCGAGGGATATCGACGAGATAATTAGAATCCATTTCCCAGCGTTCTCGCGTCACGTATCCCCGCATGCGGGGGAACCTAAGGGTCACGGTGAGATCAACTGCGAGATCGTGTGTGGCGGACAGAGGGTCTCCCCGGGTGATTGGGTGATTGGCGACGAGAGCGGTGTCATCGTTGTCCCCAAGAGGGTTGCCGTCGAGATTGCGAACCGCGCCCTTGATGTTCTGGAGCGGGAGAACAGGATTCGCGAGGAGATTCAGAGAGGGTCGACTCTATCCCGGGTTCTGGAACTGGAGAAATGGGAGAAGGTGGGCTGATGGAAGTCGAGGTCCCTTATGGCGAAGGGACCCTCACAGCCAGACTTCCAAGGCACCTCAGAACGAAGATCATCGAGCCAAACGAGGTCCCAGAGAAAGATGAGTTGAGAATCTTGGATGAGGCGATATCCAACCCTGTTGGTTGCAGGCCTCTCTCAGAGTTTCTGGACGACGTGAACAAGGTCCTAGTCGTGGTGAACGATGCAACGAGGCAGACGCCAACGGCAAGGGCTCTTAAGGGTCTGGGCGAAGCGCTTTACGGCAAGAAGGCGGAGTTCCTCATCGCAACAGGCTCCCACAGGGCACCAACAGAGGAGGAGATTAGGTCGATTCTTGGGGAGTTCTACACCAGGTTTAGAGACAGAATACGGTATCATGATTCGAGGGAAAGCAAGGTCGAGGAACTCGGAGTGACTTCCCGCGGAACACCAGTGGCGGTAAACAGACTGCTTCTCGACTTCGAAAGGGTCGTTCTGATTAATTCCGTGGAGCCACACTACTTCGCGGGCTTCACTGGTGGCAGGAAATCGATACTTCCTGGCGTTTCTTCGTTCGAGACGATAGAGGCAAATCACAGGCTCGCCCTGGAACCCCGGGCCAGGACATTGACGCTGAAAGGGAATCCCGTGCATGAGGACATGGTCGAGGCCATTGGGTTCTTGGATACAGAGAGACTCTTCTCTCTGAATCTCGTCCTCGACAGACACGGACGAATCTACTTTGCGGCTGCTGGGGACATCAATCAATCCTTTCTGGATGCGGTCCGGTTTTCGCAGGATATCTATTCCGTCAGTGTGAGGGCACACGCCGATCTCGTGATAACCGTCGCTTCGCCTCCATCGGACATCAATCTGTACCAGTCTCAGAAGGCCCTGGACAATGCCAAACTCGTCACAAGAAAGGGGGGCACGATCATCCTCGTGACGAAGTGCAGGGAAGGAATTGGAAAAAGGGAGTTCTTCGATCTGATTGCCGCCGAGAAGGATCCATCTTCCGTTCTTGAGAAGGTCAGGTCAGGGTATAAGCTTGGATGGCACAAGGCGGCCAAGATGGCGGAGATGGCGATGCAGTTTCGGATCCTCGCGGTTACAACGCTCCCGTCTCAGGACATGGAAGGGATATTCATGAGGCACTTCCCCGATCTGCAATCCGCAGTCGAGCACTCTATTCAATCGCTCGGTGAGGACATATACGCGCTCATCATGCCTCAGGGGGGCCTCACAGTTCCTAGAGTCCAAGAAGGATGAGGATGTCCGTGAAGAACCAAGTGACGGCTCCCAGTGATACGATGACAGTGAGGGCCAAGGCATAGATGCCGAAACTCCAGCCGATGACCTTTGAACCGTCGAATGGAGGGAATGGTATCATGTTGAAGCCAGCTAGGAGGAAGTTTATGAATGCAATGAACCAAGGTATGTAGTACAGAGGTGATTCGATGATGGCGAGACCAAAGGCGAGCGCGAGGAACAAACCTCCCACGCATGCGTTTGTGAGGGGTCCTGCCACGCTGATTTTCCCGCTCTGCTTCTTCGTGACGTTTCCGGCCACGTGGACGGCGCCAGGAGCCGCAAAGACGAATCCCAGGAATGCTGTGATGATTGCGAACAGAAGACCAAAGGGGTACATCCGGTACTCCGCCCAGCACCCGTACCTCTGGGCGAGAATCTTGTGGGCCAACTCGTGAAACAGGAAACCCGTCACGACGGCAATGAGGCTTATACCAAACATGAAGGCGAGGGATATCAGGGACTGGCCACTAAAGGGATCAGAGAAGAGGATGGTGAATGCAAAGGCGAGTACCAGTATGGAAATCGTGATTTGCTGTAGTTCTATTCTGCTGAATCTGATTCCAGCAGGGGGTCTGACCACGTATATCTGGCGAGGATACGGGCTCCCTCTGAACACAGTCATAAGAAGTCAATCTAAGCTTTTAGGTTATCGGTGGAACTTCGCACCGCAATTCGGGCAGTCCCTCCAGCTCTCCTTCAACAGGAAGTCGCAGAGGGGACATCTGAGCACGTTTCTCCCCCTTCTCCTCACTTGGGCCTTTATGAGCTTCAGGCTCCTCTCCTTGAAGTTCTCATAGTCGTTTTCGAGAATCTCCTCCAATCCAGATACATCAAACCCCTTCTCCCTCCAGGCCTTAATCTGGTTTCTGTATTCCTCTTTGACAATCTGCCTCTCATCCAGCTCCGCCATTGCACTGGCAAACACGGAGCCGATCTCCTTCGTTGCTCTGCCTCGAACTGTGTTCTTGACGAACTGATAGAGTTCGTCCATGTACTCGCCAAGCTTCACAGTCTGTCCGTTTATCTGCAGCTCCAGGAATGCCGCCCCTGCCGGTGCTCCGCATATCTGGCACTTCAGCTCATTGGCGTCCAAGGGTCCGCGACACCTGGCGCATGAGAGCTCATCCTGGGCCTTCTCCTCTGCCACCGCCAGTCCAGAAAGCATCAGTCTTCTGGCTATGATCCTGTGGAGTCCCCGCCTTCGCTCGGACTCTGGAAGGCTCATTCCGATGAGATCAGCAAACGACCGGATTCCCTTGTCATACAGCTTATCAGCCATATCCTCAGTGACACCAGGGATTAGCTGGAACCTCTGAACGGCTTCCTGTCTGGCCATATCATCCTGGAGCTCCTCGTCCGGCGTCCCGCCGCAGGATGGACAAACGGCGACTATCGAATCGTATTTCTCCCCACAGACCTGGCATTCCATTTCCCTCTCTGGGAACAACGTGCCGCACCTCTGACACATGACCTCTCCAATGGGGGTCGCATGTCCGCATACGCCGCATACTTGCTTGCTCGCGCTTGCCATGAAGTCACATCTGAGTGGCCTTACGGCTTTCTGAATGCCGCCGAAAGATTCTCTGGACAATACTTATTCTTTCGTTTTTGATTATCACCGATGAAAACTACTCTGCTCGGACGTACTCCTCCCTCTTCAGGCTCATCCAGAACTTGAGCATCGATGCCATTGACTTGATCAACACGCTCAGGACTGTGTGTCTGTTTTGTGCCGCCATCTCGTAGAGCCCCGATATGTGCCTCAGGTTGTGGTCCCAGCAGGTGAACATCAGCTTCCAGTGCTCCTCTGTCATGTTCTCAAGGACAAAGGCCCTTCTGTCCTCAAGTCCCGTGTGCATCATGGGAACAAAGAAGAGTGGGATGTAAAGCGAAGGAAAGCCGTCCAGCCTCTCGATCAGACTGGTTGTCATGGACACATCGTCGATATCTTCCTCCGGGAGTCCGCATATCAGCGTGCACACAGCGTACCAGTTGTTCTCCTTCATGACCTTCAGGGCATCTTGGACTATCTCATGCCATTCCTCAGAGTCTCTCGGATACGTCTTGCCTCTCATATGTCGCGAGATCAGTCTGAAGCTTCCTGTTTCGAGTCCTGGCTGACAGCCGTAGTATTTGACACCTCGTTTCCTCAGGTATTTCGTGAGTGATTCGATTACGTCCGGCTGCTCGGCGAATGTCACGAGCGATGCGTGCGTGAGGAAGATCTCCTTGATGCCCGTCTTGAAGCACTCCTCGTAGAGATTGAGCAAGGCGTCTTTGTCTGCCAGCAGGTTCGATGACCCATATCTGAGAGAATCGTCGGACTGGAAGGTGACCCGATCGAAACCGGCCTCCTTGTGAACCCTGACGTCTCTCACGATTTTCTCCAACGGAAGGGAGCGTAATCTCCCTGAGACCGTGGGCGAGCAAAACCTGCATCCCCTTCCGCATCCTCTTGTTATCTCCACGAGCTTGCAGTTCGTCGGCCCGAGGACAGGGGGAATCTCCTCTGGCTCTGGGATGCGGTCTCTGACAATCGCGGGGCCATTATCGTCTCCGTTGAGTATTCTCTCGAAGAGTTTCGGGACGCTTATCTCCCCCTCTCCCATGACGACGTAGTCTATTCCGAACCTCCTCATCGTTTCAGGCTTGTTAACCTGCCAGAAGCCAGACCCGCCAAGAACGGTCGTGAATCCGAACCTCTCCTTCAGCAGTCTTATCCTGTCCATGAGGTCCACGAATTTGAGGCGGTTGTGGGGAGTGCCGCCAAAGATGGAAGCCCAGGTGGACGTTGCTGGACCAAGTCCCATGGGATCATGTGCCGAGATGCCGACTATCTCTGTCTCGTCGTTGATGACCCGCTCTGGACACAATGGATGGGCGATCCTGACCTGGTCTCGGCTATAGCCTGCGTTGACGCATATGGCTTCCACAGCCCTGAGAGGGAGAGTAGGCAGCTTGACGGTTCCGTCTGGATTGACGTCAACAGGGGGGACAAGGGCCTTGTAGACGGGCTCAGGACAGATATTCTTCGGAATGCAGGAGAGGAACCCCAGGTAGATGTTCTGATTGAGTTCACTCATGTTTGAGGCGTCTGTTGTCAGGACTATCCTACTCAACACCCATCACCTCTACGCGATCCTGCTCCCTCGGGAACCGTTTGTCACTATGGGTATTTTCACCAAAAATCTTTCCCTGATTTGTCCGCGCCGCTTCTGCTAAGAGTCGTTGCCTTTGCTGCTTTTGGCATTGAGCCAGATGCCTCGGGCTGTCGGAGTCAAGCGACATCCAGACCCGAAACCTACTAAGCACCCCGCGTCATTTTCCTAACACGATGAGGGAGGATTACGAAGGAGAGTCCGACCGTCGAAGGCTGGAGCTGTTTCCCTTCGCAAATCCCAGGAAGGGCCAGGATGCGTTCCTTGGGGATGCCAGAAAGGCTCTCTTCGCGAGACAACACCTTCTTGCCCACGCGCCAACGGGCCTGGGAAAGACTGCCGTGGCCCTCACAGCGTCACTTGAGATTGGGTTGGAGAGCGACCTGCTGGTTTTCTTCCTCACATCGAGGCAATCCCAACACAGAATTGCTGTTGACACGCTGCGCAGGATGTCGAGAAAGCGAGTGGGGATATTCTCTGTGGACGTAATCTCGAAGCAATCCCTCTGTCCGCTGTCCGCCTCCCTTCATTCCTCCTCATTCCACGAGTTCTGCGAGCTTAAGGTGAACTCCGGAGAGTGTCCCTATCACGGGAAATCCACTGAGCCGCTCGTTGATGTGATTCGAAGGAACATACTGCATGTGGATGAGATTGCTGAGCTCTGCCGGACCTTCGGCAGGTGCCCGCACAAGACCGCCATGGACTGCCTTGCCGGTGCGGATGTGATAATCTCGGACTACAACTACCTGTTCTCTCCGATACGGGAGGCCGTTCTGGAGAGGGCGAGGAGGTCTCTGGAGGAGCTGATTGTCATTGTCGATGAGGCTCACAACCTCCCCGCCAGGATCAGGGACCATCTTAGGGGGGAGCTTGACATGCAGGCAATCCTGTCAGCTGCGGACGAGGCGAGCCAGATCAACAGGAACATCACTCGCATCTTGAGGACGTTGGCGAATAGTCTCGAGTCCCAGTTCGACGGAGAGACAGAGGAGGTTACGGCGGAGGCTGTACTCGCTCCTATTCGGAGCGCATGTGCTGGTCACTACACCTCGCTTGATGGGTTCCTGGGCCACCTAAGAGCGTGCGTTGAGCGGGTTGCTGCAAGAGATATCGGCACGACACTCGTCGAAACGGAGACATTCATTCGCGGCTGGATGGACAGCGTGAACCCAATCCTCAGGGTCCGCAACGGAGAGGAGGGGAAGTTCTCCTTCGTGCTTCTGGATCCGTCCGTACTGAGCCGGGAGGTTTTCGAGAGAGCACGCTCATCAATACTGATGAGCGGGACACTCTATCCCGCAGAGACATACTCGGACCTCCTGGGCATTCCCGTGTCGAGGTGTGTGGTTCGAACGTACGCTTCTCCATTTCCGCCGGAGAATCGCAGAATAGTCACTGCATCCAGGATGACGACTGTTTTCAGACGGCGCGGTGAGAAAACCTATCAGGCATACGCCAACCTGGTTCTCCAAATGTCTTCCCTTCTTCGTGGAAACATGGCTGCCTTTTTCCCCTCCTACGAGTTCCAGGAGAACGTTCGCAAGAGAATGGAGTTGAGCGAATGCCCCAAAGAGCTGCTGGTTGAGAAGCAGGGATCCAAGAAAGAGGACAAGAATCTGATCCTCGAGCGCTTGAAGGAACTTCAGCGGGTCGGGGGAGTTCTTCTCGCCGTAATGGGAGGCTCGCTGTCTGAAGGAGTCGACTTCCGCGACAATCTTCTGAAGGCCGCGGTAATCTGCGGGATACCTCTGACGCCTCCGACAATAGAGAATGAGGCCCTCCGAAGGTTCTACGCCTCGAAGTTTGGCAGGAGGAAGGGCTTCGACTATTCCTATCTCATCCCGGCCATGAACAGGGTCCTGCAGGCGGCAGGGAGGTGTATCAGGAGTGAGTCAGACAGAGCAATCATTGTCTTGGCTGATTCGAGGTTTTCCTCAGGAAGATATATGAGGTTCCTACCCAGGGAATACGATGCGGCTGAAGAGGATGTGGAAGATGCCATGAGGGATTTCTTCGGTGTGACCTGACAGGTTTTTATCCAGGAAGACATTGCAGAGTACGATGCTCATCAAGATTGGGGCCGAGGCCCAGCTTCGCCTTATCACCTGGAAAGGGAGGAGAGCGGTGGAGAAATATCGCATCCCTAAAGCCTACAGATTGGCGCAGCTTGACGAGAGGTTGAGGTCGTCCAGGATAAGGACAGAGGTGAAGCTCATGACCGAGGCTCGATCGTTCGGGATATCCGTGCCGATAGTGTACGACGTGGATGTCGTTGAGAACAAGATAATCATGGAACACGTAGATGGCAAACAGGCCAAGGAGGTCATCAACTCTGGAGTGGAAGCATCTGATCTTTGTCGCAGGATAGGTTCCATCACGGGGACTCTTCACTCGAACGGCATAGTCCACGGCGATCTAACAACATCCAACATGCTAGTCTCAAATGGAGACGTCTATCTGATAGATTTCAGCCTTGGCAGGAAGAGCAGGGAGATCGAGAACCAAGGCGTCGACCTCCACCTGCTCAAAGAGGCCTTCTCCAGCGCTCACTCGGAGAGATTCCACCTCTTCAGGAATGTCCTGAGCGGGTACCGCGAGAACTACGAAAGGGCGGAGGAAGTCGTGGAGAGGATGGCAGCGATCGAGAGGAGAGGGAGGTACACGTGATACGTTTCGTGACATCGAACGAGGGAAAATTCCGAGAGGCAGAGATGATACTGGCGGGAATCGGAATGGACGTCGAGATGCTCTCAATAGATTATCCTGAGGTGCAGGGCGAATCGTTGAAGGAGGTGGTTCTCTTCGGACTCAACTGGCTTCGCCAGAAGGTAGAGGGGGACATCCTCATAGAGGATTCGGGTCTGTTCATAGAGTCCCTCGGCGGTTTTCCAGGTGTGTTCTCGCACTATGTGTTCAAGACGGTGGGCCTGGATGGTATCCTCAAGCTGATGGAGTCGGAAAGTGTGAGAAGCGCCCACTTCGAGAGCTGCATAGGCCTTCTGGACGGGGAGATGACGATGACTTTCCGCGGAAGGTGCGAGGGCACGATATCCGAGCACATCAGGGGTACCAAGGGATTCGGGTATGATCCCATATTCATCCCAAGGAGCGAATCCAGGACCTTCGGAGAAATGGAAACTGATGAGAAGAACAGAATCTCCCACAGAGGAAATGCCCTCGGGAAACTCGTCAACTACCTACAATCAAGGTAGTCCCGCATCCAGGGACGGAGGATCGAACCCTCTGTTTCTCCTTCTTCCCTTGTCCCTACCCGTCCTCGTTCTGGGTCTCATCTGGGTACTGTTCGGTTCTGTGCTGACGTACGCCGCGCTGGGATCGATGATCGCCTACCTGTTCGGGCCATTAGGAAGGGAGTTGATTATCCCCGCCGCAGTCCTCCTTCTCATGGAGAGCGTCTCCGCAGGTTTCTGGGAGGCTGTTGCCCTCTCGCTCTCCGTGGCCTCAGTTGACATCGCGTTGGCCCTCTTCGTGGTCTGGAATTTCTCCTTGGTGAGGAAATCTGGATATCTGGCAAGAATCATGGAAAGGATGAGAATGGCCTTTCTCAAGAGGTTCGGCGGCAGTGCTGGTGGGAGAGGCTACGCCCTCCTGGCGGTGTACGTTGCGTTCCCTATGCAGTTCAGCGGGGGATTCACCGCCACAATCATTGGCGGCCTTCTCGGCCTTGACCCTCGGAGAACGATCCTGGCTGTCACTGTCGGTTCCGTGTCCGGATCATTGGCCACGGGACTCCTTGCCTATTTCATTGGAAGACCCATATTGAGCTTTCTGAGCCTGGACGTATTTCAGCTCTTGGGAATCTTAATAGTGGTGGGGTTCATTATCGCTGCCACCTACCTCTATCATTCGTACAGGAGGAAGAAAGATGGAGATTGAGAACAGGAGAGTCCTTCTTACTGGCGGGGCGGGATTCATTGGGAGCCACCTAGCCGAGGAGCTGCTTCGTCTCGGAAACGAAGTCCTGGTTGTGGATAACTTCAGCAGTGGGAGAAAGGAATTCACAGCCCATCTGGAATCGAACGAGAGGTTCTCAATCAAGGAGGCTGACATCCTCTCTGATGACATCGAGCCCCTGCTTGGGAAATCTGATTGCGTTTTTCACCTCGCCGCAAACCCTGATGTGAGGCTGGGAGTAGAGGATACGAGGGTCCACCTTGACCAGAACATAATCGCTACATATCGAGTTCTAGAGGGGATGAGAAGGACGGGGAACGGGGAGTTGCTTTTCACCTCTACCTCGACTGTATATGGCGAGGCCACCGAGATTCCGACCTCAGAGAACTACGGTCCAATGATCCCAATATCGCTGTATGGCGCATCAAAGCTGGCCTGCGAGGCCCTCATATCCTCATACTGCTACACGTTCGACATCAAGGCTTGCCTATATCGGTTCGCCAATGTGGTCGGTTCCAGAAGCACGCACGGTGTCATTCACGACTTCATCGAGAAGCTGAGAAATGATCCCGCTAGGCTTGAGATCCTCGGCCGGGAGCCAGGAACAGTCAAGTCCTACACTCACATATCCGACTGCATCCGAGCTCTAATCCATGGGTGGAAGGTCCTCTCTGAGCCCGTGGAGATATTCAACATCGGCAGTGAGGATGCGATCGACGTGAGGAGGATTGCTGACATCGTCTCGGAGGAGATGGGCCTGGAGGACGTGGAATACAACTGGACGGGTGGCGTCGATGACGGGCGTGGTTGGAGGGGCGATGTTCGAGAGATGCTTCTTTCCATAGAGAAGCTGAAGTCTACGGGATGGAAGCCCAGGCACCGCAGTGAGGACTCAGTGCGACTGGCAACTCGGGAGCTGATCAGAGTAGAATGATGTTTAAATACTGATAGCACGCTTTTTCGTGAGAGGGCCCGTGGGGTAGCTTGGTTATCCTTGGGGCTTTGGGAGCCTTAGACTCCAGTTCGAATCTGGGCGGGCCCATTCCCCCATAACCTACTTCTATGCAGTCTCCGTTATTGGCCTCAATGGGAAAGCGATACGTCGTTCTTGGGTGTGGACGTCAGGGGACAGCGGCGGCCTATGACATCGCCCGATACGGTGCCCCTGAAACGCTCCTTCTGACGGATGTGAATCGAAACCAGGTTCATGCAGCCTCCCAGCGCATACGCGAGTTCTTCCCTGAAGCTCCTGTGAACACTCACGCGCTCGACGCTTCCGACAGCGGGAAGTTGCGCGGGTTCCTTGAGGAGGAGCGGGTGGACATCGTCGTCAGCGGGCTCCCTTATGCTTGCAACTTGGCCGTCGCACAAATCGCAATCCCGGCGGGCATCAGCATGGTGGATATGGGCGGGAATACTGGCATCACTCTCCGGCAGCTGGAGTTGGATAGCAAGGCGAGGGATGCAGCTGCCGTCCTTGTTCCGGACTGCGGAATGGGCCCAGGGATGAATTTGAGTCTCCTGGCCTATGCTATGGCCCAAATGGACGATCCGCAGCATGCATATGTCTACGAGGCGGGGCTCCCGTTGAATCCTGAGCCGCCCTGGAATTACGCCCTGACGTTCAACATCGCTGGACTCACGAATGAGTACACTGGAGAAGCCACATTCCTTCGCGAAGGAGAGCTTGTGTCTGTGGACGCCCTGACGGGTGCCGAAGAGGTCGAGATTCCTGAACTCGGGATGCTGGAGACCCGAGTGACCACCGGCGGGCTCTCCACCACACCCTGGACGTTCCAAGGGACCCTGCAGACCCTGGAGAACAAGACCTTGCGGTACCCCGGTCATTGGGGTCAGATTGAGGCTTTTCGCGATCTGGGACTCCTGGAGGAGTCACCCATAGAAGTGGATGGCCACGAGGTCATCCCCCGCCACGTGTTCCACACTCTCTTCGAGCCAAAGGTCGCTGCTGGTTCCGTCCGCGACATCGCCGTTATCTTAGTGCGCGTAGTCGGAAATAGGGACGGAGCCCCCGCTGAGGCCATCATCAGTCTTGTGGATCGCTACGATGAAGAGACGCAGTTCACCGCCATGGAACGGGTGACTGGCTGGCACGTCTCCATCATGGCTCAGTTGATAGCTGCGGGAGAGATAGGCGCAGGTGCCCATTCCGTGGAGTCCGCTGTCTCCCCAAACCGCGTAGTGGAGGAGGCCCGCCGACGGGGCTTTGACATCCGTGTAACCTATACGTCTCCCGCCACTGAGTCCTGAGGCCCTTGAGAAGCGACTCTGTTCCTTGAATGCGAATCCCACAATGGCTCTCGGCTCACGCTCTGTGGCCAAAAGGGATATATGAAGTGAGGTTCCTTATTCTCCCGCCCTCTAGGGAGGTATGCGAATCAGTCCAGCGCTCTATAAGGACTACAAGATATACTGCTGCTTTGCCTTGAACAGATTGGTCAGCGAGCTGGATATCGACCTCTATCAGGAGGGTCTGGAGAAGAAGCTGGACGAGATTCTAAAGGAGAACGATGCCCCTCTCTCCAAGGAGGACATCAAGCACGAGATTAAGTCCAATCATGTGATGACAAACAAAGTCTTGGATAGGCTCGAAGAGGACGGATTCATAACCATCACCAGGAGGGGAAAGAGGTACGAGATTAGGATAACGAAGGAGGGAATCCTCCACGTCAGGCAGTTCAACGAGTTCTACAAGCGGATATATCAGGAGCAGATACTTGACCACTGCAAGTACAGGGAAATCCCCGCCTGGGCCCGTTAGCTGTGCCCGTCAGGAACATCCGAGACGTAGGGGATGAAGTCATAAGTGCCGTCAGGGTTCTCGGATATGAGCTCCAATGAGCAGTTCATGATGGAGACACCACTCTTCACGACGCCCGCCTCGCTTGTGAGGAAATCATACGCATCATCATCCAGAGACTCCTCGCCCTCTCTTGTCCATAAGGCTATCACCCTTCGTGGGGGCAGTCCTGATGCGGCCGTGATCTCCTCCACGGCATGCTTAAGCGCCATGAGGTCCTGCAGTTTCGGTCGCTTCGCGAAGTGCTTGATGTAGATGGCGTACCCCGGACAGCCGATCTTGAGGATCCTCCATAGAGGGCCAGAGGATCTGCTGACATAGGCGTCAAACTTGTAGAAGAACCCACCTCTCCCTCTCAGGATGGCGGGGATGGTCACGGCCCCGGGCAGTGAGAAATCGTTCGTTAAATCGGGATTCCTCTGGGCGAGATAGTTGAGAACCTTCCGAACGGAGTCCTCGCCCTGCGGAATGTAGACCACAGGATCCTCGTCCCTAACGCTCTTTATGACCCTGTACCTCAACCAGTAGTAATCGAAGAACCCGCCAATCTCGTGGACAAGGTTCAGGATGACCACGCCAAGAATGAATAGCCCAAGAAGGATGGTTCCCAGAACCGCGCCTGCACCAAAGCGCAAACCCGCGAAACCCGCGGCCCACCAGAGAAACAGCAGGATGAGGAAAGCATTGATCGTCGCCACGGAGATCAGGATGGCTCGCGCTGTCGCCGTGCTGAACCATCGCAGGAGAAGGAGTGATGTGAAGAGAATCAGCAGGAAGGGAAAGGAAATGGGCATCAGGATCAGGATGAAAAGGAAATCGACCAGGAGCCCTGCCCCGACGAATATTGTCGCGAACCTCACGAGCTTTCTCAGCTTGGGCTGCTGTTCGGTCACCTGCTCGGCCAGGTCAAAGATGGCAGATATGGGATTCTCGACGGCTCGAGCGTCCTTCCTCATCATACGAAAGACGATTTTCAATATATTTAAAGACCTCAGAAACAATCCTACGGGATTTCAGGCAGGAATCTCTGGCCGAGTTCCCATCCTAGCCGCGGAACCTCTCTGAAACAACTCCCTTATAAGCTTTAGGGAAGAATCTTCTGTAACACAGTTCCACGGGTCTAGTTATAACCTCAAGCGAATGGGACTCTCGGTGGAAAAATGCACGGGACAAGAACAAAAGGGAAGTCAACGGGGCAGGTGGCTGTTGCCCTTTGCCTTCTGCTTGTGACTGTGGCCCTCTTTGGCATTGTGTCGAAGATAGCAGCCGAGGCTCCTAGACTGGAGAGCAACAAGGACTACCAGAGAGTGATGGGAGCCGAAATGTCCCCCGCTCAAGAGCCTGACACAACAAGAAGCTCTGATGACATGGACCATGGAACCCGAAGCGCGGACATCGTCCTGACAGAAAGGGACACGCAAAGCCCTGGGGAAGAGATGACACCTGAGACGGGCTCGGAACCAGAGACGATAGACGGAAACACCTTGGAGGTCGACTACCCGCCTGAGGTTGAGGGTGGAATCGAATCAGCCACATCGGAGGAAGTCGAGTTGATCACTCCAGAGGATTTCGAAATCGAGACGCCAGAGATAGACTTCAAGAACCCCATCGAGCTGCCTACCTCGCTTCTTGAGGGAGTAGAGGAAGTGAACGCAGTCGAATACGATACGGGGATCTTTCTGGAGGCTCTGACCGAGAACACGGACGATCCCAATTGCACGAAGACGGTGGAATACGACTTCGATGATGCGGACGGAGACGGAAACCCCGAGTGGGTGCAGATTAGAATACTCATGGTCTGCGAGGTCGATGAGAACAATGATGGCTATCCGGAGTACAAGGCAGTTTTCGCACGCGACATCAACCTGTGGGACAACGACAGTGATGGGAAGTTCAACGCACTCATCGGACTGCAGGGTGTCCACCTGGTGCTCGATCCAAACAGCGATGGTCTGATTGAGTACGAGGCACTCGGACTCTGGCGACTCGTGATACAGGACCCAGAGGGCGACAAGATACCCAATTACGTCACCCTTGACTTCGCTGGCAAGCAAGAGCTCGATGCCGACACGGACGGAAATCTCGAGTTCAGAAGGTACTTCTGGGCTCAGGTGGAGATTGACGATGAGACAAACAACAGATACTCTGAGGAGTTCCATGCGGTCCTCGCTGGCTATCAGTCCTACGACTTCGAGGACGATGGCACGATTGAATATCAGGGCGTCGCGAAGCTGGAGATCGCAATCGCTGATGAGAACGACGACGGACACAACGAAACGACATCAGTATCATTCGTGGCGGTGGAGGGGATCGACAAGGACATCGACGGGAATCCAGAGCTTGCACGAGGAGTCCTGGGAGAGTTTGAGGCAAACGATACGAACTCTGATGGCAACAGCGAATACGCTCATGCAAGGTACATCGCTGGCAGGGCCTGGGACAACTCGAGCAATGGCAGACCTGAGTACATAGGCGTCGTCGCTTTCGAGCTGGAGAGAATCGATGAGATCGAGGACGGCCACGCTGAAAAGGTCGAAATCGAAGCCCTGCGTATGGAAGTCCTGGACATGAACGAGGATGACAATCCGGAATGGATGCGTGGCTGCCACGTCACGCTCGAAATGTCGGACAACAACTCGAACGGCATCGCAGAGAGGAAGGAGATCAGGATTCGCGGAGCGGGTATTCTTGACCCGAACTCGAATGCTGTCTATGAGTTCCTCGCCTTCTACGCGGTGGACATCGAGGTCCATGACCTGGTGGAAGACGAGAACCCCGAGAGGATCGAGCTGAAGGTGGTTCGGGCCGTGAACGTTGATAAGGACGAGGACGGAAACAAGGAATACCTGAGGGTGGGCCGTCTAGTCCTTGAAGCGAACGACACGAATAGCAACGGATACAAGGAAGAGATCTGGGGACACCTTGTGATATATGAGATGTTAGACACAACATCGGACGGCGTGCCTGAGTACGAGGGAATCCTCCTTGCCAAGCTGGAGATGACGGACGGCAACGATGACGGCAATCCTGAATACGTGCATGTCGCCGTCAGGGGCTATCAGTATGTCGACAAGGACGAGGACGGATACAAGGAATGGCAGCGCGCCTTCGCTGGCGAACTCGAGGCCTTCGACGAGAACAGCAATGGCGTCTTTGAGAAGGTCGACCTGAGGGTCGTCTACTATGAATGCGTCGATACCGACGATGATGGAACGCCTGACCACGAGCGTTGGCTCGTTGTCATCTACCATGCAGAGGACACAGACGAAGACGGGACGATGGACATCGAGGACCTCATCATCCGCAAGCATCGACACTGAGCTCTTCGGAGCTCTCCTCTTTCTTTTTTTTCAGGTGCCTAATTGTCGAGCATCTCTGCCAAGGAAGCAAAGAAAATACGATTGACACTCGATGAGTTTGGTGCCCAGCGATCCCGCCCAAGGCATACCTGCTTCATGCCCCACCATTCTGGCGAGGTGGTATCGCCTCTTTTGGGTTCAAAGGAGGTGATCCATCTGCAGGTTCCCCTACAGATACCTTGTTCACGTGATCCCCATGTCGCCATGAGGCGTGGACTATATCATCATCCTCTTTCGAGGAGCTCGGCGTGTAGTCTCTGAGGGGTCCTCTCGTGAGGACTTCCCTGCGGATTGTCCGCACCCCGGGATTTTTACGCTAAGCGTACCCGAAGGATACTCGGAGTTCCCCGCATATAGCCAAGTTTTTCTCAAGGCATTACTGCCAAGAGGTCGCAACTTCCTTACGACTTAACCCTCCTTGCTGAACCCAAATTCGAGTTCGCCACGAGAGCAAACCCTCATTCGGGCCCAACTCGGGTGGTTTGACGGGCGGTGTGTGCAAAGAGCAGGGGCATATTCACCGCGGGATGTTGACCCGCGATTACTACGGAATCCATTTTCATGAGGGCGAGTTACAGCCCTCAATCCAAACTACGGACAGGTTTCGGGATTGCCTCCACCTTTCGGTGTCGATGCCCATTGTCCTGGCCTTTGTAGCGCGCGTGTAGCCCGGGGGATTCGGGGCATACTGACCTACCGTTGACCTCCCCTTCCTCTGCCTTAGCGACAGCGGTCCCCTTAATGTGCTCCCACTCCGGAGAGTAGGGTGGCAATTAAGGATGAGGGTCTCGTTCGTTATCTGACTTGACAGAACGCCTTACGGTACGAACTGACGACGGCCATGCACCACCTCTCGGAAAATCAGGCAAAGTCATCAGCTTGGCCTTCATGTAACCGTCGCCCCCGGTGAGTTTTCCGGCGTTGAATCCAATTGAACCGCACGCTCCTCCCGTTGCGGTGCTCTCCCGCCAATTCCTTTAAGTTTCATCCTTGCGGACGTACTCCCCAAGCGGCAGACTTAACAATTTCTCTCCGGCACCGGACGCCCTCGCAGGACCTCCGACACCAAGTCTGCAGCGTTTACACCCTGGACTACCTGGGTATCTAATCCAGTTCGCGACCCAGGGCTTCGTCCCTGACCGTCGGAGCCGTTCCAGTTGGACGCCTTCGCCACTGGTGGTCCTCCCAGGATTACAGGATTTTACCCCTACCCCAGGAGTACCTCCAACCTCTCCCGGTCCCAAGTCTAGCAGTCTCCTCGGAATTCGAACAGTTGAGCTGCACGATTTACCCAAGAATTTACCAGACCGGCTACGGACGCTTTAAGCTCAATAACATCGACCACCACTCGGGCTGCGGGTATTACCGCGGCGGCTGGCACCCGTCTTACCCAGCCCTTACTTCACCTGCTTTTTAGGCAGGAGAACAGCTTACGCAAAACGCAAGCACTTGGAATCCCCTCATCGCGGTTTCCCACATTGTGAAGTTTTCGCGACTGCTGCGCCCCGTAGGGCCTGGACTCGTGTCTCAGAGTCCATCTCCGGGCAACATCTCCCAATGCCCGTACCCGTCGTCGCCTAGTTGGTCATTTACACCAACTACAAGCTGATAGGCCGCAGACTCATCCTTGGGCGCCGGAGCTTTCAGCCTGAGAGCGTTCCAGCATCTCAGACCTATGGGGTATTATGCTCAGTTTCCCGAGATTATCCCCCACCCAAGGGCAGATTATCCGCGTGTTACTGAGCCGTCCGCCGAGTCCCGAAGACTCTCGACTCGCATGTCTAAATCGGATTCCAATAGCGGTGGCCTCCGGCAGGATCAACCGGAGTTGAGTACGTGCACACCTTATTGGCGTGGTCGCTGGGTTTCACCTCATCATCGAGTGTCAGATAGGAGAG
>JBHIFJ010000033.1:0-22296 GCA_046761045.1 Thermoplasmata archaeon
GGGATAAAGCTACCGCCTTCACCTTAGTCCCTGGAGACTTTGCGGAATCCTAGGTCACTAGAAAATCTATTATTACCGAACGCATATACCCCCCGCGTAACGATTCTCACTCTCTATGAGAGCATCGTTTATTGAGGAGGCGCTTCCAGCATGGAGATGATGGACTCCAGTTCGTCCGACGATGTGGTAGTTGCTCGGAAAGACAGTGAGTGGGGCCCAGTGACCGAGCTCTCAGCCAATGCTATCGCTGTTCTGGAGCGAAGATACCTGAAGAGGAACGATGAGGGGGACGTAATCGAAACCCCTCAGGAGATGTTTATCAGGGTGGCGCGAAACATAGCTCAGGCCGACAGGTTGTACGATGAGAATGCGGACATCGAGAAGACCGCCTATGAATTCTACAGGATGATGGCAAGTCTGGAGTTCACGCCCAACTCTCCAACACTTATGAACGCAGGAAGGGAGCTACAGCAGCTCTCGGCGTGTTTCGTGCTGCCCATTGAGGACTCGATGGAGAGTATATTCCAAGCACTCAAGGACACAGCACTCATACACAAGAGCGGTGGCGGAACCGGTTTCTCTTTCTCTAGTCTCCGTCCAAAGAACGATGTCGTTCTCTCAACGAAGGGGGTGTCTAGCGGACCCGTGTCCTTTATGGAGGTCTTCAATGCCGCCACAGAGGCGGTGAAGCAGGGTGGGACACGTCGTGGAGCGAATATGGCAATACTGCGAGTGGATCACCCAGATATACTTGAGTTCATCACATGCAAGAGAGACAACAGAGCGATAAACAACTTCAACATCTCTGTGGGCCTCACAGAGAGGTTTATGGAAGCCATGGAGAAGGACGAGGAGTACGAACTCGTCAACCCCAGGAACAAGAGGGTAATCAAGAAGCTGAGGGCAAGGGAGGTCTTTGATCTCATAGTGGACATGGCATGGGCGAACGGAGAACCTGGTATTGTATTCCTTGATCGCCTTAACGAAGGAAATCCAACACCTGAGCTGGGGGTGATTGAGAGCACAAACCCCTGCGGGGAACAGCCGCTGCTGCCATACGAATCCTGCAACCTCGGCTCGATAAACCTCTCAAAGATGATTGTGAACGGGGAGATTGACTGGAGCAAATTGAAGGACATCATCCACAAGGCGGTGCACTTTCTTGACAACGTTATCGACATGAACAATTATCCTCTGAAGAAGATTGAAGAGATGACCAAGGGGAATCGGAAGATTGGCCTCGGTGTAATGGGTTTCGCCGACATGCTCATCAAGCTGGGGATCCGCTACGATTCCCAAGAGGCAACCGATGTCGCGGAGAAGGTCATGGCCTTCATCGAGAAGGAGTCCAGAAATGCGTCCGCCGAACTCGCACAAATCCGGGGGCCTTTCCCCAACTTTGCGGGTAGTACGCATGACATTCCGGGCGGTCTGAAGATGAGGAACGCTACAACCACAACAATCGCTCCCACAGGCACAATAAGCATCATAGCTGGTTGCTCTGGCGGGATTGAACCTCTTTTTGCGATTTCGTTTGTGAGGACCGTGATGGACAACGACAGATTGATCGAGGTCAACCCCCTCTTCAAGGAGAGAGCGATGAAAGAGGGATTCTATTCCGAGGACCTCATGGGGAAGATCGCGGAGCGCGGGTCCATCCGCGGGATGAAGGAGGTGCCGGACCACATACAGAGGCTCTTCGTTACGGCTCACGATGTATCGCCAGAGTGGCACATTGGGATGCAGGCGGCCTTCCAGAGGCACACTCACAATGCGGTATCGAAGACGGTCAATTTCCCCAATAATGCAATTCGTGAGGATATAGCTAGGGTCTACAAACTCGCATACGATTTGGGCTGTAAGGGGGTGACCGTTTACAGGGACGGGAGCCGCGAGGCCCAGGTTCTCTCCACCGGCCAGACGAAGAAAACACAGGAGGCGATCGAAAGGAGGCTCATGCCAAGACCAAGGCCCACAGTCACGACAGGCTCAACAATCAAGATGAGAACAGGCTGCGGAACGCTGTATGTCACAATCAACGAGGATGAGCATGGGGTATGCGAGGTCTTCTCTCAAATGGGGAAGTCGGGCGGGTGCGCCATGTCACAGTCCGAGGCAGTGGCGAGGCTCATCTCTCTCGCTCTCCGGTCAGGCGTGGAGGTCGACCCGCTCATTAGGCAGCTCAAAGGAATCCGGTGCCCGTCCCCTCTGATGGGAAAGGGCGGGTTCATCCTCTCGTGTCCGGATGCGGTCGGTAAGGCACTGGAGAAGTATATGAGGAGGAAGAGGGCCATGGTGGCAGGAGAACCGATCGAGGAGGCTACGACTCTTGACAGATTCGCACCCGAGCCCCTCTTCAGCGGGAATGTTGTGGGTGTCTGTCCCGACTGCGGAGCGGCGCTGGTTCACGAAGGTGGGTGCATGGTGTGCCGCTCTTGTGGATACTCGAAGTGTGGCTGAATCGTCCCAAAACACACCAAGTGCGTTTTGCATGTGCAGTCCGATGAACCGAACCCCTTGATGACGATCGTTCCGTCGTCGAAATCGGAAACCATCCTATTGATCTTACATTCGTTCTTCCTGTCCGAGGGAAAGAGGATGGCCTTCACAATCCCCGCTTCACGGAGGAGATAGTCGATGTGCCACCTCATCTTCTTTTCGGCTCGGAAGTGTCTTTCCACCCTCTTCTCCAGGTTTGTCATGGAGGAACCGGTGTATGCATAAAACCCAGCGGGAAAGCGAACGTTGCCCAGGGCTCCTATTCTCAATTCTCTCTCCTCGTCAAGGTGAATGAGAAGAACGTATGCGCCCTTCACGGCACACGTATCAAAGACCCGCCCAAAATCCTTTTCGCTTCGTGGTATCGGAAACTCATCAAAGCCGCAACTCCTTTCGAGGGCTAAGCATTAAATCTACTATCGGCTTTTGGGCAGATGCACAGTTTCGTGCAGGCCAAAGGAGTGTCTGAAATGGCAACGAAAGGACTGAACCCGTTCAAGATTGCCCAGAGACAGCTGAAGATAGCGACAGAAGCGCTAGGCTATCCTGATGAGATATATCAGGCTCTCGCGGAGCCCGTGAGGATGTTGGAGGTCAGCCTGACGATACGGATGGACGACGGGAGTCTGAAGACCTTCAAGGGCTTCAGGTGTCAATACAACGATGCGAGAGGTCCCTGCAAGGGCGGACTGAGGTATCATCCGGAGGAGACCGCTGACACCGTCAAGGCGCTGGCTGCGTGGATGACTTGGAAGTGCAGTGTGGTCAACATCCCTCTTGGAGGGGGCAAAGGAGGAATCATATGCAACCCCAAGGAGATGTCTCCTCAGGAGCTCGAGAGACTCAGCAGAGCGTACATAGACCAAGTCGGCAGGATAATCGGCCCCACCAAGGATGTTCCCGCACCCGATGTCTACACAAACCCGCAGATAATGGCATGGATGATGGATGAGTATAGCAAGTTGCAGGGATATAATGTGCCCGGTGTCATAACCGGCAAGCCGATTCCTGTGGGCGGATCTGAGGGCAGGGGGGACGCCACCGCGAGGGGCTGTGTGTACACAACCCGAGAGGCGGCCAGGAAGCTCAATATAGACCTGAAAGGTGCAACTATCGCGATTCAGGGATTCGGGAACGCCGGTCAGTACTCCGCCCTCCTCATGTCCGAACTCGTGGGGAGCAGGATAGTCGCCGTAAGCGACTCCCGCGGCGGGGTCACGAACATGGATGGAATCGACCCGCAAAAGATTGTTGACTGGAAGAACACCACTGGAAAGGTCGGCGGGTTCGAGGGCACCGAGGAAATCAGTAACGAAGACCTGCTCGAGATGGATGTCGATGTGTTGATCCCCGCAGCACTGGAGAACGTTATCACGAAGGAGAATGCCGGCAACGTAAAGGCAAAGATAATCTCCGAAGCGGCCAACGGGCCCACGACACCTGATGCGGATGACATCCTCTACAAGAACGGCAACTTCGTGATTCCTGATTTCCTGTGCAATGCAGGGGGCGTCACAGTCAGCTATTTCGAAGGTGTGCAAAACACGATGAACTACTATTGGGAGGAGGAAGAGGTCCATCAGAAGCTGGACAAGATAATGACCAAAGCCTTCCATGATGTGTACGGGGCGCACGAGAAGCACAAGGTCCACATGAGGACTGCGGCGTACATCGTGGCCGTTCAGAGGGTCGTTGAAGCGATGAAACTTAGGGGACTGCTATAACCCCAGACTCTCGGATACGAGTTCTGCAACATCCCGTACCCTCACCCTTTCAATTGCATCCTTTGCTTTAAGGCCATCCTCGAGCATCGTCAGGCAGTACGGACATGCGGTGGCCACCAGCGAGAGATTCGAGTCCAAGGCTTCCTGAGTTCTTTCCTCATTGATCCTGGTTCCCAGACTCTCCTCCATCCACATTCTTCCGCCACCCGCGCCACAACAGAACGACTTGGTCCTTGACCGCCGAAACTCGGCAAGCCCTTTCCGCGAGATATTCCCCAGGACGGCTCGGGGCTGATCGTATATGTCGTTGTGCCTTCCCAGGTAGCAGGAATCGTGATAGGCCAATTTCTCACCGACGGTTCTCTTCACGCTAATCTTGCCATTGCGAATGAGCCCGTCAATGAACTCGGTGTGGTGCAAGACCTCGTATTTCCCGCCGAACTGATGGTACTCATTCTTGAATGTGTTGTAACAGTGAGGGCAGAGCGTGATTATCCTCTTGACGTTGTATTTCCTGAGGATTTCCACGTTCTCCTTCATGAACATCTGTGCCTGATACTCGTTCCCAATTCTCCTGAGCGTCTCCCCGCAGCACCTCTCTTCGGTTCCGAGAATGGAGAAATCGACGCCCGCCTTCTGAAGGATTCTTGCGAGGGCAATACTCACCTTCCTGTTCCTGTCATCAAAGGAGCCAGCGCAGCCGACCCACAGTAGCGTCTCCGAGGGCGATTCGGCCATGGTCTTCACATCAAGACCCTCAGCCCAATCCGCCCGAGTGTTCCATCCCAGTGGCCATGGATTGAAGTTTCTCTCCATGTTCTGAAAGAATTGCATGAGCTCTTGTGAGAACCTGCTCTCCATGAGGACCAGGTTCCTCCTCATATCCACGACCTTGTCAAGGATCTCTTCGAGAACTGGGCAGACCTCATGGCATGCCCTGCACGTGGTGCATGACCAGATCTCATCATCCTTCACAACCACACCCGGTATTGGTGACCTCTGCACCTCTTTCCTCTTCTCGTTGCCCCGCCCTATGAGCCTCGGCCCGACATCGTCAAGATGGGTCTTCAGGTCCTGGAGCACCTTCTTCGGGCTGAGCGGCTTGTCTGTTGCGAAGGCGGGGCACGCATCTTGGCACCGTCCACACCTGGTGCAGGCGTACAAATCGAGCAGTTGCTTCTGTGTGAACTCCTCTATCTTCGATGCACCGAACGTCTCTGCGGTTTCCACATCAATGGGGGGTATCTCACCGTACGGTCTCATGTTCTTCCAGAAGATGTTAACGGGAGATGCAATCATGTGGAATAGCTTGGAATATGGTATGTAGGCAATCGTGGTGAATGCCAATGCCAGGTGCAACCACCACATCCCAAACCAGATTTGATACGCGAGACCCCCCGAAACGCCAAAGGCAAGGAAGAGGCCAGCGAAGGCATGACCGATTGGGGAATAGATGGGATTCTGGCATCTCACGAGAATCGAGTCGCCGGTGAACTCCGCGGTTGTCCTGCAGAGCGGGCCCACATTGTCATCCGACGCTATGCGCAATCCCTGAACGAAGTATCCTGTGAGGAGTATGAGGAGCAGAGCGACCAGGACGATGGCATCCTCTCTTTTGTTGTCGAGTCTTCTCGGCTTTGTGACGTACCTCCTGAAGAGCGCCATCAAGATTCCCACGATTGCAACGACACCAATGATGTCGAGCGCGAGGGCGCCATACAGATATAGCTCGTCCAGGAGAACGCGGGCGAGGAAATCCTCCTGGATGAAGACAACAGTGGTGCCTACGGCGAGGATGATGAAACCCCAGAATATTAGGGAGTGAAATATGCCCGGGTAGGCCTCCCTCAGCGTGCCCCTCTGTATAAGTCCAAAGGATATGAGAGATCTCATGCGGGCGGCCCACATTCCAGGGCGCCCCTCCTTCCTGCCGAGTCTAATCAATCTCCACTTCCTGTATATCCCATAGAGGAGGACGGTAACGGTTATGGCTGAGGCTATCCACATCACTATGTAGAAGTCCTTCATCACCGTCTCCATATCACCAACCGCCAGGGCGACTCAGTCTGCCCTTATCGCTCTCACTTCCTCCGTGAGCTTCGGGACCACATCAAAGAGATTCGCAACTATGCCAAAGTTTGCTATCTTGAATATCGGAGCCTCTGGGTCCTTGTTTATGGCAACTATCCATCTGGAGGATTTCATCCCCGCGAGATGTTGAATTGCTCCGGAAATTCCGCAGGCAATGTAAAGAATCGGGTTGACAACCTTTCCGGTCTGGCCGACCTGATCGGAGTGCGGTCTCCAGCCCGCATCGACGGCTGAGCGGGAGGCCCCAACAGCCCCGCCCAGGACATCGGCCAACTCCTCCAGTATCTTGAAGTTCTCGGGACCGCCCATTCCACGCCCACCCGAAACGATGATGCTGGCCTCGGTGAGTTCAATCTTTCCACCGGCCTTTGTCACCTCGAGAACCTTGGTCCTGAGATCCTCGCCCTCAAACGCGATGTCGATCTTCTCAACATCACCGTTGGCCTGACTCTCTGACTCGACCACGGGAATCACGTTCGGACGGATTGTCATGATTTGGAGCGGGCTTTTGAAACCGACCTTCAGGAAGGCCTTCTCGCCCAATACTGGGCGTATTGCCACAAGTCTTCCGTTGTTCATTGTTACATCAGTGCAGGAGGACGCCAGGGCACCGTCGAAGCGGGCCGCTAATTTGGGCGCGAGATCCCTGCCGTTGCTGGAAGCAGCCATAAGCAATGTGACGGGTTTCTCTCTCTCAAAGAGTGTGGTCATCGCCCTCGCGTATGCGTCTGGAGTATAGTCCTCGAGCGAGGGATCGTCCACAACCCAGATCTTGCTTGCCCACCCCCTCAGTTCAGATGCGAGCCCTTCGACATCAAATCCTATGAGCGCGACCCTGAGTGAACCATCTATCGCATCGCATATCTCCTTGCCCTTCGTGAGGAGTTCGAAGGTAACCCTCTTCAGTTTGCCTTCAGAGTGTTCGGCCAGAACCATAACACCTCTCATCGCTGCACCCCTAGACTATCTTCACCACCTCGTGGAGGAGACGGGCCAGCTCCTTTGCGGCCTCTGCGGCCTCACCCTCGATTATCTGTCCCGCTTCTCTTTCTGGAGGGAGGGACATTCCAAGGGGTTGGATCTTCGAGCCCGCCAGTCCAACCGCCGATGCGTCCAGGCCCAGGGAGGCAATGTCTCTCTTGTCCACCGGCTTCGTCTTGGCCTTCATTATCCCTGGGAGTGAGGGATATCGCGGTGTGTTCAGGTCTTTTTCAGCAGTAATGAGGGCCGGAATCGGGACCTCCACCTTCATGTACCCGCCTTCGATTTCTCGAGTCGCGGTCGCTTTCCTGGCAGACTCATCCACCTCCAGCGTGGTCGCCCCCGAGACATGTGGAATCCCCAGCAGCTCTGCGAGTGCAGGTCCGACCTGTCCTGTGTTGTCATCGACCGCTACCTTCCCACAGAGAATGAGATCGTAGCTCAGCTCCTTGATGGCCGCAGCGAGGACGTTTGCAGTCACGAGAGCGTCTGAGCCCTCCAGTGAGGAATCGCTTATGTGAACCCCTTTGTCTGCTCCCATTGCCAGGCCTGTTCTGAGGACCTCATCAGCTCTGTCGGGACCCATGGTGATTAGTGTGACCTCTCCCCCGAACTTCTCCTTGAGCCGCAGTCCTTCCTCAATGGCGTACTCCTCATATGGGTTGACAACATACGTAATCTCAGACCGGTCAATACTCCTCTGATCGCCGTCCAGCTTGATTGTTATCGCTGTGTCTGGGACTTGCTTCACACAGACTAGGATGTTCATTCGGCTCCCCGTTTCAGGGCTATAGCCGTGGCTGTCTTAACATTTTTGGCGGGTAGTCCATACAACCACTGGCCTCCTGTCGCATTCCTATCTCTGGGATTCGGATTTCGCCGTTTTGGTCGTGCTTCCTGAGTGGTTTGGCTTCGCCGAACTTGCGAATGATGATGTCAATCAATCCCCAGAGAAGTGGACAGCCATATGTATCATTGAACCGCTTCCCCCAATCGCGAAGCCCACGGAGATGCTTGCGGTCGCGGGGACCTTGTAGAGTGGGCCTTCCTCGACCACACTCGAGCGGCATGATGCACTAGGCTTTTTAAGTCCATATCCACTATCGGAAGGGAAGCGGGAGGACCGGCGGTGAGCTTCTTCGACAATGCCCTGGTTGCGACTCTTCCAATGTTCCCTAAGGTCTTGACAAGGCGTGTGGCGCGTAGGTATGTCGCCGGGGCATCCTTGGCGGACGCCATTTCCACCGTCAGATCAATAATGGATCGAGGCAGCCTCGCCACGATAGACGTTCTTGGCGAAAACACGCAGACCGTGGAGGAGTCCAGGGAGGCCGTTTCAACGTACAGGGAGGTGCTCTCCTTCATCCAGAATGAGAGCCTAGATGCGAACATCTCGGTCAAGCCTACACATCTCGGGTTGAGAATTGGCAGAGACCTGTGTCTGCGCAACATCGAGGAACTTGTGGTGGAGGCGAAGAGAGCGGGGAACTTCGTCAGAATCGACATGGAAGATCACTCGACGACCACCGATACGTTGGCCATCTATCGGGAGTTGAGGGGAAGGCATGACGATATAGGAGTTGCCATCCAGGCCTACATGAGGAGGTCCCAGCAGGACGTCCAATCGCTTGCATCCGAAAAGGCAAACTTCCGTCTGTGCAAGGGAATATACGTGGAACCGCCGGAGATCGCTTTTCAGATGATGTCCGAGATCAACGAGAACTTTGTGGCGCTCTTGAAAATGATGCTTGAGGCGGGTTCATACGTGGGTATTGCCACACACGACGACGAGTTGATAGCGAGGTCGGAGGCAATCATCGAAAAACTCGGCCTTGGCACCAATGACTATGAGTTCCAGATGCTCCTTGGTGTGAGAGAGGAGACCCGTCAGGAGGTCATGTCCAGAGGTCATAGGATGAGGGTCTATGTTCCGTTTGGAAGGGATTGGTACCCGTACAGCATGAGGAGATTGAAAGAGAATCCGAAATTGGTGAGGCACATCATAAGAGAGCTGCTGAAATGGGAGAGATTTCCCTAGATCATCGCGTCAACAATCATTGCCAGGAAGAGAAGAAAGAGGTATGGACTCGAGAACTTGAAGAGGATCCTGGAATTCCTCTTTGTGGGCTTCAAGACGAGAAGAAATCCAAGCACCAGCGCTGGAATCCCGAGGACGACGGCAGAGGCAAGGTACACCAGTCCTAGTCCGCCGGAGGTGGCAAGAGTTAGAGAGATCGCAAACATGATGATGACCGTCGAGGCGATGCATCTCAGTGTTCTTTCAATGGATGCAACCACCGGAAGCATCGGGATTCTCGCCTTGGCGTAATCGTCCTGGTGGAAAAGCGCCAGGCTCCAGATGTGGCCAGGTATCCATGCAACAACGAGGGAGAATGCCAAAATCGGCGTCAGGTCCACTGAACCCGTGATCGCGACCCATCCACCTATGGCGGGAAGCCCGCCGCCAAAGCCCCCCAATATGATGTTCCATGGCGTTCTCCTCTTCAGCCCTAGGCTGTACACGAATAGCGTATCGAGAACGCCAAGGACTCCAATCGCCAGGAAATAGGGATTGACCAGGAATGCCAGAGTCAAGCCCACAGTGATGAGCAAGGCCCCGAAGACAGCGGCCCGCCTATCCGGATGGATGTGATTGCGCGGAATCGGTCGATTCCTGGTTCTTTCCATGATTCGGTCGACGTCCCTGTCCATGTAGCAGGTAGCAGCATTCGTCCCTGAAGTGGAGAGGTATACGGAGAGAATTGCCAATATCCACATTGGAATACCAGGATTGGCATTCTCTGTAAGGTGGGCCGTGAGCATCATGGCAACGGATGTGAAGAGGAGCAATGCCACCGTATCAGGCTTGGTGAGTGCGAAATACGCTCTGAGGTTCATCTCGATGTCACAACATAATTGGAAAGATACTTGTATCTGTCCTTCCGTCTCCGGTAACATGAGCGAGACAGACGAGAATCTCAGGGCCGCTTTTGCGGGCGAATCCCAAGCAAACAGAAGATATCTGGCTTTTGCACATCAGGCGCAAAAGGAGGGCTTTCCAGAGATTGCCAAACTATTCCGTATTGCCGCAGAATCCGAGACGTTCCATGCGCTGAATCATCTCAAGACAATGGGTGGTATCGGGACGACCGAGGAGAACCTCGTCGAGGCCATGGATGGAGAGAGGCAAGAGGCTGTGAACATGTACCCCGAGTTCATCAAGCAGGCGAATTCCGAGGAGAACAAGAAAGCGGCAAGGACCTTCAGTTGGGCCTTGGCGGCAGAGAAGGTTCACGAGGGCCTCTATTCCGAGGCGCTGGAGGGACTTAAGACAGGCAAAGACCTCGAGAAGAAGGACCTCTATCTGTGCCCCGTATGTGGCTACACAATGGAGGGTGAGGCACCGGACAGATGCCCGATTTGCAACGCTCCAAGAGATCAATTCACGAAGTTCTAGGCGATACCATGGCCAAGTGGGAGTGCACAGTGTGCGGTTACGTGTATGATTCAGAGGTTGGAGATCCTGACTCTGGCGTTCAGCCAGGGATCGCATTTGAGGACCTTCCAGCCGATTGGGTGTGCCCCGCTTGCGGTGCGCCCAAGGAAGATTTCGTCAAGCTGGAGTAGAATCACAACGCCCGCCAGAAAAATCGAAGCGCCAGCAATGATGCATGGGCTTCCCGACCCCGCCCTCACACCGAGACAACGGCCTTGACCTCAGGGATGCGATCCTTGAGTATTCTTTCAATGCCCATCTGTAGGGTCAATGTTGACATTGGGCAGGTCCCGCATGCGCCCTTCAGCTTGACTGAGACGGTCCCACTATCCTCATCAAAACCCACGAACTCGACATCTCCACCGTCCATCTGGAGCCCAGGGCGTATCTCCCTTTCCAGCACCTCTTGGATTTTCTCTTTCAGGTTCAGACCTCCGTGTGAGATATAACTCAGTCCCGGCTATTTCAATTTTCGCTGTCACTGACCCTAGTGACGTTTTTTAAGGGAGAAATGGATGTGTCAGCGATAGGCATGCCCATAAACGAAGAAAGGCTGCGGAAGATGCAGAATCTCGGACTCACCGAATATCAGGCGAGAATCTATCTCACTCTCCTTGACCTGGGAGAGGCAATCGCAAGTCAGCTACCGTCACTTTCTCGCGTTCCTAGGACGAGAATATACTCCACGATGAACCAACTCCATGAGAAAGGTCTCGTTGAGATAATCCCTGAGAAGCCCACCAAGTACGTGCCAGTACCCATTGACACCTACATCAAGAAGGCCGCAGAAAGGAAGAGGCTCGAAGCAAAGGAGCTGGAGATGAACGTTGACACCTACTCGCAGGAATTCGCCGTTAGGCCATCGGTGGAGGTGGAAAAGGCAGGGAAGTTCGAGGCCATATACGGCAGAAGGAACGTGAGAGAGCGCCTTGCGAAGATGTACGACGAGGCCAAGAAGGAAATCATCTTCATCGGGACATGGGCCAGCCCCACAAGGCTTGTGAGGGCGAGGTTGCCTTGGATAGAGGAGAAATCGAAGGAAGGACTCACGATGAAGTACGCCTTTCCGGCGGACTCGACGACCATGGAGGACGTGAGGGTTCTGGAAGATATGACCGATGTGAGAACAATAGACATGAACCTGCCAATATACTTCATCGTCAAGGATTCAGAGGAGCTGTTGCTCTGCCATCCGATTCCCAACGATGAGGTCGTCTACCGTGGTGACGATATCGCTATATGGACGGATGACAAGGGAATCGTTGCGGCAATGAGGGCGATCGCGGAGAGCATCTGGGACCAAGGGTTTGAACCGGGGGCCGCGAACATCACCGACACGCTCGTTGCACTGAGCAAGAGGTATCTGGACTTGCTGGGCGTGAACGCACTTCCCATCTTTGAGGTTCTAGGCAGGGAGGTGGGGATTGCTCTCGCGAAGTCCATGAAATCGAGGACAGGGAAGGAGCTGCTCGATGAACTCACGGCCTACTGGAAGGATCATGGTCTTGGCAGAATTGAGATTGTCAGTGAGGATCCAATGACGATACGCGTGGAGGACTTCATCGAGTGCGACAAGCTGAAGCACATAGAGGGTGCTGGTTGCATCTTCGCACAGAACGTTGTGAAAGCAATAGTGGATGAGAGGCTTGGCGTGGATTGCACGGTGGACGAGGACGAGTGTAAGGGTAGGTGTCTTGGGAAATGCAGGCTTACGATCACTCTTTCTTCCTAGCCTTCTGCAATTCCATCTCGATTTCCTTGCATCTCGCTCTTAGCGTGACCTCGCTGACGCCCGCTGTCTGCGATATCTTCCGCTGAGTCACGTGCTCTCCCGCCTCCGCGGCGGCCATGTATATCGCAGCCGCGACCGTGCCCAGGGGTGACTTTCCTGAGACAACATCCAGCTCGGGTACAGCATCGAGGTACTCAAGTGCTCTTGCTCTGACGCTCCTGGAGAGCCCAAGCCTGCTGGCGAACCTCTCCAAATAATCCCTCGGCCTGGTAAGCTGGGGTGTGAGCCCGAGTTTCCTTGAGACGGCATTGTATGCCCGCTTGACAGATTTCGCGCCTACGCCTGCGGCCTTCGCTATCTCATCAAAGGTGCGCGGTACGTCATAGAGCCTGCAGACCGCATAGACAGATGCGCCCATGACTGCCCGGATGCTTCTCCCCTGGACGAGGCCTTCCTCTCTCGCCCTACGGTATATCATTGCAGCCTCCTCCTTGAAGGAAGGTGGAAGACCCAGTGAGGAAGAGATTCTGTCAAGCTCCCTCAGTGCCTCTATGAGGCCCCTTCCGCCGGGAATCCCCGCTCTAACGCGGTTATGAAGCAACCTCATCCTGTAGAACCTCTGCTTGGTCTTCATGCTGAGCCTTCTCCTCTGCGCGTCGACATTGGCTTCAGGAATGTCCGTTGAAAGTCCTTTGTCGTGCACGAGATAGCTCATTGGCGGGCCCGTCCTAGAGTGCGAGGCCCAGTCCTCCTGGGAGTATGATGTCCATTCCTGACCGTGATCTATGATGTTCTCATCCACGACGAGACCGCAATCTGAACAAACGACTTCGCTCCGAACATAGTCCATCTCGAGGTGAGTGCTTCCACATTCTGGACAAACGCTCTCCTCTACTAGAGTATGCTTCCGGATGATCTGCTCATCCATTGTATCGACCTCCAAAGCCCCTCGGAACCAACCTCCACACTCGTGCCAGATAGTGATACCGTGAGGGGTGTCTCATCTTTCCGATATCATTCTCTCTTCAGGGGATTTAAGCAGTCCTCTGTCACCAACGCGAGTTACACCATCCGATGAGTGGGAGTGGTTATCGTCCAGCGAAGAATCGTTAAATATCCAAGTCTGCTTGGATTCGGGAGGTGTCGTCTTGTCTCCCTACGATTCTGAGCGGGTGAGCGGCCTCAAGGAGGCGTACCGCCAACGCAAGGGCGTCATAGAGGGCAGAATCAGGGAGTTTGAGCGGTTCCTGGAGGGAGACGACGAGGACGTTTTCGCGGAACTCTGCTTCTGCATCTGTACACCGCAGTCGAAGGCGAGGACGTGTGACCGTGCGGTAGGCAGACTCAAAGAGATCGGCATCCTCTACAACGGGACCGAAGAGGACATTGCATCCGGGCTGCGAGGAGTGAGGTTCCGCAGGAACAAGGCGAGGTTCATCGTGACCGCCAGAGACGAGTTCTCGAGCGGGGGACGCATCCGAATCAAGGGGAAGCTCTCAGATCGCCCTGATGCCAGAGAACTCCGTGAATGGTTAGTCAAGAACGTGAAGGGGCTCGGCTACAAGGAGGCGTCGCACTTTCTCAGAAACATCGGCCTCGGTTTGGATATGGCCATCCTTGACCGGCACATCCTCAAGAATCTGAAGCTGGCGGGAGTCATAGACACGGTGCCCGTCACGCTGACGAGGAGGAGGTACCTGGAGATTGAGAGAATGGCCCAAGCCTTCTCCAAGGAGATTGGCATTCCCATGAGGCATCTGGATCTTCTCCTATGGTCCCAAGAAACAGGTGAGGTCTTCAGATAGCTCGATCAGGTCGCGAGCTCCCTCAGCGTCTCTGATATTCTCTTCAACCCTTTCCTGAGGACCGAACTCTCGCATCCGAATCCTATCCGGACGTGCCCCGCGAGGCCGAAGAACTCACCAGGTGAGACCAGCACACCTCTGTCCCTGAGGCGGTTGCAGAAGTCGAGCGTGTTTGTAAGAGGGAGTCTGGGGAAGCATATGTTCGCCCCCGCCGGAGTCATCATCTCGAGACCCTCGCTCTTTGCCCAATCGACGACCGCGCGGGAGTTTTCCTCTAGGATTCTTCGATTGCGTGTCACGACCTTGTCCCGCTCTTGCAGAACAACCACCGCCGCCGTCTCGCCAAGGCCACAGCAGGTTACAGCCATGTGCTCCCTCACTCGCCGGCATCTCTTGAGGACATCCTCATCTGCCAGAATCCATCCGACTCTGAGGCCGCCTGTTCCGTAGAACTTGGAGATGCCCACCGTCGAGATCATCCTCCCGCCAAAGGAGAAAGCGTTCTTGGAAGGGGAGTGAGCGAAGTCCATGAATATCTCATCGCACAGAACGTAGAAGCCCTTTTCACTGGCAATCTCGGAGAGCTCCTTCATGACATCGTCAGATATCTGGGCGCCCGAGGGGTTATGCAGGTTGGTGATTGCGAGTAGCTTCGTCGAGGGAGTGATAGCCTCTTCCAATGCCACCAAGTCCAGGGCGAAATCGGTTGGTTCTCTGTTGACGAGATGCACACCGGACCCGAGTCCCTGCGGAATGGATGCAAGCGGCTCGTAGTATGGTCTCTCCACGAGAGCCTCATCCTCGTGAGAGAGCAGAGCCGCGCAGACCAGGAAGTTCGCCTCGCTTGCGCCGTTCGTGACGAGTATGTTCTCATTATCCGCCCCGCTCGATTTCGAGATGACATCCTTCAGCTCCTCAATCCCAGTCAAGCTTCCCTGGGCCAGATTCGCCTCCCTCAGCTTCCCGCCAAAATCGGGGATATAAGGCGGCATGTTGCTCGATGCGAGGTCGTACTCCACCTTCTCATGGTTGTCCACAATCCAGTGCAGGAGCTTGAAGGGCGGGAAATCGAGGCTCATGAGGCGGCATCGTCTCCTCGACCTTTAACCTTGCCTCGGGCAATATTAATCAGCAACGAGCCCATGTCGGAGGAGATGGCCGAGAGTTCATCGAAGGGCCAAACTGCCAGGGTCTTTGACAGGATAGCCGAGCACTTTGACCTCACGAGGAAGTCGCCCTGGCGGGAGGTCGTTGAGTTCATCGAGTCCCTAGAACCCATGCACGTTGCGGCGGATATTGGATGCGGGAATGGTAGGCACACTCCCCATCTTTGCGCGAAAGCGGGAAGGGTGTTCGCGGTCGATTTCTCGAGGGAGATGCTGGCCGTTGCGAGGAGGAACATCGGTATGGCGGGGTTGAGCGGGAAGGTCGACTTCCTTCTGGCCGATAGTTCCCGCCTGCCGCTCGGAGAAGGTGTCCTTGGCGGGTTCATCTACATCGCAGCGCTACATCATCTTCCCACGATCGCCGAGAGATTGAAGAGTCTTGAATCCCTGAGGATGTCCCTGAGGAACGGATCAAGGGGACTAATCTCTGTATGGGCGCTCGATCAGCCTCGCTTTAAGGATCTAGCGGCGGCCGCCACGAACGGTGACATTTTCGTGCCCTGGACGATGCCCAGTGGTGAGAGTGTTGACAGGTTCTACCACCTCTTTCGGGAGGAGGAATTCAGATCGCTCATAGAGAGGAGTGGGTTGGTGATCGAGAAGCTCTACAGGTCAAGCGACAACTATTTTGTGGAGGTGATAAGTCATTGACATAGTGCAGTTCTTCTCGGACCTGTTCCAGATGATCTTCGCTGATGTTCTTTGCATGCTGATGTTCGTCATAGGTCTGGTTCTCCTCGTGCTCGTCTTTCTGTATGCATATATCAAGAGGATGCTGGGATGGAAGATATGGCTCCATAGGGGGAAGTGACGCCAGATCTGGCAAGTGCAGGAGCTCCGAGTTGCATTGCGAAATCAATATATGAAGCAGCCACAATTCCCCTCCGCCCGGTGAGAGCGATGACAGGGATTCCCGAGGATTTGAGGTACACGAAGAAGCACGAATGGGCCCGGCTGGAAGGCAACAGAATTGTTGTTGGTATAACGGACTTTGCCCAGAGCGAGCTGACGGACATAGTGTATGTGGAGATGCCCCGGGAAGAAGAGCATGTGGATGCTGGAGACGAGATCGCCGTCGTCGAATCCGTGAAAGCGGTGTCGGAGATCTACGCTCCTCTGGCCGGGAACGTGGTTGAGTACAACACAGCGCTTGAGGAGAGGCCTGAGACTATAAACAAGGACCCGTACGGTGATGGCTGGATCGCTGTGATTGAAGTGGACAACCCTGATGAATTCGGGAATCTCCTGTCCGCCGAGGATTATGCAAGAATCCTGGAAGAGTAGCGCTTCGTATCAGCTCTGTTTTCCACCAAAAGGAATAACTATCACCGGGATGTTTGCAGCGATGGGCTCATAGGGTAGTCTGGATTATCCTGCAGGCCTTCGGAGCCTGTGACCGGGGTTCGAATCCCCGTGAGCCCGTACTCATGGCGAAAAAAATCAAGGGGACTACGTTACAAAGGCTGCTCGATGACCCAGAAGTGCGCGAGCGGTATGATAACAATAGTAGGGGCTATGTAGTAGCAGCTGATGTTTCCCTCAGACACCTCGGGAACTTATCTCTTCCGAATGATAAGGTTGTTGTGAGGTTTCCGTCATAATAGCAAGGACCCAGATCCGTCAGTCATATCCTATCGTGGAGGCATCTTTTCGACTTCGCCTACACGACCCCCACAAAGGCAATGAGCCTCAAATCAGACTCTTCCAACTCAACTTCAAGCTCTTTCGGTGCGCTCTCTTCTCGGACTGGGTTTTCCTTCATGAACCTCTCTAGCACTGTCACCGCTTGAGTTGTCTGTGATCTTCTTGTCTCCTTCCACATCTTTCTCAGTTCCTTTGCCACATGCTTCGGCAGGGGACTCGAGAAATACTTCACAAGCTCACCCACCTGCTCAGAGGATGGAAGGCCCTTCAGGAAGTTCACAACACTTGATTGAGGCGCCCTAAGCGGGGAGATTCTCGCCTTCGCCTTCTTCAGCTGGCTGATGATGTGCGTTTTCATCTTCGGGAAGTAGTCCGTCGGGTCGAAGTCCATCTCGACCCTCCTTTCGTCCCGATGGCACTTTATGACCTTCTTCGCCTCTCCTCGCTTGATGTCACATCCTGCGGCGTTCGACAGACCATAGCCGAGCATCACGACATCTCCGATCATCCTCGAAAGCTCGATACACTTCTCGTGCCATTCGAGGGACTTGTCGACATCCACGTAGAAGGCGCTTGCACCGGCACTCGTGTAGGCTCTGGGCAACTCCTCTACCTCGTTGAGCTTCTCGAAGGTCTCTATGGACTCCATGAACTTTCTCAAGGACTTCTCGTACTCCCCTCTCTTGGCGAGAATCCTTCCAACTCCGAGACCTGCTCTCGCACGGAGAATATCATCTCGTGCGGACTGTGCTGATTCTATGGATTTCTCAAACTCTCTGAGAGCTCCTTCGTGATCCCCTTCCTTTTCCCTGATGTTGCCCAACAGGTAGTGAGACTCTGATGCCCCTTCCAGGTTGTCCGCCTTCAAGAACATCTCTAGGCTGCCGGCTGCCTCCCTCTCCGCTTCGTCCTGCCTGCCCCTCCTGTAGTGGATTGTGGCCAAGAGCTTTAGCGAATTGCCCATTCCAGCATCATCAGCCAGGGCAGAAGCGACATCGAAGGCCCTTCTTGCGTGTGACTCAGCTTCCCCCACTCACCAGCGGTGAACTCCATGTTCATGAGTGAAACAAGGATCTCAATCATTCTCGCGTTCTCCCCTTTCGTCCTGATCTTTCCCTCAAGGGTCTTGAGTTCCGATCTCAATCCGATGAGGGTGCTCTCCAAGATCTCCGAGAGTGGATAGAGTCGCTTCGCTACTTCCTTTCCCTTGGGAGTGAGCGCAACGATGACGCTCTTTGGGAATGTCCTTCCTTCCCGTTCGAAGACCAATCCCAACTCAGTCAATCTCCTAACGGCGGCGTAGTAGGTCTCGGTAGCGAGGTTGAGATTCTTCATCAGATCCGAAGGGGTCGTCTCCTCGTGGCCGAGGAGATAAACCAGAGTCGCCAGCACCTTGGGCGGTCTCTGCAATAAATCGATTGGTAGGAAGGGCACTGTCATCATCTATCCTTGGCGCTCATATTTAAGCGTACAGTATTCTCCTAAGGAGAAAAATGAAAGCTTATATCTGACAGATGCGAGAAGGCCAAGGAGGAGCTATTGAAGATGCTCTTCGGTGCCGAGGTGGGGCACCTGAAACATGCCAATGAGAGAGGGAGGTGAATGCCAGATGAAGCAGAAGAGGAGGTCGGGGTTGCTTACTATCGTGATATTCTGGGCAGTCGTTCTCAGCATGTTGATGCAGTTCTCGCTAAGCCCGAATGTTGCAGCAGCAAACTTCATTGTAGAACTCGGAGGGGATGTAACGTGCAACAATCAGACGATGTGTAGTGCAACAGTATGGGGAGATCCCCCCGACAGCTTGGATGTGACCACCGGAGACACGGTTTATTTCTACTACAATGTGACTTGGGCAGATAAAAGGAACCGCGGTTCATCAGATGCGTCTTTCAGTTTCTGGTTCAACACGACATACGACGGAAATGAAGACCAGGATGGCGATATATGGAACACAACGGGCGATGATGAGGGGAATAGGTCGTGGCTCATCACGGTGCCCAACGTGAGTGCCGGCAAGACCATCTATGTTGTCTGGACGGACGCTATCGAAGTGAACGTCACAGATTGCTCTGACACAGATGGTATAATAGACTCGATACTACTCTACTAGTCTGGACCACCCAAGGCGAAGCGAAGCGCTTCGCCATCTTTCCCTCTTTATGCTATCCTGCCTGATGTTCAACACGTGGAGTCTTGCCCCGACTGCGCTGGTTCATTACGGGGCTTGATCGCAACGACCTTCCACTCAGTTTCGAAGAGGAGGGGGGACTGGCACTCTCGACCTGTGTGCGATACCATAGTGTCCTTGCCCAATCATGGCAAAACAGTTATAAGCACTCTTCCGAATAAGGAAACTAGTTGCGGAGGAGATCATGAAAAAGACCGGAACGATAGTTGCTGTACTCGTATTCCTAGGCATTTCCTCTGCCGCCTTCACTATCCTTCCAGCAGGTGTGAGAGCCACGACTCTCTACGTGGGGGGAGGCGGTCCCGATAACCATACCACAATACAAGGCGCGATAGACGCCGCAATGCCAGGAGACACTATATTCGTGTACGACGGGACCTACAACGAGCGCCTGACGGTCGACAAGACCCTGACTCTCGTCGGGGAGAGCCGAGATACGACGTGGATCAACGGCGGCGGGTCCGGGGATACCATCCACGTGACCGCCGACTGGGTGAACCTCACGGGATTCTTCGTGTTGAACGGCGGACCGATCCCATGGGACGCGGGGATCGAGCTCGATTACGTGCAGAACTGCTCCATTTCAGGCAACAACTTCATCGTGAACGACTTCGAGGGCGTATTCCTGCGGTCATCCCACAACAATACCATAGCCAACAACACCGTCGCCTTCAACGTTGACATGGGCATCTCCCTCCTATCCTCTCACAACAACACCATCATCGACAACAATGTGTCGTCCAACGGATTCAACATCGCCCTGGACTACTCTGACGGTAATGTCATCGCCAACAACAACGCCTCGAACTCCGATTCCGGGATCGCGCTCTTCTACTCTGACCACAACATCGTCATGGGCAACAACGCGTCCGACAATACGAATCGCGGCATCTTCCTCGATTCCTCGGCCTACAACAGGATCGAGGGCAATGTCGCATCGAACAACACGAACGAGGGAATCCACCTTCGGCTATCCATCGGAAACGACCTGTCGGAGAACGACGTGTCGCACAGCGACGAGGGAATCCTCCTTTGGATCGCCGACAGGACCTCCTTGGTCAACAACACGGTTTCGGACAGCGTGTACGGGATCCACGTTGATAACTCGAAGTATGGAAGCTTTGCGGGAAACGTGATGACCAGAAACGGATTCTATCTTGAGGCCGGCATGGCTGAGTGGAATACCCACTCCATCGACACCTCCAACACGGTCAATGGCAGACCTGTCCGATACTGGAAGAACGTCACTGGCGGCACTGTTCCGCTGGATGCGGGGCAGGTGATACTCGCGAACTGCACTGGAGTGACGGTGGAGAGTCAGAGCCTGAGCAACGCTACGATGGGAATCGCAGTCGGCCATTCGACGGATATCACCATCAGGAACAACATCTTGCTCTCGAACAGCCTGGAGGGCATCCTGCTCGAAGGCTCGGAGAACAGCATCATCAGCCAGAACACACTGGTCGAGAACGGGCTTGGCATCGGCATCATCTACTACGGCAACAACACGATTACCGACAATGCATTCTCGCTCAACGGGGTTGGTATTCGCTTTTTTTCTTCAGATGAGAACATGGTGGACAACAACACCGTCTCGGGAAGCGACATCGGAATCCGCCTCGCAATGTCTGATGACAACACCTTCGCGAACAACAGCATAAGCTCAACTAGAATCAGGGGCATCGACTTGGGCGCCTCACATCGTAACAGCATAATCCTCAACTCCATCTTCAGCAATGAATTCGGAATCGACGTATGGTCCTCCAACAGCAATACGATCCATCACAACGACTTCGTGGGCAACGTCAAAGCCGCCGACGACGACCGCACGGACAACCAGTGGGACGACGGCTACCCATCTGGCGGCAACTACTGGAGCGACTACACCGGCGTCGATCTCTCCTCGGGACCAAACCAGGACCAGCCCGGAAGCGACGGAATAGGAGACATACCATACGATCAGATCGGTGTCAACGAAGACAGATATCCGCTGATGTCTCCCATGACGCCGCTACCGCCTCGACCACCGAGAGTGACGGACGCTCGTCTCAGCGGAAACGGCCTCAAGAACATCACACTGGAGTGGGACCTCTCCCCGGACGACGGAAGCGGCCTCGGTTCCGTTGTGAGATACGACATTCAAAGAGGCTCAGTCTACGATTTCAACGGCTCGGGCTATGCCCTCATTGCCTCTCTTCCCAATGGAACGTCCTCGTTCGTTGATAGTTACAGCGGTGAAGGGGATCCGAGCAATTACTTCTACATAATATGCGCCTTGGACCTGAGCAACGACACGGTCTGTGCAGATGACCAAGCCGCCAAGTTCACCCGACCGCTATCTACTGGTCCGAACCTCGTCTCCATCCCGCTGCTGCAATCCAATGAGTCCATCGAAACCGTCCTTCAGTCAGTGCAATATGACAAGGCATGGTCATACGATTCCTTCTCTCAGGAATGGAAATGGCACATGAGCTTCAAGACGTACAGAAGGAACCTCTGGAGTGTCAATCATACAGTAGGACTATGGACAAACGTGACAAAGGAAAGCAACCTCACAGTCGCGGGTGTGGTTCCCATCACTACGGACATCCACTTATCAGCTGGATGGAATGTTGTCGGCTTTCCGTCATTGAACTCTTCTTTCACCGTTTCACATTTGAGTGCAGCAATTGGCGCCACGAGAGTGGAGGGGTTCGATCCCCTCGCATCGCCCTTCTATCTCAGAGTTCAGGGAGATGCAGAAGTCCTTCAAGCGGGATACGGTTATTGGGTAAGAGTTGAATCGGAAACTTGCTGGGTCGTTGAGTTTCCATAGATTGACAAATCCTTGGAAATGTCGTAGCGGACATTCGTGAAGCATTCTCCCCTGACGTTTTCTTCGTTGACGGCTACTGGCAAATCTCTTTCATGTCGTCCTCCTCTGAAAAACCCTTATGCCACTGAAGATAACGCAACCTCCTTCTTAATCTT
>JBHIFJ010000034.1:0-21194 GCA_046761045.1 Thermoplasmata archaeon
AGTTTCCAAGAGAAGGGACGAAAGGACACCATCAACCATTCATTCTACATCACCACGTTCTGCCGTCGACAGGAGCCATTCCAGCTTGATTTCGCGCATATCATTGGATGACAAGCTGGACGGATATTAGAATGGAGCAAACTATAAATACAGAACAGATTAATCAACACAAAGCGAACAGGGGAGGATAGACATGGCAGAAGAGAACACAGTGTACATTGGAAGAAAGCCGACCATGAACTATGTCCTTGCGGTCGTGACGCAGTTCAACACAGGCTCGGAAGAAGTGATTATCAAAGCCCGCGGAAAGAGCATCAGCAGAGCTGTGGACGTCGCCGAGATTGTCAAGAACAGGTTCGTGCAAGATGCGAAGATAAAGGACATCCAGATCTCCACTGAGCAACTCACTGGGGAGGAAGGTCGGACCGCCAACGTATCGAGCATCGAGATATTCATTGGCAAGTAGCGTTCTGGAATCCCAATGACTCCGTTGCGGGAGGGAGCAAGGGTTAGCATCTAGCACACGCAACGATGGCCTCCTTTCTGGCCATGTTTATGCATTTCGGAAACATACTTATACCGAGTCAGATTCCTTGAGAGGGCTTCACGATGATCGGGATGAGGGAGGAAATGGTCAGAGCCGCGAAGGCAGCCAACCTTGAACCACTCCTGAAGAAGGAATCTTTCTGCGATCCCTGCCTGGGGCGGCTGTTCGGACGCATCGGCACTGGTTTCACGAATCTCGAGCGGGGAAGGACGATAAGAGAGGGCCTGCGGTTGGACGAGATGCTGACATGCTCCCTCTGTGGCAATCTGATGGATGAGATTCCAAAGTTCGCGAAGCTCGTGGAGAAGGCGCTTTCCGAATACGAATGCGAGACATTCCTCATAGGTTCGAGGGTGGACGACGAGATCGCGGAAAAGGAGGAGTCGTTGTGGTCCGAGTTGGGTCTTGAGTTCGCCGAGCCCATCAAAACGGAGATAAACAGGGAGACTGGCAAGCTGGTGGAGAAATCAACCAGCAAGACAGTCGACTTCGAAAGACCGGATATCATGGCCATCGTGGACACGAGGTTTGACTTCGTGCAGTTGCAGGTGAACCCCCTGTTTGTGTATGGAAAGTACAGGAAGCTGAAGAGGGGAATCCCGCAGACGAAGTGGCCATGCAGGGAATGCATGGGGAAGGGGTGCGAGCGGTGTGGGAACACTGGAAAGATGTATCCCACGAGCGTGGAGGAGATTGTCGTAACTCCGTTCCTCGAACAGACCGATGGCGTCAGAGCCTCCTTTCATGGGATGGGGAGAGAGGACGTTGATGCACTTATGCTAGGGAATGGACGTCCCTTCGTTGTTGAGGTCAAGGAGCCCAAGCGCAGGACAATCGATTTCGGAGTAATCCAGGAGCATATAAACCAGTCGGGAACCGTGGAGGTCGAGAGCCTCAGACCCTCCAATCGCAGGGAAATGGTGAGGATGAAGGAGGCTAGGCCCACGAAGACCTACAGCCTGAAGGTCACCTTCCAGGAACCAGTTGAGAAAGAAAACCTTAATGAAGTAGTTAAGTCATTCAAGGGGAAAGAAGTCGCTCAGAGGACACCCAACAGAGTGCTTCACAGAAGGGCGGACCTCCTCAGGCGTAGAAGAATCCTGGATATGAACGCGGAACTGCTAGGTCCAAGGATCGCGGAAGTGGTACTGACCGCCGAGGCGGGAACCTACGTGAAGGAGCTCATAAGCGGGGACGAGGGTCGAACAAAACCGAGTCTCAGCGAAGTGCTCGGCGTTCCTGCTGTGGTGGATGAACTCGACGTGATACAGATACACGAAAGTGAGTGAAATGGGAAGGACCTCGAAAGGCCCAAGAAGAAGGACGAGGAAGAAGCTCCAGAAGCGAGCTCGGGAGAGAGGACTCTCTCCAATCACGAGGCGGTTCGTCGACTATAAAGAGGGGGAGATGGCAAACATAATCATAGACCCCAGCATCCAGAAGGGCCAGCCGCATCCTCGCTTTCACGGACTCACTGGAAGGATTTTGGGGAGAAGGGGAAGGGCATATCTGCTCGAAGTCAAGACCGGGAACAGATTCAAGCAGGTTGTTGTCCGCCCAGAGCACTTACGCAAGGCGAAATAGGGGCGGTTGACATGAGTGAGAGGCTTTTGTCCCTTGGGGAAGTGAAGAAACTACTCGAAAAGGAGAGCAAGGAGAGAGAGCTCTCACCAGAACAGATGTTGGCCCTTCAACACACCGAGGCTTTCGCAAGACTCAGCCCTGCGAAGGCTAAGAAACTCGTCAACGAGCTGGTCAAGATTGAACACGTGAGCGAGTTCCATGCATTCAAGATTGCAGATCTACTTCCCACACATCCAGATGATGTGAGGGCCATCTTTGCGAAGGAGAGGTTTACTCTCGGCAAGGAGGAGATTGAGAAGGTAATCAAGACCGTGGAGAAATATCTCTAGGAGGAATTGCTTGGAGGACTACGCACACATCCTTGATTACCTTCCGCAAGGTAGACATGAGGGTTCCAGATACAAGAGAGAGCCCGTAGCCTACGCATTGGGTGAAGATGAGTTCAAGCTCTTCGAGCTGATTCCGAAGGAGCACTCTGCTCTCACGGTCGGCGACAGGGTCTACATCGGCAAGGACGTGGAACGAAGGGACCAGATCCTCCACGTGAAAAGGAGAGTGGGCTACGATGAGCTTACCAATGCCGCCCATAGTGAGCTGCCCTTCGTAATCGAGAGCATAGTCAAGGAGAAGGAGGACAAGTTCATCCAGTTCTTCAATCATGCTCAGGCAATAACGACCCGGTTCCATATGCTCGAGCTCCTTCCGGGTCTTGGCAAGAAGACCATGTGGGCGGTCATAGAGGAGCGGAGGAAGGGACTTTTCAAGAGTTTTGATGACGTTGCGAAGAGAGTGCCCAACATCCACCGGCCTGAGAAGCTGATAGTGAAACGAATCGAGCAGGAGCTGTCGGACCCAGAGCAAAAGTATCATCTATTTGTCGCGAAATAAGCGTTGGCTGTGTTCGCGAAAGAAACGGGATTCGAGCTCGCCGCTCCGTGTGGCCTCTACTGTGGCAACTGTGAAATCTTCAGGGCGTACAAGGATGATGATTTCGAGGCCTTGGCAGAATATGGCAAAGAGCTGAACGCCCCGCTGGACCAGGTGAGGTGCGAGGGATGCCGAACTGAAGTCACGATGTTCTGGTGTCCCGACTGTGAGATCAAGGGATGTTGTGAGAAGAAGGGAGTCTCCTTCTGCTTTGAGTGTGATGACTTCCCTTGCGTCACTCTCATTGAGTTCCAACAGGAGGCGCCTCACCATTCTGAATGCATAGAAAGCCTCGAGAGAATGGCGGAGACTGACATACGATCATGGCTCGAGGAGCAGGATGAGAAGTGGAGATGCGCACTTTGCAGGACGAAGATCACCTATTACACAGAGAAGTGCCCGAACTGCTCATCTGAGATTGTCATGCCTAGGTGAGGTCGAGGAGGTCTCGCCGCCCAGTTTTCAATCGGCCAGTGCTCAGATGACTTCCCAGTTTCACAGACCCCCTCCGCCAACGTTTATGAGGCCGGGTTGGTTATCAGGATGCAGAGATGCTAGCAGATTCGGATGTTGTTTTTCAGGATGCAAAGAGTGTGAGGAAGAGCGCCCTCTGTATTCTGTGCAAGGGTTCCAGGAACCTCTGCGGCAAGAGCAGATGCCCACTCTTGGTCAAATACTACTTCCGGTCCAAGGTGGTTCCTCTGATCGATAGCCTGAATCTGGATGGCTCGTCTCCTCCGAGCGTCTTCATAGGCAGGCAAGGGTATCCGAAGGTCTACGTCGGTCCACTGGTACCTCCGGTTCATGGAAACACGGAAATCCTGGATCTCCCAGAGATGTGGCTCAACAAGAGCATGGATGACATCATCAACTACCGCTTTCAACTCGTGAGAGGAATGCATAGGACATCTGTTCACAATCTCGAGGATGCGGGGAGAATCGTGAACCTCACGCGTGAATTGGCAATGGCCACGTACTCTGCAGATGTGGAGGCTCAGTTCTCCAAGAAGCCTTCGACGAGGCTGGTTCTCGATGACTCCAGTCAGCCAATGGGACCGTCTGCCCCGCTCAGAGGCTTCGATGTCGATAACCTGAAGGTCGACCACAGAATCGATAGGGCGCACTTTGACTGGGACCTCTTGGCCAAGGACGCCGTGATCGAGTTGTATCAGCAGGACATCCCGATCACTAAAATCCAGAGGGCCTTCAGTGTTGGTGCTTTCGGACTGAGGAAGAACAGAAAGATGGTTCCTACGAGGTGGAGCATCACGGCAGTGGATGACATCGCCGGAAAGGAACTTAGGGAGGTGGTGAAGACCTTCACAACAATCGATGACTTCAGGGTCCACTGGTCCTCTAGGCTCGACAACCGATGGGCAGTTCTGATGATGCCGACGAAGTGGAGATACGAACTCATTGAGGCCTGGTATCCGGAGACGGTCTGGAATCCAAGAAAAGGGAGCAGGATAGTGCTGCTCAATGACTGGGAGGGGTATGAGGGTCGTACGACTTATGCGGATATAGGCGGCTGTTACTATGCCGCAAGATTGGCTCTCTGCGAGGACCTGATACGGGAGAGAAGGCAGGCTAGCACTGTCATACTAAGGGAGGCCCATCCGGGGTACATCCTGCCAGTGGGCGTCTGGAATGTGAGGGAGAACGTGAGAAATGCCCTGAGACAACCCTATGAGAGCTTTGATACGCTTGAGAGCGCGCTGTTCTATATCTCGAAGAGGATGGCCATTCCCATTGGGAGATGGATAAGGAACAGTCACCTACTGAAGGACATGCTCTACCAGAGGAGGTTGGAGGATTTCATCAAAGGCTAGCTCAAGGGAATACCCGCCAAGGCCAATCCTGTCTGTCGGAGCAATCATAAAACTGGGTGATGTGGTCCTGATTGTCAAGCGGGGCGTGGAGCCAGGAAGGGGAAGATGGAGTGTCCCCGGAGGCGCCGTGGAGCTCGGAGAAATAGTCAAGGATGCCATCGTAAGGGAGGCATTCAAGGAATCCAACCTAGAAGTCAGGCCTATAGAGTTCGTAGGCTACTACGACTACATAGCGAAGGATTCCGGCTCTGACGTCAGATTCCTCATCATCTACTGGCTTTGTGAATCCGTTGGTGGACATGCCAGGGCGTCCTCCGATGCTACCGATGCAAAGTGGGTTGACTTTGCGGACCTGGAGGAGTACGACATCACGGGGGGGACCCTGAATATGCTCCAGAAGGTCGAGAGACGGGCCGGTGATGGCACATGAGGATTGGTGAGATTGATTGCAGGACCGCGCTGTCCCACTCTCGGCTTCCAGGACTCAGGTACGCCCTGAACCCTTACAGGGGATGCTCTCACGGGTGCAGGTACTGCTATGCGAGCGCGGTTCTGCACGAGACCAGACCTTGGGGAGAGTTCGTCGATGTGAAGAGGAACCTTCCGGCAGTACTCGCGAAGGAACTCAAGAGAAAGGCGGGGGGCGTCGTCGGCGTGGGAACCGTGACCGACGCATATCAGCCTGTCGAAGAGACGTATCGGATCACTAGGATGTCCCTGAGACTCCTGCTCAGAAGCAGCTTTCCCATCAGCATTCAAACGAAGTCCCCTCTGGTCCTCAGAGACGTGGACATTCTATGCGAATTCGAGGATGTCAACGTGGGGTTCACGCTCACAACATTGGACGACAAATGGAGGTTGGTCTTCGAGCCCGGGGCTCCGCCTCCTCAAGACAGGCTGGCCGCAATGACGGAACTCTCCTCGCGAGGAATCAGGACATGGGCCTTCATCGGTCCTCTGCTACCGCTCGTGACAGAGGAGGACCTGCAAGGTCTGGTGCAATCAATAGTGGATGCTGGGGCCCACGAGGTGTTGGTCGACAGGTTGAACCTCAAGAGGGACACGTGGGAGAAACTTGAGCCAGCACTGAGGGGGCTTGGCATGAGGGACTCATGGCATTCCATTGTCAGGAAGGACCCGGGCTATTTCAAGAGAATCGAGACCCAGGTCTTCAATATCTGCAAAGCGAAAGGGATTAATTGCCTTAGCGCCTTCCGAGGCCCATGAAGATAGGGTCAACTCATGTGCTCATTGCCATCGTTCTAATCATACTCATTACCGGAGCTTGGGTGTGGCTTTTCGTTGAACCCCCGGAGAAATGCACGTGTTCGGCTCCTGACTACTTCGAGGGGACCCTGTTTGTCAATGAGGCAGGGAGTCCCAAGGGAGATTCGAACTACACTGCTGAATACAGTGCCCAGCTGTACATCACGGACAGTCATGGATTCATTGCATTCGCGCAGATTTCCGGCGATAGTGACAAACTCACACAGCATGTCTTCAACGTCAGCTGTGCGTGCATCGATGACGGTTCTCTTTCGTTCGGATTTGAGGATTACGAGATTACGCTTGACTGGGTCGGAGTGGATACGATTTGGGATGGCAACTACAGCAACTACTACATAGCTTCGAGGGGATCGCTGGCGGAGCCGAACGAAGTGCGAGGTTCCATCTTCGCATTTCAGTTCCCGGGTCTGCCCGACCCATACTACGTGGAACTCAGGCTGAGGCCAGGATAGGCGGGGAACCGGAATGGTCGAGACGCTAGGATTTAGATTAAAGGCAAGGAACCTGCTCTTCGCCAATCCGCTCTTGAACGCGCTCCCCATCCACAGGGTCTTTCACACTCCCGTGACCGAAAATCATGTTCTCGTGGACAGGCTTCAAGACCCAAGGGCGCTCATGACCATTGGCGGCCGAGAATCCAAGTTTGTCTCGATGGTTGGAAGGAACGAGGAATCGGTGGCAGAGCTGCTGGACAGTCTTGAGAGAGGAAAGGAGTACCGTTTCCATGCCATCGACAGCTGCACGGCGGATCTCGTTCGTGAGAGCTTCGATGTACTCAGGGATAACCCCTCCTGGTTCTACATCCTGGAGAGGAAGGACTTCGTTGGCGAGGTCAGACACGAGGTCTCCGCTCTTGTGCCTGAGGACGCCGAGACAATCGACCAGTACTGGAACCCAGGTGAGGACACGGCCTCGTATGTGCGGAGCAGAATCGAAGACGGTCCAGCATTTGGGATAAGAGTGGACGGTGAACTCGTAGCCTGGGATGCCACGCACCTTGAGACAGATGAGGCGGTCATGCTGGGGTTTCTTTATGTCAAGGAGGAGCACAGACACAGAGGGTTCGCCAAGTCCATGGCTGCAAAGATGATTGGAAGGGTATTCGAGAAAGGCAAGACCCCCGTCTGCCACATCTTCACGGACAACGAACCGGCCATAAGGCTCACCGAAGAGATGGGCTTCAGGAGGAGGGGTGAGCAGGTTTGGTTGAGGGCGGTGAAGCCTTGAGAATTGAGCCCCTTGCCGCCGACAGCATGGGTGCCAGGAGCATGGCGACGTATGTCGAGACCGGAGACTGCAACATCCTCATAGACCCCAACGTCCGCCTCGGACCGATGCGATTCGGGCTACCCCCACATTCCTCCGAGAAGACGAGAAGGGCGAAGTTGTGGAGGAGCATCAGGGAGGTGGCGAGGAGGGCGAAGGTCCTCACAGTGAGCCATTACCACTATGATCACCACAACCCGGATGCTCCGAGCATCTTCAGAGGGAAGATTGCGCTTCTCAAGGACTATGAAAGGAATACGAATGCAAACCAGAGGACTCGTGGGAGGAGCTTCGCGAGGAAGATTCGGAAGTATGCGAAAGAGATAATCGTTGCAGATAGGGAAGAGCTCCAATTCGGCAGGACAAGGATATCGTTCTCCAGGCCCGTCGTCCACGGAGTCAACGAGAGGATGGGGTTTGTGCTGGAACTCTGCATCCGTGAAGGCGACAACACCTTCGTTCACACGTCTGATATCGTTGGCGGATGCAGGAGAAGGCAAGTCGACTTCATCAGAGAACACGACCCTCAGACGCTGATGATGGATGGCCCCCTGAGTTACATGATGGGAGCCTACGGAAAAAGGAACATGGAACGCTCCCAGGGGAACATCGTCCGACTGATGAAGAACTCAAGCTTGCGCACGCTTGTCATTGACCATCACTTGCTCAGAGAGAGGAAATGGGTGGATAGAATCCCGGAGGTCTTCGAATTCGCGAAGATGACAGGTGTCAAGGTTCTGACGTGCGCGGGGTACATGGGCAGGAGCGATGAGCTCCTGGAGGCCAGAAGAAAGGAGCTATACGGAAGCGGCTCTCGCCGTAGGAGGAAGTGAATGGTCGAATATGACGTCTACCGGGCAAGTCGGATTCTCATCGCGCACAGGAAGGTGGACGAGAACTGGTATTGGAACAAGTACTCGGCGCACCCCTATATCGGGTGCTACCATGGATGTCACTTCTGCTATTCGAGAGCGGAGAAGTATATGCGATATCCAGACCCCGCGGATTTCGCAGAGAAGATAAGAATCAAGATAAACGCGGACCGGCTTCTGAGAAGAGAGCTTTCCCGGGTTGAGAGAGATGTCATCATGACAGGAGACTACCAGCCCGCTGAGAAGAGGTTTGGACTGTCCAGGAGAATGCTCAAGGTCGTCAGGGATCTCCGCTTTCCACTCCACCTTCTGGAGAGGTCTCCGTATCTGATGAAGGATCTTGACGTTCTCGAGGAAATCGATGCCCAGACATGGTGCTGCGTGTCCTTCTCCTTCTCCACTGTGGATGAGGGTCTGTCCAGACTCCTTGAGCCCAGAGCTCCATCCCCCCGCAGCAGAATGAGGGCGATCAAGCAGCTCGCCGATCGAGGATTTCTGGTTGGTCTATCCTATATGCCAATAATACCGTGCATCACTGACAGTCCTGAAATGATGGAGGCGACCATCGCTACAGCCAAGGAGAACGGCGCCAGGTTCGTGCTCTCGGCTTCCATGACGATGGAGAGCTGGCAGAGAGACTGGTTCATGGACTTCCTCGAGGGCAACTTCCCGGAACTCGTGAGGAAGTACGAGGATCTCTATGCAGGCAACGCGTATCAACCCAGGCGGGACTATGTGAACGGAGTGATGAAGAGAGCGTCTGATCTGTGCAGGACGTACGACATAGCCGAAAGGATTCCGAGGCCTGTCTTCGGAGAACGAGAAGGGCGGCAGTCTCGATTGGACAGCTGGGATTGACTATGGTGCTCCAACAACTTTAGGTAGCACTGCGCTTATAACCGTTCCAACCTCATGGGAGTCCAGGAGGGAATGTCTTGACGTGGTTCGAGAACGGACTTGTCAGGTGGGGCTTCAATGATATTCCACCAACGAGAGAGATTGAGATTCTGACGGCTGAATTCTGCAATATGTTCTCACTCTTCTTCGCACCTATCAGGCTCGAGATGCACCGCAAGGCAGGAGACGTAGAGATCACACTGGACAGCATAGGCAAAATCCCCTCAGTCGTCAAGCAGTACGGACATGCGAATCGGCCAATAACGGTCCTCTGCAAGAGCAGGGTGAGGAAAACGAACGGGATGATCTTCGAAGAGCTGGAGGCCCCGGGAGACGGAGCAGATGCATCCATCTATGTTGGCCTTGACGACCGTGGAAGCCTATTCGTTACGCTCCAGCTGGACTCTGACGAGTGGCTAAAGGATGACACCGACCCAGAATGGCTCACGGTCTTCAACAACTGCCTGAAGGAAGCGGTGAGGGTTCTGGGCGTTGCTGAGGTCGTCTGCGATTGCCTGGACCCTGCGGCGAACGAGCTTGTCGATGAGAACGGATTCTCCGAGCAGATGTTCCGAAGGCTCTCCTCACAATAGAGCCGCACGACCAGAGAACGAAGAGCCGATAGGTGGCAAACTCCCAGTTTGGAGAATCGCCACCGAAGGCTTAAATAGGTATCGATTTCTCGTCCACTCGATTCCCATGAGCAGGGAGAGATACGAACTCGTGCTTGGGACTTTCTTGCTGGTGCTCGGCGTCGTCATACTGATCTCGGTCCTAGTCTTCGCGTTTGGATTCATCCCCAATGCGGGGAAGTACTTCGAGGAGCAACTTCCTCAGGAGGAGATCGTGCAGGGGCCTAGCGCGTCCTTCACGTTCAGAGTGGACAATCTCACCGTTGAATTCACAGACACATCCGACGAGGGCGATGCAGGCCTTGTTTCTTGGGAGTGGGACTTCGGTGATGGGGATGCATCCAATGATCAGAACCCAACGAAGGTCTACTCCACAGAGGGGCACTACACCCCTAAACTCACCGTGGAGGACGACAATAGGAAGAGAAGTTCCGCGGTGGCCAGTGATCTGTTTGTCGGTCCAGGCACCCAACAGGCGGGTAGCAGTATGCCAGATTTTGGCGATTTCGGCTTTGACTTCGATCTGTCCAAAATGCTTCTTCCCCTGGCATTGGCAATCCTCGTTGTCGGTCTACACTTCGTGATGGTCGTTGTTGGTGGCTTCATAACAAAGGCCGGCTGGAATCTGATAAAGCCAAAGCCAGAAACAATCAAGGTGAGAGTGAAACCGAAGGACCTCGAGGTTGAGCCCATTCATACGGCTCCAGTCCAGCAGGCAGCCGCATATCAGCCCGCTCAGCGGCCCGAGCAGACAGTGCCGCCACAGGTTCAACCGCAAGAGGGTCCTCCGCCCCCACCACAGGAATGAGCGGGTCCGACACCCCGAACGGAGGAAAGCTTTTCAGAGTGAAGGGGATTGGTGAAGACGATCCTATGGCGGAAGCTTGCCTCAAGTGCGGGAATGGAAGGAAGACATGCGTTCGAGTGTCTCTGTTCACACCCTACAGGCCCAAGGGCGTTGGCGTGGAGCAAAGGTGGCCCCTCAGAATGGTGGTGTGCGAGAACTGTGGCTACGCAGAATCCTACGTGGAGAAGAGTGATATACCAAGCCTGAGGTCCCTGTCCAGAAAACAAGACAGGTTGTCTAAGACAAGGGTCGAATCACTCAAATAGCCTGAGCATGGGAAGGGCACTGCTATGCTTCCACCCTCATGCAACTCCGTGGAGGAGGATACGAAGGCTCTGTTGAATGAACTCGAGGATAGCAGAGTTGAGCGGCCCGCCTGGGTCGCCGAGCGGTACATAGGCACTCGGCTGAGGAGCCTCGGGACGCGAAAGCCCGCAATCCACGCAATAGCCTCGAAATATGTTACGGCAAACAAGGATTCCGGTCTCAGACGGATTCACGAAGTCGCTGACGAGCTCTGGCACGCGGGCATTTTTGAGGCGAGGAGCCTGGCCGCTTCGATTCTGATGAGGTTCAGAAGAAGACTGGACAGAAGGACTTTCGATCTCCTGAGTGGATGGTACGATGATGTCGACAATTGGGCCAACTGCGACGACGTCTCAGTATTCGTGCTCGGCGAGTTCATGTTCCGAGACGAAGGCATAACATCAGATGTCTCAGGTTGGGTTCAGTCAACCAATCCTTGGAGGCGACGTGCAGCGGTAACAGCGACCATACCCGCAAACAGGGAAGGTCGGTCGGATCCAAGGCTGGTCTTGGACATGGTTCGGAGTCTCCTTGACGACGACGACTATTACGTCAAGAAATCCCTCGGCTGGGTCTTGAGGGAACTCGGAAAGAGCAAGCCAGAAGCGGTTGCAGCGTTCCTCAGATTGAACAAGGACAAACTGCAGAAAGACCAGCTCAGGAAAGCAGTCAAGTACATTCCGAAGGATGTTTCTATGAGGTTCATGGACTAACAGGGTGCACCTTCAAATAGGCGGTGGGGATTTCTGAGTCGGAAATACCATGAGCAGGATTGGCTTGACGATTGGCATCATCCTGATTGCTGTTGGATCGATACTGACCCTCACATGGTATCCCGTCATCGGAGTGGACTCAGCGGCTGATGCCGCCAAGAGCGTGGAAGGAACTGCTCTGACCGACGGCATCTCCATCAAGTTCAAGGGAAGAATATCAGGTTTCGACAGCATACTTGGCTTTGACGTCCTGTACATCGAGGGATTCCAGCATTCTGGCAACAACATACCGATAGTCTACGATAGGAATGCCTCTTTGGGAACAAACGACGAAGTTCTTGTAGAAGGCAAATACGTCGCTGTGATACTCTGGAGCTTCGTGAGCGCGGATACCGAGGGCGACATCAGGCCGGCATCCATTCAGAAGCTCCCACTGCCGCTCTTCTATCTTGCTGTCCTCATCCTCACAGGCGGTGTAATTGTTGTGATCGTGGGTATGAGAACAGGCGTTTGAGTTGGTCGGTCCCGGCCACTTTGGCGAATGACAAAAGGATAAATATCGCCACTCATTATCGAGACTCGCTATCCCATTCTTAATGGGGAGGGGATGAAAATGGATTGGGGAATGAAGAACCGATTGTCACGAATACTCAAGCCCAAGACTGGGCACACGGTAATGCTGGCCATTGACCACGGCTATTTCCTGGGACCGATGACGAAGCTTGAAAAGCCAGGCTCGACCCTGGAGCCGCTCATCCCATACGCCGACTCCATAATGCTCACTAGAGGCGTGCTTCGTTCCTCCGTGGCCGCGACCATCGAGAATCCGATTGTCCTACGGGTTTCTGGCGGGACGAGCATAGTAGGTGATGACCTCTCCAATGAGGGAATCACGACGTCCATGCAGGAAGCGATCCGCTTGAACGCCGCGGCTGTGGCTCTCTCGATTTTCGTGGGCACACCCCATGAGCGGCAGACACTGCTTGCTTTGTCAGAGCTAGTGAACCAGGGCGAGGAGTACGGGATTCCAGTGTTGGCCGTTACGGCGGTCGGAAAGGAGCTGGGAAAAAGGGACGCGAGGTTTCTCGGTCTGGCCTCAAGGATAGCGGCGGAGCTTGGAGCTCACATGGTGAAGACATACTACTGTGAGGACTTCGAGAAGGTCGTCAACGGTTGCCCCGTCCCGATTGTGATTGCTGGTGGTCCGAAGCTAGAAACCGAGATGGACGCTTTCGAGATGACCTACAGCGCGATTCAGACAGGGGCAGTGGGAGTTGACATGGGTCGCAACATCTGGCAAAACGAGAACTCCATTGCGATGATTAAGGCAGTGCGTTCGATTGTCCACGAGAACGCCACGCCGAAGGAGGCCATGGACATATTCGAGAGCGACAAGGGAGAGGCCTGAGATACCAGGTTCCTCTCGATGGTGTGAAGACTCACACGCGGAAGGAGAGGACCCCATGCGGGTTGCCATGTACTACAGCAATAGGGACATCAGGCTGGAGGACCTTCCGAAGCCAGAGATTGGGGAGGACGAGCTTCTCGTGAAGGTGATGGCCAGCGGCATATGCGGCAGCGATGTGATAGAGTGGTACAGGATGCCAAAGGCTCCCCGAGTCCTGGGTCATGAGATTGGTGGAGAGATCGTCGAGGTGGGTGGGGAGGTTGGGAGGTTCAGAGTTGGAGAGCGCGTCTTCGTTTCGCACCACGTCCCGTGCATGGAATGCCGGTTTTGCCAGAGAGGAGAGCATACCGTCTGCGAGACCCTGAGGACGACCAACTTCGATCCGGGCGGCTTCTCCGAGTACGTCAGAGTACCTTCCATCAATGTAACCCATGGCGTCTTCCCCCTTCCAGAAAGAGTCTCCTACGACCAAGCGGTGTTCATCGAGCCTCTCGGGTGTGCCATCAGGGGGCAGAACAAGGTCTCCGGAATACGGGGCGGGAACCTAGTGGTTCTGGGCAGCGGCCTGACGGGCATCCTTCATCTGCAACTCGCCAAGGTCCGAGGTGCCAATATGGTGGCCTGTACGGATATAAGCGATTATCGTCTCGGGAAGGCGCGGGAATTCGGGGCGGATGCCACGATTCACGCGAACGAGGACGTTCCTAGCCGATTGAAGGAGCTGTTCGATGGACTTCTTGCGGACGTTGTCATTGTCTCAACAGGAGCCAGAAAGGCGATAGAACAGTCATGGTCCCTTGTCGAGCGGGGGGGAGCCATCTTGTTCTTTGCACCCACTGACCCAGAGGCAATGATTCCAATGCCATTCAACGATCTCTGGTTTAAGAACATCACTATCACGACATCCTATGCGGCGAGCCCCGGGGACATCACGGATGCCATGGACCTGATCGCCTCCCGCCAAGTCCGTGTTGGAGAGATGATAACTCACAAGCTGGCTCTTGGGGACACCGCCGAGGGTTTTGACCTTGTCTCGAAGGCGACGGATTCCCTTAAGGTCATCATAGAACCACAGAAATAGCATGCCGATTCGGGACTCCGCCCTTCGCAACTGCCAGTTCAAGGTGCGACAGACGAGACTATAACTGGTGGGATCGCACAGAAGGCAAACGGGTGATTGCATCGGATTGAAAGAGGAGTTGGATAGGTTGGCAGAGGCCTCCAATGAGTGTGTGGAAGGCGATGAGAGTTCTCTCGACGAGCACCTGGTGAGGTGCCCTGAATGCAGCGAATACGCAAAGAAGGCTGAGTAGATGAGCTAGATGGTCGAGGTTCTGAAGATGAATGCCTCAAAGCCGGAGGAGGACAGGATCAAAATACTCAAGGCTCGAGTTGAGGGATTCGCGGGCATGACAGAGGACGAGAGAAGGGATGCTATGGCAAACCTGCTTGACGCCCTCGGAATGCTGTCTGAGCAGTACAGGATCAAGATCGTCAAGACAAGGACAGACATCCTGACCCAGATATCCAAAGACGAGAGAAAGAAGATCATGAACACCGGACGCGGAATCTTCTCGGCTTGGGACGAAGATAGGAAGGAAATGGAGATGCGAGCGATAATAGCTGCGACAGAGGGCTACCCGCTCCTGAAGCGGATGATGGTCAGGAAGATGTTCAAGAGAACCCTAGCGTAGGACCCAAGCGCCATCGAACGACGAGGACTCCCAATGCCGGTCGACGATACTCCCGAGAACCTCAACATCTGCATGGATTACTGCGGGACATGTCCCAGCCTGCCCTCACCACCCTTTCCCTTTCTGTATTGCGCGAGAGGCGGAGCAGGAGAGGCAGTGAAGAGGAAGGGCTGCAATTGCACTCAGTGCGGCGTGTATAGGAAGCATAACCTGGAGGGTGATGAACCCTACTATTGCAGGGTCGGGAGAGCGCCTTGACAGTTGGCGAGCTCGTTCCAAGAGGCTAGGCTGCTCCCGCCAAGAATCCGAGTATGGCAATCTGGACGCCAGCCAGGTTTATTCCCATTCCGACGGCGATCTCCTTGATGATGTCCTTCATCTCCCCCTCACATCTCATGAACCGAACTCTCGAAAGCGAATACCTCCCCCAGGCCACGGGATTGCCATCCCTTTCGATGGTGATGTATCCTCTCAGTTTTTTCGTACCCAGTTTGTACTCCTTGCCCTTGTAGTGGAAAGTCTTGTCCCTCAATTGAGGGAGTTCTAGGACGGTTTCCTCACCTTGCTTGAGGATGTACACGCGGTTTGCGAAGATGCTGTGCCGGACAATGCTGAGTATCTCTCCTGAATCGCCAACAATGTCGTAGCTGAGAGCAATCAGATTCTTGAGAAGTCTGGCTTGCTCCGATTGAAGCGTCCCCGTGGGGACGACCAGATACTCCTTCCCGTGCTCGCGAAGCCTGATACTGCCGTCCATATGAATGGAGACCTCTATCACAAGCCACACCCCTATGGAATACATTGACCTGTGAGGTATTTCAAGATATCCCGAGACTCCGTCCTGGCTGGGCCGCCGACACCGAAAGAAGCATGCTCCCGAGGGGATTCGAACCCCTGTCTTCGGCTGTCCCCGACTCCCGCCAAGGCGAAAACCGCGAGAGGCCGAGATGATTGGCCGGACTACACTACGGGAGCCCGCGCCGAATTATGGATGATGATTAGATAAACCTTTTTACCAGAGAGAACTTCTCTGGACTCGTGAGGCTCATCTATTGCCCATCCTGCGATGAAGTCTTCTTGAGAAGCAGAATCGAACGGAACCTTTGTCCAGACTGCGGAGGCGCGACAAGAACCGTTCACGTCGGCCTCTCTTGGCAATACGTGACCTCTGCCCTGGCCCTTCTCGTCGGCGCTGTTGTCATCATTCTTCTCGACACGCAGGATCTGATTCTCAGACTCCTCATTTTCGCCTTGATTGCTGTCATTGCATTCTCGCTCTCGAGCTGGGGCGTCGAGGAACAGAAGAAGGAGGCTTTGTCGTTCGCAAGACAGAAGGGGGATGAGGAATGAAGATAGTGCTTGGCCAGATTCAGCCGGAGTTGGGAGATAAGGAGCGAAATCTTGAGAGAATGGAGAAGGTAGTCTCGGAAAACGAGTGCGATCTCGTGGTCTTCTGCGAGCTCTTCCTCACCGGATACATGTGCAGGGATGATTTCAGGAGACTCGCAGAGGAGTTGAAGGGGCCTTCGGTCTCGAGGGTCATGAAGCTTGCCAGTGAGCATGGCTCCCATATCATCTTCGGAATGCCAGAAACGGATTCTAGGACGAAGGCGATTTACAACTCCTCCGTTCTCGTCACCCCGGAAGAGGAAGCGCATTCGTACAGGAAGCTTCATCTGGCGGACTTTGGGCCTTTTGAGGAGAACCTCTTCTTCGGCAGGGGTAGCCGGCTCGAAGTTTTCAAGACGAAGATAGGCACGATAGGGCTCCTCATCTGCTTCGACATCTTCTTTCCGGAGCTCTCGAAGTTCTACGCACTGAGTGGCGCGGACATCATAGCAGCTTCCTCCGCATCCCCCTCGACGAGCAAGACGTACTTTCAGAGGATAATTCCCGCGAGAGCCATCGAGAACGCCCTCTTCTTCGTCTACTCGAATCTCGTGGGAACCGAGAGAAACCTGATATTCTTCGGGGGCAGCACTGTCATTGGACCCAGGGGAGATGAGAAAGTGGTCGCGAGAGAATATGATGAGGACATCGTGCAATGCGAGATTGACCTGAAGGAGCTGGAGAAGGCCAGACACCACAGGCCAACAGTGAGGGACACGCGGTTTGGCATATTGAAGAAGATACCGGAATTCCAGGGCAAGCCCAGATGACGCAAGCTTTTTATACGGACCTGAGCCTATCTCGGTCGCTCTTTTCAGAGCCGATGAATGATGAGGTTCGCAAGAACTGAAGGAGGTCGAAATATGGCTAAGCCCATGTATGTGAGATTCGAGATGCCCAAAGACCTAGTCGATACGACATACCAGGTCGTGGAGCTTTCCAGAGACAGCGGTAAGGTCAGGAAGGGCACGAATGAAGTTACAAAGCTCGTTGAGCGGGGCGAGGCCTCGTTCGTCGTAATGGCCGAGGATGTTCAGCCTGAGGAGATACTGGCCCATATGCCCCTCCTCTGCGAGGAAAAGGGCATTCCCTACGCCTATGTGCCCAGCAAGCAGGAGCTTGGCGTGGCATCCGGACTCGGGAAGGCGACAGCCTCCGCGGCGGTGATTGATGCCGGAAAAGGAAAGCCCATGATGGATGACCTGGTTAAGAAGCTGAGGAAGTTGAGGGAGTAGGTGGATGGTAGAGGGTAGCATACCGGCGGAAGTCGTCGAGGTTGTTGGACGAACTGGCATGACTGGGGAAGCAATCCAGGTGAAGGTGAGAGTCCTTGAGGGGCGAGACAAGGGGAGGATCATCACTCGAAATGTGAAGGGGGCCGTCAGGATGGGCGACGTCCTGATGTTGCGAGAGACCTCAAGAGAGGCTAGGAAGCTTTCCATCAAGTGAGGGTGGTTTCATGGTTCAAGCCAGGACTTGCTCATTCTGTGGAGAGAAGATCGAACCAGGAACTGGCAAGATGTTCGTGAAAAGGGACGGCACTGTCTTCTTCTTCTGCTCAGGGAAGTGCCAGAAGAACCTCCTCAGGCTCAAGAGGATTCCGAGAAGGACCCGCTGGTCACGACGTTTCCCCAGGAAGACGGTGAAGGCAGAGAAGAGGAAGGCTCCAGTGGGTGAGACGAATGAATGACAAGACCTTCGTCCTGATCAAGCCCGATGGCGTTCAGAGGGGGCTCATCGGTCAGGTCATTTCTCGCTTTGAGTCACGGGGCCTCAAGATCGTGGCCATGAGAATGCTCTGGCTCGACAGGGACATCGTACAGGAATACTATGCCGAGCACGCCGGGAAGGATTTCTTCGAGAATCTCGTCACCTTCATCATGTCCGGTCCGGTCGTTGCCATGGTCGTCGAAGGCCCCGACGTGGTTTCCGTTGTCCGCAGGATGGTTGGCGCCACCGACTCGAAGGAAGCGGCACCTGGAACCATAAGAGGCGACTACGGAATATCGAAGCAAATGAACATGATTCACGCCTCGGACTCCCCGGAGAGCGCCAAGAGGGAAATCTCGATCTTCTTTTCACAGGAAGAGATACAGGACTTCGAGAGAATAGACGAATCTTGGACCAGGTGATTGCAGACATATTGGCATGACGTGCTGGAGGCCTTCCCAAACGAAAATAGATATATCCTCGGCTCATTTGAGATGCGGATGATAAGGCAACCAATCGTCAGTGTCCTGGGTCATGTCGATCACGGGAAGACCGCCCTACTGGATTCGATTAGGGGCTCGAATGTCGCTGCCAGGGAGCCCGGTGCCATAACACAGCACATTGGGGCCACAGAGGTTCCTCTGGAAATCCTAAAGGAGGTTTGCGGAGACCTCATGAAGGATAGGGAGCTGAAGGTCCCTGGACTCCTATTCATCGACACACCAGGGCATCATTCCTTTGTGACGCTCAGAGCGAGAGGCGGGGCACTTGCAGACCTCGCCATCCTGGTCATCGACATAAACGAGGGTGTGATGCCCCAGACCGTCGAATCACTGTCCATATTGAGGAGGTACAAGACACCCTTCCTCGTCGCAGCCAACAAGATAGACCTTGTCGCAGGATGGAGGAAGAAGATCGGTGCGTCCTTCCAGGAGATGATATTGAACCAACCTCACTCCTATGTCGAGCTCTTCGATCAGAAGCTCTATGACCTGGTCGGACAGCTCTATCAGGAAGGTTTCGATTCTGAACGCTACGATCGGGTCGAGGACTTCACAGCAATAGTGTCCGTGGTCCCAACGAGTGGGAAGTACGCTGTGGGTGTGCAGGAGGTCCTTCTTATGCTTGTCGGCCTTGCACAGAGGTTTCTCACGCCAAGGCTTAGGACCGTGAGCGGCCCCGCCAAAGGCACGATTCTGGAGGTCAAGGAGGAGAGAGGTCTTGGACCGACGGTGGATGCCATCATATATGATGGCGTCATCAGAAAGGGGGACACAATTGTTCTTGGTGGGCCTGGGGAGCCGCTGGTGACGAGAGCAAAGGCCCTTCTCAAGCCAAAGCCCCTTGACGAGATAAGGGACCCCAGGGAGAGGTTCGACTCCGTGAATGAAGTACCCGCAGCTGCAGGCATCAAAATCTCTGGAAGTGGGCTCGAATCCGCAATTGCAGGTTCTCCGCTCCGGGTCGTCGGCGAAGACATTGAGGAGGCAAAGAGAGAGGTGATTCAGGAGACAGAAATCGAGGTGGAGATAGAGGACACTGGGATACTGGTGAAGGCCGATGCCATCGGCTCCCTCGAAGCCATCTCGTTCGAATTGAAGGATGCCAAGATCCCCGTCAAGACGGCAGAGGTTGGTGATGTCTCCCGAAGAGATGTAGTCTCCGCAGCAACGACAAGTGACCCTCCAAGAAGGGCAATCTTCGCCTTTAATGTTGGTGTCCTCCCAGACGCAAAGGAAGAGCTCGCCAAGACGGATGTCAAGCTGATAGAGGGGAACATCATCTATAGGATACTCAAAGATTACGAAACTTGGACAGAGGAGAAGAGGGCAGAGCTTGAGAAGGAGAGGCTGAGGACCATCATCCATCCGGGCAAGATCCTCCTCCTTCCGGAGCACGTCTTTCGAGCAAGCAAACCAGCGATTGTTGGTGTGCGAGTCCTTGTCGGAAGGATACAACCAGGAGTGAGGCTGCTGAGAGAGGATGGCAAGGTGATAGGAAAGATAAGGAGCCTCCGAAGCGGGGAAGAGAGCCTCAAGGTTGCCATTGCGGGTGACGAGATTGCCATGGCCGTTCAGGGCGTCACTGTCGGCAGGCAGATGAGCCCAGGAGATGTCCTCTATGTGGACATACCAGAGCCCTCGGCGAAGCAGCTCGATTCTCTGGACCTAAACCCTGACGAAAGAGAAGTTCTTGAGCGGGTCAAAAGCATCAAGAGGGAACAGGATCCGTTCTGGGGGATGTGATTGGCTTGCTGCACTGTCGCGACTGCGATAAATGGTATGGAGCGGAGAACGACGAATTCGGCCCCTGCATGATCAAGCACATGAGGGGAGACAAGAAGTATGTCACCCATGGCAGCCACGAATGCGATGAGGGCTATGAGATGAAGGAATGAAGATAAGGAGAATGACCGAGGGGGACTTCTCATTTGCCGTTGCGCTGACCGATGGCGAGGAATGGGGGTATGTTGAGGAGGATTTCGAGAGACTATTGAGCTACGAGCCGGAAGGGTGCTTCATCGCCGAGGCGGAGAATCAGCCAGTCGGTCTGACAACGACAACGTCCTATGGACCCGTAGGATGGATTGGGAATGTTGTCATCGACAAGAGGTTCAGAGGAACTGGTGTCGGAACCCACCTTGTCAGAACCTCGATGGAGTATCTTCTCAGCTCCGGTGTGAGGACCATCCAGCTGACATCCTACATGAACACCATTCAATTCTACGCGAAACTTGGATTCCAATCGGAGTTCCCGGTCTCCTGTATGTCAATCGGTACCAAGGATTTTGACCTGCTCGACTGCAGAATGGCTAAGGAGACTGACCTGGACACCATCGCAGAGCTGGACGCAGCCTACTTTGGCGGGAATAGAACCAGAGTAATAAGAAGAATGTGGAGGGACTTCCCCAGACTCGTGCTCCTGCCTATGGAGGGGCTTGGCTACGTCATTGCCACGTGCACTGAGAAGTCATGCGAGGTAGGACCACTCGTTGTCGAATCGGGCAACCCAGAAGTTGCGGGACAGCTCCTCAAGGGGATACTCGGCGCCGTTCTCGCGGAGGAAGCCAGGATGTTCATACCACACGCGAACGCAAGCGCTTTGGAACTCACGAAATCTCTTGGATTCAGGGAAGAGTTCAGAACCATGCGAATGCGATACGGGGAAGTGAACAGAGCGGAGAGGGCTGAGGGCATATACGCCATGGGAGCTCTGGAAAAAGGGTAAACCCCTCGCCTCGCAAGTGGACCAGCTGTTCGCCAATCTCAGAAGTGATAATGAGGGA
>JBHIFJ010000035.1:0-19870 GCA_046761045.1 Thermoplasmata archaeon
TCCTCGATGTCGATCACGCCGTCGCCATCGTCGTCCGGATCTGCGTTGTTGCCCAGGCCATCGCCGTCGGTGTCGAGCGACTCCGTCGGATTGAGCGGGAATGCATCCAGGTCATCTGTGACTCCATCATTGTCGTCATCAGTGTCCAGGTTGTCTCCGATACCGTCGTTGTCAGTATCCCTGTACTCATTCGGATTGAGCGGGAAGTCGTCGCTGGCATCGAGAACGCCATCGTTATCGTCATCGGTATCGGCATTGTTGCCCACTCCATCGCCGTCCGTGTCCTCCCACTCCGTCAGGTCAAGCGGGAAGGCATCGGTCTCATCGGGGCGGCCGTCGTTGTCGTCATCGGGGTCAGCATTGTCTCCGATTCCATCCCCGTCTGTGTCGGTCCATTCATCCGGATTGAGAGGGAAGTCATCGATCCCGTCTGGGACGGTATCCCCGTCGTCATCAGGATCCAGGTTGTTTCCAATGCCATCACCGTCCGTGTCCTCCCACTCGAAGGGGTCGTACGGGAAGGCGTCCATATCATCCGGGACACCATCGTTGTCATCGTCCCTATCGGTGTTGTCCCCTATGCCGTCACCGTCGCTGTCGATATACTCGTTCCCATTGTAGGGGAACTGGTCCGAACCATCGGGAACCCCGTCGTTGTCATCATCGGGATCCGCATTGTCTCCGATGCCATCACCGTCGAAGTCCGACCACTCAGTGGGATCGAACGGGAAGGCATCCACGTTGTCCGGGACACCGTCGTTGTCATCATCGTTGTCGAAGGCATCCCCAGTACCATCGTTGTCCGAGTCGTAGTCAGGAATTGCCGCCCTGACCATCGTCGTCGGGGACTCGTTCGGGACACTGTCCTCCGCGGACATCTTGTAGTAGTAGGTTAGCCCGTTCGACACGCTCGTATCGATCCAGTGGTCCGCGCCAGCCGGGACCTGAGCTATGAGAGTGTAGCCCTCAGCGTCCATGCTCGCATAGATGTTGTAGTACGCCAGGTCTGGCTCAGTGTTCTCCTGCCAGGTGATGTTGAGCGCGTTGCCCGTGGGAATCAGCTTGATCCTGAAGCCCTGCGGTGTCGCGGGCGGAGTCGTGTCCACGACAGTTACCGTCTTGTTCGCCGCGTTGTTCGTCGTGATATTCTCGTCGGGCACGAAGCTCGCCTCGACTTCCAGGAAGTAGTCACGACTGACCATCGGGTTCCAGAGGAAGCTCACATCCTGGGAGGATTCCTTGGGCAGAGAGGGTATGAACCTCGAGTCCTGGACGATGCCGTCCATTGAGAAGTTGACTATGATGCTCGTCTCATCGTTGAGGCCGAGATTCCAGATGGTCGTGTTCACGAAGTACGTGCCAGTTCTCTCCACGATGTCTGGCACATCCAGCGGCGCAACGGCGATATCGTGGTCCACCGAGATGGGGTTGTACAGAATGAGGTTCTCCAGCAGTGGAGAATACCCCCAGAAGTAGGCCCATTCCAGCGTCATCATGGAGGCGATGACCGTTCCGCCTCCAAATCTGAACTCCGCCAGCACGGGGTCGCCTGTCAACGTGTCCTCTATGATGACCTTGGGCGAAACCGAGAACCCAGTCAGGTGCCCATGCGAGGAGTAGAGCCAATTGTCAATCTCCGAATCCGTGATGACATGAGGATTGTTCACGACCTCGTGACCCGGATCGGAGATGGTGAGTTGATCTATCATCATGCTATCGACGGATGAGAAGCCTCCGGGCATAATCAGACCGTCCCATGAATCCGAAAAGTAGGTTGCCCCATGCATCTCGAACTTCTTCCCTATCGCGATATAGCTCTCGAACCATGCACGGTTGGCAGCCAAATCCTGGTAGAAAGAGTTCGTCTGCTGCGACGATACGATGATCTTGTCGTAGCCAGAGAGGTCGACCACTCCCATGTCTGCAGATGTGAAGACATCGTAGGATATCCCATTCGAAGTCAGGATGTCCTTGTTGCTCGTCGTACCCCACGGATCGTTGTTCTGAAACAAGGCCACGGAGTTGAGCGGCTGAGCCTTGGCTGGCTCCGGAACGAAGAGCACCATTGCCGAGAGAACAAGGGTCGCTCCAAGAATGATAGCCCACACATTTCTCCTAATCATGCTCATTTCCTTTCCTCCCCTTACCCAAACAGAGACCAGCGACAGTCAGAGAGATCGTTCAGAGAGACCTTTGGCCCCGCTGTCACAAGCCTCGGTGTCCATAGCCCAAGGCGAATTTAAGTCTGTCGGTCGTCCCACCGAGACCCTGGACCCTGAAGCCTGCAGGGCTGCAACTATAAATAGAGCCGCCAGGATAAGCCCGCGGGATGGAGCTTTTCGGTGTGGAACTCAGCCCCGAGATGGGGATACTCGTGAAATTGACGATATCCATCGCTCTCGGCGGCTTGGTGGGGCTCGAGCGCGAATATGCCAGGAGAGAGGAGGTCCGAGAGTTTGCTGGCGTCAGGACGTTCATTCTCATCGCAATGATGGGGACGATCTCGGCAATGTTCGGCATCGGTTTCTTCGTGACGGCCTTCGTCGCATTCTCCGTCCTGGTTGCCCTCTCCTACTATACGCTGTCGAAGCGAGGCTCCATAGGCGGCACGACGGAAGTTGCCACGCTCATCACATTCATCGTCGGCGGTCTCGTGTACTTCGAGTACCTCGTCGTGGCAGCCACAGTGGCCGTGGTGACGACGGCGTTCCTCTCCATAAAGCCCACGCTGCACAGGTTCGCGAGGGGACTGAGCAAGGAGGACGTCTATGCGACCCTCAAGCTTGCGATCGTGACGATAGTCATCCTTCCCATACTCCCGAACGAGGCCTACGACCCGCTAGGGGTTCTCAATCCGTTCTACATATGGCTAATGGTCGTCTTCATTTCGTGTATAGGCTTCGCAGGCTATGTGGCTGTGAAGGTCCTTGGCGGAAAGAAGGGCGTTGGGTTGACCGGTCTTTTGGGCGGCCTCGTGTCCTCGACGGCTGTAGCTCTGGCGTTCTCCCAAAGAAGCAAGGAAAACGCCTCCCTGACACGGTCCTTCGCAATCGGGATTACCGTGGCCTCCATGATGATGTTTCCCAGGATTCTCTTCGAGGTGGCGGTGCTCAACCAGTCCCTTTTCTGGCTGCTCCTCGCTCCCCTGCTCATCATGACCCTCGTCGGCGCCGCAGCGAGCGCCTTCCTGTTCCTTAGAGGGGAGAGGAAGGAAACTGGGGAGGTGGAGCTGAAGAACCCGTTCAGCGTCATGCAGGCCCTGAAGTTCGGCCTCTTCTTCGCGATCATTTTCCTTGCCGCAAAGGCCGCTCAAGTCTATTTCGGTGACACGGGGATATACGTGGCCAGCACCCTCTCAGGGCTGACCGATGTGGACGCAATCACGCTGAGCATGGCCCGGCTGGGCGGGTCGTCCGTCTCCAACCTGACAGCCAGCATCGCCATAGTACTGGCCGCCATCTCAAACACCATAGTCAAGGGAGGGCTTGTGGCCGCCTTCGGAAGCAGGCAGCTGAGCAGGTATGTGATTCTCATACTGTCGGTTGTCGTGGCAATAGGGATAGCCTCCTCCGCGGTGCTCTACGCGCTCGTCTAGACCCGTTGCCTCCGCATCGGCACCCCCGCTACCAAACCCAAAAGTGTTAAGAGGGGACCGACCATCGTGATGAAGATGAAATTCCAGTTCCTAGGCGGCGCCAGCGAAGTCGGCAGCCTGGCTTGCCTTTTCAGGAGCAACTCGGACATGCTGCTCTTCGACTACGGGATAACTCCCGCCAGGCCGCCAGGCTATCCCAAGCCGGCGCCCCCCGTTGATGCCGTCCTCCTGAGCCACGCGCACGTGGACCACTCAGGGATGATTCCCTGGCTGTGCGGGAGGTACGACTCCAGGGTGCTCGCGACGCCCATGACGTTTCTCGTCTCGGAGGTCCTCACGCAGGATACACTCAAGGTTGCCGAATACGAGGGCTTTCCGCGCCCCTACCAGACCGAGGACATCGAGAGCATGAGGAAAAGCTTCGAGCCGGTTCATTTCGATGATGTCATCACGATTGGTCACCTGGAGGTTCGCGTCCACTATGCAGGTCACATACCAGGGGCCTCCATGTTCGAGATCGTCGGAGACAAGAGCGTCCTGTTCACGGGCGACATTCACACGGTAAAGACGGGTCTCGTCCTGGGAGCCCGTAGGGTCAAGTGCGACGTCCTGATAATGGAGTCCACGTATGCGGGAAGAGAGCACGAGAGGCGCGACAAGGTGGAATACAAGTTCCTCATGAAGGTGGAGGAGGTCATCGACAGGGGCGGCAAGGTGATCGTCCCATCCTTCGCGGTCGGCAGGACCCAGGAGGTCCTCCTCTCCCTCGCGAAGAACCATTTCGAGGTCTGGCTCGATGGCATGGGACAGGCGATAAACAGGCACTACCTCAGCATGCCCGAGTATCTCAGGAACCCCAAGAAGCTCAGGCGGGCGGTCAGGAGGACGAAGATGATTAGGAATCCGCGAATGCGCGATAGGGCCCTCAAGGGCGATATCGTGGTCTGCACGAGCGGGATGCTCGACGGTGGGCCCGTTCTTGAATACATCAACAGGGTGAAAAGGGACAAGAGGAGCGCGATTCTCCTCACTGGCTACCAGGTTGAGGGTACCAACGGCAGGATGCTCATGGATGAGGGCAGGATAGACCTCTACGGCGCCATTCAGGGAGTCGATTGCGAGGTCTGCTTCTTTGACTTCTCCGCTCACGCGGGGCACTCCGATCTGCTGAGGTTCATAGACCACTGCGACCCCGACAAGGTCGTTTACTGTCACGGGGACAACAGGAAGGCTCTCGCGAGCCAGGTGGAGGGCAGGGAGAACGTCCTCCCGACGGAGGGTGAGTGGAGAGAATTGTAGAGAAACGATTTAATACCCCAGGATGATGGAAGCGCGATGGACGCGGCTGACTTTCTCAAGGAGGACATCGGGCACGGGGACATAACCTCCGAGGCCCTCATCGGCGACGTTGATGCCAGAGCAAGGATAACGGCCAAGGAGGATTGCGTCCTGGCGGGACTGGAGGAGGCCAAGACAATATTCGATCATCTCGGTGTTCAGACCGAGTCATCGTGCCGGGACGGGCAGAGAATCGAAAGCGGCATCGCGGTTCTGCGTCTCGAAGGAGGCGCGAAGCGCATTCTGGCGGGCGAGAGAGTCGCACTGAACTTCCTAATGCGGATGAGCGGCATCGCAACGCTGACGCATGAGCTTGTGAGGAGATGCCACGAGAGGAACCCCAATGTGAGCGTCGCCGCCACGAGGAAGACAACACCAGGCTTCAGGTACTTCGAGAAGAAGGCCGTGAGGCTCGGCGGAGGAGACCCGCACAGGTTCCGACTCGATGACGCCTTTCTCATAAAGGACAACCACCTGAAGATAGTGGGATCGGTGAAGGAGGCCATCAAGCGCGCGAAGGCGGGTCATTTCAACAAGAAGGTCGAGATAGAGGTCGAGGCCGAGGAGGAGGCACTCGAAGCGGCTGGAGCGGGCGCCGACATAATCATGCTGGACAACATGCCCCCCGATGTCGGGAGAGCCGTCGCCGAGAGGGTCAGGCAGATCTCGCCCTGCACGATCGAGGTCTCAGGGAGGATAAACCCACAGAACATCGTTGAGTACGCGGACTTCGCGGACGTCATATCCCTAGGATGGATAACCCATTCCGTCAGGGCAATAGACTTCTCGCTGGAGATAGAGGAGTTCAGCAGAAAAGGGCTCTTAGAGCGGGCGTTGCAAACTTGAGAAGCCTGGGCTCCTTCTTCACAAGGCGCCATCCCAGTCTCGACGGGTAGTCCATGTCGCCTCTCTCCGATATTATGTCCAGTATGTCCTGTCTGTCTATGAGGTCGAATATCCTCTCGAACTGCCTGTCGTTCAGCCGCGCGAAGGCCTTGTGGAGGAGAAGGTTCCGCTTGAGCTCCCTTCCCACGCGCTCAAACCACGCGTCCTCGTATCCAGACAGGACCGAGCGCGTGTAGTCCTCGGATTCGAGCGACTCCACCAGAATCTTGGAGCACTCCTCCGCCGAGGCGAGGCCCGTGTAGAGGCCTCCCCCACTGGTCGCCTTGACCTGGCAGGCCGCATCGCCGACTATCACGATGTTGTCATCGGCGGTCCTCCTCGACAGCCCGAGGGGAATCATCCCGGCCTGATAGGACAATGGCTCTGCCTCAGCCAGCCTCTTCGAAACGAGCGGATTGCCGAGGAACCTCTCGAAGTAGTCGTACGCGTTGCCCTCCCTGACGCACAGGCCCACCCGGAGCGTGTCTCCCGCCGGAATGATCCAGGCGAAAAACCCCGGGGCAACGTCGTTCCCGACATAGAGGCTGACGAGGTCGTCATCTGAACCCGCGCAAAACATCTCCGCCTGGAACCCCGAGACGGTTATCTCGGGCCTCGAGAGGTCGAACCACCTGGCAACGCTCGACTTGACGCCATCAGCGCCGACGAGGATCTTGCACTCCAAATTGCTCGTGTCCTTCGCGTGCGCCAGGGTAACGCCCACGCCCGTGGATGACCTCCGAGCGGCTATGACGTGCGTGTCCAGCAGCATCTGGGCCCCCGCCCGCGAGGCCGCCTCCGCCAGACCCCGATCGAACATCGCCCTGTCCAGGACGAGAGCTTTGTCGCTGTCCCCGCCAATCGTTATCCTGTGCCCGCTCGGGGAGAAAATGACCGCTCCCTTGACCCTGTTCAGAACGTTCCTCTCATTCGGCAGGAACTCGACTACACGGTTCGTAACGAGGCCAGAGCACTGCACGGGTTCGCCGATCTCCCTGTGCTCCTCGGCGACAACGACGGAGAAGCCCTTCCTGCACAGGCGCTCTGCGACGAGGCATCCAATCGGACCCGCTCCAACAACCAAGACATCAGATTCCATTTCAACCCGCCAAGCTACTCCTGTCCGTGCGCTATCATGATGGAGAGGAAATCCTCCAGGTGCCTCGCGAGATAGGGGTTGTCGGTGAACCCACAGGCGTTGAGATCGGGGCTCGCGATCAGCGCCTCGTTGCCGTCAACGATGATATCGGTCGCGATCAGCCCCTTCCTCCAGTGCACGTGGGAGCCCTCGGGCACCTTCTGCCCGGGCTCCGTTATGATTGTGACGCGAATGCCCCTGCGTATCGCGGCCTCCAGCTTCTTCTTCTGGGCCTCTCTGATTTCAGAGAATGTGGGGGTCGCCACAACGAACTTCTCGGAGGACTTGTCCAGGAGTTCGCCTATCTTGGTCATCACCCGGTTCTTTCCCGTTATCGTGAAGACAAGCTGAGGTTCCCCCTTGTCGCGGACGATCTCGTGAATGAGACCGAGCTTGTCGAAGGCCTCCGAAACCTCGCCGACGACCTTGTACTTCATCCTCTCGGGCAGCTCTGGCTTGTAGACCGACGGCCTTCCTGACGTGGAGAAGGCGAACCCCTTCGAGCAGAGGGACTGCAGGGCCTTGTAGGACGATGTTCTCGGAATCCCCGCCGTGTTCGCGATCGTCTCGGCATCGCCAAAGCCATGCGCAACCAGCGCGATGTAGACCCTCGCTTCGTAGTTGGAAAGACCCAACGTCTGGAGGACGCTCACTATCTTCGTGTACTCCTCCCTCAGGTTCAGGTCGCCGACTTCCATGTTCCCGGGGGACATGAGGCGCTGAGCTTGAAAAGGTTTTTCATTGCTGGTGATATTTCCTTCGGAAACTATTTATCTCTGGCCAATATTGGGTGATTCCGATGGAAAGTCGAACTCTCCAGCAGTTTTGCTTCGCTGTTTTGTTAACCCTCCTCATCGCCTCTGCCGTGGGCGTGGTCTCAGCACAGACGGGTCGTATCATCGTGACCACGGACGTGGAGATGATAGGCGTCACAAGCCTCGGGGGCGGAGGTCACATCTACTTTACAGCGGTTGGGGGCGAAGCACGCGATTTGAGGGAGAAGATACTCTATCACTACGATGATGGCAACGGGATCATAGAAGCTGACGAGGCCCTCAGCTACTCCCTGGATGTTCAGAACTACCTGGAGAGACCGCCCTCCGGGACTTTGGGCACCGAGTACAGATACGGGAGGATGAAGACCCTTTCGCTAGACGAGGGCAACTCGAACGCCGGGGTCGAGGAAAGCACTACCGGGCTCGTGGGCACGGATATGACGACCATCGGCAGCCTGAGCATGGTCCTCAGATTCACGATGGAGACGAGCGAGGCGAAGAGGACCTATGCCCAGGACGAGACAACCATCGTGCGAGCATTCTACGATGTTTTCTCGGTTCGGAGCGAGACCGACTTCGAGACCAACTACGGCCCCTTCCCCTATTTCCCCTGGCCGCTCGTGAGCGGGGCACTCTACGCCGGCAATGACAGCAGGGGCCTGTATGATGACAATGCCAGAATGGTGATGGACTCCGGCCTGCTCCGCCTGAACACGTCAAAGGAGTGCTATCTCAAGTTCAACTACACGGGAACCGTCGCCGACGCGGACGACTACCTCGTCTTCATGACGAGCGAGGACGGCGTGAACTGGTACGAGATTCACAACCTCACGACGTCGAACAACACATCGACCTGGGCCCCAGTGTTCGTGAATCTCACGGACGAGCTGGCGGGCAAGGAGTTCTATCTGAGGCTCCTCTTCAAGTCAGGCCCGAGCGGGAACTCGACCGGCTTCATGATCGACGACCTCGGGGTGTACGGACCGAGCTTCTACGATGGACAGATAGAGATGCATCACACGGATTACCTGCTGGGCACGATAAGTTTCCAGGACATCGATTCGGAGAGGGGAGCGGTCCACCTGGTGAGAACCCCCGGCGGGATGATTCTGTCCTACACGTCCAACTTCGAATACGCGGACAGCGGAAGGGACTCGACCGTCTTCGTTGCCTTCGATCTGTTCGAGAACCCGCAGTTGTTGTTCGTCCTAATGTTCATACTGACCTATGTCCTGCTCTCGGTGCAAAACAAGTTCTACATGAGCTTCAAGATGGCTCACCCCAGACGGTACCGGGCGGGCGCAGTGAGAATGCGCTGGCTTCACATTCTGGCGAAGGTCGTGGTCCTGCTCTACATCATATTCTACTTCTTCCCGTCGCTGTTCGTCTTCCTGGGCCCTAGAGTCTACCTCACGGGGCTCTTCATGTGGATCTTCATGATCGGATCCTTCATCGCCATCGTCGTCACGTCCAAGCTGCTGTACGACAGGAAGACAATGATAATCCCGCCAGCCGCGGAGGAAGAGGAGGACTTCAGGGTTGCCTCGCAGGCACCGGTGGTTGTCGCCGCGGCACCCCCGCCCCCGCCCGTTCACTCCACGCTTGCGTGCTCGGTGTGCATGGACGAGATAACAGACCTTAGGAAAGCCATCCGTTGCAGATGCGGACAGTTGTATCACAAGAGCTGCGCCGCAAAGGTCGCGACCTGCCCGAGCTGCGGAAACGACCTCGAATTGGGCGAGGAAGAGGAGAAGGCGATGACCACCGCCAAGTGCTCCTCCTGCTCAGAGATAGTCCTTGTGGAGGAGGGCATGGACCTCATGAAAACGATCTGCGAGAACTGCGGGTCGACGCTGAAGGTCGTGGAGCTGGGCTACAATCACCTGATGATAGACGAGTCCCCGACGTCAGCCTACGAACAGTTCAACAGCCTTGTGAAGAGGAACATCCCTGGTCTCGTGATATCGACCACATATCCGGAGAAGCTGAAAAGGGAGATATCAGTCGAGAATGTGGAGCTTTATTGGCTGACGGACACGAGTTCAGAGTACAAGACGCTCGACCCGAAGCGGCTGGACTTCGAGATCATGAGGGCAATCAGCAACTTCGTCAAGAAGGCTGAGGGAGGAACCATACTGCTGGACGGCGTGGAGTATCTCGCCGTGGAGAACGGGTTCGACGTCGCTCTGAAGTTCATGAAGAAGGTGAACGACCTCTGTTCCATCAACGACGCGACGCTCATAGTCCCGATCACACCTCTTTCGTTGTCCCCGGACCAGCTTTCCATGGTCAAGAAGGAATTCGATAGGGTTGAGGTTCTCGTGGAAAGGAAGCCAGAGGGGGCAGCCTAGGACCTACTTCCATGGCTTGTAGAGACTGTGCTCGATTCCCAGGCTGTCGAGGATTTTCCCGACGATGAAGTTGACCATGTCCTTCACGCTTGAGGGCCTCGTGTAGAAGGGCGGCATCGCTGCCAGTATCACGACACCGCAATCCGCAAGCCTCTTCATGTTCGCAAGGTGAATAGAGGTGAGGGGGGTCTCGCGCGGGACCAGAACAAGCTTCCTGCCCTCCTTGAGGAAGACCTGAGCGGTTCTGCATATCAGGTTGTCGGCAATACCGCAGGAAATCTTGGAGAGCGTGGACATGGAGCACGGAACGATGACCATGGCATCGAATCGCGCGCTGCCGGAGCACACGGTGGCATTCATGTCATCGGGGTCGTAGACATGGTCCGCAAGGGCCTCGATCTCCTCCACTCCGACCTCCGATTCCTGCTCAATCACGCTGAGGGCGTTCTTCGAGACGATCAGGTGCTTCTCGGCCTCCAGCTCCCTCAACAGTGTCGTGGCATATGGCATGCCAGATGCGCCAGTGATTGCTATGACTGTCCTCATATTACTGCGTGACTATCTCGAAACCCTCACTCTCAACGATGAGTGGATAGTAGGCCCTGTCGTGCCTGGTCATCCTCATCTTTACCACGCTGAGGAAGAGGTTTACGTTCTTCTCGTCCCGCTTCATATCAAGATGAAAGATGCCATCAGCAAGGAAGTCCTCGACACCGTACTGACCGAACAGCTCTTTGTCCGGGTCCAGCATCTCCGAGATCAGAAACGTCGTGACATCCAAATCCCTTATCCTGTCGAAGAACATGAATACGTCGCTCCTCGGCGTCTTGAAGTCGGTGATCGAGTACAGTGCTGCCAGGGAGTCCAGAGCGAAGAGGTTGCACCCATACTTCATCTTGTAGTTGTTGACGGTGGTCAGTATCGACTGAGGCCAGTTTATCTCGGCCTGTTTGCCCTGCTCCTCGAGCTCCTTCCTTAGGCGGGCCATGTCGACCACGACGATGCCCCCCTTGCCCGTGATCTGCCTCGGGTCCATCCCGATCCTCACCATGCTATCGACGAGGCTCTTCCTGTTCTGCTCAAGTGTGATGTAGATCCCCCTCAGACCGTTCTCCTTGGCGTTGTTGTAGAGGATGTTGAAGGCTATGCTGGACTTCATGGTCCCCGCGCGACCGCATATCAGCGTGAGATACTTCTCGGGAATCCCACCCTCCATCCTCTCGTCGAGCCCCTTGACGTAGGTTTTGATTCGGGTAGTCATGAAACCAACCGACTACGAAATGCAGAACAGCAATAATAACCTTAAGGATGCTAGAGGACCAGCGAGCGGAGCCTCGTTCGACGACTCCTGGCGACTGGATGCAAAACAGAAACGTTTAATATCAGACCTCGGTTATATTTCGTTCCGCGAGGATTGGATGACAACCGCCTATGACGTTCCCGCAGACAGACTAATAGCTAATGTCGCAGAGCATCTCAAGAAAGAAGGCAAGGTCGAGCCGCCCGAGTGGAGCGGTTTTGCCAAGACGGGCGTTCACAAGGAGAAGAGCCCCGCTCAGGATGACTGGTGGTACACGAGGCTCGCGGCGGTTATGAGGAAGGTCTATCTGAACGGTCCCATAGGTTCGGAGAGGTTGGCGGCCCTCTTTGGCGGGAAGGAGGACAGGGGCTCGAAGCCGTACAAGGCGAGGTCTGGTAGCCGAGCGATAGCGCGAGCCTGCCTGAAGCAGCTGGAGGAGCTCGGATACGTCTCCGTCATCGAGAGGAAGGGAAGGGTCATATCCCCCGCAGGACAGAGCCTACTCGACAACGCCTCGCACGAGATACTGAAGGACATGGCGAAGAACAACCCTGAGCTCACCAAGTACCTGTGAGGATATCATGGAGGAAGACGAGGAGCTTGAGGAGATAAGGAGAAGGCGGCTTGAGCAGCTCCAGAGGGAGCGGGAGCAGAGGCTCATAGAGCAGGAGCAGGCGGCCCAAATCGAGGCTCAGAGACAGATGCTCCTCAGAAAGATCCTCACACCCGAGGCCAGGGAGAGACTGGGAAGGGTTGCCTTGGCGTATCCTGATGTCGCCCGCGGCGTGGAGAACCAGCTGATAGCCCTCGTTCAGGCGGGAAGAGTGCAATCCATGATAGATGATGCCTCACTGAGAGAGATACTGAGGAAAGTCATGCCGAAGAAGAGAGACATTAGGATAGAGAGGAGATGAGATGGCAAGGAACAAGCCCCTCGGAAGGAAGCTCAGACTCATGAAGGAAACGAAGAGGAATCGAAGGGTTCCAGCCTGGGTCATCCAGAGGACAAGCAGAAGATTCCTCAGGCACCCGAAGAGAAGGCTCTGGAGGCGAGGACGCCTCAAGAGGTGATCCCTTGGTGGAGGAAGAGATAGAGAGGATCTTCACGATCCCGCTGAGGAAGATAATCAACGTTCCGAGGAAAAAGCGGGCCCCGCGAGCGGTGAAGGCGATCAGGGAGTACGTCATGAGACACATGAAGGCGGGCCCGGAGGACGTCTGGATAGACGCCAGCGTTAACGAGGCTGTCTGGGCAAGAGGAATTGAGAAGCCTCCGAACAAGATAAGAGTGAGAATCATCAAGTTCGAGGACGGTCTCGTAGAGGTTTCCCTTCCGGAGGGCTGAGGTCCTCTTGATAACGAAGCTGGATTTTTCTGGCAATCCGTACATAGGGGTCTATTGCTCGGCGAACGAGGGTCATATTCTATGCAACCCCAGCATTCCCGCACGCATCGTGAAGAGGACCGCCGAGGCACTGGGTGTTGAGGTGACCGTCACGACGATTGGCGGCTCCACGATCCTGGGTTCCCTGATACGGTCGAACTCCTACGGCTCCATCGTGACCAACTTCGTGTCCGAAGAGGAGATGGGCAAGCTGAGGAGACTCAGGCCGGTAGAGATTGACCACAAGCTGAACGCCGTCGGCAACAACATACTGTGCAACGACAAAGGCGCACTCGTCCATCCGGGCTTCGGGAAGAGGACGATCAATCTGCTGGAGGATACACTCCAGGTCCCTGTGGCGAGGGGGACGATTGCAGGGCTCAGGACCGTGGGCTCCGTGGCGGTCGCGACGAACACGGGCGTGGTCTGTCATCCCAAGATCACGGATGAGGAGAGGAGACGGTTGGAGGATACACTCAAGGTTTCGGTGACGATAGCAACCGCCAATTACGGGACGACATACCTGGGAGCGTGCCTCGTTGCCAACACTAAGGGCGCGGTCGTGGGATCCACGACAACTCCGATAGAGATCGGTAGAATCGAGGAGGGACTTGCCCTCTACTGACGCTCCGCCAATCAGAGGGAGAAGACCCAGATGACGGTTTTTCCGCCAAGGTCGTCAAGCTCGAAGGATACCTGGTTGCCGATGCGTATGATCTGCTCCTCTGGGAAGTGACCGAGGAAATCGTCCACCGGCTGTATCGACAGGGAAAGCCCGCCTATGCGGTAGTGCATGGGCACGCATACCTTCGGCCTAAGGCTCCTAGCTATCTCGGCGGCCTCCTTCGCACCGATCGTGAAGACATCACCGACTGGGATGAAGAGAACATCCATGCCTCTCATCCTGGACATCTTCTCCTCGGACGGGATGTGGCCGAGGTCTCCAAGGTGGCAGAACTTCGTGCCGTCCAAGTCGATCACGAAGACCCTGTTCGTCCCTCTCTTCTCGCCCTTGGACTTGTCGTGGTACGTACCGATTGAGCTTATCCTAGCACCCTTGACGGTGCCCTCGAAGTCCGATTCTATCACCCTTGGATTTCCTCTGACGACGCGAGCAGCGTTGTGGTCCCAGTGGTCATGCGATATGAGAACCAGATCGGCCATCACGTTTGGCTGCCTAATGCCTATGGACCTGCCGTCGTGGGGATCGGTCACAATGGTGATGTCGTTCGATATCTCGAAACACGCATGTCCGTGCCATCGAATCTCCAACCCGACTCCCCCTCAGGATTCAAAGACCGACCCACATAGAGGACATCTCGATTCCTCCTCCCTCAGCGGTGTCTTGCAGACGGGACAGATATACTGGACCATCTTCCTTCGCGGTTCCTCCGCTGCGACGAGGACGGGACGTCTCGATGCCAGAGCACCCTCCATGGCGACATTGCCGAAGATGACTATGATCACCGCTCCGAGTATCATGACGGCCCCGGCAAGCACCCTGTCGGACACGAGGAGAAAGGAAAGCAGGTATGTGATTATCCCTGCGAACACGATGATCGCCGATATCCCCACCAGATGACTGTCCCACTTCCGGATCTGAACGGAAGCCCTTGTGCTCACGACCCTGGGCAGCGCCTCCTTGGGAGCTTTCTTCTCGGCATTGAAAGACCTCTCCAGCTCCGTGAGCTCTGGAAAGGCATCCTTCGGCTCCTCCGACTCAGTCTCGGCTGTCTCTGCCTTTGGACTCGATGGAGCTACGGGTTTCAATGTCATCGTCAACCGTTCCTTGAACCCCTCATCCTCGATGGGGCTCTCCTTGGCTGGTGTGGCCGCACGTATCAGAAAGCCGCATGACTCGCAGACGTTCTTGGCGGAGGGTGTCACCTCCCCGCAGTTCGGACACGGAGCCAACTCAGCAACTTCGCTGAGGTCGCGAATCGAATTCACAGCCTCCTCGATTTCCTCTTCCTCTGGCATGGGTCTATTCGCATTATCTTCTCTCACCATATAATCATTTCGACACCGTTATCGACAAACGAGCGAGATAGTTTCATATAGTTCCTTCTATCATAGAGCAGGTGCAATGAAGGCCCTCGTCCTCTGCGTCGACAGAGATGACGACATCGGCGCGAAGGCTGGCATTCCAGGTCCTGTGATTGGGAAAGACGACAACCTAGCCGCAGCATTGAAGCTAGGGCTTGCCGATGCCGAGGATGCCGATGTCAACACCATACTCTCAGCCGTGGCAATGTACAACGACCTCGTTGAGAAGGGCATAACGGCGGAGGTCGCAACCATATCGGGGGACAAGGAAGTGGGCTACAAGTCCGATAGGGAGCTTACCCGGCAGCTCAACGAGGTCCTCGATGAGGTTCAGCCCAACTACGCCTACCTCGTCAGCGACGGAGCGGAGGATGAGCAGATCTTCCCCATCATTGCCTCCAGAATCAAGGTCAACCACGTCAAGAGGGTCTATGTCAAGCAGAACCCCGAGATAGAGACCGCCTACTACACCCTGATCAGGGCGCTCAAGGACGAGAAGATCAAGAGGCGGTACGGCACCCCCGTGGCCTTGGTCCTCTTCATTCTCGGCTTCCTCAACATGGTCCCGTTCATGTACGCCCTTTTCGTCAGTGGTGTTGAGATCATTCCCACTCTCCCGAATCTTGCGCCAGGTCTCATCGCGCTCGTCCTCAGCCTCTATATGTTCTCGAGAATCCACTTCGAGGAAGGCTTTCTCAGGAGTGCGGTCAGGAGGATGAAGGACAGCGTCAGCGAGGTAAGGAACTCAATCATGTCCGGCGACTTCTCGATCATCTTCCAGAGCGTCACGATAGTGCTCATCTTGATAGGGATATTCACGGGCGTCTCCGAGGCTACTGCGCCAGATGTCAGTGGAATCGGACAGGCAATCTTCCTCTTCTTCTTCACCTCCATATGGTGGTACATACTCGCAATGTTCGTCTACGAGTTGCGCAGTGTGGTGGACGCATACACAAAGAGAAGGAAGTTCCCCGCCTCCTTCATACCGATAATGGTCTTCTGGCTTGTCGTGGGGTTCCTCACACTAATCTTCTTCGAGGCCATCCACCTCATCGTTAGTGCAGTGGACCCGTACATGACGACGGTCATCACCGTCGAGATAGTGTTCGGGCTGGTCATAACCGTTCTCGGCCTGGCGATATATCGCATGATAGCGCCCAGGGTTCCCACGGAGGACCTCTGGCGGCACTAGGAAGGGTCTAGATGGACTTCTCCCGGTGGGAAATTTACTACTCTCAGATCTTGGCGGATTTCGGCTACAGCAGGGAGGAAGATGAGCGGGCGGCGAGATTGCTGTCCAGGCTGCTCAGGAACAAGGAGTCCTCCCCCAAGGCATTGGGCATTCTGATTCAGGGCAAGCGCGTGACAATTGCGGGCGATGCAGAGTCCCTCGAGCGGGAAATCGGCAGCATATCGGGCGTCGTCATATCCGCAGACGAGGCCACCTCCGTACTGCTGCATAACGACATAGTCCCGGATGCGTTCACCACCGACCTCGATGGGAGAATCGAGGACCTCCTACGGGCAAACTCACTGGGAGCCATTGCGGTCATTCACGCGCACGGCGACAACATTCCCGCGCTGCAGGAGCACGTGAGCAAGTTTGAAGGACAAGTGGTGGGGACAACGCAGGCGGAACCCATTCAGGGTGTGCACAACTTCGGCGGCTTCACGGACGGAGACAGAGCCGTCTTCATAGCCGACCATTTCAACGCGGAGGAGATAAGGCTTGTTGGCTTTGATTTCACGAGGCCGAAGAGGAAGGACAAGGACCTTGGCACGAAGATGAGAAAGCTGGATTGGGCCTACATACTCATCCAGAGCCTCGACAACGAGAGCATCATCTCCTCATCATCTTGAAGCTCAGAACGGGCTTGCGCGCAGCGGCGACCTCGTCCACCCTCCGAACGGAAGCGTTGCTTGGGGCGTTCCTGGTCGTTTCTGGGTCCTCGTTCACAATCTGTTCCATGACCTCCGCGAAACGATCTAGTGTTTCCTTTGTCTCGCTCTCTGTGGGTTCAATCATCAGGGCCTCATCCACGAGCTGAGGGAAGTAGGCGGTCGGGGGGTGAAACCCGAAGTCTATGAGCCGCTTGCACACATCCTTGGCCTTGATGCCGTTCCTCAACCCAGAAGCGCTGGCAACGAACTCGTGTTTTCTCAACCCGTCGAAGGGCACATCCAGGATTCCCTCGAGCTTCTTGCCCAGGTAGTTCGAGTTCAACACTGCTCGATCGGAAATCCGCTTCAATCCGTCCCCGCCGCGGAGCTTGATATACGCATATGCTCTAAGGAGGACCGCGAAGTTTCCTAGGTATGAGCGGACCTTTCCAATGCTCTTCGGGCGGTCGTAGTCCAGGAAATACCTCTCGCCGTCGTAGGCGACAGTCGGAATGGGCAGGAATTCATCAAGTTTCTCAACGACGCCAATCGGGCCAGACCCGGGCCCGCCACCGCCATGGGGCGTCGCGAATGTCTTGTGTAGGTTGAAATGGACGATATCGAAGTTCATCACCCCAGGATTCGTCCTTCCCATTATCGCGTTGAGGTTCGCGCCGTCGTAATAGAGCACGGCCCCGGCATCGTGAACTATCCTCGCTATGTCGAGAATATCGCTCTCAAACAGGCCGAGCGTGTTGGGATTGGTGATCATGAAGGCCGCGGTCTTGTCCCCGACTGCGTTCTCCAATGCTGAAAGGTCCACGCGACCCTCCTTTGATGGAATCTCGATGACCTCGAAGCCCATCATGGCTGCGCTTGCTGGATTCGTCCCGTGGGCCGAGTCGGGAAGGGCGACCTGTGTTCTCTCCTCCTCCCTCTCATCGTGATAGGCCCGCGCCATCAGGAGACCCGTGAACTCGCCATGGGCCCCGGCCGCGGGCTGCAGGGTCACGGAATGGACCCCGCCGATTGTGGCGAGCATGCCTTGAAGCTCATACAGAATCTGAAGAGCACCTTGGACAGTTGACCAATCCTGATCGGGATGCAGGAACTTGGCCTTCGGGGAGGAAGCCGCCCGCTCGAGGATCTTGGGCGTGTGCTTCATCGTGCACGAGCCCAGAGGATAGAACCCTGTGTCGACGCCGAAATTCATCTGGCTGAGCCTCAGGAAGTGTCGGGTGACCTCGAACTCCCGCAGATTCGGGATGTCCAGACGCTCTCTGAGCAGGGGCTCTGGAAGTTCGCACTCGAATTCGGACTCCTCGACGGTGTCATCGAGCTCGAGTATCAGAGGGGTCCTGTGGCGCGCCTGCCGGTAGCTCATCTGACCCCCTCCAAAGCCCAGACCAGTCGATCCATGTCCGATGTTGTATGCATTTCCGTGAAGGCGAAGAGCGCGGACTCATCAAGCTCGGGGAAGTGAGACTTGAGCGGGAGACCCCCGTGAACGCCAGAATCGAGCAAATGCCTGTGGACCGAACCGTAGGAGATCTTCGACTTCATGACGAACTCATTGAAGTGCTCTGCGGCGAACACGGGAACGAGGAAGTGGTCCAGGGATCCTATCCTGGTCATGGCGCGCCTCGTGTTGATGACGCACTCATTCGCGACCTTCCTCAACCCGTTCCTGCCAAGGAGGGACATATACACCACCGAGGCAACGGCCATCAGAGATTCGTTGGAGCAGACGTTGCTTGTCGCCCTCTCCCGCCTGATGTGCTGTTCTCTCGTCTGCAATGTCATGCAGAAGGCCCTCTCACCGTCCGCATCAGTTGTGACGCCGATCACGCGTCCAGGCATCTTCCTCACGTGCTTCTGGAGACAGGCGAAGATTCCCAGGAGCGGACCGCCAAAGCTCGGATAGGACCCGAGAATCTGACCCTCCCCGACGACGATATCCGCACCGTAGTCGCCCGGAGGTTTGAGCAGCGCGAGAGAAATGGGATTCACGCCAACGATGAGAATCCTGTCCCTTGCGATGTCTCTCACGGCTTCGCACTCGTCCTCGATAACGCCGAAGAAGTTGGGATTCTCGAAGTACACGCCGGCGGTGTCCTCAGTGACAAGACTCCTCAGATGTTCCAGGTCGATCTTGCCGGTCTCCTTATCATAATCGAATACCTTGATCTTGATATCAGGTCCCCTGCAGTAGTTTGACAGAACGCTGTGCTTGTCCCAGTGCATGGCCCTCGGAACGACGATTTCGCTCTTTCGGTTCAGGCGGGCTGCCATGAGTGCCGCTTCTCCTATTGCGGTCGACCAGTCGTACAAGGAGGTGTTGGCCGCTTCCATTCCAGTGAGCTCACATATCATGCTCTGATACTCGAAGAGCGCCTGCAGCATCCCCTGGCTCGCCTCGGCCTGATAGGGCGTGTAGGAGGTGTAGAATTCCGAGCGCGACAGGATCTCATCGACCAAGGCGGGAACGTAGTGATTGTATACGCCTCCCCCGAGAAAGGACGGCATCTCGTTGATGGACCTGTTCCTGGATAGGATCTCTTCGATTTCGTGGGAAACCTCCATCTCGCTCTTGCCAGGCGGGAGGTCGATGCCCTCGATCCTGACATCCTTGGGGATGTCCTCAAAAAGCTCGTCCGTACTCGTCAGGCCAAGGAACTTGAGCATCTCGTTCTCCGAGTCCATGTTAGCACCGTGGGAATTGCCACCTCACTATAAATGTTCACCCGCCAGACGCCACCTTGATCAGCTTGATCCTCTCTCCGTTTCTCAGCTCCTCGTCCATCGGTATCGGGCGGCCCTCCCTGACAAGGATATGAGCGTCCGGCTTCAGTTCGAGGGCGTGAACAACGTCGAAGCCACTGGCCTCATCAGGGAACTTCAATATCCTCTTCTCGCCCGATGGGAGCATTTCGACATGAAGCTTCATACCGATAGTGTTATCCCCACTTTCTCTAATAACTTTTCCACCAGGCCGAGGTAGCTAAGTCCGGTCCAAGGCGGTGGCCTCGAGAACCTCGTCGGGACAGCCACTGGTGCTTTGCACCGCGGGAGTTCGAATCTCCCCCTCGGCGCTCTTTTACTAGTGAACTACCACACCCTTAAGGGTGTGGCATCCTGAGAGGGTCAGCTGGCGAAGGCTTCATTAGTCGACTGTA
>JBHIFJ010000036.1:0-17362 GCA_046761045.1 Thermoplasmata archaeon
CGTCAGCCCGTTGGTGCGACCCCTTTTCCCATTGGTTAGCCCGTTGGTGCGACCCGGGATCGAGCTGCGGCCTTTCCTGGCTAGACCGTTGGTGAGGCCCACGGGTGCAACAGACGTTTTGGGCTCTTTTTGTGGAGGAAGCCCTTTGGGCTTTGCGGTCAATCTCGGCTTTCTGGACTTCAGCTCATCGATTTCCCGTCTTAGTCTTTCTCTCGTGTCCTCTTCAGTCGGTCTTGGTGGCTCTTCTCTCCCAGCAGGTTCCTCGGTGGTTTCGATTGCCATGGATGAGGTGGAATCGAAGCTGGCACCGCAATTTTCGCATACGGTAGCATCCTCGGAAACTCCCTCACCGCACATTGGGCACTCATACCTGTGCTCACCATCCACCCTCCCCTCGGAGAGCGACAAAGCCATCTCCCTGCACTTTGCGGCGTTTTCCTTGTCTCCCAATCGAGCGTGTATTTTTGCCTTCAGTATCCAAACACCTGGGTACCTTGGGTCCAATTCAGTGAGCCTGTTGAGAATTTCAATCGCACGACTGTGGTTCCCAATCTTCTCGTACGTCGCGCCCTTGACGAAGAGAGCATCAGCATCTTCAGGGTTTCTTCCCAATTTCACATCGCAGACTCTCATTATGCGATTGATATCCATCCCGCCGATTTGAGTCGTCGATTCATTCATTCCACAGTTCTCGCAGAATTGTGACCCACTGGGGATAGTTTCCAAGCAGTAGGAACACTTCCTAGTGGACTCTTCGGCCTTGAGAGGGGCACTCTCTTCGGGTTTCTGTTGGTCCTTCTTGGAGAAAAGAAGTGCTTTCTGGTAACACTCTGTTGCTTCCTTCACTCTTCCCAGCTCTTTCAGGGCGTTTGCCTTGGAGGCCCACGCACCGGCATGGGAAGAATCTGTCGTCAGAATCTTGTCAAAGCATTTGAGAGCTCTTTCTGCGTCGCCCTTGAGCAGCAATCTGGTGCCAAGATCAAACCAGAGCTGGATGTCCCTGGAATCAGATACAACCTCGGCCTTTCGGAGAGACTTCTTCTGTCTCCTCCCGACTCCCGCCTCTGATATCGCATCGTCGACGATGAGTGGAACGTAGTTCGAATCCACCCTAGTGTCCTTCATGGAAAGTGCCGCTACCTTTCTCACAATCCTGTCTCCCAGGCGGCTTCTCTCGATGTCGATGACGCCATCAAACGGCTGGAGGAGTGTGGAAAGCGTGACGGTGTCATGCATCTCCTTCTCGATGAGGAAAAGGGAGGTGAAACCGACCTTCTCGAGCTTCGCCTTCGTGCTCTGGGCAAACCCGTAGACCTTCTGAAGATCGTACTCATTCAAGGCCGGAGAGAGTATCTCGACAATGGCTCGCTTCTCCGTTCCCTCCTCTAACTCGGCAATGGCGCGGCTGAACGCAATCCCCACGTTTATGAGGTCGACGGAGCACCGCAGAACACCATTGTCTTCCTCTATGTCGATTATCGCCTTCTCCTTGTGTGAATACCAGTCAATGATCCTGAGCATTCCCTCCTTCTCAAGAGGTTCGGTGTCGATGCCTATGGCCTTCATCCCTCTCCTGAATTCCTCTGGAGAGATCGATGAGAGGGCGACAACAACGGCTTCTCCCTTCCGAATCCCCTCCTTGAGAAAGCTCAGCGCAAGGTCGTACTTCTCATTCCCAGATGGTCCTTGGACTGCGACGGACGTTTTGCGCGGTATCCCACCCTCAATGAGGGTGTCCACGACCTTTATTCCAATCCGCGCTCTTTGTACCATCTAGACGACCTTCTCCTCAGACATGACCTCGATTCCCCTCGGAGTTATGAGGAATGGATGCTTTGCGGTGTCGTGCTTCGTGAACCTCATCTTCCTGACGGTTATCGTCCGCCGGAGCTCCCCCCTGACCTCCTCCAGCCCGAGGACAATGAAGGAATCAGCCACGAACTGCTCGACCCCGAATCGTGTGAGGCCACCTCCCTCTAACGACTCAGAAATCAGAAGGGACGTCAGGTCCTTCTTGCGAAGGAAACGGGAGAATGTGAAGAGCTCCTCTCGGAACTCATCCAGGCTTCGATAGTAGAGACCCACCACAGGAAGTGAATCCAGAACGAGCCTCTTTGGCTTGGTTCTGGCGATGAAGCTCTCCAGAAAGTCCATTATCTCTCCGAAGCCGACAACCCCACGGCTATGGTCCGATCGGATCTCTCCCAGGTCGATTAGGAAGAGCCTTCCCTGGTTTTCGGGACCTCGAGGATCCATCTGGAAATTCATCATGGCCCGGACTACGTTCTCGCGATTCTCCTCCAACACGAGATAGAGGCCTGTGTCGCCATTGTTCTCTGCTCCGTTGAAGAAGAATTGGGATGCCAGCAGAGTCTTTCCGCTGCCAGCTGGTCCAGAGACCAAGTTGACGCTGTTCTCTGGGAACCCACCCTGCGAAAGGGTATCTAGTCCTGCTATGCCGGTGGTTACCCTTGACTCACTTTCTGTCATGTACAATGTCCTCGGGAAAGGCATCCAATAGTCCATACTCCACGGCCAAATCCGTGGCGCTCCTGGGTGTTGCCTCCAGGGCTAGCCGAAATATCCTGCCGGCGGTGGCAGATCCAACCCCCTCACCACACAACCCAAGGACCCTCTCGAGCAAAAGAGAGAATGCCTTCTTCACTTCGATCAGAGTGCATTGAAGTTCATCACTCTCAATGGCCATTCTCAGATTCCTGAATGTCGAGGCATGGCCCCCGTTGAGGTCAACGTATGAGATGATATCCGAAACTTCGCGGTCGAAGGAATCCTGAATGTCCGAAAGAGCCTCCTCAACCGCGGGTCTTATCATGGCCCATCCGATTCTCTCGGTCTTATCGAGCATCGCAAAGAGGAGTGACGAGTAGAATTCGCAGGCACCAATCAAATCATCATCTTGGTTTTCACCCACGTCGTAGTCCAGCGAAATCCTGGGGCTCTTCAGTCTGTACTCGTACGCCCTTCTGGTCCTGCAGTTCCTTGTCCTTCTGTCTAGTATCCCAACCTCGTAGAGCCTCATGAGGTACTTCGAAGCAGTGGTCGTGTGTATGTCAAGTTCAGATGCGATATCACTGGCGATGGACCATCCCTTGGAATGAAGGAGCCTCAGTATTGGGAGTCCGTGTCCTCCAGCGAGTATTTCGACCGTTGCTTTGAACTGCTCTCTCTTCACGTCGGTCCCGCCAAGTTCTAGTGTCGTTAGAGTAGCTTATCCAAGCTCTAGGAAAAATAGACTCTCAATATATATGTAGGTTGGTTTATAATTATCATCGATGATAACCCACTTCCTCCGCTGGCAGATTATCACGAATCTCCCTTGGTCCCCCCCTTCCCTTATTGATGAGAAAGGGTTAAATCAAGATTCTTCTATCATCGCCCCGTGGGTGTCAGGCTTGTTTGGAGGACCGAATTCGACCAAGATCTCGATCGAATCTGCCTTTTGAGCGGGGAAAAGGGAGTACTTGTTTCCACAGGTCGGAACGCTCGCTGCCTTGACGAGGCAGGGCTGCAGATATGGGCAGTCACCCTTACGGGCCGGGTGGCTGGATTTGGATTCTCGTCTCAGGAGAACGTTTTCTTCATCGCACATGAGCACGGAATTCGCTTGGTCAATAGGATTGGGGTCACGATGAGAAGGGTGCCCCTGGAGGCCCCGCCCATCGACTTCTCCGTTTCCGAAATTGTCGCCGTAGTGACTGAGTCCAGAGTTCTAGCCTTCAGTACGGATGGCAGGGAGCTTTGGAGTACTGATTTCGGGGGAAACTCTATTGCCTCCTTTCGGGGGAGGATTTTCGTTGGAAACATGAAGAGGCTTGTAGCATACACGAGGTCCGGCCAGCAGATCGCCGAGATGGAAGTCGCGGAGAGAATAATCGCTATCTCGGGAGGAAGAGACTCTCTTGTTGTCGCCCTTCCTCACAGGATTCTATTTCTGACAGAGGATTGCGAGTTGTCTCACGACAGGTTTTTGGATGATGCGGTGCTTGGCCTCTCCGTCGATGAATTTTCTGCTGTTCTCCATCACTCGAAGGTTGCTCTATATGACAGCGATGGAGAGGAGAGATGGTTGCTCCCTGGAAAGGTTTCGCAGGTCTCGACGAAGGGGAAGGGGATAGCCATCGCCTCAGGAACGGATTTGCTGTATTATGAGGAAGTGGGCGAAAAGGATGTTCTCTTCGAGATAATGTGTCGAGGCGAATCGCGGTGCGGAACGTTCGTCTCAGCATCCTACATCAGGCGCTGTCCGAAATGCAGATCGGAAAGGATCACAGCAAGGATTGTCCGGAAGGAGCTCGACTAGGCCATGATCCTCGTGACTTGGAATCTGCCGCCTTCGAAGACGATGGCAAAGTATCTGGTGTCATGACGGACACTTCTCATCTTCACGCATCTTATCCGTCGTTGCACCTCGAAATCTCCTCTTTTCTCCATTTTCAGTAGAATGATCCCATCCGCGAGATAGTCCTCCTTGTGCTTTCCGAACGCATTCCAAAGGTCTGGGCCCGAAACCAATGGAGAACTCACCCCGGGCATCTCAGTTATGATGAAAGTGGTGAGCTGCAGGCCCTTGAACCACTTCAACATCTTGAAGAACTCCATTCGGAAGTTTTCGAACTTCGCCAGTGCCTCCACCGCATCGAGCGAATCGAGAACGAGAAGGCTGTAGTCGAATCCGTTCTTTATGTTCTTCGTGTACATCGTGAGGAAGTCTATCCACACATCCTCCCCCGCATCCTGCATCTTCTTCCTGAGCTCGCTGAGATCGAGAACACTGACTCTGTCTTTGACCGTCGTTGGGTCCAGTCCCAAGCTGTGCATATGGTCGAACAAGCTCGCTCTCTTCTGCTCGAGCGATATGTAGAGGCCCTTTGTACCATTATTGATGGCATTGTTGTGGAGTACCGAATAGGCCACAGAGGACTTCATCGTTCCTGGGGTGCCAGCAATGAGCACATTGTGTCCCTGTGGAATTCCACCATCAAGAAGGTCATCAAAGCCATCTATGTAGGTCCTAATCCTCGGTTTCATGGTCAAACACCTTCTGCTGCAATTCCGACTATCTCATCCTTCATGAGACATCCTCTGGACCTCATGTCAGTCCTAACGCTGTCTATGTCCACGATTTCCCCGAACTCCATCATTGCTTCCTGAGCTCTTTCCGCAAGCCTCGTGAGGTCCGCCCTTGAGACTTTGTCCAGAGACTTGCCTAGTTTCTTGACTTCCCTTGCGAGCACAAACCTGCCCGCTTCTCCGAAGTACTTAGTGAAAACGTACAGCAGTTTCTCCCTCATCTCCCGCTCTGTCCGTTCGTGAGGCAATTCCCGGACGGATGTCTTTGGGATCTTCTCTCTCCCGAAAACCACCTGAGATATCAGGGACTCGGTGGTCACCGGGGGATCGGTCGAAAGCCTCTGAGCTTCCTCGAGATCGGAGTTGTAGTAGCTCATCAAGTCAAGGGAAATGCGATAGGATTCGTTCTTCCAATTCTTTAGGATTGCATTGTCGCCAGCATACACCCCAAGGGTATCCAGTGTGCTTGTTATCCACACCGCCAAATCTGGGATGTCCTCCAGCGTCAAGTCCTTTAACACTGTGCCTTTGCTCTTGCAGTAGGTGCGCAGAAGATGCCGGCTCAGGTTCCCGATATGGGCGTCCAATATCTCCAGAACCTTCTTCTCGACATCCGGGAATTCCATCACGCTGTCAATAGTGCCGATGAGCAGAGAGCGTTCTGTCCCCGTTACCAGAGATAGCGGTACGATGAATGTGCATCCGGTACGACTCGCCAAGCGTCGTGCGTGGGAAATCAGTTCCTTCGTTGACTGCAGGTCGTTGTTGCACACGAGTCTCGAAAACGCATCAACCAAGACCACACTATGCTTGTGGATCAGCACGAAATCCCGAATCAGGAAGTAAATCTTGCTCATATCCGATGCATTGATCTGGTGCTTCCCGTTGCGGAACGAGACCTCTATGAAGGCGGCATCTTTGACGCGATATTTCCGCTGGAATCGTCCACTGGGTTGGGAAGTCAGAAGGAGCCCAGGCCTTCCGTTGCCAACCTTTTCTGCAAAGATTGACCGCAGGTACTTCGGCCTGGTTTCAGTCGCGAAATGGACCCTGCCTGTTTCGAGCTCAAACCTTGATGCCCCTCGAGAGAGCCTCTCCTTGGATTCCAACCTCACGAGTGGGAAGTCCGCTCTAAGCAGTGCCATCAGAACCGTTGAGCTGAAAAGAGGGAATCCCAAGTTTGGACCGATGAGACCCCCTGCGTTCAGTATCTTCAACTCCTGATAGTACACAGGTCCAGTGGCGAGGAGAATGGCCAGCGAAAGCATCAGGAGATATCCTTCCTTGTGGAGAATCGACGATTTCAGCCAATGGGCAATGGATTCCGCAAGTGAAATGGCAAGACAGAGAACCAGATAGTAGGCGAAAGCAGAGTGGTCGTAGAGATTGGAACTCGTCCATCCCTCAACCCCAGAGAGATGGATTATGCCCAATGATGGAAGGAAAATGGCCAGCGGCAGGTATACTCTTCCGGTAAAGAGAGGACCGTGGAAGAAAGCGAGTATGAGGACCGTCGTCATTGGAAAAACGAGAATCGTGGAGGCCAGGACCGCTTTGTCGAGCGCAGCGATACCGAACTCCCTGCTGATAAGCCACGAAACGTTGGCAGTCAGGAGAAGTACATGAAGCGCGATGAACAGCGTTTTCATCCTTCGTGAATTGAGGCTAACGATCCCTGCAAGGAATACAACCGAGGTTAGAACGGAGATGACAAGCACAAGGAGGGATTCCGGTGTCATTCTCTCGTCTCCGCCTCCAATGGTTCGAAGAAGACCAACTCACCAAACACCCGCTCGTTCAATGAGCCGCCTGTTCTTCTCCACATACTGGAGAACTCACCCTTTGAGGCAATCCCAAGTCCATCCAAATCCTTCCTGTCAAGGTCCGCGAGGTATTTCCTGTCAATCCCCACTATTCTCAGCCTGCAAATCTCTGAATTAGTCCCCTTGAGCCTTGCAGACACGATGGTCCCTGGTTTGATCTCCCGATTGTCCTGCGGCTTCCTTAGTATCGATTCCTTGACCCCATGCCTGACCTTGTCGAGATCAGCTAGGTCAAACTCCAGTGTCTTTTTCGGTCTTCCGATGGGTTGAAGTCGGCCGGATATTGCGAATCTGAACGCCAGGATGATCACGATGACCATGACGGTACCCGCGATGACCAGGACAGGCAATCCAAACTTGTAGAACTCTGCGTGGAACCAGAACCCGCTCACAAGAATCGCAGAGAGTGCGAATAGGATTGTAACCCTCAACAGCATGAGAGCCAGCTTTTTCCATCTCAAGGTCATCCCGTCCTAGCAAATGGCCTTCGTGATCTCAAACCATTTGTTCTCGTGTATCAGGGTGAAGTAGTCCGTCTTGTGTTCGACGCTTCTCATTTTCACGCATCTAATCCTTCTCTGAACGTCAACATTGTTTATGATCTCCATCTTGAGTTCGATGATTGCATCTGCAAGGAAGGCCTCATCGAATGTTTCCTCGAATCTGAGAAGGCTCAGTAAGTCCGGACTGGACTCGGAGACAATGAAAGTTGTGACGCTGAGGGACCTGAGCCACTCAAAGAAATCAAAGAGATCCTTTCTCCTGTCTGGGAAGTTCGCGATGAGTTCCAGCGCCTCAAGGGAGTCGATGACCAACAGTTCAAAGCCGTGCTTCTTCTTTAGCTCCTCGACCTTGATCTGGAACACCCCAAGGAATCCGTCCTCCAATGGAGTGAGGCCTCTTCCACTGACCGATCGCATCCTTTCGTGCAACTCTTGAAGCTTCTCCCGCCCCCTGCTCAAATCGAATATCGGGAGTAGCTTGGAGGCCTGACCGACCTCCATCCCCAGCGACTCCATTTGGTCAGCGAGACTCTCGGCTTCCTGCTCTAGGGTGACATAGAGTCCCCTCTTTCCATCCAGGGCGTTGTTGTAGAGGATGTAGAATGCGAGAGAGGATTTCATCGTCCCCGTAGGACCGTGGATCAGGGTAATGTGACCTGGGGGGATGCCCCCCCCGATTTCCTCGTCGAAGCCCTTGACGTACGTCATGATGACTCCGTGACGTTCGACGTCACTTCCCAGGGACCTGTATGAGACCGCGGACATGTTATCTCCTGACCACCTTCGTTACGCTGAAGGAACCATCATCCCAGGACAAGGCCATGTATCCCGTGCTGTGGTTCATTTCTCTCATTTTGAGACATCTGATTCTTCTCTGCACATCAACGTCGTTGACAAGATGGAGCCTCAAATGGAAAATTCCATCCGCGAGGAAGTCCTCCACGGTCTTTGACTGGATTACGTTCCCTCCAATGACGAAATCCGCTCTCTCTGCTATTACGAAAGTCGTGACGCCAAGTCTTCTCAGCCACTCGAAGAGTCTAAACGTTCTTGACCTCCTCTGTTCAAAGTGGCCAAGTGTCATGAGAGCATCCAGTGAATCTATCACAACCAAGCCTAGGTTGAACTTCTTCTTCAGCTTCTTGATCTGGGAGTAGACCACGTTCATCCACTGCTCTCTGCTCATCGAAGTCTGACTCTTCAGGTAGGCCAAGTCGAGTATTCTGAGCGATTCTCTGACCTCCTCGTAATCCATTCCAAGTGATGCTACTTGTGCAATGAGACTGCTCGTGCTCTGCTCAAGAGTGATGTACAGTCCGACTCTGCATTCATTGAGAGCGTGGTTGTAGAGTATCGAGAATGCCAGAGACGATTTCATCGTTCCTGGTGCACCTGTCACGAGCATGACATGTCCAGAGGGAATCCCGCCGCCCAGAGCCTCATCGAATCCTTTTACGTAGGTCTTCTTTATCTCCCTTCCTTCGGCCAGCCTCACCTTCGCCTTGCTTGAAACGAAGTCTTCGGCCCGCTCTTCATCGTTGGGTGTCGATGTCGGGATGGTCGACACGATGTCGTCGATTCTTGTTTCAAGCCCTGATATGTCCCCAGCATCCGCCGGCTCCTCTAGGATTTCTCCTTCTTGAGCGGTCTCGCCACCAGCACTTTGCTCCTTGATGCTTCTCTCTGGATCAGGCAACTGGCGTGGCATTTCTGATTTCCTGGACCAAGTCATTGTTTGAGTCTGTCCAAGAAGCGGGTGCATCTCTCTTTGGGGGGTCACCTGTCTGGACCGCCCGCTTTTCTCTGTGCTTGGCCGAACCTGTCGCGATCTGCTTCCCAAAACAGCCGATTTCTGGTAGCACTCAATCGCCTGTCTGTATCTACCCATCTTTGAGAGGAGATTGGCTTTTTCCTGCCAAAGGAAGGAATCTTCCTCGTCTGCGCTCAGTGCTTGATCGTAGTAGTAGAGGCTCTCGTCGTAGTGCTCCCGGGACTGAGCGTCCTCTGCCAATGAAAGCAGGGCCATCTTCGATGTGCTTGGTCCCGACTGGATGTCATACTGCATTCCGTTCGGAAGATCGTCCCACGAGGATACTCCGGTTATGAGGGACTGAAGACCTCTGTTCCTCAAGAACCTCTCGGTCTCGTTGATTCTTATTCTGGCCTCTGTGTGATTTGGATTCAAGTTGAGGGTTTGCAGGAAGCTGACGTATGCCTCCACAATCTTCCCCAAGAGCTGCAGGAGGGAGCCCTTGGAGTACCAGGCATCGGCGAAATCAGGCCTTATTTCTATGGCCTTGTCCACCGAGAAGAGTGCGTCGTCATAGGACTTGATCTCCTTTTGCGATTTGCCTTTCAGATACCAGAGCTGAGCATCTCTCGAGTTCTCTTCTATCGCTCTTTCATAGCATCGGATGGCCTCGGGGTGGTTCCCAATCGTGGCAAAACATGTTCCCCTGCAATACCAAGCCTTCGGGTCTTCAGGCGTCAATGCCAGAATCCTATCTAGATACCCGATTGCCGTGTCGAACTTCTTGATTTCTATGGCGGCCTTAGCTCTCGCCATCAAGTCCTCGGTTTGGCCATCTATTTCAGAAGGATCTGGTCGCTCGGAATCATCGCCTTTGGGTCGTATCCTCACCTCTCTGTCTTGAGGATTGGCCTCATAATCTCTCTTGCGGGATTTTGCCTCACCCAGCACAGCAGTGAAGACTTCTCCTGTCATGACGCGTTCCAGGACGACGGGCTTCTGAGGAGAGGTTTCCACCTGCCTCGGGTCCTTTCTGAGGGACTTGCCGCAGACGCGGCACCTGACTGCGTTCATCTTGTTGGGGGAGTTGCAGCTTGGACATATCGGGGGGCGAGCCATAATAATTCCTTCTACATGCTCATCGGTCTGGTTATGCTGAACACGCCGTTCTCGAAAACCAACGCGAAATAGCTGGTTTCGTGTCTTGTCCCTCTCATCTTGATGCATCTTATCCGTCTCTGTACATCCACATCGTTGACCTGATGCATCTTGAGATGTATGATGCCGTCCGCGAGATAGTCCGCCTCACTTCGCTTCTCCGCGAGTGCGAGCGCCTGGATTGTCGGCTCTGGCGCCGCCTCAGTTATCAGGAAGGCAGTGACGTTCCACTCTCGCAACCACTCGAAGAGATGGAACAGCTGAGATCTCTTGCCCTCGGCTCTGTCCAAGAACTCCATGGCGTCCAAGGAATCGAGGACGAAGAGGTTGAAGTCTGAGACCCTCCTCTTGAGGTTGACAACCTTCTTCAGGTATTCAATCCAGAACTTGGCTTCGGCCCTCTCTCCAGCCTCCTTCTTGATTCTAGCGATGTCGAATATCTCTATGCTCTTGAGGGGCTCCTTTCTCGTGAACCCCATGGAGTACATTTGAGACTCGATGCTGTCCCGCTTCTGCTCAAGCGTCACGTAGAGGCCCTTCAGGCCGTCATTAGCTGCATTTTGAAAGAGAACGTTGTAGGCCAGAGAAGACTTCATCGTTCCCGGAAGGCCGGATATCAGCACGACGCTTCCTTTCGGGATTCCTCCCCCTAGCGCCTCATCAAAACCCTCCACGAACGTCTTCACTCTTGAGTTGTTTCCTTTCTCCTTCTCGGATGGTGATGACATGGACATCAGCTCCCTGCTTCTTCAACCAGAGAGGACATAATGGGAGTTTCGACGTGATTATCACATCTGATAAGGTCGCAGTGCATTGGGAACCTTCACCAAGGCGGTATGGGAAAGAAATTCACTGCGAATTCGCAGTAGTCGTCTCCACGGTTCTGGCACTTGACCTCCACAACCTCACAGTCCATACCGGGATGCACGGCCTTCGAGAGGCCAGCTATTGAACCGCTGATGAAGTTGCAGCTAACCACACCATCCTCAGGGGTGCTGTGAGCCACGAAGTTATTCAAAGTCCTCAACAGGAGCGTTTCCTTGGGGACGTATTCAACTATCTCCGTCTTCTCGGCCCATCCAAGCAGGTCGAAGATGTCGGGGAGCCACTTGACATAGGATTCGTTGTCCACCTTCAATTTCCTCTTTATCTCCTGGGCTCTGTCATACTCAGAGTCTTTCCCAAGAGCATACATGATGTGCTTGGCTCCTGTCCTGCCGTACATCCTTTCGAGCCTCTGGGCCATCTTGCAGAATGCGTCCCTTGGCAGGAGCACGGCACTGAACGTTGAATCACCATAGATCCTCGCAAGAACCAGGAGAATCAATGATGTGCCTAGGATCAGGAGAATGAACGAAACTGTCATTGCGAGTTCCAAGGAAATGAAAATCGACGGAATCGCTCCCAGCAGGTAGAGCAGGTGCGTTGTCGAGCCTAGAGTGAGGAGGAGCCCCGCCACGAAGAACATGGCAAACGGTGACTTCCAGAGATTGCTTCTCATCTTGAGGGCACCGAACATGCCCACGGTTGACATCCCAGCTCCCGCCACCGCTCCGAGCGTTCCTATGAGGGGGTCCATACTTGCACGACCTTCCTGCTGCTATTCGAGCATCTTTGCCTGAAGCTTGACCAGGTTTGTCGGGTTCTGCTTGGCCTTCCTACCCGGATGCAACCCATATTCGTAGTCTAGGAACTCGTTCACCAATCTCTTCTCGTCAACGGCCGTCACGAAGCCGTACCTGTTCGCATCGAACCGAATCCAGTGATGTTGGGATTTCTTGCCTCTGAAGTGGTGAACTCGCCACTCCCGCCCCAGATTCTCGTCAAAGCGCATCTGGATGACCCCATCAACAAGCGATTCCAGGAGACAGACCGTCCTGTCGTCATGTACGCCTTCGTGAAGAACGTAGAGAATGGACCCGTACTCGATTTTCGCACGAGAAGAAATCATCTGAAAGAACTTCGCCAAAGCCTGTGGTGAGTTGTACAGGAATAGTGTGGACAATGTGTAGAAAACGATGCGTACGGGTTTTCCCAGTCCGGCAACTGCTTTCGAGATGCACATCCCTATGCTCTCAATGTTGCTCAGGCTGTTGACCCTGAGTGTTGCCGAATCTCCAGAATGGTTCTGCGTGTCCTCAACAGTAGGTGAATAGCAGTCAACGAAGACGAAGTTCCTCCCTTCGTTTGTCGACACATCGCCTCCGTACCTCGAAATCCATCGGCATATTTCGTTTGGATGAAGATCAACAGCAACAAAGACCACTCTGCCTCTGTTTTCAAGCGTATCGACTACGTAGTCGATTGAGAATTCGAATTTTCCAACGCCAGGAGGACCGAGGAGAAGGGCAGTTGAGTTTGGGGGAAAAGCGTCGATCATTCTCACATCCCTTCCTTGCTGCAATGCGATTCCTCTGATTTTGGCTCAACCTTTCTGGTCTGGAAATCCCCCGATCGAGGCGCATCCCTGGCGAATCGTTGATTGTACTCATCGAGGTCCTCTATTGCATCGTCCAGATCCTTGTCCACGGGCGGGTTGGAGGGCGTTGCGGATTTGAGGAAGTCCTCGAACTCCGAAACCATCTCGTTCAGGATTGGGAGCGAGTTCTGGAGAGACCATTCACGAGAGAATTCAAGGTCAACGGTTATCGTCCTGCTTCTCCTTTGACGTTTTTCCACACCCTCGAGTCGCAAGTCAATCCCAAGAAGGTCGGTTGTTTGTAGACTAAAAAGCTTTCGCACACAAGTTTCCAATCTGATAATCAACTTTCGCACTTTGGGTCCCGACACGTTGTCTATAGTGACCAAATGATTATCCCCCACACGAAAATTAATCCATCAGCTAATGGAAGTCATAGCGGGCTTGTCTTGCTTTGGCGGATATTTCATTTCGTAGGCAAGGTACATTTAAATTCCACAGAAGTATCACGAGCAATGATGGCAAAGCGTCCACTTCTAGAGAGTGAGAAGAAGGTCCTGTGCGGGATTGTCCGCTATCCACACCTGTCTGATAGAGAGCTTTCGCGGAAGCTCGATATGAAGAAGACAACGGTGACCGCCATCAGGAGGAGACTTGAGCGGGACGAGAACCTCAAGAGTGTCAAGATCCCGTCCTTCGAAAAGCTCGGCTTTGAAATGCTTGTCGTTGCGTTTGGAACACTTTCCTCCATCCCCCCATTCGATGAGAAAATCTCTTTGACCAAACCCATCGTTGACCGCCCCGAGTTCATATTTGCCCTTGTGGAACCCCGCCAAGACATGTTCATCCAGGTGTCAAAGAACTACACTGAAGCGATGGCGAATATCCAGGCCCTCGAGGAGAAATACAGGGAAAAGGACTATCTTGAGGGAAGTTTTCACGTCGCCCTCTTTCCTTTCGACCTATCGGAGGTCGTGAATTTCTTCGACTTTTATCCTTTTCTTCACAGGATGTTCTGGTCGGAGAGGAGTCCTCCACGCGAAAAACCGGAACTTGGCAAAAGATGCTCGACGCCACTTCGTAGGAAAGAGAAGATCATATTGAGGGGCATGGTGGAGAATCCTGACCTGAACGACGTCCAGCTCGCTGAGCTTCTTGGAATCTCCAGGATGACGATCGGCAAGGCAAGGAGGAAGTTTGCAGAGCAGGGATTGGTAATGAACCGGAGGATACCGAATCTGAAGGACTTGGGAGTGGAACTACTTGTGCTGACATATGGGTCGTTTCATCCTAGGCTCTCGGAAGGTCTCAAATACTACGTTCCCACGCTATTGGAGACCGCTGGTACCACATTCTTCTCCGCCCTCAACAAGAATGAAGCTATCGGGCTGAGCGCATGCTCCAGCTATCAGGAGTATAAGAAACAGACAGACGTCCTTGCTGAGGCCTACAAGGAACAGGAGATTTTCTCGCGCCCACCCCGAAGAATTCTGTTCTCTCTCGCAGGTGCGCGCGTGTTGAAGGACCACGAGTACGGGCCTCTTCTTGCGAGCTCGTTCCATTCCGAATCCTGAGACTTTAGCTCCCGACAAGGTTCCTTACCCGCGACACGAGCTCGTCTGGGGAGAATGGCTTGGTGATGTAGTCGTCAACATCAAGTAGGCTGAGAGCAACATCGCGGTCGATCGTGTCTGCCTTCACGGTTAGCATGGCAATCGGGATTCCCCTCGTCTTCTCGCTGGACCTGAGTTCTCTGAAGACCATCCAGCCGTCCATCTCGGGCATCTTTATGTCCAAGAGAATCAGGTCTGGCGTCTTTCGAGACACATAGTCGAGACATTCCTGGCCGCTCAAGGCCCCGATGACCTTGAATCCCTCCGAGGCCAGAATTCTTTCAACAAGATCCACTATCTTTGGCTCATCGTCCACGACAACTATCGTCTTCATCTAGACCCCCGCTCCTTCGGCAGCAGCACCCTGAAGGTGGACCCCTTCCCAACATCACTCTCCACTTCGATTCGACCACCGTGCAAGTCAACGATTTCCTTGCAAATGGAGAGTCCGAGGCCCGCGCCCCCGTACATCCGTGTGGATGAGGAATCCACCTGGTAGAATCGGTCGAATATTCTGGACTGCTCTTCCTCCGCTATTCCTATTCCGGTATCGGAAACCTCCACTATCACGTTGTCTGGGTCCTCGATACCCTTGATCCTCACCGTCCCTCCTTCGGGCGTGAACTTGACAGCGTTGTCGACCAAGTTTCTCATGAGAGTCGATATGCGCGTTTCGTCGCCAATAATCGGCGACAGATTATCCTGAAGATTCATTTCGAGCCTAAGGCTTTTTTGCTCCGCCTGCAGGGCTTTGGAGTTGACCGCTTCTTTGATGATTCGCGTCATGTTCACACTGCTTAGGTGGAGCATGAAGGATTCCGAGTCCAATGAGGCCAATTCAAGAATCGTGTCGACTAGCCGATCGAGCTTGTCCGTCTCCTCACTTGCCGCCTCCAATGCCTGTTCTTGGGAGGGATTGAGCTCGCCCATCTTCCCGCTCACGAGAAACTTGATGTTCCCACTGATTGTGGTTAGAGGAGTCTTTAGTTCGTGCGAGACATTGGAAAAGAAGCTTTGCCTGAGTTGCTCGATCCTCTTCTCTTGGGTTATGTCGCGCACAAGGGCTTGCGTCGCTGGCCCTCCTTTGAATGTCGTCGGAACGGAGTGTATCTCGACCTCAACCGTGCTTCCATCCTTTCTCAGTGCTTTGGCTTTGTATGTGAGCGCACCATTCAACCCATGTTGCCTCCTCTCTATCCCTTCCCTGTGTTCTTCCAATGATTCTGGGGTCAGGAACCGATGATATTCCATTCCCAGGAGATCCTCTTTCTTGTAGCGACCGATTCTCGCGAGTTCATCATTTGCGAACTTGATCTTGCCCTCTTGGAGGAGGCAGACCCCGATGGGGGAGTTCTCAACGAGTCCTCTGTAGAGGTCCTTGGTCTCAACGAGTTCCTCGGTCCTCTCCATGATTTCTTGCTCGAGTCGTTGCGCATGCATTCTTGCGTTCAGCTTTGAAACACCGTCCAGCATTATGTCGAAATCCCTGTAGATGAGCTCAATGATTCGATGTCTCGTATCGATGTCCTGAACGCATTTGCTCATTTCATTGACTAGAATTGATCTGAAGGCCCTGAGTCCTGCCTCAACATGCTCGAAGCCAGATTTCTCGATGAACCCCTTCAGATGAACGAGGATTCTTTCATAACCTCCTGTTCTCACAGAGGCGATCAAGTCTGGAATGATCTCCCTCAGGATCTGATGAACATCGTGATACACGACAAGCTTATGGGATCTCATTCGCTTGTCAATCCAAATCTCAAACCTCTCTCGAAGCTCGACTTCAGAGTCGGTCATGAAGTCGGCCACAATATTTCTCAACTTCTCAGTTTCCATCACGACCAACCGTGCAGGTTACCATGCTTTGTCAACGGTCTTCAGGGAATTGTCTTGATACAGTTTAATCTTTCTGCCTTGGTCGTCGTCAGCTGGCCCGAATGGTAAGATGTTTTTGCTAATTGTCTGCAAAAAAATACATGTTCACATCGCCTTATTATAGTGACCGCAACACATATAGAACCACTTCAAAGAAAAGAGGGGGAGAAAATGAAGGCAATAGTATCTGTTTGTGTGCTAGCCTTGCTCCTCGTGGCAGCTCTACTGCCGAGGAACATTGTAGCGGACGAAGATTCCGATCAGGACGGACTTCCTGATTGGTGGGAGCTTCAGCACTTCGGGGACCTCAGCTACGGTGCGGACGACGACCCAGACCTCGACGACTACACGAACCTTGAAGAATTCAATGCAGGGACTGACCCGATGGACCCCAACGACAAGCCAAGGCCACCGGCAGAGAACACGATATAGCCGAGGCTCGACAACTAATCCAGCTTGCCCCTCTCCCTGGAGAGTAGAGGAATGTCTGGCGCGATTTTGGGTGCCGCAAGCTTCTCTGAGAGGGAAAGGGCAAGCTCCACACATTTTCTTGCCCTGTCTGCATACCCCATGTCCTTGTATATCTCCGCGGCTGTTTTGTAGGAGCTCATCACATCTGAGGATGTGCCACACTCCTTGATTTGGTTGAGGTGACGTTGAAGAAGTCCATCGGCTTCCTTTGACTCATCTCTCTTGTAGTGTACAAAGGCCCCGGAAAGGTCTGTCATTGCCACCATCCTGCTCTCTCCCAACCGCTCGAAGATTGATCTTGCCGAATCCAAGTGCTCTTGAGCCTTTGAGAGTTGCGGCATTTCGATGTGCACTCCGGCGGCATTGAACAGGAGAAACCCCAAGCAGCGAAGATCACCAATTCGCTGGGCAAACTTGATGCCGCGTTCGTAATATTCCAGCGCCAATTCGTTATTCTTGAGGTGGAAGAGAGAGACCCCCAAACCGTTGTAGGCGTGTGGCAGCCTGAGAACGTCATGGTTTTCCTCACATATCTCGACTGCGCGTTTCTTAGCCTCATACGATTGCTCATGCAATTTCTGTAGTGTGAGCAATGTGCCTTTCACCATGAAGAATTCGGATCTTTCGGCTCTGAGTGGATTGCCAGAAGTGTAATCATC
>JBHIFJ010000037.1:0-15445 GCA_046761045.1 Thermoplasmata archaeon
TCTTCTCTCTCGTTTCCTGTCTGCTGCCGTTAAGAGATTTCGGGATAACACAGTCCAACGCATCATCCGAAAATCTCTTATAGTCGAGCTGACATATATGTATCGGGTTGTTAACCATGGGTTAACATCCGCGGGTATCAATATCTGAGAGGTGGTGTGAGATGAGTTGGAGAAGAAAGAGAAGAGACGATTGGTGGAGGTCCTGGTTCTTTGACGAGGACTTCGATGACATGTTCATGGATGTTGAGGAGAACTTCAGACGCATCCACGAGCAGATGAACAGAATGATGCACCAAATGGCCAAGGGCGACTTCCCTGCGCCAGAAGAAGGCGGCCCCTTCGTCTACGGTTTCTCTCTCAAGATGGGGCCCGACGGAAAGCCCGAGGTTCGGGAGTTTGGCAACACGAGGCTTTGGCCTGGTCACGGGACATACCGGACAACCGACAAGCCGCAGATGAGCGCGAGGGAACCGCTGACAGACATCATAGTGGGGAAGGACGAGATAGCGGTCACTTTCGAGATGCCAGGCGTCGAGAAAGATTCAATTAACCTCGAAGTCTCCAACGATAGCGTGACGATTGAGGCAGCGACCGAGGAACGGACGTACAAGAAGGAAATCGACCTGCCGCACGAAGTGGACTCAGAGAAGGCGAAGGCCACGTATCACAATGGCGTCCTCGAGGTAGTGGTTCCCCTGGCCAAGAGGAAAGAGCGCAGGGGAAAGCGGGTGAAGGTGGAATAGATTCACATGGCAGAGCCGACCCTTGACGAAATCCTCATGATTCTGGAGAATCCACTGCGAAGGAGGATACTGGCGAAGATCTCCAAGGAAAGGCACTATCCGCTTCAGCTGTCAAGAGAGCTTCGAGTCAGTCAACAGGCGATACTGAAGCATCTCAAGGTCCTCGAGAACTATGGCTTGGTCAAGTGCACGAGAGAGAAGAGTACCCTTGGCGGACCCGAGAGAAAGAACTACTGCAATGCCAGGCATTTCTCCCTGACGATCGATTTGGGTCCAAGTCTGTTCAACACCGAGTTCCGATCCTTTCCGAGCGACGCAGGAATCCCACGTGGTTTCGGGAAGTTCAAGGAGAGGATTGAATCCACCATGAAGGAGACCGACCCGAAGGCCAGATTGAGAAAGGTGTCTGACGTTGCTAGGGAGATGGATGCTCTCGTGAGGGAGCTGGAAGAGAGGCGGGCAGGTCTCCTGTTGTTGAAGGACGCCGCACTCAGCGTTGCCTATTCTGCGGTTGAGGAGATATCCAATGACTACAATGAGAGAAGGGTACTCTACCACCTGATTAACGAAAATGATATGAGGGTGGACGCGTTGTCGGAAAGCCTAGACCTTAGGGAAGAGCCCTTGAGAAAGATTCTGAGCAAGTTGAGGGAGGAGGAGCTGCTACCGTGAACGACATTATCAAGTACACTCGGTTCGAGAAGGCAAGAATCATTGGTGCGAGGGCACTGCAGATCGACATGGGCGCCCCTGTGCTCATAAACCTGCCGAAGGGCGAGATTGACCCAATAAGGATTGCTGAGCTCGAGTTCGAAAGAGGCGTTATACCCATAACCGTGAAAAGGGAGATGTAGCTGCCTAGGGCCGAGCCTTCGAGCGTTTCTGTGCAGTCCAACTTCGAGGCGCGTTGGTGGGGTGCACAAATCTTAAGTCTCCGTGAGCGGTTGGCAACCCGATGGTCGCATGCTCTGCCCCTGGAAAACTGATTCTATTTGGCGAGCACGCTGTCGTATTTGGCGAGCCAGCTCTATCGATTGCCGTGGACATGAGGGTGACCGTGGTGGGGAGGGAATCCAGGCGATTTGTGGTCAACGACGAAAGCCTGAATCGTAGGAAATACCGATACGTCAAGGCGGCAATTGAGCGGGTTTGGCGGGGTGGACCACTGTCTCTCCGAGTGGACTCTCAGCTTCCCGTTGCTGCCGGTCTAGGCTCATCTGCTGCCGTTACTGTCTCCACGCTCGGGGTGCTTCTTCACCTACAGGGTGAATTCAACCCTGTGGCCATCGCCGAAAATGGGTTCCAGATCGAACTCGAAGTTCAGGGAAACGCAAGCCCCATAGATACGACCACATCCACCCATGGTGGGGGAATTCTTGTGAGGGAAAGCGCTGGTTCCGATCTGCTCTGGGCCCTCTCCCGTGGGGAAAGGAAATGGTTTCTCCATTCCTGTTCTCTTCCCGACTTGAATCTGGTCGTTGGAGACACCGGAATCAGGGCTGAGACTGGGCCGCTCGTCTCCAACGTGAAGAGGCTGGCGGCCAAGAGCACCGCAGCCCGCAACCAGATCAGGGAAATAGGTCAAATCACCATGAGAGGAAAGGCAGCCCTACAGAAAGGTGACCTCACCCTTGCAGGCAAGCTAATGAATCGCAATCATGAGCTGCTGAATGCCCTTGGGGTGAGCCATCCCGCACTGGAGAAGTTGATATCGGCGTGCAAGAAGGTCTCATATGGAGCAAAGTTGACTGGGGCAGGTGGCGGCGGGAGCATGGTCGCACTCACTGACGAACCCGAGGAGGCGGCCAGAACGATCAGAGAGGCTGGAGGACACCCCTTCGTCGTGAGGTCCAGCGGTGAGGGTGTCCGTTTGGAGGTTCAGCAATGAGGGAAAGAGCACACAAGATAATGCTTCCAAGGGAACCCGCGAGAGGTCCGGCGAAGCATCGGGCCGTGATGGAGGGGATCATCATCAAGGACGCGGAGCAGGTCGTGACCCTGAGCCCAGATAGGGGCAGACCACTGCGCGGAGAGGAGATGCGGGACATCGGTGTCCGGCGCAACGCATCCGTTCTGATATCGGGGAGGAGAATCATCCGGGTCGGCGAGTATGAGGACCTCATTCGCGGGAAATCCGAAGAGAACTTCGAACTCATCAATGCGTCGGGCAAGACAGTACTCCCGGGCTTTGTCGATCCTCATACTCATTTGGTCTTCGCGGGCACGAGGGCGGATGAGATTCCTTTGAAGGTGCAGGGCGCTTCCTACGAGGAAATCGCAGAGATGGGGGGAGGCATCCAGAGAACCGTGAGGGAGACGAGGGCGGCATCTGAAACAGTGCTCTTTGGTGTCGCGAGGCGCAGATTGGATGACATGCTGTCCCACGGCACTACGACACTGGAGGCAAAAAGCGGATACGGCCTCACGACTGAGGACGAGATCAAGATGCTTAACGTGATTTCCAGGCTCAACAGAGACCATTCCGTGGACATCGTGCCGACCTTTCTCGGTGCACATGCCATTCCTGAGGAGTTTTCGGGGGACAAAGACGGCTATCTGTCGCTCCTTGTGGACGAGATGATGCCTACTGTGGCCGAGAGTGGGCTGGCGGAGTTCTGCGATGTTTTCTGCGAAGAGGGCTACTTCACTCCCGAAGAGTCCAGGAGGATTTTGGAGGAAGGGCAGACCTACGGAATGAAGAGCAGGATACATGCCGATGAGTTCTCCTCGGGCGGCGGAGCGCGTATCGCTGTCGAGGTCGGCGCGATAACAGCCGATCACCTGGTACGGACGACGGAGGATGACATGGCTAAGATGGCCGACAGCGGCGTCGTTGCCGTTCTGCTACCGGCGGTCCCTCTCATGTCCATGGAGGAGCGATTCGCAGATGCAAGGAGAATGATAGGATTGGACATTCCAGTGGCGCTGGGGACAGACTTCAATCCCAACTGCTGGGTCCAATCCATGCAGACCATCATCGGCTTAGCCTGCTTCAAGCTGAGGATGCTGCCAGAGGAGGCGATTGCTGCCTCCACAATCAATGCCGCATACGCCGTTGGAAGGGGCGAACGAATAGGCAGCCTGGACGCAGGGAAAGTAGCAGATCTCATAGTCCTAGACGTCCCGGATTATGTCTATATTCCGTATATGCTCGACCACAATAGCGTCAGCGTTGTCATCAAGAAAGGTGAGATAGTGTTCAGAAGAGGCTAGGTTGGTCCATTCGCTTTGCCGACTTCTCTCTGTGGCAGAGGTTCTGAGGACGTCCGGTGCTTTCTGTCGATCTTGTTGGCGATCTTGAGGAGCGGTGGTGCCCAGAGGGTAGTGACGAGCGACATGAGGATTACCGCTGTGAACAGACCCTGGTCCACTATACCAGTCTCAAGGCCCACCATCGCGACGATTATTCCCACCTCTCCTCTCGGAACCATCCCGGCCCCTACCATGATGGCCGTTCTCCTCCCATGATTGAGCGTGCCAACCACGCCGCCGAAGAGCTTTCCGACAATGGCGAGGGCGACCATTGCGATCGTGAGCGGGAGGTACGGAAGGAAAGCCTCGTTGAACACGACCTTCGTCCCCATTATGACGAAGAAGAATGGAACGAAGAACATCTTGATCGGATGAATCTGTCTCTCGACCTCCTTGCTGTTCCTCCTTCCCGCGAAGAGGAGTCCCGCAAAAAACGCACCTATGATGGCGGCAAGACCTATGTATGCCGCCAGAGCGGACAGGCCGAAGCAGACGAGGAGCACGATGAAGCCCATCCCATACTTGGCGAAGGATCTGTCCAGAATGTCATTCTTCTTGTAGAATGTCCTGTAGTGAAGGGCCCATTCGTGTCCACGTAGGCGTTTCTGATCCACGGTCGATATTCCTGACACTCTGTCCACTATCCTCTTGCCCAGGAAGACAAGGACACCGATGAAGAGAATCGTCTCTGTGATCACGATCGCTATGTTGAACATGGAGAGCGCCCCAACCGCCAGGCCGCTCACAATCGTGAGAACGATGAGGCCGAGGATGTCGTCCACGATAGCCGCACCGAGTATGATCCTCGCTTCCTTGGAATGTATCAAGTCCATGTCCATCAGAACGCGGGCCGTGATGCCTATGCTCGTCGCAACCATCGCCGCCCCGATGAACAGGGCGAGGAGGGTGTTCCCACCAAGGAGGATTATGAGGCTGTAGCCGAGGGCGAAGGGCAAGATAACACCTGCAACCGCGACGAGGGTTGCACTCATTCGAACCTCCTTGAGGGCGCCCACTTTCGTCTCGAGCCCAACACCAAAAAGAAGCATGATGACGCCGATTTCTGCGAGGACATCGAACGTTTCGGACTCTCCGACGAAACCGAGGAAGGCACCTCCTAGCACTATTCCTGTGGCCAATTCGCCCAGCACTTCTGGCTGCTTTGTGAGTTTGCAGATTTCTCCACCAATCTTGGCGAAAAGGAAAAGAACGAATATCTGAACTAGTATGAGTCCGACCTCGCTCTCCATCTATCCCATCCCTTTGTGTTGATATCCAAGGTAGGATATTTAAACCTTACAAGCTACTATTGCATCTTCTTCATGTGCTTTTTGATTCTGATTCTCTGCCTCCTCTTCTCTGCCCTCTCGCGTTTCCAGCGCTTCTTTTCTTCTATTTCCCTCTTCTTCAGAAGCCTCTCCTTCGCGAGCTCGAGCTCCGTCTTTCCGACGTCTCGCTTCTCACTGAGAAAGACACCGATGGTTGTGGCAATCACTGTGGTGAGGATGATAAGGAAGCTCATGTTGAGGAACTGCGACTCGTACGGCGCCATCAAGTCGTGGTATCGCGCGTATCCTGGATTGGCGGGGTCTGTGAATGCGGGTATCGAGAACGCAAGTGTGGCGAGCACGGCGGCGGCGAGCCCCCTGCCCATCATCGTGGTTAGAGTCATCTGATCGTCCTTGCTTTTGGGGTGCAGAGTAATCGTCAGGAACGAGTTGACGTATCTGGAAAGGACAATCACGACGAAGATTAGAACAGCGCCTATCAGGAACAGAGTGGATGTGTAGTCGAGGCCCGAGAGGAACGGAATCCGCGAGAATACGTCGACGCTCGCTGTGATGCTGAATGAGAAGCTGAGCCCGAGAAGCACGAAGAAGAAGGTGCGCATGAGGAATGATAGCTCAGAATTGAATTGAATGATTTTCTCGTCGAGGTGGAACTTTGTTTTTGTACGGAGGAAGCTCCCGAACTCATCCTTGTTCCCCAATACGATCCCAAAGACGAGTGCGGCCATCGCGCCGCTCCCGCCCACATATTCGATGCCTCCGTAGAGGAGAAGCAAGGCCGCGAGGGTTATCATGTAGGAGAAGGGCTTGCCGTAGAGCCTCGTCAGGACGAACAGCCAGATTATCCCGAAGACCGCGCCTATGAAGACTGCGATCGAGAAGGCCGCTACGAGACTGCCCAAGGCGACCTCCGGGCCACTGTTGGCTCCGCCCTTGAGGTACTCGATGATGGAGAGCGAAACAACGATGCAAAGAACGTCGGTCAGCACCGACTCGAGGATGAGGATGGTCCTTGTGTCCTCGTCGAGGCGCATTATCCTCACGGTCGTGACGGCAATCGCGCCACTCAGCCCACCGAGGATGCTTCCCAACAATAGGCCGACGGTGATGGGATATCCGAGAACGAAGTGAGCGACTAGGGATATCGTGAGCATCGTAAGAATGAACGCGGTCATGGTGTGAATGAGCGAGACCTTGAGCTTCCTCACGACGAGCTCGAAGCTCAGGTTGAGGCCACCATCGAAAAGTATCATCGCGAGGGCGAGAGCGGCAAAAGGGGGGGTGACGAGGTCGAGCGTGTACTTGGGAACCAGTTCGATTTCAAACATGTTGATGAGAAACGGCCCAAGAAAGAGGCCCAATATCACAAGGAAGAGGATGTCTGGAATCTTCGTCTTCTCAAAGATGAGGCGGGCAAAAAAGCCTATGAAAATAATCGCGCCAATGGCGACGAATCCCAGAACAACATCCACCATGAGGGCTCATTCGGCGAATAAGCGAAACCGTCTATAAACCTTTTTGGACGCTATGAATGGGATTTTGGTGGGGAAAGACTCGCGTCCTCTATCCTTGAATGTGCCTTGACCGTCATGTCGTCCCCGATTATGCTTCTCGAGATCTTCACGTCCTCCTCGACATTGCTGTTCGTGGACAGGACGCTCTCCTCGATCTCGCTCTGCCAGCCGATCCTGCTGTTGCTCATCACTGCACTCCTCAACAGCATCACGCCTCTGTCCACAAAGACATCGTTGTACACGCAGGAGCGCTCTATCAGGACTCCTCTTCCCAAGAAGACATTGTCGCCGATGTAGGCGGGTCCGATTATTCTGACGCTTTTCTCGGACACGACATTCCTTCCCATCATGATGGGACCTTTCACGATCGCGTTCTCGAATTCCTGTTCCTTTCCCTCCCTCTCGATTATCTCAAGGCTCGCGTTTATGACGTCCAGCGGTCTGCCTATGTCAACCCAGATGCCCTTGAGACGCTTTCCATACAGCGGAGCGCCTTTCTGCAGAAGTGCCGGGAAGACGTTCTTTGAGAAGTCGAACATCTCTCTTTCAGGAATGAATTCCAATGCCTCTGGTTCGAGAACGTAGATACCCGCGTTCACTAGGTTTGAGAAGATCTCGTCCTTCTTCGGCTTCTCCTTGAATCTAACTATCCTGCTCTCATCGTCGAGTTCCACTATCCCGAATTGACTTGGGTTCTTGACCTCAGTGAGTGCCATCGTCGCAACGGCGCCCTTCCTTTTGTGATAGTCGTAGAGCTCCCTCATATCCACATCGGCGAGAACGTCGCCGCTTGCCACTATGAACGTCTCGTCCAAGAAGTCGGCCACCTTCTTCACAGCTCCCGCGGTTCCGGCAGGATTTTCCTCGAAGGAATAGAGGATGCCCGCCTCGTAGTCGATTCCATCTCCAATCTTCTTGATCAGGTGGTCGGACATGTAGCCAGTCGTTACCACGATTTCCCTAAAGTCCGCCTTCACGAGGGACCTTATCACGTAGTCGATGCACGGCTTTCCCGCAATCGTTATGAGCGGCTTTGGCCTCGCCTCGGTGAGGGGCCTCAGCCTTTCTCCGAATCCGCCCGCTAGCACAACCGCCTTCATTATCTCTCAACCTTTCCCTTTTTCAGGAGAGTCTCCAGAGCCTTCTCTGCATCCTCCTCCAGCTTCTTCTTGTCGAACAGAGCCTTGCGAGCGGCTATGTTCTGTTCCTCAATCACCTTCCTTGCTTTCTGAAATTCCTTCCGCCTTTCCCTTTTTATGGAGAGGATTTTCTGTCTCATTTCCACTGCCCTTTGGTGATAGTGGTCCGCCTTCTCCTTTATCTTGATGAACTCTTCGTGCTTTTTGTTCGATTCTGCGATTAGGTGCGAGATCTCCTTTATCATGCCGACAATCCTCTCATGAATCTCTTGGGCCTCGTTCGAGAGCTTCACTACCATCTGGTGCTCCTCGTCCGCCTTCCTGAATAGCCCGGTAATCGCATCCTCGACGCCTTCCACTTCTAGGATGAGCCTCTTCTGCTCATCGTACATCTCCTCGAGCTCCTTCAGCTCTTTGTTCTTGTTCCTCACCGCATCGATGAGCTCGTTCTCTTCTGGAATTGTCAGGGCAGTCGTCTCCTGCTTCGTTTGCAGGTCATGTATCTGCATTCTCAGATTATCTATCTCCATCGGAAGGCTGGTCTTGAAGCTCCTTCTCTTCCCCCTCTTGAAAACGACGAGTTCCTTCGCTCGCTTCTGGAGTTCGTTCCGCTTGCTCTTGTGCTTGCGCATCTCTGCCACGAGCGAGTCCCGCTTCTTCTTGAGTTCCTGCATCTCGTCTATGAGTTCCCGCTTCTGCTTGTTGAGCGTGTCTCTCTCATCCCTCGGCACGCTGGCCTCCGCGTTGAGTTCGTCCCTCCTATCAAGAAGAGACCTGTACTTGATTTCGGCGACTTGGAGCTCGGTCTTGCTCTTCTTTCTCACCATCTCGGCCAAACCATCCTGGCGGGAAACGTTAATCGAGGCTAGTATTAGATTAATCTTTCGCTACGAGTTCGTCGGAAATCCCCGCAATCTGGGCAGGGCTCAGCTCCTCCACCCTCTCGGAGAACCACTCGGCCCTTCGCAGATAGAGCTTGGCCTCGTCCTCCGTCTTGAAGAAGCTCCGCCAATGCAGGAGGATCGAGTTGCCTATCATCTTTCTGCGGTGCTTGAATAGGACATCTACGAGCTTGAGGAAGTGCCTCTCGTTCTTCACGCGGAAGGGCGGGGACCTCGGGGTGATGTCAACGATGGCCGAGTCGACCTTCGGGGCAGGGAAGAACTTCTCCTTTGGCACGGTCTCGACTATCCGTGCGTCCACGCGGAAGGAGATGACAACGGACAGCCTCGAGTATCCCTTCTCCCCTTCTCTGGCGACAAGCCGCTCAGCGAACTCCTTTTGGTACATGAGCACCCCTCTCTGGAAACCCAGGTCGAGTAGTCTGAACGTAATCGGCGAGGATATCTCGTACGGAAGGTTGGAGACAACTCTCTCGAAGGGGGGAATCTCCACCCTGAGCGCGTCCCCTACAATGAGATCGAGGCCTGGAAAACGCTTTCTCAGGTACGCTCCGAGCCGCCCATCCTTCTCGATTGCGATGAGATTGCGCGATTCCTCAAGCAGGGGTGCTGTGAGAATGCCGAGCCCTGGACCTATTTCAAGGACCGAACGGTCCTCGAGCGGTCCTGCAATGGAGACTTGGCGAAGGGCGACATCTTCATCGATGAGGAAGTTCTGGCCCAGCCTTTTGGAGGCCCTTATCCCCAGTTTCTTCAGCGTTCTTTCAACATCACGCGGTTCCACGGCATTCCCTATCGAACGGGTGAATATACACTTTCGCAGAGGCGAGGGGAGAATGGACGCCTCGCGAAAGTATTATTATCGATGGTTCCATTCCTGCTTTGATAGGATGGGATTGCTCTCTGGGATAAGGTTCGGCATAGGATGTATTTGCGGGGTCGTCATCGCCATAGTGGTCGCTGTCGTGCTTATGCTCCTGGTTCTGAGGATTCTCACACTGCCCTGGGGCTAGTGGCATGGCTACGAAGTTGATATGTCACGCTCGACCTGAAAGGAGCTTCAGCTTTCGCGGTAGAAGGTTGCCCATTTGCTCGCGGTGCACGGGCTTCTACCTCTTCCTGGCGATCGGCCTGACCCTTGCTCCTCTCCTTGTGCCTGCAGGCGGGCTCTCCTACACAGTGCTCCTCTTCGCCACGCTCATCGCTGTTGGGCCTTTGGCGGTCGACGGTATGACTCAGCTCATCGGCTGGCGAGAGAGCAACAACTATCTGCGGTTCCTCACGGGAAGTCTGGCGGGTACTCTGATTGGCGTCGACATCACTGCCATCATCCTCGACGCACTCTTTTTATAGGTGGCTGGAGCTGCACTGCATCATGTCTCCGAGACGAAGGAAGGAAGCCGAGACATGCGAGATTTCAGGGTGCGGTGAGGAGGCGGCCCGCTCGATTCCCACAGGCAAGCTCAAGGGCGCCCTTCCGGATGTGTCCGTCGAGAAGGAGAGGGGAAGGGTCCACATCTGCAAGAAGCATTACAGGAAGTACAAGAAGGCGACGAAGCAGGATAGGGAGCTCGAAAGACTGAGCTGGCAGTGAAATGGGTTGGTCGAACTGTGAAACCCCAAGCGATTCAGTTTCTTTCCAACATGGCTCTTTTCGCCGCGCTGATATTCATTCCCGTCTATGCGGAGGAGCTCGGGGCGACCGATTTTGAGATCGGCCTGATTGTGGGGAGCTTCTCGCTCGCGGTGTTCGCCTCATCCTACATCTTTGGAAGAGCGGCGGACGTCAGGGGACGGAGGAGGATCCTTCAGCTGGGTCTGGGGCTCTCTGGAATTGCCGCCTTGACTCAGATAGTCACGCCAGATTGGCGCTTCCTCTTGCTTAGCCGTGTCTTTGTCGGGTTCTGTGCGGGGATCTTTCCGTCTGCTCTCCTCGCCTACGCCTATGATACAGGCAGGCCGCTCGGCAAGTTCACCTCCTTCGGCTCCCTTGGCTGGGGAATAGGTTCCGTCCTAGCGGGGATTATCGGCGTCTTCTCTCTGATGTTCGCGTTTTCCTCCATCATCTTCTTTGTTTGCTTCGTGATTGCTCTGGTGCTTCCGTCTGTAAAGGAGGTGAAGATCTCTGTTCCTTTCTTCCCAATCCCCATAGTTCGAAAGAACGCCCCCGTCTACCTTTCCGTATTGCTCAGGCATTCCGGTGCGAACATGATCTGGGTCATCTTTCCGCTATTCCTCTTGAACATGGGCATCAGCAAAGCACTGGTCGGCGTGCTGTATCTCGTGAACGCAGGTACGCAGTTCCTCGTGATGCAGTCAATCGACAGGTTCAACAGCGTCAAGCTCGTGTTGGCAGGTCTCGTGTTTTCCTCGATGACGTTCGTCTCCTTCACCTTTGCGGACAACTTCATGGAGATGTTCCCGACACAGATCATGCTCGGGCTGAGCTTCGGGATGCTCTACGTTGGCTCACTCCGGTTCCTGATGGAGAGGAACATCGAGCGTGCAACATCGACGGGACTGCTAGGCTCTGTGATGAGTATATCCGCCATCATAGGTCCCTTCTTCGGCGGACTGATTTCCATGTCCTTCGGTTACGAGGCGACGATGTACGCCGCCAGCATTATGACATCGATAGGAATCGCGACATTCCTCCCCGGTCTTCGCCAGAGAATCAACGAACAGTCAGTTCCCCTAGGCCGGTCTCGGGGTTGAACTCCCGCCCGAGCTCCACCTTCGATAGCTTTACCATGACGAGTTCAGCGACGACCGCCACGTCCGCTTCGATCAGGTGCCCGCCCACGACATTGAAGGTCTCGTCCGCAAGCGCGCAATGCAGATGGATTATCGTCCCCTCCTCGGTGGTTATGCTTCCGTGCAAAGCCAGCAGCTCGCGGGGCTTCTCGAACAGCCTCGGCTTGTGCTCCTCGCCAGAGTAGTAGCCCAGCTTCACATTCCTCAGCATGCCGATGCCTGAGAGAACAAGCCCGCTGGCGATGTCGTGCTTTTGGACGAGTTCCTCGAGAGAGGGAAACAGCTTCTCACCCTTGTCCAGCTTTGCTATCACAAAAGACCCTTCCTCCGATGATTGCATTTCATCACCTAGTCCAGTGCATCCGCCTCGATCCTCAGTCTTCTTCGAACCTCTCTCGCAAGGTGCTTCGATTGACCGTGAGTCGTCATGACCCTCCTCGGGCGGCATTCCTCGATGAAGGACATTAGGGCGGAGAAGTCCCCGTGGTCGCTGAGCGGGAACTGCGCGTCGATGTCGTAGCTCCTCTCGAAGTTATATATCGCGCACCAGCCAGAGGCGTAGCAGGCCTTCCCGCCAATCTTGCGGAGGAACTCGATCTCGGGGCTCACAGGGTGCCTCAGCATCGACTTGCTCGCCACGAACACGTGAGGACTCCTCCGCTCTTCTTCCGTCGCCTCTGATAGCCTCCTGTATTTGAGCGGGACCCCGTGCCTACGGTAGACGTCCGCGATGTCGGCTATTCTGTCCGTCGTGATCACGTTCGCGTCAATCTGGTTCATGAGCCCGATGAGTTCCTGGGCCTTGCCGAACTCATATCCAGAGATCATAACAGGACCAGATTCCAGCTGTGTCTCTGCCCATGAGAGTATGTCCTGAACAACATCAGACTTGGGTCCAAAGACGAATCCCGGCTTTCCGTAAGTGGCCTCGACGATAAGGACGTCGCATTCTTCTGGGCGGGCCCTTCCGCAAGTGACTCCGCCCTCGGGATTGAAGTCGCCTGTGTAGAGTATGTTGGACAGTCTGACCATGGCGGAGCCGAAGACATGGCCAGCGTCCCTGAGGAGGACTGGAAAGCCGTTGTATTCCCTCTCCGTGTCGTATTCCAGGGGCGTACACTTGCGGCTCCCGATTCTAACGCCCATGATGTCCCTCGTTTTGGGTGTCATGAGGGCCCCCTCAGCCATGTGGTCCATGTGGCCGTGCGTGACTATGGCCCCGTGGCATGGCTTTCTCGGATCGAGGACGACCTCGCCTAACCCCTCCTGGATGTGAACACCTATCTTCTTGAAAACCCGCATCTACTTTCTCCTCGTGAAGACATATCTGGTTGGAATTCTGCGCTTCAGCCCAGATGAGTACCTGCACTTCTCGCACTTGAAGCCGAGAGTCACGGTCCCGCCGAAAACTGTGAGATTGCGCACCTTCGTGAGCTTGGACTCGCAGACCGGGCATTTGACCAGTGCCCGTTTCTCGGGGCTCTCACGGTAGTGAATCTCCATCCCGACCCATGGAATGTCTATTGCTATGTGTCTCAAGCGGACCTCCCCCACGCCGTACCGTACGTCCTTGCTCAGTTCCTTTTCCACTAGTTGCTTGAGCCTTCTTTGGGAATCGACGACCCGATGTTTGGAAAACACCTTTTCTAGGGATTCCAGAATCTGCTCGTCCTTGGGAATACGGTATTTCCCTCTGGGCATTGGTTGGTAATGACAGGTAGCATTACTAAACCTTTTGCCACTAGCCCAGGTTGTGGTGGAAGCTCACATGGGTTTCTTGTCGTGAAGTGTCATGCTCGACCTGAAGGGCGGTTTGCTGGTGCAATTCTCTTCGATATTGGACGGATGCGACGGAGAAGTCGCGAGGCTCAAGTTCATGACAACCAAGAAGGGAGGCTTCATCGATTCCGTGCTCGATCGTTACGGGGATTCTGTCATCATCCTGGGATTATGCTTTGGCTATTGGTCTCTTACAGGATCTGTCCTGGTCTGGGTCGCAGGTTTCGGTGCCGTCGTGGGAAGCATTGTCTTCAGCTATACGAATGCTAGGCATGAGAACATGTTTCATGGGAAAGGAAGTGCTGGACTGCCCGTGAGGAGGGATGTTCGCCTTTTCGTCATAATGTTGGGCGCCCTCACGGCGCAAGTGCTGGCAATTCTGGTTCTCCTAGCAATCGTAACGAACGTGGAAAACATAAGACGGATTGTTATCGTTGGTTCCCGAGGGTTCTAGGGTTTCCGGCTCTCTCGGGGTTTGGATTCAAGGCAGCGAATCCCTTTAGGTTCGTGGACTGAGCATTCTTGGCGGTGGTCTACCATTATGGCAACTGGGACCTCGAAGCCCAATGAGGAAAAGAGAAATACCGTGTAGCCCTTCTCGCATCGGGATTCCCTTGAGGAAGAAGATTATCATAATGGGGGCGGCAGGAAGGGACTTTTGCCTTTTCAACTACAACTTTCGGGACAACGAGGACTACGAAGTCGTGGCGTTCACGGCTGCGCAGATTCCAGACATCGAGGACAGGAGGTACCCTCCCTCTCTGGCGGGAAATCTCTACACCGAGGGAATTCCCATCTATCCCGAAGAGGACTTGGGCAAGCTCATCCGCGAACATGACGTCAATCAGGTCGTCTTCGGCTACTCCGACGTTCCCCATGAGGAGGTCATGCACAAAGCCTCGATCGCAACCGCCCACGGTGCGGACTTCGTTCTCATGGGGACGAAGAGGAGCATGATCAAGTCGCACGTTCCCATAATCTCCGTCTGCGCCGTCAGGACAGGGGCGGGAAAGAGCCAGACGACGCGCAAGATAACTCAAATCCTCCAGGACAAGGGCAGGAAAGTCGTGGTTATCAGGCATCCGATGCCATATGGCGACCTGGAGGAACAGGCGGTTCAGCGGTTCGAGACGTACGATGACCTGGACAGATACGAAACCACAATCGAGGAGAGGGAGGAGTACGAGCCTCACATCGATCGCGGGATTGTCGTCTTCGCGGGAGTGGACTACGAGAAGATACTGCGCGAGGCAGAGAAGGAGGCCGAGATAATCGTCTGGGACGGCGGGAACAATGACACGCCCTTCTTCAGGCCGAACCTGCACATTGTCCTCACGGATCCGCATCGGGCCGGGGACGAGGTGACCTACCACCCAGGCGAGGCGAATCTTCTCATGGCGGATGTTATCATCATCAACAAGGTCGAGACGGCCGTGCCCGAGGATGTGGAGCGGGTCAAGGAGAATGCGAGACGTCTGAATCCGGATGCGATAGTCATAGAGGCAGCCTCGCCTATAATGGTCCGGGACACGGAGCCCATTCACAAGAGAAGGGTCCTGGTCATCGAGGACGGTCCCACACTGACACACGGTGAGATGGAGTATGGGGCAGGGACGATAGCCGCGAAGCGCTTTGGCGCCTCCGAGATTGTCGATCCTCGGAAACACGCAGTGGGCTCGATAAAGCAGACATTCGAGGAATATCCTCACCTCGGGAAGGTTCTACCCGCAATGGGCTACACGGATCAGCAAATCAGGGAGCTGGAGGAAACGATAAACGCTGCTGAGTGCGATGTCGTAGTGAGCGGGACGCCGATTGACTTGAGGCGTATACTGAAGGTGGACAAACCAGTCGTTCGAGTGAGATACGAGCTTCTTGAAATCGGGCGGCCAAATCTAGACGACATCATGGCGGACTTCTAGTTACCTTTTTATCGACAGTCCGTGATTATCACGCAGGCGAGGGTAGCCAAGCCTGGTCAAAGGCGACAGACTCAAGATCTGTTCCAGAAGTGGTTCCGGGGTTCGAATCCTCGCCCTCGCATCAAACCATAGGTCTAAATCGACACGAAGC
>JBHIFJ010000038.1:0-15182 GCA_046761045.1 Thermoplasmata archaeon
TTGACCTCCATGCGGGGGGGATGTGATTCCTGAGGAATAATCTTTCTCTACTGAGTGTAATTTATATGAGGAGGCAGTTCCCATGCTCGATGAAGGTCCATTGCTCGCTGAGGTTCACCTATGAGAGCAAGGAGCAGGCCGAGGAGGTTCTGTCCTCGCTTTTGGCGGACAATGAGGGTTTCGTGAAGGCACGACTGGAGGGTTCTTCACTGATTTCTGAGGCATCTGCTGAGAGCATTCCCAGTCTGCTTCACACCTTGAACGACTATCTTTCGTGCCTTGCTGTCGCAGAGAAAATCATCGAGAAGAAGCACTCGTCATACACTCCCTGACCCGTGCGGCAATTCCGCGCTCAAACGCCAGCATCTCCTCACGGTTCATAAGAGTTCTTGCCACCGCGAGCAGGGAATCCTTCTCATCGACGACAAGAGCTTCATCCATTGGCCGCAAGTTCTCGTCGCATTCCAAAACGAACTTCGCAAACACGCTCCTACCCTCTGCCACGAATCCTGAGGCCTCAGAATCGACAACTATTCTCATCCTGGGGGCTGGGAATTCCCTGTGGAGGATCCTTGCACCCTCCAACTTCAATGTGAAAAGTCCGTCATGCGCTCTCATTGAGAGGACGTGATTGCCGTCGAGAAAGACATTCCTTATCTTCCCCGTCTTCTTGGACTTGACCATCCGGACTTCTCCCTTTGTGAGAACGGATCCCGCCCCCAGTCCAAACTGGTAGTCCGCCACCCGTTTGATTCTCTCCAGGTCCCATTCCACACGCGTTGCCTTATCACGTGAGACGGGCAATAGCTCCACGGACTCCTCGCCTTTCATGACATAGGAGGGTGGCGCCTTGTGGAAGATTAGGAACCTCTCCATCCATCTGCCCATTTCCTCTCTCAGGTCATCTGCAAGAACGGATGGGACCACCGCCTGGCCGACTGGATAGACGTCATCCAGTTCCAAGGGAACTGGTCCCAGGACGGAGTTTATGACGAACGTGGCGGAAGCTCTGGTGAGAACTTCACTGATCAAGTCCGAGTAACGTGGGCGGGAGGCTCTTGTTGACTCTGGTAGGCTAATGACAACATCGGCCCTCGGCATCGAGTATCTTTTCATGACTCGCTCCCTTAGGCGCCTGGCGACTGGCCTAAATACCGATGATTTCCCCGTCACGAAGAATCCCCCCTTCTTCGAGACACTCTCCGATCTCTCAAGAAAGGTGGAGTGGGAATACAGCCTGTGGACAGCCTCGATCATGGAGGGATGGACTCCGGACCTTCGTTCGACGAGTTCTAGCAATCGCCCTTCCGTAATTGCCTGCTTGATCCGCACAATCTCCTTCTGGCAAACGTAGAGGTTGTGCTCTGCCACTTTGGTAGGATTCCGTTTGAGCTCCTCGAGGGAAATGCTCGAGCAAACTGGACAACTGCACACGTTGTAGGAAAGTTCCTCGATCCTCCTCGTCCCATCGGAGAACATCATTCTTCTGTCCGCTGCGAATTTCGCATACGAAGAGGAATCGAAAAGATCGCAACCCATCGCCACGGCCAAGGGAAACATCATTGGATGGCCTGCCCCGAAGAGATGAACGGGCTTTGATGGGTCCAGTTTCATCCTGCTGTGCATTACGATGTCGACTAGGTCGCTGAACCTGTAGTCTTCCATGAGCGGCACCACTCCGCCTATTGCATGGATGGCGAGACCCAGCTGGCTCATGGATGCCGCACATCTCTCCCTTAGGTCTGGGAATGTCGAACCCTGGATCGGGCCAACGAGGCAAAGATTTGGATACGCCTCCTTTGCGTCCTTCGCCCTCCTGAGTGTGTTCTCCACTGCTGCCTCTGCGTTCCGCCTGGCCTCATCCGGCTCCGAAAAGATGTCCAGGATGGTGGGGAAATCAGAGCCTATCTCCTTCTGAAACTCGACGATGTCGAGGTTGTTCACATCGATTTCCCCATACACGTGCGACTGAAACGTTCCGGAGTCCGTCATGATGGGACCACGGAAATCAAGCAAAGAGTGGACACCTCTCTCCTCAGCCTCCGACTTGAGCTCTGAATTGCCGCGTATTATGTAGGCATTGGTGATGATTAGCTCAACACCGAATCTCTCTTTCATTTCTTTCGGAGGTATTGTCAATCGATTCGGATTGATGACGGGGGCCAGAGCCGGCGTCTCGATCTTGCCATGAGGCGTCTCGAGCACGCAAATCCTCCCGAGGCCATCCCGCTTCTTGATCTCCAGCATCCTAATCAGAAACACCCCTGGCTGTATTAGGTTTTCCTCAGAGCTCGTATGTTTTGTTTCGTACAGGAAGAACAACTCGATTGGCACGCTTTTTGAACAGCTTCGGGTGTTCAGTATGTACTGGGAAGACGACCCTCGGATCGGTTTTCCTGAGTATTTCGAAGATTTCCTCCTTGCTGCAGTGCCCGCTTGCGTGATACTGATGGAAGTGGAATCTGAAATGATCCAGCCAGTTGTGTTTGATTTCGTCTTCGATGTCGTTCTCCTCGAACGGCTCGCTCATTGAATGAATGAAATAGCTGCCCGGCTTGGGGTTTATATCCACCAGCTCTGTGAAATGGCGGAAGTCAAGCTGAAGAATGAGCTTCCCCTGATTCTTCTTTACGAACTGTGAATCGACGCAGTATTCGAGGAGTTTCTTCTCCCAAGAAGACCTCCTTGATAACTCGCGGGCGTAGATCAAGATGCTCTCGTCCCTAATCACGTCTGGGACATTGATGCCAGGGTCCTTCGAGAGTTTTCTCAGTAGCACCGCCGTGCTCGTGGAGATTACGAACTTCCTCCCCGTTTCCTTGGCAACCCTGTGGAAAGTTTTCATCCGGTCCACGTCTCTTGGATAGAATGTGGTCGCCACTAGCTTCCCTCTTGCTTTCTTGACGATGCTCTTGCTGTGGCTGAAGACCTCACTTTCAGTGTAGTTTTTCCTCTTCTCCTTAGGCTCCACCCTCGTGCCCTCGCAAATCAGAAATTCTACCTCCCTTGCCTCGTTCAGTAAGTCATCCGTCATCTCGGAATGCGGCCCGTGTCTCCTGAGGTCTCCGGTGTAGGCGATTGTTCCCGAGTTTGTGTGGATTATGTATCCATATGCAGCTGGGACAGAATGATCAACATGGATTGGGCGAACCTCCACTCCATCCACATGAATCTTGTCCCCAGTGCGGAATGTTCTATAGTCATGCTCGCCGAATCTGACCCTTGATGACGTCTCCTCCCATGAGTCCAGGATCATCTTCGTTCCCTCCCCAAGGTATACGGGAATCTCAGGATCAACGAACTGAGTGTGCCACGAATGGTCGAAGTGTATGTGGCTCAGGAAAATCGCGTGGAATCTCGGCGGCCTGTATTCGAAATCTGTCCTCTCAAGCATCCGCCTCGAATAGAGACCAGGTATCCTGGGAACCAGCTTGAGTGCGAAGTGGTCCTTCAGACCCATTCTGGATACTCTGGCGGAGAGGTACTCAGTGAAGAACTCTTCGCCGAAACCAAAGGATTGTCCCATGTCAAGAAACAGCCTCGTTTTCCCTTGCTCCAAGAGTATCTTATTCCCTCCGATTTCAGACACCCCTCCGTAGAACGTGAGCTTTGTCTTCATGCACTTCAAAGGAATGCTTCAAGGGATAAAAACCGTCCGATTGATTCGTAGCAGTTAAGTAATGCTCTGACGATATTTGGGCGGAGGATTCCGACGCTCAAGAATACGTTTCTTCATGTCCCGGGCGTGGGATATCAGACTGAGAGAAGAATATGGCAGTCCGGAATCAGAACCTGGAACGATTGCCTTGAGCGGGCCTCCCGGCTTCCCTTGGGAACGAAGCAGAAGGAGGTCGTTGTCGATGAAATCTCGAGGTCTCTCCGTCAGCTCGAAGGTAAGAATCAGAGATTCTTCCGGAATAGGCTTCCAAGGAGGGAGCTTTGGCGGGCGTACCCCGAGTTCCGCGATTCGATAGCCTACTTGGACATCGAGACGACTGGACTGTCTCCGCGCGATGACAAGATAACTGTAATTGGCCTCTATGACGGAAGGAATGTCCACACTTTTGTGCGTGGCCTCAACTTGGAGGACTTTCTCAGACGGATTGGGGAATATAGGCTGCTCGTGACGTACAACGGCGCAGGTTTCGACCTGCGATTCATACTGGAGGAATTCCCGGGGGTGGGCATGGACCAGATCCACGTCGATCTTCGATTCCCACTGAGGCGCATAGGACTGAAGGGAGGGTTGAAGGCCATTGAAAGGACCGTCGGCATTCACAGACCTGAGAAGACAAGAGGCCTGGACGGTTTCGATGCTGTCCGGCTGTGGAAGGAATACGAGTCTGGCAATGAGCAATCTCTTGATTTGCTGATTGCGTACAACAGGGAAGACATCGTCAATCTGGAGACCCTCATGAGGATAGCATATGCCGCCCTGAGGAGGTCGTGCTTTCTTTGAAGGACCTTGAGAATTGCAGGCTGTGCGAGTGGAGATGCGGCGTGGATAGGTTGGCTGGAGAGCGAGGGGTATGCGGGCTTCTCGAACCGGTGGTCGCTCATTCGAGTCTTCATCCCGCCCCGCCTGCGTCGTACGACGCTTTCATGGCGGGCTGCAACTTCAGATGCCTTTTCTGCCAGAACTGGTCGATAGCTCACTATCCGCAGAATCCAGAATACGAGATGGAGGGTGTCTACGAACCCGGGGAATGGGCGAGAATGGGTCTCGCTGAGCTGGATAGCCCGGCTGCCAAGCTCGTGGGAGCTGACAGGTTGTTCTTCACCGGGGGTGAGCCAACACCCTCATTGCCCTGGATAGAAGAGGTGGTCCGAGAGGCAAGATCGGTGGACCCCCAGACAAAGGTCAACTACGACACAAACGGCTTTCTCACGAAGCACTCACTGAAAAGGGTCCTGGACATTTCTACATCAATAACGTTCGACATCAAAGCATTCCGTGAGGAATCCTTTTCCTGGCTCACTGGGGCATTTGTGGAACCCGTGCTGAGGAATGCCGAGACCATCGGCAAGCATCACAAGGAAAAGCTTTGGGAATTCCGACTTATGGTCATTGAGGGCATTCACGATGACGAGATAACCGATCTGTGCGAGTTCATCGACTCAATCGATCCTACGCTTCCCGTCAATTTTCTGGCTTTCCGGCCTAACTTCGTATTGGAGGACCTCCAGGGGCCCTCAATTGAATTCATGGAATCTTGTGTTGAGACGGCCAGGTCTTGTGGGCTTGAGAATGTGGACTGGAACGGACTGCCCGCAATACGCGGGGCCTCCTCGAACCTCAAAGGAAGTGAGCTAGCTAGGCACTATGCTCAACTTGGCGGGTGCCAGGCGGAGATAAGGATATGCAAGGACTGTAGCGGTGTCGATGACTGCAGTGTGAAGAAGTACGTTCCAGGTAGAAGAACGTGAAACCCTATCCGCGATACGTGACCCAGAAATGGGTTCCATACGACCCTGTGGAGCTAGCGAAGCGGACGGAGTCGATCGTATGCAGAGGCGACGAAAGGAAATACACTGACTTCTATGTCGTTGGCGTCTACGGCGGGATCTCAACAGGTTACATAGTTGGTTGCCCTTTAAGGTGCATATTCTGCTGGGTGGATTGGTCCCGTGATTTTCCTGACAGGCTGGGCGATTTCTATTCTCCTCAAGAAGCCTATGAGAACCTCACCCTTGAGGCCAAGAAGGCAGGAGTGAGAAAGGCTAGACTTTCGGGGGCGGAGCCCACCCTTGGAAGGAGACACCTTCTGGAACTTCTCGAACTCATCGACAGCTCCAGCGTCGAAACATTTATCCTGGAGACCAATGGAATTATGTTTGGCATCGACAAGGATTTCGTGAAGAGAGTCTCCTCGCATGAGAAGGTCTACATTCGTGTTTCCTTGAAGGCTGGCACCCCGGAGGGGTTTGAGAGGAAGACCGGGGCAAGAAAGGATGCATTCTGGATACCATTTCAGGCAATCGAGAATCTCCTAGATTGCGATGCCAGATTCCATGTCGCGTCCATGTCAGCTGACCCACGCTTCGTGTCTCCTGAAGAGCGTCATGGACTGGTGGAGCACCTTGCGGAGATCGACTCAACCCTTCTGGCCAGTCTGGAAGAGGAGGTTGTAGATCCGTATGACACAACCCTCAGGAGACCGGAGTATGCTGGCCAGATGATTGAGTTCCCGTTGAGGAGGCGGTATGCCGCGGTCAGAGACATATTGGTCCGATGATCAGAGGTGTGCCTTTCCTTTATAGATATGCACGGGGTACTTCTCCTTGTTTCTCTCGATCTTGTCCGCAACGATTTGCGAGAAATCAATGTCCAAGGCGATGCAGAAACTGAGAACATAGATGGCTATGTCAGCGAGTTCCTCCTCGATATCCCCTCTGAGTTCGGGCAGCTTCTCTACAATTTCCTTATCGTCCATCCACTGAAACACCTCTAGAAGCTCCGCCGCTTCGATGGACAGTGACATTGCCAAGTCCTTGGGATTGTGGTACTCTCGCCATTCTCTCCTGTCGATGAATTCCCGTATTCTTTCCTTCAGAAGGTCTATCGTTGTGGTGCTGTCTGGCATGATTCTTCATCGTCGGAGCCCTATTAACCCTTTCTGAACTCAACGGCCTTGAATGGGGCCAGAATCCTCGTCCAATCGGGAATCTCAATCCATCCCGCATCCTCTGGCATGCTCTGAGGCTTGGGTATTGTTAGTCCCTTTGCGCTGTAGTATGCGCTCAGGCCTGAAATAGTCGAATCGAGCTTGTCGTGGTTCTCCACGCACTCTTCCCCAAAGGAGGAGAAGTTCATGAGCGGGGAGAGGGCATCGACTATGAAGGCTCTGGCTGCCAGGCCCTCGTATTTCGTCTTGTACCTCCTCACGGCGTGATCGAATTCCGCCGATAATTCCAATGCCCGCTTGAAAGCGAACAATGAGGCTTTGGGGTAGACTTCCTTGACTCTCTCGACAGGAAACTCTTCACTTCTGAGCCTCTTGAGCAAGTACATTGTCCTTGCCAGGATCTGTCCCAGTGCCATGGTCTGCATGGGTCTAACCTCCTTTAGAGCCCTAGTAACATGCATCTCTGTCAGTCTTTCCGCATAGGGATTCCCCTCAGAATCCATTATCATCCTTGCTTCTGAGGATGTGCAGTTCGTGGCCCCCGGGCACGGGGTCTTTCCGCACCTGATGCAGGGAGGAAGCTCGAAAGGGGAGTCTATCCCCACCACATCCAGACTGTCCTTCTTCTCAACAAGGAAATTGACAATGAAGTCATCACCCTTGGGGGGGACATCGTGAATTGCTGCTACGGTGGGACGTGAATCCCCATTGTGCAGAATCGCCAATTTCGTATTGTCACCTTCTCTCCCTCCAATATCAACACCGACGTACACGATGAATCACCAAATCCACTCCTAGAGAACAACTAGGTCCTCTTCTCATCCGTCCACATAGTTTGGTCACACCGCTGAATAGACCGAAGCTACAACGCTTTTGCACTATATTGTCTTTTTGCTCGGAAGTAGTCCGTCCCCATTCAGGAAGTGAAAATCACACAATTCCTCCAGGATTGCTGTGGTTCTGTCTGCCGACAGCCTGCTAGGAGAGCTTGGCGTGAATGAGGGCGAGATCCATGCAGACAGGGATTTGCCACTCTGAGTGCCTTGCCCTCCGTCTCGTTCACTACACCCTTGCATCCGCAGCTCAGAGGGCTATTCCCAGCTCTTTCAGGGTTTCGGGAAGTGGGATTCCCTTCTCGTCCCAACCCCTTAGTTCATAGTACCTATCCAGTGCCAGGTTCATGTCCTCCTCCGAGACAAAGGCCCTGCATCCCCTTGCAACGCCTGTTGGCAGAGCCTCCTTGACGAATCTCCTCGGGAGTCTGTCCTCAACTCTCGAAATCCCTTCTCTGACATTGAACAGCCTTGTGAGAGTCCACACCCTTTCCGCCGTATCTCTGAGTCTCTCTTCAGAGAGAGGCTCACCAGTTATCGCCTCGAAGGCCTCCCTTCTCATCTCGGAGGTCATCTCTCCGACTGCGAAGGTGCAGATTATGTAGTTGTCACGCTCGACCGTGAAGTTCTGGCCGTCGATTATTCTCTCGACGATATCCACCGCACTCTCGTTTGGAATTCTCTTCGTCGAGTAGAAATCGCGGAGATGAGAGCCTCCTATGTCAGCTGTCATGTACGCGAGACCATGGCCCAACTTCCCGCGAGGATCCCAGGCGGGAATCTCCAGGCCTTTGGCGTGGACAGCCATGTCAGAGGCATCCTCGCCCAGCTCCTCCGCGGCCCGTCTCACGCCCTTCGCAAGCAGATTACCAATCCCCTTACGGAATGCTATCTTGAGGATGAGGCTCTTCAGCATATGGGGATGGCCAAACCTAATCTTCTCTCTGATTGACCCCCTCTGGCTGCATTCCATCGCAAACCCGAGTACTCCTCCGGTGGAAATGGTGTCCAGGCCGAGCTCATTGCACAGCATGTTGGCCCGGATGATGGCATCCAGATCCTTGTTTCCCGTGTTCGAACCCAGCATCGCGAGAGTTTCGTACTCAGGTCTGTCCCATTTGCCATCAAGTGTTGCAGGACACGCTATCGGACACGGACAGCACGGAACAGGCTCGACATCATATCTGTCGTGTATCGCCTCTCCAGAGATTTCAGAGGCATGCTCGAACTCGGCCTCTTGGTAGTTCCTTGTGGGAAGCCTATCCCTCTCACTGGCGCCTTCCAATATTCCGCTTGTCCCATGCTTGTAGAAGGACTTCCCCTTCCCCTTCTCAGCGCGCACATTCGAATTGAATCTCCTGATGACATCGTGCAGCTTCTTCTTGTCATGCACAGCAATGTCGAGACCTCCCTTCGCGACGATTCCTTTGAGATTCTTTGAGCCGAATACTGCCCCACAGCCGCCTCTTCCCGAGGCTCGCCTTGAATCACTCATCAGACAGGAAATTAGGACACGGTTCTCACCTGCGGGACCTATCGTGACGCAGCGAACCTCTTCCCCTTCGAGTGATCTCAGGGCCTTTTCAGCCCTTTGTGTGTCAAGTCCCCAAACCTCACTTGCATCTTTGATCTGTGCAGTCCCATCACCCACCGTGATGTATGTTGGATGATCTGAAGAGCCTTCTATGATAATCAGGTCAAAGCCAGATTCCTTCAACGCGTGGCCGAAGTTCCCGCCCGCATACGTGTCCAGGAATATCCCTGTCAGTGGGGACTTCGTTGCCGTGCAAAACCTTCCAGAACTCGGAACAACGGTCCCTTGGTACGCTCCGACGGAAATGGCGATCTTGTTCTCAGCAGTGAGGGGATCGATTCTGGGCTCCACCTCTGTGCATATGTAATGGACCGCAATGCCCTTGGCCCCCAGGAACTTCTCCATTATGGCATCCGGAATGTCCTCATAGATGACGTGTTCCGATGACAGGTCAATCCTGGCAAGTCTCCCCCAGTATCCGAAGAGTTCCGGCATTGTCATCTCAAAGGAGGATGCCGTATTTCCAGCTTTCTTTATGTGATGGTTGGATATCAAGTGTGATAATGGCGGAGAAACCATTTTTAGTGGATTCGCGGTGAATACAGAGTGATGGAGGACATTTCCCCCCGCAGTCCCAGGTACCCGGTCAAGATGAAGGTCTGTTTCGTGGGTGATTTTGCCGTTGGAAAGACAAGCGTGGCAGAGAGGTTCGTTCACAATCGCTTTCGATCGGCCTACGTGCCCACGATTGGTACCCAGATTCTGAAAAAGGAATTCATTGTGGGTAATCCCATAGGAAAAGGAACAATCCAAGTGGACATGGTGATCTGGGATATAATGGGTCAGAAGGGTTTCCGCGAGCTTCTGAATGAGGCATACTTCCACGGTGCGAGAGGAATACTCGCTGTCTGCGACATTACGAGAGAAGAAACCCTGGAGAACCTGACGTACTGGATCGATTCCGTGCTGAAGGTCACCGGCTCAGTACCAATCCAGATACTCGGAAACAAATGGGATCTTGAGTATCAGCGGGAAATAGAGGAGCATGACATTGACCGGTTGGCCTCCCAGTATAGCTCAGGTTATTTCCTCACTAGCGCAAAGACGGGGAAGAATGTAGAGCAGGTTTTCTCCAGACTCGCAGAGAAGCACATAGCAGAAGAGTTCGCGGGCAAGAACGCTCAACCAGAGAGTTCTGGTCTCAAACCCACAGAACCTTCTCACCAAAGATCCGCATCAGAAGAAGCCACATAGCCTCCCAGACACCTTCCCCTGTTTCTGCCACAATTGGCATTACGTCGACGTTGCGCGGGAGGTGCATGAGATCCCTTATCTTCTCGGGGGTAAAGGAACCAGACTGGTCGGACCCATTGGCCAAAAGGACCGTTGGAATCTCCTTTCCGACAACCTCCAAGATGTGGGCGGCTACTTTCATCTTTTCGGCGTCTGTGACATCTATGACGAAGAGGATTCCATCGAGCTCTTTCGCGAAGAGCCTGGTCATGGCCTCGAAGCGCTCATCGGTTGGCTCTCCGAAGACCTCTGTCTCGATGTGAGACACCTCTATCCTCTTGCTCCCAATATCGCCAAATCTGCCTTGAACGCCCAACTCCAGTTGCCGCGGATTGAGCAACTCGATAATGGCTGTCTTGCCTGAACCCTTTGGCCCCGTAACGAGAACCCTTGGCACGTAGCACAGGTCCTTTACGACATCATCAAACCTGAACGGAATCCATTCAGTCTCTCCTGAATCCTCGCGTCCTGGGGTGGTGTGCAGCTTTATGAAGTTCTTTGAGAGTCCTTTCACATCGTCGCGCTTGAACTCCAATAGATAGTCGACGGACATTCTCAGCTTGGAGACCTTCGTGGCGTCGTAGAGGAGATTGAAGAAGAGGAGCATCAGCACTGAATTGTGGTGTCGAGTGAGATCGGCAATCTTCTGCACAAACTCTATCACGTCTTTGTCTGGGAATCTGTCCGCCAGGAACTCAAGTGAATCCAGGACCACTCTTCTGGGGAGGTTCTCGTCTATGGCCTTCGAGATTACGAGTTCGATCTCCTTGAGGTCGTTCGTGTTCCTGATGATGTATTTCTCTTCCGTGGGAAGAAGGAGCTGAGAGGAGACCGCATCGATGACTGTCAATCTGCTCAAGTCGATGTTCCTGCATCTCTGGAAGTCCCTTCTGGCCAACTGAGGTGACCTGTAGAAGTCGATGTATATGCACTTCTCTCCTTCCTGCAGACCTTTCACCGTGAAGAGATGAGCTAGTAGTCTCTTCTCTGATACGGTCTGGCTGGAGAGAAGGATGGAGCTGGGAGCGGGAAGGCCCTCTCCAAGGATATCGTCTATGAATGACACACCCGTTCTGACTGTGTCCTCAAAATGAATCCTCGAACGACTCGGCTGGGTCATCCATTCTCACCTCGGTCAATCGCTGTTCGATTCTCCTGCTCTCCCAGTCCAATACCAGCTCGCCGGCTTCGATCTCGAAAGGAATCCACCTTGTGTCGGTTGAGACCCCCCTCATGTGATGCACTCTAATCTCCCTCTTCAGGTCCTCACGAAATCTCATCTCTATGACGCCATCCACGAGCATCTTCAGGGTGTTAGATGTGGACTCGTCATGAACGCCTTCATGCACGACGAAGAGAATGAAACCGTACTTCGTCCGGACGGTTGACGAGACTATCTGGAAGAACTTGGCCATGGATTGAATCGAATTGTGCAAGAACAGGGGAGAAACGGAGTAAAATATCACTTTTGACTGAGCCCCCAGCCAATCTGAAGCTCTCATTATGTTCATGCCTATCTGCTCGATATTTGAGAGGCTGTTGACAAAGAGAATGCTCCTTGTAGATGTTTCCATTGCCTCTTGTCCCACGATTGCGGAGAAGCAGTCAACGAAGACAAACTGCGATCCCTCCACTCTTTCTATGACGAGGCCGAAATCCGTGGCCCGTTGTCTCACCGTCTCGGGATGAGCATCCACCGTGACGAATATGACGTTCTCCTCACGCTCTATGAAGTGTTTGGAGAGTTCCAGGCAGAATTCCATTTTCCCGACACCTGGAGGACCTGCAAGAAGGAGTGCGAAATTCTCAGGAATGTCGTTGATGAGACTCCTTTGGTTTCTCATCCAGATGACCTCGGTTCCATCCGTAGGAAAAAGGAATCCCGGGAGGCGGTCATAAAGGTGTTGCTACTGTTATCAGAAGTGGTATCATCCGATGTGGGGGGAATATTCGCCAGACCACCTCATTGAGTTGCCAAATTTTAAATACGGTTGTCTCATCTTTCAACGTCAAATGATTCAAGCGATTCTTGCTCTGCTTTTCGTCTTCTTCCTGCCTGGTTTTCTCCTCGTAAACGCGATATTTCCGAGACGGGGAGAATTGGACAGCGAATATGACGTTCTATTCAGAGTCACGCTTGGCATTGTCATGAGCGTCGTGGTTGTTGTGATTGTCGGGTTCATCCTCAACTCCTTGACACAGGATTTCGGCATTCGACCTGAACCAGACAGGGGATTCGTCACGTCCGAGTATGTTTGGACTATTCTTGTGGTGTTGTCCCTTTTCTTCTTCTTGCTCGGGTGGTTCCGAGGCGCATATCCATTCATGGGGAAACTCCATCCTAGCCTTCTCAGGTATCCGAAGCGGGAGCCTCAGTCCGTTCTTGTTGACCTCAAGGAAGAAAAGGAAGTGGAGGACGAACTGAGGGATTTCGCAAGGAAACGCGAGGAATTGAGGATCAAGATAAAGGACTACGAGAGGAGGATTAGGCAAAGCACCGGAAAGATTAGAGAGAACTACTTGAAGAAAAAGGACCTAGCCATGGTTGAACTCAAGCAGATTGATTCCAGGCTGAGGGAGCTGGAAGAGGCCAGGGCAAGGGAGCTTTTCTGAGGTTTTGGATGGAATTCAAACTCGTGGTGGCGGTCAGAGAGGATCTGAAGCTTTCCAGTGGGAAAATGGCAGTGCAGGTTGCCCATGCGGCCGTGACTTGTGCAATCAGATGCCGCAAGGAACGGAGGGAGTGGTTCAGAGAATGGGTGAACGAGGGTCAGAGGAAAGTCGTTGTAAGAGCGAGAAATCTGAGGGACCTCCACAACCTCGAGAGGAAGTCGAGGGAACTGAAGGTCACAGCGGCTCTCATTGAGGATGCAGGCTTGACCGAGCTACCCCCAGGAACAACGACCTGTCTCGGAATGGGGCCGGCTCCTGCTCCGGTGATTGACCAGGTCACAGGGCAGCTAAGACTGTGGTAGCATGAAGGAACATGTGCGGATATTGGGAATCGACGATGCTCCATTCGACTTTTCGGACAGGACCACTGAGATCGTTGGCGCGCTCATCCGAACCCCCAACTACATCGAGGCGGTCATGAAATCCGAAATCGAGGTTGATGGTCGCGACGCCACTAATCGAATAATCGACTTGATTCTTGGGTCAAGATATCGTGGGAATGTATCGATGGTGTTCCTTGACGGGATCGCTCTTGGTGGCTTCAACGTCGTGGACCTTGACAGGCTTCACAAGGCTACTGGAATCCCTGTTGCCAGCATAACGAGAAAGGAGCCTGACATGGAATCCATTAGGGTGGCCCTGGAGGCGAAGTTCGGGGATTGGAGGGAGCGGCTCGACATGATTACGAGAAACGAGATAAGGACTGTTGAGACTGAGCACAAACCTGTGTACGTCCAGCATGTGGGAATCAACCTTGACACACTGAGGACCCTGGTGCGGAAGTCGACCGTGAGGGGGGCCCTTCCGGAGCCAATTCGGGTTGCCCACCTCATAGTGACAGCCATGAAGAGAGGGGAATCCTACGGGCGTGCCTAGGACTGGATTCTGAACCTCAGTAGGGCTGCAATCCCTCCAAGGGAGTCGAGCTTCTCCCCCGCCTCGTGACGGCTGCTGACTATTACTACCTTGCCCTGGGTACTTTCCGCTCGTTTCATTAGCTCTTCTATGCGCTCATCTCTTATGGACTCCTCCGTGACGAGGAGAGTCCCGACGGCTCCCATCTCGATTGCCTTGGAGACCTCATCCTCTCCGTAGGCGTAGGATCCGTCTCTTGAGATCTCTGATAGCAGCTCCTCGACCAGCCTCGTTTCGGCGGCCACTCGGCTATCGAGAAGGGCTTGCTCTCCCAATCCGCGTTTCAGTGCTTCCTGAATCCCCACCCTTCCGGCAGAGCCGGTGACGATTGAATAGCACTTCTCAAAGATTCTAGGGGACTTCGTCTTGCCGTGTTCAAGGAAATCTTGCCTGGTGAAACCCGGCCCGAGGAGAACGAGGACCTCAGTCCGTTCCAACGACTCGAGCATCTTCAGGATTTCGGAGAAGTATTCCTCCCTGGTCTCTGATTTGCTGAACTGTTTCCCGCTTCCTGGACCCCTTATGGTGGCAATCTCTCTTATTGCGTACTGGTGCATTTGCGCGATGAGCGCAGACTCATCATCCATTGACACGAATGTGATGAGTGGCTGGTGGGTGGATGCCACTGCTTCCTCGATTCTTTTCAGTTGCTGACCCTTCCAATCCTTGACAATGCTGACATCGTCTTTCAACGAGACATTCAGAGTGTGGTGAGAGCCAATCTCCTCGGAACCTTGTTCTATGATGCCGTGAATTCTGAGTCTCCCCGTGAAGTCGTGAAACTCCACTCTCTGAACCCGGATGCCAAGGCGAATCTTCTTCTTCTCCATCCTCTCTGGCCTCAGCTTGTCTGTCTTCTGCTCGTCCCTGCGGAATGTGGCGGCGAACACGAGGTCGCCTTCCTCGATTAGGTTGTAGAGGTGCCAGAGATCGTCTATTGTCTGAACAAGAAGCTTGATGATGCCCCTTTTGTCGTCTCTGAACAAAACCTTCATTGGGCTTTCCTCGGGTTTCAAAACAGAACAGTCTATTTCATTCTATCGGGACTGGGAGAGGAGAGACGGGCAGGCAGTTACTACCGAATCTAGGGTGATTCAGGTTCTTCCTGACGCGTGCCACCTTCGGAATCGAGTTTTGGAGCACACCCTTTGTATCAGCGTGCATGGTGAAAGAGTGGTCTTATCGCTACCCGTCTCAAGCTTTTTATTCGACTCGTATTAGATAAATCTTTCCACAGATGGGGCTGTGTGTGCCTCTAACTTCCCAAGCTCTTGGTAATACACCTTGAAGGGACTGCACTCCTTGTCC
>JBHIFJ010000039.1:0-14726 GCA_046761045.1 Thermoplasmata archaeon
AGAACCGAAGGAGAAGCGAGAGCTTCTCCATCTTTCCTTTTATTTTTCTGGAATCTCCATTCTATTGGCTCAGCGTCCCAGAAGCGTAGCTGCAATTCCATGTGGCATCCACAGGGTCCGAGAGGAGTTCGCTGCAGAAGGATTATATAGGCGGGGCGAGAGATTACATCACTCATGCAACCGCGAAAGAAAGGACAGCTGTTCTCGCAGTCTTTCTTCGTGCTTGGACTTGTCATACTCCTTGACGGCGCTGCCCTGTTTTTCGCAGGAATCTATGCGGGGTGGGGATGCAACTACGGAATCTGTCTGGGATGGTCACAGTTCCTCTCCGACGTGGCATACACGTTGCTGTTCGTCGGAATCGTCATGGTCCTTTCCGCGAGGATGTTCTTGAAGAGGCAATATCGAGAAGCGGAAGCACCACGTGAGCCCGTCTTCGGCAAGGGGAAGAATCACGGGATTGCCTCCCTCGCCTTCGGCACCATCCTGATCACTACCGTGCTTCTCTCCATCTGGTATCACAGGCTCCCGCTCTTCCTTGAGCTTCTGGGCCTCATCTTCATAGGGCTCCTGTTCATATTGATGGGAATCGCCATCCTTCGCGGAACCATGAGAGGTCCGTCACCCCGCTCGATGGGTTTGTGAGGCTTGCTGAGGCTTTCCCTCACCTTCAAGGCCTTGCCCGAACTCCTTCTCCTCCCACATATCATAGCCTGTTGCGGCCGAAGCCGCCTGCGTGATTATGGCAAAAGAGGCGACGATGTGGAGGAAGGTCATCAAGTCCACGGCGATCCTGAAATAGAGCAGAACCCCCAAGACGCCCTCGGCGATTGCAAACCATGCGGTCGCCCTCGTGATCCGCTTGATCCTGTCAGGGGCATCGGTCTCGCTCACGCTCTGGCGGTTGTACAATGCCAAGAGAAGAATGGCCACGCCGAGGAGAGCGTGCAATTCGATCTTGAACGGTAGTTGGATGGGAACCAGAACGAGAAGGAATTCCAGGAAGGCTAGCCAGATCATCAGGTACAGGGACGCCCATAACTTCATTGTATCAACCCAGGACGTGATTGAGGTCTCATGCAAGTAGTTTTCGGCAAATTCAATGGAGGAGTCCCGCCAAATCCCTCCAGCCATTTTTATATAGCGAGAAAGCTGTTTGGGAACAGGGGATGCTCCTGAAGAGACACAGAAGGCCACCGGGCAGTGAAGGATACACCCAGAAACTGCAGAGAAACCGGGAGGGTTGGGCCTGATTACTGGGAGGCTCCAAGAATGAACCGAAGAGGATCAATGAAACTGGAGACTCTCGGGCTGGTCTCGATTCTCCTCTCCTTCGCCTTCTTCGCCATAACCCTCGGCATTTTCCTTTGGATCCTACCCCAGGATCTCGCGACAAGGGTCCGCATCGATGCTGGGGACAATCTGAGCCACAGTTTCACAACAACCCGTCACAGTGGTGGGTTCGCGTTCAAGGTCGATGTCGTCTCTGGCCCAAGAGTCGACGTCTACATCTTCACGAGTTCCGACTACAACCGATATCTGCAGGGTGCGAGGCCAGTCGACGATGACAGTCTTGTCTACGAGGACAGACACTACACCCGCAATTCCGTCCGTGTACCCGCGGGCACGTACTGGTTCGTCATAGATAATTCGGACTATGGCATCGCAGACCCTCAATCGCATGATGTTGTCGTTGAGTTCGAGTTCCCCCTCGAACAGCCCCCACGGCGCTTCGAGGTCCTCTATCTCGGACTCACGGAGGGCGCCCTCCTGTTTCTGACCGGGATAACCCTGTCAGTCCTTCCTCACAATAGGAGAAGCTCTTCTGGGGTCTGAGCGGTTCCACTTGAGTGCTGCGGGGTTCAGTCGTATATCGGTGTTCCCGCTGAGCGGACCAGCTCCTTGTAGGACGCCATCAGTTCTTTTGTCCGTTCCCCCGGAGCGCCGTCACCGACCCTGTGAGAATCCACCTCGACGACAGGAGCGATTTCCGCAGCGGTTCCGGTCAGGAAGATCTCGCGCGCTGAGTATATGTCATCCATACGGAACTTGCCTTCCTCGAACTGCCATCCCCTTTCCTTGATGAGTTCGATGGCCGTTTCCCTCGTTATGCCAGGGAGATTCGTCTCAACTGGAGGAGAAATGAATTTAGAACCATTATGGATGAAGACGTTGTCAGCGGTGCCCTCAGAAACGTATCCTTCCATGTCCAGCATGATCGCCTCGTCCATCCCCTTCTCGATGACTTCCAGCATTGCCAGGATGTTGTTCAGGTAGTTCAGCGACTTTATGTTCGGATTGAGCGCCTGCGGCGGGTTCCTCCTCCAGCTCGAGGCGATCAACCTGAGCCCCTCAGAGGACTTCTCTCCATAGAGAGGCGGAAGGGTGGCGGCAATGACTATGAGGGTCGGTGTCCCGCACCTGCGCGGGTCCAGACCAAGAGTCCCCGCCCCCCTCGTCACGATTGGTCTTATGTAGCCGTCCTGCACGTGGTTCTTGCGACAGACCTCCAGGATGACCTCCCTCAGCTCCTCCCTCGTCAATGGGATTTGTAGATCGATGAGCTCGGCCGAGTGGAAAAGCCGCTCCAGATGTCTGTCGAGCTTGAAAATCCTCCCCCCGTAGGCGCGAATTCCCTCGAAGATGCCATCCCCGTAGAGGAGGCCGTGATCGAAAACCGATATCTTCGCGTCCTCTCGCGGGAGGTACTGACCATCGATGTAGACTGTCTCCATACGGTCCTCCCAGATGGCAACTGAGTATTAAAGACCTTCAGTAATGGTCAGGAGAGAGACTGGCAGAATCACGTCAAGGGGCGGCAGCAAGTCTCCCTCAGGGACTGTCTCGGCGTCCATCGCACGTGCAGCTTCCTTAGGCGACTAATCCCCTTGCTGGTGGGGTCGTTTCTGGAAAGAGCCCGGAATAGGCGAGGTTCTCTCGGAGGACAAAAAAAGAGAGGGGGGAGTGCCTAGCTCTCCCACTCGACACTGCCCCTTTCGTCGCCGCTGTCCTTCCAGATGACGCTGAGCTCGTAGAGACTCTCAGGTTCACACGTGATGTAGAACCTGTCACCGGCGCTCAATGTGCCGCCGCCGTCGAGGTCAGTAAACTGGTAGTCGCCTGCATCGATCTCCTCAAGCGGGTCCATTATGTGAACCCTTGTCCGGTTCTTGAGGATCACGACCTTGTAGTCGAAGAGGTCTTCGGCTGATGTTGTGCTGGCTATGCGGAGCTCCCAGATGCCAGGGGACACTGAGTCCCTTGTCATCTCAACGTGTCCGGGTGGCGGCCCGGGCGGTATTATGCTGGTCACGAGTACGTACAGGACAGCTGCGAGAACCACGGTTATCGCCACCAGCAAAATGGTAGCGATCACCGGAGACACGGCCACCTCATTCCTTTTCCAGGCTCTCTCCAAGTTGTGTCCTCCTGCAGGCTTTCACCTGCAGTTAGTTAATTCTGTGGCTAGAGCCAGATAAATATTTCGGTGGATGGAGGCTTCCCGGGCCTCCGGACCCTTCAATGGCCTACACAGAGCCGAGGAGACTGGGAACCAGCCTCGGGAGGGTGGGCGGCGTCGGGTGAGGCATAGGCGGTGCAACGACAAGTCTTCCCGAGTCGTCCGGCGGGCTCAGGCTTATTGGTGTGGAACGTGTCTCGTTGCCGTTATCGGTGATGGGTCTGACGTCGATGCTCATCATCCTGAGTGTTTCGTTGACCTGACGGGCATGGTTGGGAGTGTTTGGACTGGCTGGGACAGGGTCGTATGGAGGCGTGTTCCCTGGGTCAGCTCCGAGTTCCGCGTTGATGCCGTATTCCGGAGATCCCGAAACCGGTCCATCGTAACCGATTTGCCCATTGAATCTCGAACGTTCCACAATTGGGTTCTCGCCTAGGTCTCCAGCAGAAGTGCATGGCTCTGCCGTGCAGATGTGTGTCTCTGCTTCGTATCCAGAGTCGGCCCACACGGCTTGCGAGGCCGTCGCAACGGACAGCATCAAGCCAGCTGCAATCAGCAATCCTACCCTCATCGCATTCATGTGACCATGAGTGACTTGTGAGGGTCATACCCGTTCTCCCACTAATATCAAGGGTTTTGCTTTGAATTTGGAAGTTTCTCGCACAACTGCTTGTGCTTTCCACTTGAGCTGTCAAGTAGGCGATGAAGGCCCTCCCAGGGAGATGGCACATGGTTGGCTGTTCTGAGCCAAAGGCTCTCGCGTACTCAGGGTCGAAGGCGACCTGCTCCGATCACTTCACCCTCTTCATCGGGACGCCGCAGCAATATGGTGTTGACTTGGGTTCCTCGTCAAACTCAATCGTATTGCACGCGCAGTCATCACCGCACTCGCACTCGTATCTGACCGACTTGCCGGTCTCGGAGCATCCACACGTTTCGCACACGTTTTCACCTCCTCTTTTCTGGAATCCCTAACACGAATCACAGTGATTATGATTGTGCTTGCACGCATTGCCCGGGGACTTTCCTTCGTCCGCGAGCACGCCCCTCTTTCGCTTCAAGTCCCTTGCGGCCTCGTGAAGCGCTTCGGCGCAGGTTGGAGCAATGCATCTTGGCTGGGGGGGAAGCCCGTCCAGCTCGTCCGCCACATTCTTGCGCGTTATCTTCAGGGCATCGTCCATGTGCACCCCCCTTGCCCATATCCTGATGTCCCCCTCGGCAGCCGGGTCGTCTGCCTATACGAGGAGAACCTGGCCGACCTCGAGGCTGTCGATTGCCTACTTCGTCTTCATTATGGGCATGGGGCAGAACAGACCCTCGCAGTCGAGCTCGGCATCGGGGACGATCTCCTCTTCCGTTCCTTCCCCTGCTCAGTAGTTCTCTGCCAGTAGTTCGAAGTATGCTCGGGGATGAGCGCAGGACGGGCACTTCTCTGGAGGCTCTGTTCCCTCGTGGAGGTAACCGCAGTTGCGGCACTTCCACTTCACGGGCCCGTCCGCCTTGAAGACCTTCCCACCGCGGACGTTCTCCAGAAGCTTAAGGTATCTACTCTCGTGCTCCCGCTCAACCTTTGATATGCTTCTGAACTGAGCGGCTATCTCCGGAAAACCCTCTTCCTCGGCGATGTCGCCCGCCTCCTTGTAGAGCTTTGTCCACTCCATGTTCTCCCCGCGAGCCGCGGCCTCGAGATTGGTGGCGGTATCGCCTATGACGCCAGCGGGGTACGCGGCGGCAATCTCCACATCCCCGCCCTCCAGATACTGGAAGTACCTCTTCGCGTGCTCTCTTTCGTTCTCCGCGGTTTCGAGGAATATGGCGGCTATCTGCTCGTAGCCCTCTTTCTTCGCCACGCTGGCGAAAAAGGAGTACCTGTTCCTCGCCTGCGATTCTCCAGCGAAAGACGCCAGGAGATTCTTTTCCGTTCTCGTTCCTTTCACACTTTTCACTCTTTCACCTTCTTTCCAAGTTCCCTTCCGATCTGTCTGACCCTATGCAGTTCCTCCTCGTCCGGGACGTAATTGATATTAACGGCCTCCACAGGCATCTCCCACTTGAGCGGCTTGATTGCCTCCTCGATCTGACCCACGGCCTGACCGCCCCAGCCGAAAGAGCCGAACACGAAGCCGATTCTATTGAGAGGCCTCAGCCCTTTCAGGTACGTCAGGAATCCGCCAACGGTCGGAAGCATGCCGTTGTTGAGCGTCGGCGATCCTATCAGAATGAGCCTGGATGCCAGAACGTCCGTCATCACTTCCGATATGTGGCTCTTGCCAAGGTTTCGCTTGACCGCGTGGATGCCCGCCTCCTCCAGGCCCTCCTCGAGCGCGCGGGCGATCGTCTCCGTGGAGCCCCACATCGTGTCGAAGACGATCACGGCCTTGTCCTCAGTCGTGTTCGTGGACCATCTCCGATATTCCTCCATTATCCTGGGGATGAACGACCGCCAGATGACACCGTGGCTCGGGCCGATCATCTCTATCTCCAGGCCGGAGAGTGCTTCGAGCGCCTTCCTCGCCTGGCTGTTGTAGGGGAGAATGATGTTGGCGTAGTACTTTGCGGCCTCCTCCCTCAGCACGTCCCAGCCGACCTCGTCGTCGAACCTCTCGGAGGTCGCGATGTGCTGTCCGAAGGCGTCGTTCGGCAGGAGCAGCTTGTCCTCTGCGACATAGGTGACCATCGAATCAGGCCAGTGGAGCATGGGGATGTGAATGAAGCGAAGAGTCCGCCTTCCGATGCCGAGTTCCTCTCCAGATTCAACCACTTGAATGTCCCAGTCCTTCTTGAAGTGCCTTCGAAGCCCCTTCTCGCCACGGACGGAGGTTATCACCTTGGCGTTGGGCGCTATCTTCAGCATGACGGGCAAGGAACCACTATGGTCCATCTCGACGTGGTTTGTGATGATGATGTCGATCTTAGCGGGGTCGACTATCTCCCTGATTCGCGCGAGCATCTCATCGGAGAGGTGCCTCTTCACGGTGTCCACGAGCACGATCTTCTCGTCGACTATCAGATAGGCGTTGTAGGTCGTCCCCCTGTTCGTCGTGTAACCGTGGAAGTCCTTGATGTCCCAGTCGATGGCACCCACCCAATATATGTCTGGCTTGATCTCAACTTTCTCCAACTTGTCAACCCCCAATCCGTAGACAATCCTTGCAGATTCCCTTGAAATATCCGTGCACCTCTTCAACCTTGTGACCTTTCTCGGGAAAGCAATCCAGGCAGAGGCCCTCGATATCCACGTCGATGATGACTCCGCAGCTCTTGCACAGGAAGTGATGATGAGGGGACTCCCTCAGGTCGTACCTCGCCTCGGTGCCAGATATTGTTAGCACGTCGACCATATTGCACTCCCCAAGTACGTCCAGCACGTTGTACACGGTCGTCTTGGAGAGCGAGGGGTTCTTCTTCCTGAGAGCCCGGTAGATGTCGTCCGCGGTCGGATGTGTCCTGTTCTCGTCAAGGAATCTCAGAACCTCCAGCCTTTGTGGGGTGACCTTCAGGTGCCTTTCACGCAGCATCTTCGCGTACTTTTCCACGTCCATCACCATTCGTGTGGAGCCTACCTGTAATGATTACAATGTAGGACTGATTACAGGTTAGCTATAAAAGACTTACGCGGATTCACCGACCTCCCGTGAAAAACGTCTTATCGAATCAGGGAGCTTTCCCCGACAGTGATCTCATGACGATGTTGAACGAGCTAAGAGTTGACCCGCTTGACTACGTTGAGAGGCTGGAGTCACCAATCGGGGTATATCTGAGGAGGGAGGTCTTTGGCAGGAGGAAGGGCGATGAAGCCATCCGCAGGGATCTGCGCGAGGGGATCGTGTCGCAACAGTCATCAGACGGGAGCTGGGACCAGTTGTTCGTGCACACCGCCAACAAGCTGTGGGACCTTGCGCTCCTGGGCTACGGCCCAAAGGACCCGAGCGTGAAGAGAGGGTTGGACTGGATATTGACGACTCAGAGGCACAGATACAACAACCAGCCAGGTTTCTTCTACTCCAGCAACAGGAGAGACCCGAGCCTGATGCGCGAGACGTCATACGGCGAGTTCGGCCCAGGATGCACCATATTCTATCAGACGGCCTACGCGGTCCATCTGTTCCACATTCTCAATCTTGATAACAAGAAGCAGGTTCAGCAGACCGTGAAATCGTATCTCAAGTTCTGGACGCCTGACTGGTGCGGCGCATGGTGCACGGTCAATATACTGCGCATCCTGATCGAGCACCCGCTCAGCGCGAGGTCGAGGCGGGTTCAAGCAGGCTTGAAGCATTTCGCCGAGAGACAGACAAAAACGGGCGCGTGGAAGGGATATCCCTTCTATCACACGTTCCATGCTCTCTCGAGAGCGGAGCAAAAGATCGCAGAAAGGCAGATCGAGAATGCCCTTCCCTCGGTCATCAGGAGGCAGAACAGAGATGGAAGCTGGGGGAAAAGCAATCGGGAGACCGACACTTTCCTGGTCTTGGACGCTCTGAGAAATACTGGTGCCTTCTAGCGGAAAAGCGGAGCCATTCCGACCTCCAAGAGAGTCGATGCTCCGTCTCCTTGCGAATCCATCGCCTGATTTGATCGCATGGCTCGAGCTCAACATCCTCCTGCTCCCTGCTTCGCAGGGACATGAAGAGGTCCTGAGATCATCTCGAAAACCACCGGTGGAGAGGCGCCCGTTCAGGGTCGAAGAACTTCGAGAGGATATCCTTGAGCTTAGCCAACACGCATATAGTCTGTCGTACATAACGACGTTATGAACCACGTAAACATGGAAAGCCTGACCAAACTTATGGAAGCGATCAAAGAGGATCCCGCCAATGCGAAGATCACCCCCAAGGTCGAGGGGAAGTGGATATTCGAAGAGGGGCAGCCACAGTTTCGGTCCCAGATCGAGGTCGAGAGAGGAACCTTCACCGTGGATGCCGACATGCCTACCAAACTGGGAGGGTGGGGAAGCTTGCCCGGTCCGCTGAACTACTGTCTGTACGGCCTGGCGTCGTGCTATGCCTTCACCTTCGCGGCCCTTGCTTCGATGGAAGGAGTTGCCCTCAGAAAGCTCGAGGTGGAAGCTGAGGCCCACATCGATGTATCGAAGGTCTTCGGACTGTCGGATGACCCCATAGTTGAGGAAGTGATGTGGAAGGTCGTTGTCGACTCTGACGCCGACGACCAGACGATAGAGAGACTGAAGAAACTCGCCGAGGAAAGATGTCCAGCGGTCTACTGCCTGACGAATCCCGTCAAGCTCACAATCGACATCGGTAGAGGATAGTCTGAGACTCCCTTCCCTCGGAGGTCGCAGGCGACGTGCGATAGTCTGAGCGCGTGCGAGGCCGAATCCAGTTGACGTTCTTCCCATGCCCTCCAGAGGCTCTGACGTACTCGGCAAAAGTGAGTCCCTGCAGCTTCGCCTCTAGGGCGATAATCTTCCTCGCGATGTGAGGGTTGCTGCAAGGCGCTTATTGTATGCGATGAAGAATACAGTACGACCCAGGATTCTCTCATAGAGAAGTGCGACATCCTCTCGAAACCCTTAACTAGAGCGAATCTAATCCTGACTCAAGGGGGAAGAACAATGGGGAAATCGAGAGGTTTCAGCTTTCAGATGGCTCTCTGCGTTCTCTCGCTACTCCTGGTGTCGGTGCTCGCTTTGGTGCAGACTCCTCAGGAGGTCTCCGCGTACACTCCGCATGACACAATCTTCATCATTGGGAATGCAGGCTTCACAACCGCCAACGGCGTCAGTGGCGGAAGCGGGACACCTTCGGACCCGTACATTATCGAGGGTTGGGAGATTGATGCCTCGTTCGCTCACGGCATAGAGATACGCAACACAGATGCCCACTTCACCATCCGCAACGTATACGTGCACTCCGGCGGTTGGTCCTGGAACGGCATCTATTTCCGCAACGTTGACAACGGCCGCGTGGAGATTACCACGATTACGGGCAGTCACTACGGCATATATCTCGAATCCTCAACCAATGCTACAATCAGAGTCAACGACATCTACTCGAACACGTATAACGATGGCATCCACCTCAACTTCTCAGCCAATGTCACTGTCATGGGCAACGAGGTCTCTTCAAACAACGGCCACGGCATCTGGCTCGACCACTCCACCGACATCGTCATTATGAGCAACAATCTCACGGACAATTGGGAAGACGGTATTCACCTACAATCCTCCGTCAACGTTACCATCATGGGCAACAATCTTACGTACAACTCCGGTGTTGGAATCTGGCTCGACGACTCCAATGACGTCACCATCATGGGCAACATCTTCGTCAGCGAAGGCATCTTCCTGTCGGGCGTTACCCTATCCCACTTCAATTCCCACACAATCGCCACGGACAATCTTGTGAACAACCTCCCGGTGTACTACTACAAGAATTGCAGCGACCTCGTGGTGAGCAATGTCTCGCTGGGACAACTCTTGGTCGCCAACTGCACTAATGTGTATGCAGCGAATCTAACGATAACTGACACTAACGTGGGTATCGAAATGGCCTTCGTGGATGGTGCCCTCATCAGGAGCAACAATCTCTCGAACATCGAGGACCATGGGGTCTACATCTACACTTGCACGAACATCACGATCGAGGACAACGATGCCTCTTGGAACAACTACGATGGCATCCGCGTCCACTCCTCGAGCAACATCGCCATAGATGGCAACAAGGCCATCTCGAACACCTGGTGGGGCATTTATCTCGACTACTCCGACAATATCACTATAGAAAACAGCAACGCCTCGAGCAACAGGTACGGGATGTATCTCCGCTTCTCCACGAACGTCACCATTTCAGGCAACGACATCCGGAACAATGGCATGGAGGGCATCGACCTCTACTCTGCCGCAAATATCACCATAGTCGGCAACAGTCTCTCGAACAACGAGTTCGGCATCTGGCTTGAGAACTCCTCAGGTGCCACCATAGTCGGCAACAGTCTCTCGAACAACGACTGGGGCATCTACTTCTATCATATCAGCCGTGACGCCATTGTCACGAACAACAGCATTCTCTCGGGCAACAACTACGGCCTCTATCTCTTGTCCTCCCACAACGTCACCATCTCGGGAAACAACGTCTCGAACAACCGAGATGGCATCCGCCTCAACTACTGCACCAACATCACTATCGCTGACAGCACCGCTTCTTCGAACAACGAGGAGGGCATCTCTCTTTCGCACTCCAACAACAGCATCATTGCCAACAATAGGGTGTCAGGAAACGGTGTGGGTATCGATCTTGACATCTCTGGCAGCAACAAGATATATCACAACAACTTCGTGGGCAACGCGGAACAGGCACGAGACAACACTGACGCCAATCAGTGGGATGACGGCTATCCCTCGGGCGGCAACTATTGGAGCAACTACACAGGCGTCGACAATTGCAGCGGTCCGAACCAGGACAACTGCCCTGACCCGGATGTGATAGGGGACACTCCCTATGTCATTGATGCTGACAGCCAAGACAGATATCCGCTAATGTTCCCTGTCGGGACAGTCTATCCTCGGCCGCCGACGACGTCCAGAGCCACTCTAAGCGGTCAGAATCTCGAGGATTTGACCATCATTTGGGCCCTTTCCCCGGACGATGGAAGCGGTCTTCAATCGGTTGTCGGCTACGAAATCTACAGAGGCACGACATACAATCCAAAGGGACTTGGATACGGACAGATCGCCTCCCTTCCCAATGGAACGTCCAGCTATGTCGATTATCTAGCGGGTGAAGGGAATCCAAACACTTACTTCTATCGAATATGCGCAATAGATATTGTCAACACCTCGTGCGCTGACACTCAGGCGGGCAAGTTCACCCGCCAGCTCACAAAGGGGCTGAACCTCGTGTCCATCCCGCTCATCCAATCGGACGAGTCCACCGGAATTGTTCTGCAGACGGTAGAACACGACAAAGCATGGCACCACGATTCCTCCTCTCTGGAATGGAAATGGCACATGACATTCAAGAGCTATGAGCGAGGTCTGTGGAACGTGAATCATACCATGGGAGTATGGGTGAACGTCACTCAGGACTCTAATCTCACCGTGGCGGGGATCGTCCCCGCTCAGACGACGATCCATCTTCACAAAGGATGGAATCTTGTGGGAGTTCCCTCGTTCAACGCGTCGCTCACGGTGGCGGACCTCAGGGCGGTTGCACCAATCGAAAGGGTGGAGGCCTTTGAGCCATCGAGCCCACCGCATTTCTTGAGGGTTCCTCTGGAGACAGAGTTGCTTCTGGCGGGAGAGGCGTATTGGATGAAGGCCAGCGAGGATACGATCTGGGTTGTCTCAAACACCTAGGTCACCACCCGAAACGATCCCATGCCTAGAAAGTCGATGCCCGGGACCAAGCACTTTGCATACTTCATATGACTGCTTTGAGCATGGTATCAGCGGCGATAACGGATTCCTCTAGAGATGATTCATATCTCTAGCAGAAATGCTTGCCTGCTTCCTGAGGGGATGTTTGCCTTTGCCCTGTCCGATGTGGTCTTCGGCGGTCCGTGCGCATTCGGCCTCGCAGGGGCGCAGGGTTGCAGGGATTCGCTAACGGATGGAAACAGAGCCCTAAGGTCTGGCTCTAGCTACCCGGAAGACCTATTTCGGGCCGCCTGGTCTTCTCCAACCGAATGCTTCGCCTGTAGTTGCTTCCAGGAATCCTCTTGGCAAGATGCCCGACAGCCACCCGGATGCCGACCCAGGTCATTCTCAGCCAGGCGGAGAGCCTGTGCCGCTCCCTGTAGCTGGAGCGCAGGAAGTAGCCATCGTGCTCTATCGTATCCAGGACGACTTCGAAGCGACTGATGTAGAGGTGTGCGGCGATCTTGCACCGCAGGACCTCCAACTTGTCGATATAGCACTTTCCCAGACGGAATTGTTCCCTGGCTGCCTCCACCTGGCCCCGCACCCAGTCTCGAACAATGGGGTTATCCACGTCCTCCGGGTCGAGGCCGCGCTCTTCCACGTATTCACGAGGGATGTTGATGAACCCAGCCCGGAGGTCCTCGCGCATATCGCGCAGCATATGCGTGATGTGAGCACCTTTAGCGGCCGCATATCTGTGCTCGTCCTGCGGATGGGCGTGACCGTTCCCGATGAAATACTGGATGGCGTTCGTGACAGCCACCCCCAGGCGGTTTGTATAGTAGCGCAGCTCGTCCTGGCTGATGAGTCGTCCCTCGCGCCACACGTCGAATTCAATCGCCGCAAGGAAGTTCTCGATGAAGGAACGCAGCCCGCTGTTCTCTCCTCGGTCGTTGCAGATCAGGCCGGCAATGATCGCCTCCTCGGGCGAAAGGCGACCTGGCCTTTTACCGCTGTATAGCCCTTCGATCAACGCCCTCTGCCGCTGGACGAATGCGATGCGCCCGGCTCTCGGACTCGATGTATCGTCCGCCAAATCGTCCGCCCACCGGAAATACGCGTACGCCCGATAGCAGTCATCCTCGAGGTCTTTGTCCACCAGCAATCGGGCTATGAAATAGGATTGCTTGCTGCCTTTCCAAGTAATGGTTCGGGCCAGGGCTGCCGTTGTGCTAGTCATCGGTTCACACTCTCCAGTCTCTTCTTGGCGATCAATCTCAGTCCGGAAATGTTCCTGAGAGCCCTCGAGTCCTCCTTCGAGCGAACATCGGTGTGCTCATGAACGGCTCTCGACGATACGCCGACTTCTTCCAGAATGCGTTCCGTCGCCAGGCGGGCGGAGACCAGCACACAGGGAACGCCCGTCCCGGGGTGGGTACTCGCTCCAACGAAATATAGGTTCCGATAGCGCGAGTGCCGATTGTGCGGGCGTAGGTAGGCCATCTGGGTGATGTCGTGGCTCAAGCCGTGCGTCGAGCCCCTGACGAGGTTGTAGCGCTCCCGCCAGTCTGGAGGGGTGAAGCTGACCTCGAATTTGATGTGTTCCTCCAGGTCGTCGAGACCGAACTCCTTCAAACGGTGAAGGACAGCTTGATGGGCCCGCTGCTGGAAGTCACTCCAGTCCAGCGGTGATTCTTCATGAATGTTGCCCGATGGAATCCCGACGTACAATGTGTCCTGACCTTCCGGAGCCATGGATGGATCGATGCGCGCGGGTGCGTGCACATAGAAGTGCGGGTTATCAGGCAGGCCACGTTCGTCGAAGAGGGGCCCAAAACTCTGCCGGATGTCCTGGGCGAAGAAGAGGTTGTGTGCGCCCAGTTGTGGGTACGTCTTGTCCAACGCCCACAGGAATACCAACGCCGAGCAGCTGTACTTCTTGCGCTCGAGTCGTCGGGCCGCGCCATCGTCGGGCAGCAGAGCGCTGTACACGTAGGGCAGGTCTGCGTTTGCCACCACGATGTCAGCTGATAGTTTCCCGCCATCGGCCAATGTGACGCCCGTGGCCCTGTCGCCACTCACATCGATCCGCGCCACGGGAGCGTTGTACATGAATCGCACGCCCAGCTTCTTGGCGATAGAAACGAGTGCCTCGACCACGCTGTACATGCCCCCCTTTTGGAAACCACACGCCATCGGCGAATTCGCTGTATTGAATGAGCGAAAAGACAGCCGGAGCCTCGTAGGGGCTCAACCCAACGTACAGGTTCTGGAATGTGAAGGCGATCTTCAGCCGCGAGTCGGAGAAGTAATTCCCCACGTTCTCGTAATGCCTCGTCAGCACGTTGAGTCGCAGGAAAAGCAGCAGGTTCGATGGCCTAAGGAATTCTCTCATGCTGCGGAAGTCCCTGTTCACGAGGTTCGGCAGAGTGAGTTCGTAGTGGCGACGTCCCTCGTCGAGATAGCGCAAGAGGCCGGCAAAGCTCCCGGGCTCTATGGCCTCCAGTTGACTGCGAACTGCATCGAAGTCCGATGTCAGATCCAGGTCTGTTCCGTCGCCGAAGTGTATGTGGTAGGTGGGGTCCACGCGCAGCAGTTCGATGTGGTCCTCCATCCGCTCTCCCAGATCGCGGAATGCCTTGGCGTAAAGCTCCGGCATCAGGAAGAGGGTGGCACCCGTGTCGAAGCGGTGTCCGTCCGCCTCCAAGCGACCGCATCGTCCGCCAGGGCCTCCGTTCTTTTCAACGACGGTGACGTCGTAGCCTTCGCGGGCCAATCGCGCAGCCGCAGCAATCCCGCTCAAGCCCGCTCCTACGACCGCGACGGAGGACATCGAAGCCATACTCATCTCTTTCACCGTCCTTTCTGCTACGATTGGAGAGATTCCAAATGAATGCTCCTAAAGAGAAACATTGAAATTTCAGCATCAATTATGAGCCATCGAGT
>JBHIFJ010000040.1:0-13777 GCA_046761045.1 Thermoplasmata archaeon
CATTTGTCAGGAAAGACATTAATATACCTAATCCCTATTATTGTGCGTCTCGAGCGCGCGAGGATCTCGCAGCACGAGGAAACTTGTGATTGACGTTGGGAGAGTGTGACTCCGCAACAACAGCTCGAAAAGCCCGCCCAAGAAGCTCGAAAACAACAGAGCGGAGGTATGAAATGCTTGGACCAGATAGAGGCAGAGTTCGATACTTCAAGTCGCTGGAGGACGTCCCTGGCCTCTCAGAGGACGAGAGGGACGAGCTCGAGCCAGTGTCAAGAACCTATCCCTTCCGGTCCAACGACTACTACCTCGGTCTGATAGACTGGGATGATCCGAATGATCCCATCAAGAGAATCGTGATTCCTTGCATTGATGAACTCGATGACGGGGGACCTCTTGACCCGAGCGAGGAGAAGAGCAACTACGTTGCTAAAGGTGTACAGCACAAGTACTCACCAACGGCGTTGTTCCTCGTCAGCAGAGTGTGCAGTGGCATCTGCCGCTTCTGCTTCAGGAAGAGGCTCTTCAAGGCCTCAAGGAAGGAAGCGAGTCTGGATATTTCCGAAGGTCTCGAGTATGTCAGTCAACAGGACGAAATCGATAATGTACTGCTCTCTGGTGGCGATCCGCTGATCCTGAGCACGAAGCGATTGGAGCGCATACTCACGAGTTTCCGCCGCATACCCCACGTGAAGACAATTCGGATTGGAACAAAGATGCCCGCCTACAACCCGTACAGGATAACCGAGGACCCGAGGTTGCTGAGGGTTCTCAGCGAGCACAGCAATCCCCGGAAAAGGATATACATCATAACCCATTTCAACCATCCGAGGGAGCTGACACATCAGGCGGTGAGAGCGATTGCCCTGCTTCAGGGCTCTGGCGTCCTTCTGGCTAACCAGACGCCACTAATACAAGGCGTCAATGACGACCCAGACACTATATCTGAGCTCTTTAATCGCCTCAGCTATCATGGGGTCACGCCCTACTACCTCTTCCAGTGCAGACCGACTAGGGGTAACAGATGCTTCTCGGTCCCGATCACAAAGGGCTATGGCATTTTCGAGGAGGCCAAGAAGACCATGAGCGGTCTGGCCAAACGGGCCAGATATGTGATGTCTCACACATCGGGCAAGGTAGAGATCCTGGGATTGGATGAGGATTCCATCTACCTCAAATACCACCAGGCGAGGGACCCGGAGGACATAGGCAGGTTCTTCTCCGCGCCGAGAGCGGAGGACACCCTGTGGTTGGACGACCTTGAGCTGGAGGACGTCGATACCTCTGATGAGATGCACGACTTCGCAGAGATAGAAAGCTGATTCCTCATCACTCCCCGCGCGATGCCCATTGCGCGATCCTTTTCACTCCTTCAAGCGTGTCAGAGCACCATGTCTCGAGGAAGTCTGGCGGGAGTTCTCTGTCCAGTGGAACGGTCTCGCTCGCTGCGAGTGCTTTCGCCCCATGGAAGTTCACGTACGCAAGCCTGGCGGTGAGTTCCTTCCTTGGCCTCTCGAATGAGGCGCCAGGCAGTATGACGACACCTGTATCCTTGAGGAGCTTTTCGCAGAGTGTGGGGCTGTCCCCTATCCCTCTTTTGGCGAGCTTCTCGGCAAGTGGCGAGAAGTCCACGAAGAGGTAGAAGGCGCCGGTGGGATTGTGCACATGTATTCCCGCCTCAGACAGCATCTCTGCGCATTGTGTTCCGAGAGCGGACAATATCCTTCTCACGTGCCATAAATACCTCTCGATTCTCATCCCGCCGCGGAACGCGCGCACGGTAGCGTGCTGAATTGGCGCGCTCACAGACGTATATGTCTGGCTCGCCGCGACAGCCATCGCCTCCAGCAACCAGCTCAAGTCTCGCGGGAAGGTGAATGTGCCCAGCCGCCAGCCACCGGCGCCACACCATTTCGAAAGACCAGAGCTTATGATCGTTCCCTCGGGATAGAAGCGGGCAGCGGATACGTGCTGCCCCTTGTGGTCCAGCTCACCGTAGATCTCGTCCGACAGGAGGATGACCTCGTATTTCCTTGCAATCTTTGCGATTCTCTTGAGCTCGTCCGCTGTGTAGCTGAGACCGTCAGGATTACCGGGATAGTTTAGAACAAGGATGCGGGGCCTGTGGACATCGTGCTCGCTCTCACACAGCTCTGCGAGGCGTTCGGGTGTCATATGCCACCTGTCCTCATAGGAAGTGGAGATGAGGCGTATCTTCTTGCCGAGAATCTGAGCCTGAGGAACATACGATACCCAGCAGGGGGTCGGAACGACGAGCTCTCCGTAGAAGACGAGCTGAAGGAGGAACATGAGTTCCTTCGAGCCCGGGCCTATCAGGACGCTTGTCGAGCGAACCTCGACATTGTCCTTCCGTCTGTGGAACCTCGCCACTTCAGTCCGCAATGCAGGCAGACCCCTGACCGGAAGGTAGTTCTTCTCATGAGCGTGCACTCGGAGGGCCTCGACGACGAGGTCGGGCACCGGAAAGGGCGACTGCCCAAGTGAGAGATTGTAGACCTTGACACCCTTACGCGAGAGCTCCTTCGACTTCTCGTTGAAGGCCAGGGTCGCGGACTCCTCTAGTCCGCGTATGTTTATGTTCAGACTCACACGCTTGTTGATGTCCATCGCATGCTTCTCCCATCAAGGATGCTCGCCCTTCACCAGGCGGAGACAACGTTGCCTGCGAGCGCGCCCACTCCTTCTGTGGCAGGGGGAAGGGTTCGCCACCTAAAAACCCTATGTTTCGCAATCAAGATTCAGCTGTCACCGATCGCATCATAAACTATACCGTTGTTGATGATTGGCTCATTCGATAACACATTTCACTGCTAAAGCTGTAGCGCCAAGCTTTTATAGGGTGATTCTAGTTCGTAGCCGAGTAGATGGCTGAGAGATTCCTTTGCCCGAAGTGCGGCAAGAAAACCATGGTCAAGATTCCTGCAGCGGAAGGCAGATATACTCTCCAATGCGAGTTATGTGGCTTGAAGCGGGGCGAGCTGCGTCCTGACAAGCAGAGGGATGTCATCTGATTTCGGCACAAGGAGTCATTCCGATGAGAGCTCTTCCAGCTTCTTGCTTCCTTCTGCATTCTGTGCAATCTCCTCTATCGTTCGGCCGCTGATTACTGATCTAGGTTCTTCTACTGTCGGCTCGTGCTCAGGGTCCGCCAGTCCATCGTCCATCTTCACCAGAAGCCATTGCTCGTCCTTTCTTCGTGTGCGCACCAGGGCGTATCCGCCCTTCAGCTTCTCTCCTTTCAGCCAGACGCTGACGTGACCCTGCCTGATCGCCTCTTCCATTGGGACTTCTTTTCCTTCCGCCCTACGTATGTTGCGGTAGGTTCCTCTGTCCCATACGATTACGGCTCCCGCTCCGTACTCGCCTTCTGGTATCACGCCTTCGAAGTCCGCGTGCTCCAGTGAATGCTCTCCCGTTGGAATCGCCAGTCGCTTGACTCGTGGATTTGTCGAGGGTCCCTTTGGAACCGCCCAGGACTTCAGGACGCCACTGACCTCGAGTCGTAGGTCGTAGTGGAGCGTAGTAGCATCATGCTTTTGAATCACGAAAATGGGCTTCCCCGACGACTCGGACTGATCAGATTCATCCTCACCGGTCATGCTCACGAATAGACTGGCTTTCTGATAACGCTTTCCTATCGTTACTTCTCACCAAGAGCCGCTCTGACTAACTCTGTGAGTGTCATGACGTTCTGCTCTTTCTGGCCCTCCATTTCCTTCCAGAAGGCCAGCAGAACCGGATTCGCCTCCGCGTCCTTTTTGTAGTGATTCCTGATGCGCCACAGGCTCTTGCTCTCTGTGGTCGCCTGCTCCATCAGGTTGTACACGTTGTCATCTAGCACTCAATCACCTCCCTCCTTGGAGCCCTCCCAGTATTTGGGTCGACCATAGTGGTCGTAGAGAGCAGTCTCAAACTCCCTGCCGACTTGTGCATAGGGATCGTACTCAGGGCAGTTCCTCACGGTATCCTTGAGGAGGTCGACATAGACCTTCCTCTTCTGCCAACTGACACGCTCGATCCACTCGGGGGCAACCAGCACCTGCTTGCCGGGCAACCATTTCCCCAGGCTGACGATGACATACCGGATGACCCAGGTTTCGTCGTCAGCAACGAAGCCTTTCAGATGACCAAGCTCGCCATTCCTGGCTTCGATTCGGTAGCCTATGACCTCGCGGGTGCTCCTCAGATGGGAATCGTTATCCTCGCCACCCGAGGATTCCTTCCCAGATTCGGGGGGTGGAACGGGCCCGTAGATATTCGGCAGGGTAACTCCAGGTACACCCGCACCCGGCATAGGCCATCCGTAGTATCGGTTAAGCTCGATCTCCTTTTGCCGAGAGACAGGCTTCTCAGAGTCTATGTCGGGACCTTTCTTGACCTGTTCCTTCGAGAGCGATACAAAAAAGCTCTTCCTGATCTAGTCGCACCTGTCTATAGCCTTTGGAGATATGATTGCCTTGCGGCCAGGGAGCCATTTGCCCGTGTCTACGACGATGTAGGTGATAACCCAACTATCGTCCTTGAAGAGGAAGCCGTGAATCGAGCCGACTTCTCCGTCCTCTCCATGCACCTCGTATCCTTGCAGGTTCTCGAGAGTACGCAACACATTTATCACCTCTGATGGAGAGTTTTGGGGGGCACAAGTTGCAGTGCGCTCACTTTATCTCCAACTTGCGTGGCTTGGTTGATCTCTTTGGCGTCCTCTTCGGCAGTTCTATCTTCAGGATTCCATCGACATTCGTGGCTTTCGCTTTGTCTGGAATGACTTCCTCAGGTAGCGCAATCTTCCTGCGGTAGCCTCTGTAGGAGATCTCCCTGGAGAGGTACTCCTTTCCTTCCTCCCCCTTTCTCTCCTCGGCCTCCGCCGTTATCTCCAGATTGTTTTCAGAGACCTGAATGTCTATCCTGTCCTTCGGAATGCCGGGTATCTCGGCGACAACTTCGTAGTGGTCCCCACGATCCGCCAGGTCCGTCAGTGGTGATCTCTTCATTGTCGTTGTTTCTGCAGGGGACCTCCAGAACATGTTCTCGAATTCCGTCCTGAAATCCTCTAGCATCTTGTCGAATTCACCCATCAAGCTGGAAGGGCTTGAGCGCTCCCAAGGCGTCATACCCCATTCACTCGATTTCCTCATGCCAGTCGCCTTCCCTTCGTGCGAATACCGCTCGTCTAACCGACCCTGCGCACAGCTATTCGGTTTCCCTCGGTCGCTCCGATTCTTGTCAAATCGTTCTCGTGCAGACCGATATTGCGCGGGTCTGTTGCACCCTCGTCCGCCATGACCTTATGCTTGTTATTCGTATAGCAAATCTCTAGCGGTTCACCAGGTCTTAGGCTCAACCTGCCCATGGTCTGCTCCGCGAGCTTCGCAGATCCCTCTGCAGCATCGACAGCTTTCCTAGCAATCAAGCGTCTGGTTTCCCAGTATCGCCTTGCGACCTCTTTGTCTTTCTTCGCGAGTTCGTTTGCCACCCTCTGGCGGATGTTAGCTGTCGTCAGCGCGACCTCCTCAGGCACGGCTTCGGCGGTGCTTGTCGCCAGCTTCTCGTCTCCGCCCGCTCTGAGGACGGACTGCTTGATTTTGGCTCTATTGAAGCTCTCCACTCTTCCGTCCATCTTCCTTACGTTTTTCATTCGTTTCACCTAGCTGGATTCGGAGTATTGTGATGGGATTTAACGGTTATCTGATAGGTTACGGCCATAAGGCGCTCATTTCCTCGGAATTTGCGAAGTTGCGTCCTCATCTTCTCAGGAATCGAACGCCAGAGATTCCTGATCCTTCGAGAGGCCAGAGATTGTCGCCTAGGCTTGCGGGAGACCTGTCGCGGGGGTTTCCAGTGTCATGATTTCCTTCACAGAGACCGAGAATCCTTTCGGAGTTGTACTCAATGCGTTCAAGCAGGCAACCTCATCGGGACCCTCTGTCATCGGCTTGGGGCTCGGCACAGCTGTCAACGTCCAAAACGACGGTTCATGCCTGCCAAGGCAATCTTCACTCACCCAACGGGGCGGCATAGAGAGTGCCTTGGAGGGCTCTCCGCCACCCACGAGGCCTCACAGCTAACCTCATTCCCTCCCTTACTCTCATATCTCTGATATCACTGACGTTCATCTGCATCCACCTCATTTGGACAGATCCAGCCTCAGTGACAAGCGATTTCTTCCTTCTCTTGTGCTCCACCGTCACGGTCCCTCCTCGCTTCGCGCCCATCTCATTCAAGGTTTCGATATGCAATCCAAGCGTGCCTTTTGCGGTCTCCATGGATTCCCTCACCGCGAGGCTCCTCGTCGATTCATATCTTCGAGCTAGGGAAGAATCTATCTTCCTGAGTTCCAGAATCACGCGCGCTCTCACCTCAGCTGTGGTTCTTACCATTGAGCGTTTGATTTCAGCTACAATCTGCCTTGCCATCCTCCGACTGGCTCCGGCTCTCCTCAACGACCTCACGAGCTTTCTTTTGTTGAACTCTTCTTCATGACCGGTTCGCTTCTTGAGCAACATACTCCTCATCACTCTTTGAATTCATATATTCGAAGTCCCGAGTCGATTCTCTGCAAAGTCGCAAGACGAGTCGGCCCACGAAGGGGCATCGAGAATCTGACCACCGTCGGATAGGGTCCCTCCACAAAGCAAACTCTCACCAAATCTGTCTGCTTGCATCTGAGCGGTCGTGTCGTCGGGGCACATGTATCAGCAACGTAACTGAATTCGGTCCAGTCCATTTCTCATCCTCACATACAATCTATATTCGTTCTGCTCATCATCTTCAATCGATAGCCTATACCCGCCCAAGAGCCCCTTCTGGACGCGACACACCTCACCCAATTCAATCTGGAAGAACTCCTTGATTTTCTTCCTCCGAATTCTCTTGCTTTTTCTCTTGACTGTCAGAGGCACTGGAACAGCGCCGGCCGGAGGAAAGCCGCCCGTGAGAGGAGCGACGATTATTCTGCGCAGCGGTTCTCTGATGAAGACGAGCCTCTTGTTGGTTACGTAGAGCTTCCCCTTACCTCCCAAGAAATCGATCTTGCCGCCCAGAAAGCCGATCCATCCCCGCTTTCGAATCTCACAGAACACACGGTCTTTCCTGTAAACAATCTTTTCATCGGGGGCTGTTATCAGGCTTCCATTCTCATCGTATACTTCGCCCTTTCCCTCCTCACCACCAATCCTAAATGCTATCACCCGTCATCCTTGCTATGCTCCTCTCCGATTGCTTGCGGCCTTCAGAAGGATTCCGCTGGCCGGATTTGTTCGATGGGAGCCTCCTAGGATCCGCGACGTCAAGCTCGCTCAGCTTCAGAAGCAGCGACCTCACTTCATTCGGAGAACGTGCGCTGAAGTTTGCCCGAGAGGCACCCGATCCGATTTTGACAGAGTATGCCGACTCAGGAAGGAGAGCGAAAACATCCTCATCGGTTTCGTCGTCCCCCGTAGCAAACACGAAATCCCATTCCTCCCTTGACATCCAGGACAAGGCGGCGCGACCCTTGTTTATGCTGGAGTTCTTGACCTCCACTACCTTGTTGCCTTCCAGAACATCAAGTTCCAGGTGGCTGGTGAGGTTCAACAATGCATCGGCAAGTTCCCTCGCCCTGAGGAAACCCAGCTGAGGGTCGGCCTTTCTGTAGTGCCATGCCAGGGAGAAATCCTTCTCTTCAACAAAGGAACCAGGGGTCCTGTCCGTGTAAAGCTCCAGCACCGGTTTGATTGCTTCCTTCCAATCAGGCCTGACGGGTTCGGTCACCTTCCAATCCTTTCCCTCCTCCCTCATCCAGGCACCGTGCTCCGCGACCAGCCCCGCATCCAGACCGCCAAGCCACCTCTCCAGGACTTCCCTTTCCCTTCCACTCACAATAACGACCTCGTTTCTTGGATCGCGAGATAGAGCTTCGAGAGTTCTCAAGAGATCATCATCGGGTACAGCCTCTTTCGGTTCAATTCTGAAGGGCACGAGGGTTCCGTCATAGTCCAGGAGTATCAGTCGTCTATCGCTCTTCCGATAATCTGCAAGGAGGTCACGCTTCACATCATTTGTGATTTCTCTCAGAGAGGACTTCCTCTGAGTTCTCCTAGTATCTCGAAGGGTTTTGACAAAATCGTTTGCCCATCGACTTACGTCATACCGCTGGAGTCTCTTCTGCATGGCCTTCATTCGTGACGTACGCTCCTCGTCTGCCATTATTAGAGCCTCTTCCATGGCAGCTGCAATCTCCTCGATGCTGTTGGGATTCACTGCAATTGCCTCTCCGAGCTCGCTGGAAGCTCCCGCCATCTCGCTCAGGATCAAAACCCCGCTGCAGTCTCTCTTGCTTGCGACGTACTCCTTTGCCATGAGATTCATTCCGTCCCTAATTGGTGTTATGAGCGCAACGTCGGCCGCGGCATAGAGGGCAGCGAGGGTATGGAACGGCAGAAAGCGATATAGGTACCACACAGGGGTCCAGCCAACTGTCCCATACTTGCCGTTCACGCTCCCGACGAGCTCATCTATGCGCTTCTTCAGCAACCTGTAACGCTCCACCCTTGTCCTCGAGGGTACGGCTACGAGGATTAGCGTCACCTTTTCCTTGTATCTTGGGTTCCTTCTGAGGAACAGATCGAACGCCTCCAGCCGGTTGGATATCCCCTTTGAGTAATCCAGGCGATCGATTGACAGGAGTATCCTCCGGTCTGCTACCTTTCTGCGAATCTTCTTGATTTCCTTCTCGACATCCGGGTTCTGTGTCGATTCCGAGAAACGTTCGTAGTCTATGCCCATAGGGAAAGCGTCCACCACCACTGTGCGGTTCTCCGTTGTGATTCTGCCCAGATTGTGATCATAGCCCAGGAAGCGGTGAGCACTTTGGAGGAAATGCTTCACGTAGTCGTATGTGTGGAAACCTACAAGGTCCGCTCCCAGAAGACCTTCGAGAATCTGTCCGCGCCAGGGGAGCTGACGGAAGACCTCAAAGGATGGAAAGGGGATATGGAGGAAGAACCCTATCCTCACATCAGGAATTCTTTCCCTCACGAGTCTTGGGAGGAGCAACAGATGATAATCATGAATCCAAATCGAATCTCCTGGTCTTGCGATTTCTGCCAAGACGTCGCAGAACTTCTCGTTCACCTCTCTGTACTTGCTCCACAGGCTGCTGTCGAATGCGGCATATTCAGTGAAGTAGTGGAAGAGAGGCCAAATGGTCCTGTTGCAGAACCCATGATAGTATCTCTGAATGTGCTTCTGAGAAAGGAACACGGGATGGCAGTTCTGGGAGACCAACTTGTCTTCGATTTCGTGTTCCTTTTCCTGGATTCTTTCGAGAGAACTGCCTGGCCACCCCACCCAAAGGCTCTTGTTCGATTTATGATACGAGTTCAAACCAGTTGCCAGACCGCCTACGCTATCCCTGAATCGTAGCTTGCCGTCTCTGATTTCCACTCTCAATGGCAATCTGTTTGACACGATCAGCAAGTTGGACACTATCTCACGTCCTTGGACTGATGTCCCCGATGTCCACTCAGGCCTGGCGTAGCGCCCATGGACACGTTCGGCTCACTTTCGGGGCCTTTTCTCGAGGTTTGACTGCAACAGGGCTCCTGGAACTGGTTGAGGTCCTGCACCACCAATGAATCGGAGCAGGTTTGAGGGCTGTCCCATGAGACGTTCCCAATCAGCTCAGCGATGTTGTTCTTCAGCTTCTCTCCCGCAGGCCAATGACACCGAGTCAAGCCCAGTGTCCTTCTGGCAACTGTTCCTGGCAACAACGAGAATCCATCCCTACCGGGTCATCTATGCAATGTTTCCCCACGCAGGTGGGGGATACGACTCATAGAGGTGATGACCACTCAGCTCAGTTTCCTCACTGCTATGCGCGTTCCTTCCGTTGCTCCGATCTTTCTCAGGTCTTCTTCATTCAGATGGATGCTTTGAGGGTCCTGGGCACCCTTCTTGGCCCTGACATCGTGTGTCTTCTCTGCAAAGCCCAGCTGCACGGGATCGCCCGGCTCTAGGTTCAGGTAGCTCATTGCCTGTTCCGTCACCCTCGCCCCGCCTGGCGCCACATCTGTGGCTTTCCTCGCGGTGAGACGCCTCGTGTTCTCGTACGCACCAGCGACTTCTGGGTTCCTCTTTGTGAGTTCTTCCACCGCCCTTGCTCGTATGTCTGCTGTTGTCAGAGCCACTTCATCTGGTACAGTATTCGCGACCTCGATGGCGAGTTTCTCGTCTCCTCCTGCTCGCAGGATGGACTGCTGAATCTTCGCCTTGTTGAAGGTCTCCACTCTTCCGTCTCTTTTCCTTACGTCTGTCATACCTTTCATTCCTTTCAGATTCGGACCACCGGGGCATGACTTAATGGTTGTCTGATGAAAAGCACATCACCAGTGCCTATTCCTGCATAATCCGAGAAATCGAGCCTCTCCTTTCTCGAGAATCGAACGCCACGGCATTCGAGGTGCCCCAGCAAGTAGAAGCAGAATGGGAAACAAGATCGATATAGGACTCGTTGTGCTTTCTGAGGAGGATGCTGGGGTGCCTGCGGAGGACGATATCTGCTCATTCAGCCAGGCGCCCGACCCCAAGCCCCCAACTACGTAGCAACTCTGCTCGATCATGCGTTGCTCCCTTTCGTCTCAGGGATACGTTGTTTTGAGTGATTACCTAGCCGTTCAGTTCGCGCTCGCTTCCCATTCCAGTCAGCAATAGACCATCGCAAGTCAATGAGCAAATCCGCGGATCCTCGGTTAGCAGAAATCGCGATTGCATTAGGGTTCATGCGCCTTGATGCGCCAGAGTGCACACATGAAATGACTGCCTCGGTCCCTTCTGCCTATCGTATCGATCCTACTTCTTCTTCGGGGATGGAATAGTAATCGGTTTACTGCACCTAGGACATGGTGCCTTGACACCGCCCGCCTCATCGGGGGCGTTCAAGTCCGTTCCACACTCTGGACACTTGAATTCTATCATGCGTGTTCACAAGGGCATAGGCATTTAACACTTGTCTGACGAAACACAGATTTCTCGTTCCGTCCCTGTTGTAGTCTGCGAAATTCCCCGCCCTCTTCCTCAGATTCCGAATACCAGAACCTTTAAGTTGCCTCAGCACGTAGAACGGGGGCGATGGTTAACAAGATTGACAGGAGAATCATAGAGCTGCTCCAGCAGGATGCGAGGATGCCCATCACTCAAATCGCGAAGGAAGTGAACATGAGCGAGAACGGGGTCAAGTATAGGCTGGACAAGCTGGAGCAGAAAGGAGTCATCAGGAGGTTCTCCATACTCATCGACCCGAAGAAGGTGGGCAAGAAGGTGATGGCTGTGTTCAGCCTCGAATTCAAGCCCGAGGAGATGAGGCACAACGTCAGGCTTCTGACCAGCGTCCCGGAACTCATCAAGATATATCACACGACAGGGGAGTACTCCATCATGGCACTCGGTCTCTTCGACTCGAACGATGAGCTCACGAAGTTCATCAATCACAAGCTGCTCGTTGACTTCTCCGTGCAGAAGTACGCCGTGGATGTTGTCACGAAGCAGTACAAGGACAGCATCTACATGATATAATCGCGGAGCAGCTCTTGATTGCTTTCTGAGAGGTGCCTTGGCCACTTTCTCAGTGCCTAGGTTGTTGGAAATATTCCCCCGACAGCAGAGGAATACACCGATGTTCGCCCCCTACTCCACGATGAAGAGTCAGAACGCTAGACGCGAGTGCTAAGTGAGTCCCTATGCCGCACAAAAGGAAAGGACGGCTGCTTGCAGCTTGCAGACTCAGCGCCTCGCGAATGGCACAACTGGAATCACTATCACCGGATCTCCCAGTAAGCCGAGCATTTGCTTCGATTCCTTCCAATCCAGATTCGCTCCGTTTGTGGTTCTGGTCCTATGATATAGAGAACGCAAGACTAGTCTTTCTCGGATTGTGCAGAACGAAGGGCATCGTATTTCTTATCCCTCAAACAACAGTGAAATACTGCCTCGATTCTGCATCCTCAAACGAGGTGAATGGGATGCTGACAAGCTTCTGTGCAACTCACAATCACGCGGTCAGTTCAAAGAACGGAGACAGAGGACCTCCCGCAATCCAAAGCATCCTCTTTGAAGAGAACACTTGGAGTATTCCATATCTGCTTGTCGACAGCCGCAGATGGCCTCAAAGGGGGGAGGTTGTTCGCCCTCAACGGACCAATGAAATCGTGAAGACAGGGAAGTCCGTTCGAAGGGGAATTCTAGCAGTCTTGGGAGTGATTGTTCTCATGGCGCTACTTCTGAGCTGCAACGAGATCCTGGCTGATGAAGTCGGTTCCAGTGGAATCCTGGTCTTCAGGGGCGGCCCCTCGAGTGATACCGTGGATTTGGGCGATAGCGCCACCTATCGATGGACGTTCTTCAACAATGGCAGTTCACCATACTATGTCAACGCAACGGTTGGGACCTTGCCCAAAGGGTTCTCGGCATCATTGGAACCCGGGAAACTCGTGCTTAATCCAGGGGACGATGTCATCGCAGAGATGTTATTCGAATCTCCTACCGAGACCGATGAGAAGGATCTCGTGCTCACAATGATTGTCGAAGTCACAGAGATCGAGACTGGAGAGACTCAACGGGAGAGGTTCAACACATCGATCGAGCTAACGGGAAGAACGCCCACAGCGAGCCCTATCGGGAAGGTTTTCGGTGTCTACGATAACTTCCTTCCTGAGCCCCTGGATAACCGATGGGGCGCCTTCCTGTTCAGCCTGTCGGTGTGGATTGCCATAGGCTTCCTTTTGACCGGGATTATTGTGCCGATAGGCCGAAGGAGAGCGAAGAGGACCGAGAGCCTCATAGACGATACCATTGTGGATCTCGTAAGAGGCCCGGTCCTCGCCATAATCATATTGCATGGCGCCTTCACTTCGCTATCGATTCTCGGACTCGAAGAAGGGATGATGTCGATTCTGGGAACGGTCTACGGGATTATATTGATACTACTGCTGACATGGGTCGGATACCAAATCTTCCGAAGAGTTCTCATTCGATACGGCAAGACGTTGGCGAAGAAGACCGAATCAACATTGGATGACAGATTGATTCCTGTGGTTGACAAAATCGGTGCGGTAGTCATCGTGATATTCGGTGCCGTTTTCGTTATGCAATATCTGGGCTACGACATAACACTGTTTCTGGCGGGCCTCGGTGTGCTCGGTCTAGTCATCGCATTTGCTGCTCAGGACACTCTGAGCAACTTCTTCAGCGGAATACATCTTATGTTGGACAGACCCTTCGCCGTGGGCGATAGACTGACGCTCGAATCCGGTGAGCCCTGCACAGTGATGGATGTGGGACTGAGAAGCACAAGACTGTACGACCTCGTCGACCATAATGTCATAATTCTTCCAAACAACAAGATTGCGAAAATGAAAATCCTGAACCAAACACGGCCAGATGAGCGGGCCCGTGTAGCGGTCGAGCTGGGCGTGGCATACGGAACAGACATCCAAAAGGTTGAGGATATCCTGCTTGACATCATAATCTCGCATCCCCACGTGCTGAAGGACGAGGAGACCAAGCCCTTCTCGAGATTCCTGGGATTCGAAGAGTCCAGTCTGAAATTCATGGCTAAGGGCTGGGTAGACAGACTCGAGAACAAGTGGCAAACAGAGGCCGACCTCAAGAAGGAGATAGAGAGAAGGTTCAAAAAAGAGGGCATCGAAATCCCGTTCCCCCAGAGAGTGGTCCGGCTGGAGAGGAAGGATTAGGAGACCGGACACAGTTCCTGACCCTTGAGGAC
>JBHIFJ010000041.1:0-13604 GCA_046761045.1 Thermoplasmata archaeon
GGAGGCCGAGGTTGCCGAGGAAGCTCCGACTGAAGAGGCCCCTGAGGAAGTCGCCCAGGAAGCACCAGCCGAGGAAAAAGTCCCTGTGGAAGAGGCCCCTGAGGAAGTCGCCGAGGAAGCACCAGCCGAGGAAGCTCCGACTGAAGAGGCTCCCAGCGAGGAAGAGATACCCTGTCCCGCCTGCGGTACGATAATCAGCGCAGATGCTGTCATGTGCTACGCCTGCGGTCACAAGATAGGGAAGGAGGAGGGCGAAGAGGCCTCCGCCGGAGAGGTCGCTGAGGAAGAGGCTCCCAGCGAGGAAGAGATACCCTGTCCCGCCTGCGGTACGATAATCAGCGCAGATGCTGTCATGTGCTACGCCTGCGGTCACAAGCTCGAAGAAGAGTCCACCAAGAAGAAGCCCGTCAGAAAGATACTTAAGAGGAAATAGCCCAGATTCTCGAAAGCGATTACGTCGTCTGAAATTGGTTGGACAACATATATATATGCCATGCACCTTATTGTGAAAGAGCGGCAGTAACCCTACTGGTTGTAAGATGTTTAATCGGTGTCCAGCATAAATGTTTCATGGAGGAAGAAGCATGAGAAAGAAGTTTTCGGAGCTCACGGTGAGGCTCGTGAGCCTCCTTATCGTAGGAACAATGATTTTCGGCAGCTTGATGGGAATCCTTGATACTGAGGATGTCGAGGCTGGTATCATAATCGATGTCTACGGAGACGTAGTCATCCTCCCGCCAGGGGAGACCTGGCAGAACGCAGTCTATCGCGTTGACGGCAATGTCACGATATCTGCTGGAGCAACGCTGCGGGTGATTGATGGCGGAATCGTCTTCCTGCAGGACATCACGCACGTGCACCAACTCACAATCCAGCAACCAGGAGGGAGGCTCTGGCTCACAAACAGTACTGTGTCAACGTGGCTTGACCAGATAAACGCCTATCCCAAGCTCAATATGCATGTCTACGGAGACCTGGAGATGGATACGGACTCGGTGCTGAAGTTTCCTGGGACGCTGAATGCCTATCCAGGGTCCTCAATTGTGATGCGAGATTCAATGATTACGGGCTTCTCCAGGGCGGAACTGGGTACCTACGTGAGTGGGGATGAGGACGAGTACGATGACGCTCCTATAATGAACTTGCAGAGTTCAACGGTCGACCTATATGATTCCAGGATCGAAAAGATATACGAAAACGGTGGATCTCCAGGCCCCGATTTCAGGTATAACATCACACTCGAAGGTAGTACAGAGATGACGATCGTGAATTCCTATGTCGGGGTGGACTTCTCCGGTGATAACTACAAGCACAATGTCATTCTCGCAGATGACACATCCACCGTTTACATCTACAACATGACAATTGATGAGAGTCAGAATCCGGGCTCTGAGTCTCAAAGGTCTCCCTGTCTTCAGCCCTACGGGAATGTGATTCTCGGAAGCGATACAGCCCTTCCAGATTCTATTCATCCGACAAAGGACAACACTACGACTCCTGGGCAGGATGAGACATTCATGCATGCTGACGACAACATAAGGTATGTTGTCATGCCCAACGAAAGGATGTACATAGACGGGTTTGACCTCGAGCTGCCCTACATAATGACCAGCGCGATGCTCTGGGTGACGTACTCGACTGACGCTGGCTATGATGGTGCTAGACCAATTCGGTGGGGACTCGAAGGTCTGCCTGGGTTGTCCGATACCACAATTGTCCCTGTGGACACATTTGGAATAGTGAACGAGGTGACAAACAGTTTCGACATCTACGGTGCAGGCATGGACACATTCAACGAGCTTCGTTACCTGGATGTCGCATTCTACAACGACGCATCCACAGCAAACGTCTACTTCGAAAGGGTATGGATCGATGTTGAGTACTATGTCATCGATTCACAGGCCGTCTTCTACATTCATCGGTGGCTTGTTCCCATTGTCCGAGACGAGAACGGGGCGCCCGTTGAGAATGCCGATGTTACCGTCACATTCCTGGCCAACGGCTCAAATCCCTACTACCCAAACAATGGTTTTGCAGCTGACCCAAGCGCAAAGATTCTCAACTACCTCGGAAAGACGACGCTCGACTACAGTACAACGAGTTCCGATGGCAAGGCCTGGATTCCTCTGCTCGCTGAGTGGATGAACAGCACTCTGCAGCAGCCGACATTCCCGAACACGGAGTTCATCGGCAACTACAACGCGACCGCCACATACACAACGTACTCGAACTTCGGCACGATGAGTTTCAATCCTTACCCAGCAATGACAGAAGATGACAACACGTACTACCTGAACATATATCTTACAGGCCTCGTGCTGCCCAAGCCGGATCTCACGCCCACGTGGATTGGCACGGATCCTCCCATCATTCACGGCGGAGACAACGTCACCATCTATGCACTGATTGAGAACATGGGTTCCTGGCCCGCAATTGACATCTCAGTGGACATCAAGGTCGATCAAGACATCCTGCCTCCATGTACTATTCTATTGCTAGGTCCAGGTGAGTCATACAACTGCTCGTCCGAGTGGATTAATGCAACCGTTGGCACGCACCTAATCGTCGTCGACGTCGATCCTCCAATCGAGACTGGCGGTAGCATAGCAGAGTCAAATGAAGGCAACAACAGGCTAACGCTGCCGATTTCTGTGGAGCCACTTCTTCCCGATCTGATCGTGTTCATCTCTGCGCCTGGCCAAGGGTATCCAGGCAATCCGCTGACGATAACGGCCACAATCCAAAATCAGGGCAACGCGCCTGTCACGGAGAAGTTCTATGTGGAGTTTTTCGTGGGTGAACAGAGCATTGAAAACATCACTCACTCAGACACGATAGACAACACAACGACAGTCTTCTTGGATGCAGAGTGGACCCCCTCTCAGGTGGGCAACTATACCATTCGGGTCGTTGTCGATACCACGGACACCGTGGAGGAGATCAGCGAAGGCAACAATGAGGCAACATGGGGCATCGAAGTGGTCCCAGTCCCCAATCTCGTTGTCCTAGCAGAACATGTGTCCCCGGATGACCCATGTCCATCATCAGCGCAGGACATCAGAGCGAATGCATGGATATCCAATCAGGGTCAGGTCGATGCAGGTACATTCGAGGTCTCCTTCTGGATTGACGGCGTTTCTGTCGGAACATGGACCTCTCCAGGTCCTCTTTCACCGGGAGGAACCATTCTTGCCACGAGTCCAATAACCAAGAGCACAGGCACCCCGGGTTTCGGTGAGATAACTGTAATTGTCGACCCGACGGATGCCATCAGGGAGAGCAACAACGATGACAACACCGTGACCGCTCAATATATGGTCTACACCGGGAGCCAGACGATTTGGGATAAGAACCAGACAATAGACTCCATTGATACTTCGCCGACTGACAATCTCGTGGTAACTGGGAACATCGTTTTCATGAATGGCGATCTGACGGTTACGCAGTCCGGACCCGGGATAGGCAGGCACTATGTGAAGATTCAGGATGGAGGAAAGCTAACGCTCGTCAACAGCACACTGAAGAGCAACTTCGATAACAACTGGCCTCTGAGCGTCTGTGTGTTGGGCAATGGACAGCTGATTGCCGAGCAGAACTCAGAGATACTGCTGGATTCGCCGACTCACGGAAGGGGAATACTCTACACCCGAGGAAACGGCAGGGTGGACCTGACTGATACCGTCCTCGATGGCGATCTCAGGGCCGCTGGTTTCGATGTCTCCTTCAAGTTCGTGGACCTGACAGGTGAGGTAATCTTCATCTACACTCAGAACACATCCTATATCTGGGACACGACCTTTTCTACCGTCATCACGCTGTCCCTGTACACTGATGACGGCGATGTGGCCACTGTTGACTTCGACATAAGGAACGTATCCTTCGCAGATCCCCTGCTTGACCAGCAACTAGTCTTTGGCGGCGACCAATGGATATGGCTGACAGACGTGGAGACTTACGTCCCAGATGATGAGGACTGGTGGACAAACATGATCCTGGGAGGCGCGAAGGTCTCTGTGTTCTATTGGCTCACTGTCGAACTCGTTGATGGCACAGGAGCTTTGCTTCCATTGTCTAATCTGACTCTCTACCACTGGGATTCGGACACGCTCAACATGAGTGTCGCCGTGGACGATCTCGGCAATCCTGTTCAGGACCTGTATCTCGCCGAGGGGTACTACGTCTATCGTGCTCTTTCGCAGATCAGGGAGACGGTGAATCACTCCGAGCCCTGGACTTACATTGGGAATGGCTCGAAGTATCTGCCGGTGGAGGGCAGGGATTACTATCCTGACAGAGATGTTGCTGAGGACGTTCAGGCCAATACGCTTATGCGACTCGTCTTCTCAGCTCTAACCCCAGAGTTCTGGATCGAATCAATCTCGTTCATTGGCGGGAATGGCGATTCCCACGACCAGCCGTTCAATTGGGATCTGAACGTATCCGCCGCAATTCACAATGATGGAAAGATCACGTCCAGAAACATCGAGGTCTACTTCTATGCAACTGATATCGATGCTGACCGCAACGGAATAATGGAGAACGATCCATCGGTGTTTGCACCATACTTCATTGGCGTGGCCATCATCGATGTCCCCGCAAACGATTCGGCAAACGCCGTTGTTACTTGGGAGAAAGGCGAGCCCACAATGGTCTTGGGGGGCAACAAGATCTCCGTTTTCATCGACATGTACGACAAGATCAAGGAAGTCAACGAACTGAACAACATCGGGCATGACTTGGTGACGATGTTCCGCTGGCCCGATTTGGAGGTTCTTGAAGAGGACATCATCACCTATCCGACCCAGGTTCCTGTGTTTTCCGCAGTCACGATTGAGGTGAAGGTCACGAACAAGGGATCGGCCGAGGCAACGAACATTAGGGTCGAGTTCCGTGACAACGGAACTCCCATAGGCAACGACACGATTCCCTTCATCCAGTCGAGCGGATCAGCCCTTGCCATGACGAGTTGGACCGCTACTTGGTCAGGAGCTCACCTGGTAACCGTCATTGCCTACACCGACAACATCACGATTGAGAATACGGACTACAACTGGGCCAACAACGAGGCATCGATTACTAAATCCGTTCTGTCCGTTCCTGATTTGATGGTTGATTCAACGAGCATAATGGGCCTCGGCACACCCCCCAATGTGACGCAGGCAAGGGAGTTCACATTCACTGTCAGGGTCTTCAATCTGGGTCAGAGTTCTGTTGCCTCATTCGCGATTGACGCATACATCGAAAGCACAAGCAGTGCGAGCATCGCGAGTCTGCCCAATCAGACGATCGGGGGCGATATGTACACTGATTTCGAGCTCTCTGTTTCTGATGGGTTGCCTGATACGGGTACATTCGAACTGATTGTTGTGGTCGACTCACAGGATGAGGTTACAGAGGGGAACGAGTCGAACAATCAGGCCAGCATTTCTCTTATGGTCGTCCCACCCAATGGCTTCGTGAGAATAGCTGAACCATCTGAGGGCAGAGAATTCAGGCCCGGAAAGACGATTGTGCTGCGCGGTTTCGTCCAGACAAACCAGCAGGATCCCATTCCAAACATCGAAGTGCACGCTCAGCTCCTGGAGAATGGAGTTCCAGTTTCCGGAACTGACCGTGGGGGCAACACGAGCTCGAGCGGCGAGTTCTTCTTCACGGACTTCAGGATTCCAGAGGGCATCGAGGGCACATACACGATTAGGGTTTCGACTAACATCACCTCCATAACGCCAGATGAGATCACAATAACTGTCAAGGAGGAGGTTCCCTGGTGGGAGATTCAGTTCCTGGGCCTCCCAATGTGGCTCTGGCTTGTAATCATCATTGTCCTGATAGTGATCATTCTCGCTGTGACGCTCTATCTGAAGTACATCGGGCTTGGAAAGCTCGTGGAGTGCGGCAACTGTGGGGCCTTCATTCCCGAAGCCAGCGAGAAGTGTCCGAAGTGCGGTGTCGAGTTCGAGAAGGACCTCGCCAAGTGTAGTAGCTGCGGTGCGTGGATACCGATCGGTGTGAAGGTCTGTCCAGAATGCGGTGTCGAGTTCGCCACCGGAGAGCTGGAGATGGAGGAGTACCGCGAGAAGATGAGGATGCAGTATGACGAGGTCGTTGCGAAGTTCCGCGCCGAGGCCGACAAGGCTCTTGGAAGAACACTTACAGAGGAAGAGTTCCAGGAATGGTGGAAGACACAGCCCACTTTCGTGACCTTCGAGGAATGGCTCAGGGAAGAAGAGGAAATGAGAAAGATGGGCTCCAGGCCATGCCCGTCCTGTGGAACACTGAACAGCGTCACCGCAAAGGTCTGTCACAAGTGCGGGACCCTTTTCGAGGAGGTGGAGGAAGTACGGCCAGAAGAAAAGCCTCCGGAAGAGAAGCCACCTGTGATACCTAGGGCCGAGGCGCCTCCAGCAGCCGTGCCACCGGTTGAGAAGAAGGAAGTTCCCGAGGAAATGCTGGAGAAGCTGGAGAAGCCGGTTCCCAAGAAAGTAGTCAAGAAGCCCGTTGAAAGGCCCGTTGTTCAGAAAAAGGTCATAAAGAAACCCGTTGAAGAGGACAAGGAAAGCTAGCTTCTTGAGAGAACCTCTCTGGCCTTATTGTAGACGGCGTCCGAATCCTTGTAGTACGCTGAGACTATCTTTGCCACTTCAGTATGCCTCTGGATGCCTATCTTCTTCATGTAATTGAAGATCTGAATCCTCCTCCGGACTTCCTGCTCCATCCTCTTCTGGGACCAGTTCCTGGCAATGGATATCTTCTCATAGACGTAGCTGTGCCCACTGTAGTTGAAGGTGTCGTCTGCAGGATTCCACGAATAGGCGGTGTTGGTTATGAGCTCATCCGATTCTGGGTCCACGCCGATGAATTCCGTGAGGGACTTCACCCTTCTTGTCATGTCCGTTCCAACCTTCACCTGCGCCTGCATGAGGACGATGTCCAGTGCCGCCACAAGAGCGCGTGGGAGGTTTATGGGATCGTTCTCCATCCTGTGGACCATCGCCTGAACGTCCTCCGCGTGGAATGTCGTGTAGGCGCTCTTCCCGGTTGCCATGGCCTGGAAGACGACATAGGCTTCCGTTCCTCGGACCTCTCCGACCATCAGGTATTGGGGACGCTGGCGGAGCGCCGAAGTGAGTAGGTCGAACATGTCGATTTCGCCCATTGCCTTTCCCGTGTGGGCGCTTCTGGTGCCAAACCCCGCACGTGTGACCGTGGGAACCCAGTTCTCATGAGGGAGGTTGAGTTCTCGTGTGTCCTCGATGCTCACGATTTTCATCTGCGGCGGTATGAAGAGGAGTATGGCGTTAAGAGTCGTTGTCTTCCCACTGGCGGTTCCGCCACAGATAAGCATCGACTGACCGTTCTCTATTGCCAACCACAGATACGCCATCATCTCATCGCTCAGTGTCTTGAATCGCAAGAGGTCAAGGGGGGTGAAGGGGTTCTCTCTGAATCTCCTAATCGTGAAGCTCGACCCCTTCTTCGTGACATGCTTGCCTAGTGTGGCCTGAAGCCTCGACCCGTCGGGCACCGTGGCGTCGAGCATCGGCTGTGCAACTGAGATGTGCTTGCCACACCTCTGTGCCAGCCAGACAACGAAGGCATCGAGTTCGTCCTCCTTGTCGAATCTGAGGTTGGAGGGGATGGACCCGTACTTCCTGTGGTAGATGTAGAACGGTATTTGGACGCCATCACAGGACACGTCTTCGACATTGGAATCGATCATGACGGCATCGATTGGGCCGTATCTTATGAAATCTCTGAGGATGTAGTACATAATCCTCTCCTTGGATATAGGGTGGAGGTTCACGCCCAGTTCCCTCAGGAGACCGTCGACCAATCTCCTTAGGTATGTCTCCTTCGCCCTCTCATCCTCATCCTCTGCCATCTCCAGCGACTCGACAAGGATCTCCTTCAGGACTTCCAGTATGTCCTCCTCCTCCTCGAGGAGCTTCGGTTCTATCACTTCGTACTTGTACTCGTTCGCACGCGTATCGTAGTTTATTCTGACATAGGAATAGCCCTCGATCATGGGCAGGATCTCGATTTCTGTAAGATCCTTTTCTGAGATCTTGGGGATTGTCGTGACCCTCCCCATTGTTGTCTCCTCAATCTCGCTTACCCTCGGCGAGAGAACCTTAATCCCACGCTTTCCGAGAAGCTTGCTGAAGTATCCCCTCTTGATGGCGTCCAGCGCCGAGAAGACTGTCCTCTTCCTTCTCTTCTCTATGACCTCCAGTTCCTCAGCCGTAGCTGCGCTCTCCTCCTCCAGCTTTCTGAGCTTCTCTGCAGTCTCCTCTTCCCTTCTCTTGAGCTCCTCCAGCTCCTCTCGGACCTCCTTGCCTAGCGCTTCACTCAACTCTACCACCTAGATAAACAGTAAGAGAACGAAACCAATCAACAGCATCACGAAACTGTGCCTGAGGCCGTTGCTCACCTTCCCATTGTCAAGCACACCGGCCAGTAGGCCATCCCCAATGGCATGGATTATTGCCGCAAGGAAGAAGGCCAATTGGACATTGAAAATCACGCCTGGAAGGTCTCTCGCCAATGGACTCTCCACACCACCAGTCCCCCCCCCCGTGGCTCCGAGGGACTCGCTGGCCTGAAGCATCTTCGGCAGGAACGTTGCGTTCAGAATGGCGATTGTCACCAGAAATACGAAGAAGGAAATGTAGATGACAGCGATGTATGTCGTCATCGCGATCTTCCTCTCATATTCTGTCAGCTGCGTCTCCTTCGCGTCGTGGGAGACCATCGTCAGAACGTCCGCGACATCACCACCCGCATCGCTCGATTTTATGATGATGCTCACAACTCTGCTGACCATGGGGGTCTTGACCCGCTCGTTGAAGAGTCTGAGAGCCTCGCTCGCAGGGACACCCCACTGAATTTGGGCCGCCATCTTCCCTATCTCGGCTGTCAGCTTTCCGTACCTGCCGGCCGATGCCACGACAATGGCCTCTGCAAGCGTCATTCCGAATCGTCCCGCCTCTGCGACATCTCTGAGAAAATCGGGAAGCCTCGTTTCGATGGCAGCGATCTCCTTTTGTTTCTTGTAGATGTAGAATCCGTAAGGGCCGATCATGGCCAGAATGCCGAAGACGACAAAGTTCAGTCCTCTCTTAATAGGTGCATTCACCTCTCTTGGATGGAGTGGAATGTTGATGATGTCTGTGATATTCAGTGCCGCAATGACCATGAAAAGAGCAGCCACCACGCCGCTAGCGATGAGTATCGGCTTTGTGAAGTCGTACTTCTCGTACATCTTTATTCTGGCTTCCTCGAGATCTGCTCTTGTCACCGCTAGGCCTCCTGCTCCATGTTCCAGATGACAAATATGAATCCGAACTGAGATATCGGTATCATCAGACCAACGACCACATAGAGGAGATTCACGACGAAATCCGATGCTCCCTTGCTAATCAGAGCCATGATTGCCATGATGACAACGAGGAAGAGGGGAAATGCGACAACGACAGTGACGAAACTCTCTGCCAGCATGCCTAGGGTCTCCATGTTCTTCCTCATCTCCAGCTTGTCCTCCTTCTCGAACTGCTCAGCTTTTAGCAGGAAATAGGGCTTGAGCTGTCCTCCCGATGTCGATGTGGTGACAACACCCTGGAGGAAATCCTGGAACTTCACTGAGGGGGACCGTCCGGCGGCGGATCGGATGGCGGAGAGTATGTCTATTCCCAGAAGCTCGGTATCTCTCGTTATCCACTCCGCTTCCTCGGCGACCTCACCGTATACAGTCTGCTTGGAGAGTTCCTTGAATATTACGTCAACCGGCACATCTGCGGATGCCATAGCAGATATGAAGCTCATTGCCCCGGTTATCTTGGCGTCTATGAGGCGGGCTCTCTTTCTCTTGGCGGATGCAGGAGTACGCATCAGCACAAAGTAGGTCAGAAGTGGTGGAACGACCGCAAGCAGAACGGCAATGATGGCACCCGTGACCGCATCCACTGCGCCCAACACGATGAACAGTGCTGCGAGAATCACGCCAACGAATACCCCGACAATCGCCACGATGAACGTACTCATCCAGACATAGGCCAGGTATTCCTCGGGCCTGATCTTCATGTGGGCCTGAATGAGATCGTCCTCAAGCTCCTGCTTGGGCTTGAACCTGGAGGACACGAACCCTCCCAGGAAGCGCCAACAGAACTCCTGATACGGCGTGAGCTTGATGTATGCGGGTCTGGAACCCTTCGCGAGCCGTATCTGGTGCGGGCCTCTGTACCCAGCTTCCTCTGGCCTGAACCTCTTCGTCTTCACGTAGGCCTTCTTTGCCTCTAACTTCTCAAATGTGTCAGACCTCTCTGGAGGCAAAAACATCACCACCAGCAATCTCCTCGGGGGTAGGCTCCTCACGAACCCAACCCATCTCTTTCCTGACTCTTTCAATTGTCTCATCCGGGTAATGGTAGTAGGAGACAACGAGCCTCGAAATGCCTATGTAATCATCAAGCCCCTTCTCGACCATGTAGTTGACCATGTCCACCCTTCTCTGGAACTCCTGGTCCATCTCTTCGTGGGTCATGTTCTTCATCTCCTGCAGCTCATCGAACAAGAAGCTGTGACCCCTGTAGATGAACGAGTCGGTGGCAGGGTCCCACTCGTACACAGTGTTGGTTATCAGTTCATTGGTTTCGGGCTCGAAACCCACTAGCTCAACAATCTGGTATATCCTCCGCACTTGGTCGGCCTCAGTGCCGATCCTTGCGAAGTTCTGGACTATGACGAAGTTCAGCGCAGTCAGCAGAATTCTTGGTGTGTTGATTGGAGGGTTCTCCAGTCTGTTGACCATTGACTTCACCGAGTCAGCGTGCATCGTGGACATCGTGGGGTGGCCCGTTGCCATCGCCTGAAACATCGTGTAGGTCTCACCTCCTCGAACCTCTCCGACTATGATGTAGTTGGGCCTCTGTCGAAGGGCCGCTCTCACGAGGTCATACATGTCTATTTCACCGGCAGCCTTTCCGTCGGGTCCCTTTTCTCCCACACCGCTTCTCGTTGTTCCTGGAATCCAGTTCTCGTGAGGAAGGTTGATTTCCCTCGTGTCCTCGATTGAGACGATTTTCGCGCCAGGTCTGATGAAAATGGCAGCAGCGTTGAGCGTAGCCGTCTTCCCGGTGGCGGTCCCACCGCAGACCATCATGGATCTGCCGTGCTCCACGGCCAACCACATGTAGGCGACCATCTCAGGCGAAGCCGTGTTGTTCTCAATGAGCTCTGTCGGAGTGAAGGGCTTTTCCTTGAATCTTCTTATGGTGAACGAGGAACCGCGCGTAGTCACCTCTCTCGAATAGGTGGCCTGGATACGATGGCCTTCGAAGCTAGTCCCATCAAGAATGGGGTTGGCGACAGAGATCTGTTTTCCGCATCTCTGCCCCAGTCCAATCACAAAGGAATTCAGGGCATCCTCGTCATCGAATGCTTCCCTCGTTTTGATGGACTCATACTTCCTGTGGAAAATGAACAGCGGAACTCCCACACCGTCGCATGATATGTCCTCAATCCAGGCATCGGACATCAGAACATCGATGGGGCCGTAGCGAACGAAGTCCCTCGTGATGTAGTAGACGATCTTGTCCCTCGAATGCTCATCCACGTTCATGCCTCTGCTTTTGAAGAAACTGTCAATGCTCTCCTTCAGGAACTCCTCCTTATCCTTCTCTCCCATTGTGCCGGTTTCGTATTCGAGTGTGCGGGTGAGTGAGTCCTTGACGAGGCTCAGCAGGTTCTGCTCCCTCTCCGTGAGATAGGGCTCCCATGATTCATAGAGGTACTCGCTCATCTTGTTGTCGTAGATGACTCTGGCATAGCTATAGGGCGGCCTTATTGGAACGATCTCAAGCTCTTCTATCCATTCCCCCTCAACAGGAGGGATGGGCGTGAGGTGAGACCCTCTGCCACCTTCCCACTTCGCTGCAGTCGATTCACCCTTCGGCACAAGGACTTTCCTTTGTTTTCTTGTTTTCCACATGCCAGATACCTCTTTGAACGCTCAGGTCCTAGAGCTGGTCTCCCCAACCACCACATCGAAGTATGCCGATACGAGAGTCAATCGGCCTATGTCTACGCTGTCTGACTCAATGGTGACTTCGACGAGGGAATAGTCGTCGAAAGCTGATCTCTTCACGGTGAAGTATGGGTTTGTTGCCTTCTCCTGGAGCCCGGTGTCGTACCAGTCCCATTCCGGAGGTGAGTTGTTCTCGTAATCCTCCTCTGTCACACCGTAGGCTCTGGACAGCGTTTCATTGAAGAAGTCATACCAAGCCTTGTCATACTGCGTCCAATGAACGATGGTCACGTCCGAGTTGATATTGGCGTACGCATCATAGGAGGCTCCTATGAGGTCGTGATGAACGCCCTGTGTCCCTATGCCACCTATGGAGCCATCGCCGTACAAGGAAATCATGTGCATCCACAACTCGACATAGTCGCCGGTCTTCGATACCATGAAGGAGGGCTCGCCCTTTACCAGCTCACCGTCTTTCTGTGACCTGATGATGGCTCCGCCTTCGTATATGAGTGTTTGAGGGACGAAGTACCTGTTCTTGGCCTCGAGGACGATGTTGCCCGAACTGTTCTGCTTGACATAGAATGTCTGGTTTGTGCCCCCCACTTCGTGCACATAGCTGAAATTGAGGGAGAATTTCCCGCTTTCACGATGTGCTGAGAGTTCTCCGACGGTTGGGGCTGCGAAGATGGGAACTCCGTCTATTCCTATCTCTATCGGGCTAAACTGGCTGCTCTTCATGCACGGTTCCTTGCTCTGCAGCATCACAACACAGGATAGGACCTGCAAATCAACCGCCCCCTTTAGCGTGCCGAACTGTCCGTAAACCTCATTCATGTGAGCAGATTCGGCATCTTTCATCCAAACAGGCACGTATTGATTCACTATCATTGACATGAAGGTCATAATGACCATTAAAGCCATGATGGTTCCTACTGTGGAGGCGACTCCTCTATTATCCCATTTGAGTTTCCTCTTGATTCTAAAAGGCTTATGCGAGGGCTCCATCACACCACCTGGAAGAATCGGATTCCTCTTAGTTCTAATGTTGGATGACGTATTTATAGGTGTCGCCATCGTTTGCATCTGGTCATTTCAAGAAGTGATTCTCAACAGCGGCCGATTCGAGGGATTGAACGCTAACCTTAATATCTTTCAAATCATATGAAACTCCGCTGCCGCAGTAACTCAGTTGGGAGAGTGCAAGACTGAAGATCTTGAAGTCGCCGGTTCAAGTCCGGCCTGCGGCATTCCCGACTTAGCTTAGACAGGCTAGAGCGGCTGACTGTAGTTGGTTCCCGGAGTCATCCGGTATTGGCCGATATCAGCAGATCCCCGGTTCAAATCCGGGAGTCGGGACTTCTCACGCCCCCATTCACTATGAGTTCCGAATCGCCATCGAGGCATGCCCACGCAGCAGGAGTGAAGTGGGACAGCCCCTGTGTTGACTGAAAACTCTCCTGGGTACATCGAGAAATCCTTCCTCTGAATCGTCCGCGAGATTCATGCAGACAGGCCATCTATGATTCCTCTGGCTCTATGTTCATATAGTTCCATAGCACCAGACGTGAGAGCACCTCAA
>JBHIFJ010000042.1:0-13512 GCA_046761045.1 Thermoplasmata archaeon
GAGCATGCCAGCGATTTCGGTCCATGAATGTCCACTACGACGAAGTTGCACTGCTTTCGCCCTGATCTTGCCCTCAGTCCTGGGCCGTCCAGGACCCTTCTTCTCCGGTCGGCTGTCATCACTTGACATCTTGTTCCCCTGGCTCTCACTTTCTGTCGTACTTGCCACTGGCTTGTCACACTACTTGAACATCGCCACCCTGGGAGTCCTGCACAGTCGTCACTTTTCAGGGAGGACGTGCTGCCGTATGTTTGGCGCAGCAATCTGAGAAGGGAGAAGACCTTAATGTGTCGGCCTTCTCATTGAAGGACGACATATCAATATCTTGGTGAAGCTTCCACAACAAGGATTAGTAGGCTGGAAATCGTTTCGAACCCAGGTCGTGGAGGAAGATGAAGAAGTCAATCCTGGTGGCACTTCTGGTTTTCATTTCCTTGTTCACAGTGGTATTGACGCTTCCTGAGCCGGCTATGGCAACCACGCTCTATGTGGGCGGGGCGGGTCCGGGGAACTACACGTTCATATCGACTGCGATCTATGATGCAGATCCGGGAGATACGATTCACGTTTACAACGGGACTTACGGCGAACGCCTCACCATAAATCGGCCCATGTCCTTGGTGGGAGAAGACAGAAACACCACGACGATCGATGCAGGCGGTGTCGGGACTCCGATTTATGTCTCAGCGAGTTCGGTGAATATTAGCGGATTCCGAATAACCGGAGGAGAATCACGCTCATGGGAGGCTGGGATAGTGCTCGACGGATCGCAGAACTGCCATATTCACAACAACACGATTTCCTTGAACAACGGATATGGTGTCGCTTTGTATTTCTCCACGGGCAACGTCATCGAAAGAAACAGCCTCTCTTCAAATGGCTGGGAGGGTGTCAAGCTCTATGAATCGAGCAACAACATCATCGCAGCCAATTCCATAATCTCCAATGGCTGGGAGGGAGTCCTTGCACTATGGTCTCCGAACAATACAATCGCGAACAACATAATCGAAAACAGCACGGCTGGAGTCCACATCAACGAGTCTCCGAACAACACGGTTGCCTACAACAACCTCACTGACAACGACTACGGCATCTACGTGGACACCTCGTCCGGCAACCGAATCTATCACAACAACTTCATGGACAATGGTGAACACGCCGGTGACAACACAAGTGGGAATCAGTGGGATGACGGATATCCGTCGGGCGGGAACTACTGGAGCGGCTATTGGGTCTCTGATGCATTCAGCGGTCCAAATCAGGACCAACCTGGAGACGACGGACTAGGGGATGTTGCCTACGACATATCCCGAGGCCCTAGCAGCGATCGATATCCACTGATTGACCCGCATGCAACGGAACCTCTGCCACCGTCTGCACCGCGGAATCTTCAGGCGACTGTTCATGACCAGCGAATTGCTCTCAGTTGGGATAGCCCAATCTTTGACGGCAACTCTCCAGTTGTGGAATACGTCATTTACAGAGGGACTTCATCCGGCGCAGGCATACTCCTAACCAAGGTCGTGGGTTCCCTCGCATACACCGACGAGGACATAGCGAGGGGGCTTACCTACTACTATGAAGTCAGCGCAAGAAATGCCCTTTATGAAGGCTCACGATTGAATGAAGCAATCGCAGTGGTCAATATACCTCCAGTATGTGCCATAATCAACCCATCACCAGGTCAGTATGTCGATCAACTCAGTGTCGTCGATGTTGAGGCCTTTGACCTTGACGGAACTATCGTGACTGTGGAGGTCAAGATGGGTGAGGAACCCTGGATGCAGGCCCAATATAACTCCTCATCGGGTTTCTGGAGCCAGACATGGGATACGACGATGTATCCAGATGGCGAAATCACAATCTACGCGAGAGCGCATGACGGGACAGAGTACTCAGAGGTGATGCTAGTGTCAGTCGCCATCTTGAACGGGGAGTTCCTCGTTGACCCTCCTTATCCTTGGCTCTTCATAGTAATCCCGACGATTATCGTTCTCATGTTCGTGGCTATTCTCTTGAGGGACAGAGCAAGACGCCGAGAAGAGCCCCCAGAAGAGCCCCCAGAAGAGAAGTAATCGACCGCCAAGTGAAGAGCGACACTATCGGATTTCCTCGTTTTCTCCTGCTCGAGAGAGTGCCAGATAGACACGTTCCATCCTCTCCCCCGCAACCGTATTCTAAAGCAGCTTCTGAGCTCATAATCCCTGTTGTGAAACGCCAGAGTCTAGATATGTCGCTCTCCAATATGGAGTGCGACATCATCGATGTGCTCGAATCCTGTAACTCGGGGAACCTTCCGGTCCCAAGGGAAGAGAATCAATCCATTTTGACAACTCTTGCGGGAGACCATCCTCTCGAAAAGTCAGTGACAAGGAGTTTCCTCGGAGACACTCTGCAGATCGAATATGTGGGTTCTTTCATGAATCCAGCAATCTCAGGAATCTTCTTCAGCAGAAGGGACGCTCCCTTCTCTTTCTCCTCACTTCCATCTGGAAGTGGTTCTATGACACCTCGTCCCTGCAAGAACTTGTCAGGAACTTGCTGGTCAATGCAGAATGCAACATTGGGATCGTCTTTCGAGTTCTTCAGTGTCCTTGTCCCGTGAGTGAGCAGGCAATAGATTGTCGTCCCTTCTTCAGCGAAGTATGTGGATGCGACCCAAGGACCTTCCTCACCCGAGGTTCCAAGGACGACGACCCTGCAATCCCCGAGTATTTCGCCTATCACACGAAATTCCTCATCCATTGAATCCGCCTCTGAACGTCCGAAGCAGTTCGACAACCTTAACGATTTCGGTCTCACGGGGCAGTGGATGAAGGAGTGTTCCTTCGCTATTAGTATCGCGGCCCGCATGACAATTCCGGCCGAACTAATCTTCCACAAGCCGTATTAGCGTATTCGTTTCGAGGAGGCCATCGAACTTCCTTATCTTGTCCACTTTCGAATTCAGCTCTTCGACCGTTGGCGCCCAAATCATGGCCGCAATGTCATATTCGCCTGAAAGTTCGTAGATCCTGTCCGAGAATCTCCCCATCTTCTTCGTGATGTCCTTAGTCTTTCTTGCCATCGACTTTACGAGTACGAAACCTTCAATCCCTGTCCGGGCAGTCTCAATGGTGAACCGCTGTATTATCCCCCCCTTCTTGAGATTCTCAATTCTCCTTCGGATGGCGCCCTCTGTGATCCCGAGGACGGAGGCAATCTCCACATTGCTCGTCCTCGAGTTCTTCTTCAGGATCCCTATTATCTTGAGGTCGGTATCATCCATGGCCATTCCACGCTTGACAGTGTCAGACGTGCAGTAGCGGATACCTTCTCGTGATATTTATGAGTTACGATTATCGTAATCCCTTTACTAACATCGTAGCACTTAAATACTGTTGCTTCTATCTGGCGGGAAGACATGTACGAGAATTGCACGACTGCGCTGGTGACGCCATTCAAGAACGGTTCACTTGACAAGGAAGGCTTGCGAGAGCTGATCGAATTCCAGAAGGAGGAAGGCACCAATGGAATACTGGTGTCCGGTACGACCGGCGAGAGTCCGACCCTGACACATGATGATTGGGAGGAGTTGCTGAAGATCCTATCGGACAACTCCTCGGGAATCGTGCGGATTGCAGGGACTGGTGGCAACTCCTTCTCTAAATCCTTGAAGGCTACTGCAGCGGCCTATGAGTACGGATTCAGGAGCGCCTTGCTTGTGGACCCCTACTACAATGGCCCTTCCTCACTTGAGATCAGGAATGAATACGTGGGGCCATTAGCCCGGAAATTCCCGGAGATGAGCATCATACCATACATAATACCGGGAAGGTCGGGGACTCAGCTCCTTCCTCAAGACCTGGCTATCCTGAAGGATGAGAACCCAAACATAAGAGCAGTGAAGGAGGCAACAGGTGACCTCGACAATATGAGGCTCACCAGAGAACTCTGCGGTGACGATTTCGAAATAATCTCAGGTGATGATGGCAAGACCCTTGAGATGATGACGGACGAAGGGATAAGGTCATGCGGCGTTGTCTCAGTGGCGTCTAACATCTTCCCAAGGGAGGTGACAAGGCTGACCGAAGCCATACTGGGGGGCAGGCTGGAGGAGGCTAGAAGAGTGAACGAATCCCTGAAGCCTATCTTCGGTATCATTACGATAGAGACTGAGGAGTCGACCTCCTACGGAAACGCGATCTTCCGGGCCAGAAACCCCCTGCCCGTTAAGAGCCTCATGAACATATTGGGAATGCCTTCAGGAAACTGCAGGAGACCCCTGGGCAAGCTCACGAGGGCCGCGCTCAGCAAACTGGTTGATTGCTGCAAGGAATCATTGGCTCTGAACAGAGACATGTTCAACCCCATAGAGGAGCACTTCGGCGTGGATGCTGATGAAAGGCTGACCAACAAGAAATACATGGATGGTCTGTTCTATGAGGGATATTAGAATCTGCGTCGCAGGCGCTGACGGGAGGATGGGCTCCGCAGTCCTCAAGGAAGCCGAGTCGAAAGGCATGGCCATTTCCGGCGCGGTTGTCAAGGACGGCAATGAATGCATAGGCCAGGTCCTGAGCGATGTCGGGATCTGCAGGTCAGATGCGGTAATCCACGGCTCGTCATCTCTGGCCGAGGCGCTCGAAGGCTCAGATGTCTACATCACATTCACGAATCCTCAATCCGAGCTCGAGAACATCCCCAGGGTCGTGGACATGAAGAAGAGGGTCGTGATGGGAACCACAGGCTTCTCTGCCGAAGAGATGGAGAGGATCGAGGCCATCATAAGACGCAGCGTTCCTGCGGTCATATCTCCCAATCTCTCGATAGGGGTGAACGTGCTCTTTCGTCTCGCAGAGCTCATGGAAGCCATTCCTCAGGATTATGACGTGAGCATATTCGAGGTCCATCATACTGGGAAGGTGGATTCTCCGAGCGGTACCGCCAAAAAGCTTGCCGAGATAGTCTCGGAGGCGAAAGGGTACGACAAGAACGTTCACGGCAGAGAAGGGTCCTCGAGGAGAGCGGTGGACGAGCTGGAGATACTTTCCGCCAGGATCGGAGGAGTGCCGGGGCTCCACGACCTGATGGTCGCGGGTCCTCATGAGATGCTCAGGGTTGAGCACACTGCCTTCTCCAGGCGGGCCTTCGCCCACGGTGCGATCCATGCCGCCATGTGGATCATGGAGAAAGAAGAGCCCGAAGTGTATTCGATGTTGGACGTCCTGGGGATATGATTGCAGGGAGCGATGTGACGCAATGAGGGCGGTTGTCAAATTTGGAGGAGCGGACCTTTCCGAGGGAAGGAGAATAAAGAAAGCCGCACGGCTGGTCTACGACTCTAACTACGATGAGAAAGTGGTCGTCGTATCCGCCATGGGGAACACAACGGACAACATCGAAGAGCTGATCAAGGGTACCGAGAGCAGCATTGGAGAAGCCGACTACGCAGACATTCTATCCATGGGAGAGAGGCTCAGCGCCAGGATGTTCTCCTCAGCCCTGAAGTCGCTGGGTGCGAGGGTTGTCTACTTCGATCCTACCCAGAACAACTGGCCCATCCGCACGGATTCCAACTTCATGGAGGCAAGGATAGACTACAAGAAGACCAGAGCGCTCGTCAAGAAACATGTGGGGGCGGTCTTGAAGGATACCATTCCTGTGGTATGCGGATTCTTGGGCAGATGCGGGGACAGAATAACCTTGTTGGGAAGGGGAGGCAGCGACATAACCGCTACGCTTCTGGCGAACACCCTGGACGCAGACGAGGTCATACTTGTTAAGGACACTGACGGGGTTCTGTCTGCCGACCCCGACGTCGTCAAGAGCGTGAAGAGCCTGGAGAAGGTCGACATCTGCGACCTCTTCGCGCTTGCCCATGGAGGGGGGAGAGTTATTCATCCCAGAGCTCTGGAGTTCAAGACGGGCAAGCAGAAGCTGAGAATCGTTCCTTTCTCCTCCAGGAGCCTTTCAGACGGCGGGACCGAGATCATCGGTGGGTTTGACGCCAGGAGACCTCTGGTCACAGCAGTGAAGGGCATTTCAGGATTGACGGCGATAGGCAACATAGATGGGAGCACCCTGAAAGGGCTCTTCAGCGTTCTGGAGAGGTCGAAGGTCTACGGGATATCCACTGGAAGGAGGTCCCTGACGGTCTTCATCTACGGGAGGAACGCGGGCAGGGCATTGAGGGCCGCTCACAAGAAGGGCATCTTCGAGGCCATTTCGCACATGGAGGGATTGGGCGTTGTGGAAATAATGCACCCGGATTTCATAAACTTGCATGGCATCGTTGCGAAGATCACCAATATGTTGGCGGCCAAGAACCTCAACATCATCGAGGTCAGCACGAGCAAGGCCTCCATCGACATCTTCCTCAGGGAAGAGGATGTTGAAACAGCAAAGGGTTTGATAGGTGATGGACTTGAAATATGAGGCAGCTGTCTTGGGCGCCACAGGCGTGGTCGGACAAAGGTTTGTTGAGCTTCTGCAGAAACACCCCTGGTTTGAGGTAGGCGTGCTCGCGGCATCGGAGAGGTCCGCAGGAAAGAAGTTCGAAGAGGCGTGCGGCTGGAGCCTGGAATCAGAAATGCCCGAGGATTTGAGAGAGACCACGGTCGTGAACACCACCCTGGGAGCGGTTGAAGGTGCAGCCAGCATAGACATTGTGTTCTCATGTCTACCGTCGAGCGTCGCTGGGAGAATCGAGCTGGATTTTGCCAGGAAGTACCCCGTCATCAGCAAGGTCGGTATCAACAGGCTCGCAGATGACGTCCCGCTGATCATACCTGAGGTCAATCCCGAGCACATGGATATAATTCCCGAGCAGCGGAAGAGAAGAGGATGGGAGGGATTCCTCTCCGCTGACCCCAACTGCTCAACCACTCAGTTGGCCATGACTCTGAAGCCCCTTCAGAGATTCGGGCTGAAGAAAGTCATCGTTTCCACCATGCAGGCCCTCAGTGGCGCTGGATATCCTGGCCTCTCAAGTCTTGACATCAATGATAACCTCCTTCCCCATATCACAGGGGAAGAGGAGAAGGTGGAAAAGGAAAGTCTCAAGATCCTGGGCAGGATGGTTGACAATAGATTCGAGGATGCACGGTATCAGATAAGTGCCACCTGCAACAGAATCAACGTTAGGGATGGTCATACGGAGTGTGTCAACATCCTCCTGGAGGAGGATATATCTGAAGGAGAAGCCAAGGCTGCGCTTCGAGGTTTCTCATCCGAACCCCAGGAACTCTCACTGCCAACGGCGCCCGCCAGACCTATAGTCGTAAGGGAGGAGGAGGATAGACCGCAGCCAAGGAGGGATAGATGGGAAGGTAACGGAATGTCGGTTGTCGTGGGCCGCCTGAGGAAGGACAGCGTCTTCACCATAAAGTTTGTGTGCCTATCGCACAACACGGTAAGGGGGGCTGCTGGTGACGCCATCCTCCAAGCTGAGCTCTACAAGTCCAAAGGGGTGATATGATGTGGGGGATAGGAGGCGTGCTTGAGAACATAGGCGGTGTCCTCTACATCGACGGTTGCAGCTCCGTCGAGCTGGTCAAGAGATATGGGACGCCCCTCTACGTCATGGCTGAGAACGGAATAAGAAACAACTACAGGAGGTTGCACAGAGCCTTCTCAAAGCACGTCAAGAAGTTCAAGATATACTATGCGGTGAAGGCCAACAGCAACCTGAGCGTACTGAGCATCTTAAGGCAGGAAGGTTCGCGCGTGGACTGTTCGTGTGTCGAAGAGATGGAGCTGACCGAACGCGCTGGGTTTGGCCCTGGAGATCTTCTCTTCACAGGCAACTACACCGGCGATTCCGACCTGAGGAAGGCGATTGAGAAGGGAATTCTGATCAACCTGGACGATATCAGCATCGCTGAAAGACTCTTCAAGATCGGAACGCCGTCAACAATCTCCTTCAGGATCAACCCAGGTATGGGAGAGGGAAAATTCAAGGTCCTCGTCTTTGGCGGTTCTGAAACGAAATTCGGTATCGAGGAGAAAACCGCGTTGAGGGCCTACGAATTGGCAAAATTGCACGGAGTGAAAAGGTTCGGAATTCATATGATGGCAGGCTCCTGCATCTTGAATGAGGAGTACTTCAGAGTCGTCACAGAGAGGTTGCTGGCAATTGCACAGAACATCGCCAAAACGTTGAAGATAGAATTCGAGTTCATAAACACGGGAGGCGGTTTCGGGATTCCCTACAAGCCCGGGGAGAGGGAGATCAATGTCGAAAAGGCCGCCAAGGCCATGTCCGATGTATTCAAGCTATACGTCGAAGAAGGTTCCATAGGCGACCCTTACACATACATCGAGCCTGGAAGGTATATAGTGGGCAACGCCGGCATCATTCTCGCCAGAGTCCAGGCGATCAAGCGGGGCTGTAAAGAATATGTGGGCATAGACGCCGGGATGAACACGCTTCTGAGGCCTGCCCTGTACGGTGCCTACCATCATATGTACCTCGCGAATCGCCTTGACTCCGAGGCAACCAAAAGAGTCAGCATCTGCGGTCAGGTATGTGAGAACACCGATATACTGGCAAAGGACAGGGAGTTCCCCGACGTGAGGCTCGGTGACATAGTAGCGATACACAACGCCGGGGCCTACGGATATACGATGAGTTCACAATACAACACGAGACCGAAGCCTGCTGAGGTCTTGGCCAACAACGGTGAGAGCGAGCTGATAAGGGAAAGGGAGACCACTTCCGACATGACAAGGGGTCAGAAGGTCCCCAAGAGGCTAATGAAATGAGATTCTCGAACAGACTTGAGAAAATAGGACCCTACCCCTTCGTTGCCATGGAAGAGAGGTTGGAGGAGAAGCGGAAGAGGGGCGAGGACATAATCTCGTTCGGAATCGGAGATCCCGACCTGCCGACGCCTCAGATCGTCATAGACGCGCTGGTGAGAGGCGCCAAGGAGGTCGGATACCACAAATACTCCACGAGCACCGGTGAGTCATTCTTCAGGGAGAGTGTGGCCAGATGGTTCAAGAGGAGGTTCGATGTTGACCTGGACCCCGATAAGAACGTGGTCTGTCTCATAGGCTCGAAGGAAGGCATCGCGAATATTGCCAGAGGCTTCGTGAACCCAGGGGACAGCGTGCTCCTGCCCGAGCTCGCATATCCTGTCTATGCCAACGGCGCCGCGCTGCTATGTGATGCCAGCGTCTCATACTTCCCCCTCGAGGATACCACCTTCCTGCCCTCGCTCGACGAGATAAATGTAAGGCCGAAAACGAAGCTCATGTTCATGAACTATCCCAACAATCCCACGGGGGCCACATGTGAGCTCGAGGTTCTTGAAGAGGTGGCTCGTTTCTGCAGAGATAACGACATCTTGCTGTGTTACGACAACGCATATTCGGAGATAACATACGGAGAATACAGGGCACCCTCCATTCTCCAGGCCGAAGATGCCCTCGAGAATTGCGTTGAGTTTCACTCATGTTCCAAGACCTTCAATATGACCGGCGATAGGATAGGGTTCGCCGTGGGCTGCGAAATGGCGATCGATGCGGTAAAGAAGGTAAAGCAACAGATCGATTCTGGTGCCCCGCCGTACGTTCAGTACGCAGGAGCTGTAGCGCTTGACTCATACAAGGGCTCCAGACCGCCTGATTTCGTAGAAGAGAAGAACGGAATATTCTACGAGAGATTCAAGGTTCTGGTAAAGGGGTTGAATTCTCTAGGGTTCGACGCCGAAATCCCTCGAGGCTCTTTCTATCTTTGGCTCAAAGTGGATGGCGGTGAAAGATTCGCCGAGGATCTGTTCGAAAGGAACGTCATCGTGACGCCGGGGTCGTCATTTGGACCCGCGGGAGAGAACTACGTGAGGTTCGCCCTGACTGTGCCCAAGCACAAGATAGAAGAGGCAATCCGCAGAATCGAAGAGATGTAACGCGAGGATGCAAGATCGAGTGGCGTCGAAACGCAGGGGACTATCGGCGGGCACTCGGCATCCCGGCGACAATGAAAAATGGAATTGAGTACAGGAGCTCGAAAACGTCGCACTCCCCTATGCACTGCGACTGTTTCTCCAGAGCCTTCGAGACGGAAGGCAAAACGAAAGCTAGTCCTTTGTCATCCAGTCCATTATCAGAAGTATGACACCAAGGATCGCCAAGACCAAGAATGCTGGGATGACATACACAGCGGTGTCATACTCGTATGCTCCAACCGAAACATGCATGATGGGAACCACAAGGACAATGAAGGCCACGAATAGGAGACCCCAGCCCGTAGTCACAAGTCGACTCTTCATGTGGCTTTCTGCTTCCAACTTGTCCGTAGTTGTGAGGATTCCGACGAAGAGAAGGCCGAGCCCAGAAACAATCAAGATGGTGAAGAGATAGAAGAACCCTGGCACTTCGCAACAGAGCAGTTGGACTGCCCATACCACCAGAGAAACCAGAATCAGAAGAAGTCCAACATTGGAGAATTCATCATAAAGGCCCTTCTTCACTCAATCCCTCTCACGGGGAGTAAGAACCCAAGCGTATGAGAATGTTGTGGCGTGAACGTGTCGTACTTCCTTACGAACTACGACTCTTCACCTCCTATTTCGCTTCCGCATTTCTTCTACTTCGCGGACGAAGCTTTCGAGCTGCTGAATCTCATCCATGTTATGTTTCCGTGCAATGCGCAAACCTGTCAGAAGGTCCTTGAGTGCTCTACCATAGTATCCCCTTTCTTTCCACCGAAGACCACGCTCCACAAGCACGGTCGCTTCTCCCTGTGGTCGACCAGCTCTCCTGTAGTATCCAAGTGCCTCACCGAAGAAGCGCATTTGCGCCTTGCCTCTGGAGTGGAGCCCCATCTGAAGGCGCACCCATCCGACCAATTTCAAGCTGTCAGGCGAGTGGTTGCGACCTTCGAGGATTAGCTTGAGGACCTTTCTCCAGTCTCTGAAAGCTGCCTTGCGGTTCTCCATCCCGCAGGCAAATGCAGTTCCCCTGATAGCGTATGCCAGGGCCAGGTGATACTTCTCATTCGTGCGACACAGGGCCCTGATAGCTCTTGTGAGATCCTCGACAGCTCTTGCTGGTGATATCTTGTCATCTTTGCTAATCCTCTCCACCAGCAGCTTGGTCTGTTGGATTCCTGCACCGGGCAATCAAATCGTCCAGTTGCTGCAATAGGAGTGCCGTATTTGTACTTGTGGTCATCAGTGATTTCCAGATGGTCGATTGGGAAGACCCTTGCATTCCCAACTGCGAATTGTCGTGCTCCTTTTCGAAGGGCGACCTTTTCACTCAAAGGTGATTATCCACTCCACATCCGCCTGAACCTTCACCCAATACGCCCTTCCCGCCAACAGCACGTCAGAATCGGAGAGAACTCTCAGGAAGTGGGACGGAGCTGGATCGAAGCCTTCCACCCGCTCGACGGGCACGGATGCCTTGAGGTCCGCGACGGTGAAGGAGGCATTCCAGGACGGAAAGGACACGATGTTCCACCCCTCGTACAGGTGTATCGTAGTCTGAGCGGGGACTATCCCGGCCAAGGTGAGGTTCGAGTCTTGCGTGACGTTAATCCACAACCCCATCGTATGATTCACATTCCACAATCCTCGTCTGTAGGTCTTGGATTTCATGTACCATTTCCATTCCTGAGAGGAGGAATCGTAGAACCACGCCTTCTCATACTCTACAGTCTGAAGAACGGTCTCGATGCTCTCGTTCGATTGGATGAGCGGGACGGAGATGAGGTTCGGACCTGGAGTGAGCGGGCGGGTGAACTTGCCGGCCTGGTCGACACTACAGGATGATACATTCATGTCTCCAATCGCACAGACATAGTAGAAATGGTTGCTCGGGTCTCCTTCTCCAGCGTTTTCATCAACATACTCTGATGTTCCATTGGGTACGCTCCCTATCAGCAGATATCCCCTTCCCATTGCGTCGTAACTCTGGTTTCTGTAGATGTCGTACCTCGTGACATTGATGGAGCCGCCATCGTCATCAGGTGATAGGGACCATTTCAATGTGGTATTCGAGAAATCCTCACCACTGAGCCTCGCCGTTAGGTTTCCAGGCGGGGCGGGGATTGGTGGCACTATCACTTCTATCTGCTTGCAGGCAGTGTTGTTAGTTTCGTTGCTCTCCGTTATGTTGTTCTCCGGGTCGAGGACGATGCATATGTCGTGAAACTGCGGAGTCGTAGCTGTCCACTGGGCCTCTGCCCATGACAGACCTCCTTTTTGGATTCGCGGAATCATTGCTTCATTGATAAGATTCGAGGGCGAAATGACGGTGTCATAGAACCTCACGACGATGTCTGTCGCGTTCTTTTCCCCCACATTGTGGACGGTTGCGTTGATGAGGACATTTGTTCCATAGAGAACTGGACTAGGAGGGTTGAAGTCCACCTCTGATGATACGACAGTGAGATCTGGAAGCTGAAGCGTTGAAGAGGTCATGTATATATCCCAGTCAGTTCCGCTTCTTTCGTCTTGCCAAACCACATAGACCTCTTCGTCCATGCCAACGACCACTGAAGGTCGTCGCTGAAAGAGAGAAGTCGTGTCATCGTTCACTCGCTGGTCGGCGCCAAAAATCAGACCTTCATTGATGGAATATGCGAAATATATGTCCTCATCTCCTGACCTCTTATCGGTCCATGCAACATAGACACGCCTCTGTTCAGAAACTGAGAGTGAAGGGCAGATTTCTATCCAGCTTGTTATCTCATCAACGCGAGAGCTTGATGCAAAGCTTGCTCCCTTATCATCTGAAGACGAGAAGCGCAATCCTTCATCACTTATCCACAAGACACCGAGGAGCCCACCCCCTTCGGAGATTCTTGGCAAATCCTTCGTCAGGACTCGGTCACTGATTCTCTGGTCTGTCTCAAAAGACTGTCCGCCGTCAAGTGAACGTGTGAACCTAACACTCGTTCCATTTCGCTCATCCTTCCATAGGACAAAGACGTTGCCCAGTTCGTCTAGGGTAAGGTCTGGGTATCTTGCACTATAGCTTGGGTCACTGATGATGCGAGGCTCTGAGAAGGTCGTGCCTCCGTCGGTCGAGTTTACATAGTATACCGCGCTCAGGCCTGATATCCATGGATCAGCCCAGACTATGTGAACTATGTCACCGGCGTCAATTGAGATTCTAGGCAGGTATTTGTAAGACTCCCACAAGTCACCTGAGATTTTCTGATTTGGAGTCCATGATATGCCACCATCACTAGAGGTTGCGTAGTAGATGTCGGCAATGTTCTTTCCATCTGTGCCGCCACCAGAAATGTATTCCCCATCCAAGTCATTTCTCCAATCTTCCCAAACGACATGAATCTTTCCGCTGTTGGATACTGCAATTGAGGGAAACCGCTGTTCAGTCGATCCACTGTCGTCATTTATCTTGACGCTCTCGCTAAAGGTCCTTCCACCATCTAAAGAAAGGGAGGAGTAGATATCACCTTCGTCGGTCCTCTGGTCCATCCAAACAACATACAGTGTGCCATTTGGTGCAAGTGCTATTCCGGGTACACCTTGGTCTCCGCTAGAAACGTCATTG
>JBHIFJ010000043.1:0-13197 GCA_046761045.1 Thermoplasmata archaeon
CTGTGGCTGTAGATAACGATTTTGAGGGCGACCGAGAACACTGCTCACATCATCCAGTGCATCGCTAGGGGTAGATGACACCGTAGACTGCGGTGAGGAAGAACAGGAGTAGGACTGCGGCGAATGCAACCAGACTTGCTCTTACCCAGTAGTGAAAATCGCTTCTCAAGAGAGCCGCGAGAAGCATGAAAACCACTAGCAGGAACAGAGCCACATCGGCCAGTATCCTAGATACCGAGATGATGTTGCTGGCGAGCTCAGGGTCATCCAGGAAATCCGTCGCATGGATGAGAACTGCGCCAACCAAGATGAGAACACCAGAAGGAATCACCACGGAAAGAATGAGGCTGTTGCTAATCATCTCTTCAGGCTTCCTCTTTGGGGCCGGTGGGGGAGCGCTCTGCTGCTGGTCGTAGGTCGTTGACCCTCAAGTCTGAATGGGGTTTGGCTATTTTAGTGTTTTTCACCAATAAAAATCCACCCTACAGCCGAGCCAAACCTTTTCTAGCGGGTCGGACAATCACATTTCTGGAACGATGAATTGAGAATGAAGGCTGTTTGCGAGTCTTGCGGAAGCGCTTCGGTGATTGTTTCCTCGTTTCTGGGTGCGTGCAGAAACTGCATAGTCGAAGGAAGGGCCGGGGAGAGAGCGGCCATGGCTCACAGAAAAAGCAAGGCGCGATTTGACCTTCCAGGAGAAGTCCCGACAAACGGGGAATCATGTGGTCAGTGCGTCAATATGTGCAAAATCCCCCTTGGAGGCAAGGGCTACTGCGGCGTGAGAGGAAACATCAGCGGGAAGGTCAGGCCTCTCGTTGAGGGAGCCGTCGTCGAGTGGTACTACGATCCGCTCCCGACCAACTGCGTTGCGACCTTCGTTTGTCCTGGCGGGACAGGTTCGGGGTATCCGAAGTTCGCTCACGCGAAAGGGCCTGAATATGGCTACAAGAATCTCGCCGTCTTCTATGGTGCCTGTTCCTATGATTGCCTCTTCTGTCAGAACTGGACGTACAGGTCCTTGACACGCGATTTGGAGCCTCTCATGTCTTCTGAAGACTTGGCCTCGAAGGTCGACAAGAAGACCTCGTGCATATGCTTCTTCGGGGGGGACCCAACTCCCCAGATTGAGCATGCCATCCATACGTCGAGAATCGCCGTTGACAGGGATGACATAACGAGGATATGCTTCGAGACAAACGGGTCAATGTCAACGGGCCATCTGAGAAGGATGGCCGAGTTTTCGTACGACAGCGGGGGTTGCATCAAATTCGACCTGAAGACATGGAATGAAAACCTTAACCTCGCATTATGTGGGACCAGCAACAGGAATACCTTCAGGAACTTCGAGTGGCTGGCGGATTACGAGGAGGAGAGAGGAGAGAGGGGGTTCCCATTCGTCATCGCTAGCACCTTGATGATTCCTGGCTATGTTGAGTCGGAGGAAGTGGAGAAGATCGCGGCCTTTGTTGCGGGGCTTAACCCAAGAATCCCATACTCCCTTCTTGCCTTCTACGGAGCCTACGAAATGGCCGACATTCCCACGACCTCCAGAAGAATCGCGCACGAGTGCCTCTCTGCAGCAAGAAGCGTCGGACTCGTGAATGTCAACATCGGGAACATCCACCTCCTTCGGTGAGTCCTACCTCCTCCTGAAGGGTCCTCTTGATCGTGTGTAGTCTCCAGTCAGCTTCTGGAACTCCTCCAGGAGCTTTCGCTGTTGTGATGTGAGCTTTCCTGGAACGGTAACAATGACTTGCACGAGTTGATTTCCTCGTCCATGGCCATTCATGCGCGGCAATCCCCTCCCTTTCAGCCGAAGAGTGGTGTGCGTCTGGGTTCCGGCCGGAATCCTCAGCTCCGCCTTGCCATCCAGCGTTGGCACCTTGATGGTAGCTCCCAGAGCGGCTTGCGAGAAGGTGATAGGTACCTGCATCCAGATGTCCTCTCCGTCTCTTTCGAAAACCTCGTGCGGCCTCACATGGACCACGATGTAGAGATCCCCAAGCGGAGCTCCAGGCTCTCCCGCCTCGCCCTCTCCTCTAACCTTGAGCCTGAGACCTGTGTACGCACCCTTCGGAATGGTGATGTCGATTGAACTCGTCTTTCTAACCGACCCTCTGCCCTCGCACGTCCTGCATTTCTTGTCGAAGGCCAATCCAGACCCCCTACACCGAGGACAGGTCGTTATTCTTATGAACTGGCTGAAACCCTGTCTCGAAACATTCTGGAGCTGACCAGACCCGTTGCACAGGGTGCACGGGTGCGTCTTCCCGTCCTCTGCTCCCGTTCCACCACACTCGCTGCATCTGACTGAGTGAGGGATTCTGAGATTCCTCGTGACTCCATTCAAGACGTCCTCCAGTTCGATCTCCACGTCCAGCCTCAGGTCCCTTCCTCTCCTGGGACCTCTACGCACTTCTGGCCGTCCAAAGAGGCCGTTGAATATGCTCTCACCGAAGAAGTCGCGAAAAAAGTCCCTACCGAATATGTCCTCTATGTCGTTGAAATGTGTGAAGTCTGACCAGGTGAAACCCCCTCCGCCGAATTGGGATTCGACGCCCGCAAATCCGAACTGATCGTACGCCTGCCTCTTTCTATCGTCCGCGAGGACCTCGTACGCCTCCGAGATCTCCTTGAACTTCTCCTCCGCAACCTTGGGGTTGTCCTTGTTTAGGTCTGGATGGTACTTCTTTGCGAGTTTTCTATATGCCCGCTTGACCTCGCTCTTCGAGGCGTTCCTGTCCACGCCAAGAACATCGTAGTAGTCCCGCTTGGCCACATCTCGCATAAGAAAGGGCAGAATATTAAACCTTATTCTTTGTCCACAACTCTGTACTCAGCGTCCACGACGTCCTCCCCCTCTTTCTTCTCTTCTTCAGAAGGTGCCGCTTGAGCTGCCTGCTGTGCCTGTGCCTTCTGATAGACCTCCGCTCCAATCTTTTGAGATTCTTCGATCAGCTTCTGCGTCTTGGACTTAATCTCAGCGATGTCATCACTCTCAAGGGCCTTCTTGAGGTGGTCAACAGCAGCTTGGACGTCCTTCTTCGTGCTCTCACTGAGCTTGTCGCCCATCTCCTTGAGCGTCTTCTCGGTTGCATAGATGAGGGAATCGGCTTGATTCCTGGCCTCTACCGCTTCCCTCTTCTTTGCGTCCTCCTCAGCGTACTTCTCGGCCTCTTTCGTGGCCCTGTCAATCTCTTCCTGCGAGAGCTTGGTGCTTGCGGTAATCGTAATCGCTTGCTCCTTTCCGGTCCCGAGGTCCTTGGCGGAGACATTGAGGATGCCGTTCGCATCGATATCAAACGAGACTTCAATCTGTGGAATGCCACGCGGAGCGGGAGGAATGCCGACTAAATGAAACCTCCCAAGCGTTGTGTTGTCAGCAGCCATTTCCCTCTCTCCTTGGAGAACGTGTATTTCCACACTCGTCTGACCGTCCGCCGCGGTCGTGAATATCTGCGTCTTCTTCGTGGGTATTGTCGTATTCCTTTCCACCAATCGAGTTGTGACGCCTCCAAGGGTCTCTACGCCCAAGGAGAGGGGTGTTACGTCCAGGAGAACCAGATCTTTGACTTCGCCTGCGAGAACGCCTGCCTGAATCGCCGCCCCCATGGCAACACATTGCATCGGATCCACACCTCTCTCGGCCTTCTTCCCGAGAATCTTCTCGAATCGCTCCCGGACTATTGGCATTCTCGTCGGTCCGCCCACGAGGATGACCTTGCCGATGTCCTCTGGCTCAAGGTTCGCGTCCTTCAGGGCCTGGTCTATCGGGGCCTCGCATCTCTTCAGAACCGGCTCAACAAGCTCCTCCAGTTTTGCCCGTGTGAGTTTCATCTCTAGATGCTTGGGCTTGTCATCCTTCTGAGCGATAAATGGCAGATTTATCGTTGTGGAGAGAGTTCCACTCAATTCGATCTTGGCCCTCTCACACGCATCACGCACCCTCTGCATGGCGTTTCTATCTTCTGAAATGTCTATGTCTTCCTGCTTCTTGAATTCTTCCAGCACCCAGTCGATTATCTTGCTGTCCATGTCGGTGCCGCCCAGCTGCGTGTCACCGCTGGTCGCCACGACCTCGAAAACGCCTTCACCGATCTCCATGACGGTTACATCGAATGTTCCCCCGCCAAGGTCGAGAACGAGAATCTTCTGCTCTTCGGCCTTCTCAAGCCCATAGGCGAGAGCCGCTGCGGTTGGCTCGTTTATCAGCCTCAACACCTCCAGACCGGCGATTCTCCCAGCATCCTTTGTCGCGGTTCTCTGATTGTCGTCGAAGTAGGCGGGAACAGTTATGACAGCCTGCTTGACCTCTTCACCCAGAAAGGCCTCGGCATCGGTCTTGATCTTCTGGAGGATCATCGCGGAGATCTCCTGCGGCGTGAACTCCTTGTCATCAATCTTGACCTTGTAGTCGGTACCCATCTTCCTCTTTATCCTCATTATCGTGCGTTCGGGATTGAGGACTGCTTGCCTCTTGGCCGGTTCGCCGACAATCCTCTCACCTTCCTCGGTGAACGCAACGACGGAGGGGAACATCTTCCCCCCGAAGGTGCTTCCCTCAGCGCTTGGAATAATTTTCGGCCTTCCCGCTTCCAGATGCGCCGCTTCGGAATTTGTCGTTCCCAAATCGATCCCTATGATCTTTGCCATTCTATTCCTCCATATTCTTGAAGGCGACCACCTTGGATGGTCTGATTACACGGCGATTGTAGAGATATCCTTTTTGGACGATTTCTGCAATGGTATTGTCCTGTGCTGAATCATCCGAGATGGTGTGGACCACTTCGTGCCTATAAGGATCCACCACCTCTCCGAGGCATTCCATCTCTTCGAGTCCCTCGCTTCTGAGTAACTCGATGAGATTGCCTCTTATCATCTGAACCCCTTGTGCTGTCTCGCCATCTGACTCCTCCAGCGACTTGACTGCAGATTCCAAGTCATCCAGAATGGGGAGTAGCTTCTCGAAGAGCTGTCGATTTGCGTACTTGGTGAGCTCCTCTCTTTCTCTCTCAGCTCGCTTCTTGTAGTTCTCGAATTCGGCCTGAAGGTAGACAAGCTTCGACTGCAACTCTCGAGCTTCCTCTTTCTTCCTCTTCAGGTCTCTTCTGAGCTTCCGAATCTTCGATTCAAGAGTCTTAGTGCTCCCTTTCGAGGTTTTCTTGGCGGGACTTGGCATCTAAGCTGCTCCTTTCCATTGCTGAGCCAAAGGAAGGGAGGGGGGAATCAGAACTCTTCGTCCTCTCCGCCAGGTCCTCCCTCAGGTCCGGGTGTCTCGGTTCCCTTTGACGCAATCACGTCGTCGATTCTCAGAATCATCACAGCGGCATCCGTTGCCGACTGAATGGCTTGGGTCCCGACACGAATCGGCTCAAGAACGTTCCACTTTAGCATATCCGCGAGCTTGCCGGTGTGGACGTTAACTCCGATTGTCTTCTTTCCCTTCTTGTGCTCCTTCCGAAGGTCAATCAGGGTGTCTATCGGATCCAAACCGGCGTTCTCCGCAAGCGTCCTCGGTACAACCTCAATGGCATCGGCAAAAGCATCTATGGCAATCTGCTCTCTGCCACCAACGGAGGCCGCATACTCCCTCAGTCCAAGTGCGATTTCCGTCGCAGCGGAGCCGCCACCAGTTATCATCTTTCCGTCCTCGATGGCAACACCGACAACGCTGACAGCATCCTCGAAGGACCTTTCCAGCTCATCGACAACGTGTTCCGTTCCGCCTCTGAGAAGCACCGACACAGCCTTCGGATTCTTGCATCCTGTCACAAAAGTCATCTCATCGTCGCCAATCTTCTTCTCGTAGACCTCGCTGGCTGATCCGAGGTCGCTCTTTCTCAGCTCGTCGATCTTGGACACAATCGTCGCTCCAGTCGCCTTGGCGAGTTTCTCCATGTCCGACTTCTTCGCCCTTCGGACAGCGTAGATTCCTTCCTTAGCAAGGTAGTGCTGGGCCAGGTCGTCGATGCCCTTCTGGCAGAAGAGCACATTGGCTCCTGAATTCTTGATCTTGGTCACCATATCCTTCAGCATCTTCTCCTCTTCTCTGAGGAAAGCCTGAAGCTGCGCCGGATCGGTGATTTCGATCTTTGCATCGATTTCCGTCTTCTTGACTTCCAAGGCGGAATCCACCAATGTAATCTTCGCCTTCCTCACATTTGTTGGCATGCCTGGATGCACTCTCTCCTTGTCGACGATGATTCCTGGAATGAGCTCTGTGTCGGCAATACCGGCTCCCTGCTTCTTCACGACCTGGATGTTGTCCTCGTCAACTGACCAACTTCCGTCTTCAGTCTTCTCTGCAACCATCGTTACGGCCTTGACTGCGATGTCCGCGAGCAGATCGCGATGTGAGCCAACGCTCTTGCTTATCATCGCTGTCGCAGCGATTTCTTTCAGCTGCCTCCTGTCCTTGACGGCGATCCTCTTGGCAATCTTGGAGAGTATCTCAACGGACCTGTCAGCAGCCATTCTGTATCCGCCCGCGATTATCGTCGGATGAACGTTCTGCTCGATCAAGTCCTCTGACTTCTTCAGCAACTCGCCAGCAAGAATCACCGCAGTCGTTGTTCCGTCTCCGACTTCCTCGTCCTGTGTCTTTGCTACTTCCACCACCATCTTGGCCGCTGGATGCTCTATGTCAATCTCTTTCAGTATCGTCACGCCGTCGTTGGTGATGACAACGTCTCCCATACTGTCCACCAGCATCTTGTCCATCCCCCGCGGTCCAAGACTCGATCGGACTGCATCGGCAACCGCTTTGGCAGCGACGATGTTGTTGACTTGTGCTCCCTTTCCCCTTTCTCTTTTCGTTCCTTCCTTCAATACAAGCACAGGTGTCGTTCCTGTCATCATGGCTACTCACCCCTTTGTTTGATTTCTTAGTTGCTATGTTTGTTCTTCTATATAAACCTAGCGTCAGGCGCCCTAACGAAGGTTGTGTGCTTAACCCCCGTGTGAGGCCAGCGTAAAGGACTAAAACTTTAAGGACGGAGTCGATTACAGACACTGTGAAGGATTTCCTTTTCGAGGCAGCTGAGGATGTCTACAGAACGCTCAAGTCGTCCTCTAGAAAGGAGTTCTCTGAGGAGGTTGGCCTTGGCGCCGACGGGACGCCAACCTCCAAGATTGATCAGATTGCGGAGAGGGTGGTCATTGAAAAGGTCGAGCGGGAGAATGTGCCACTCAACATTCTAAGTGAGGAGTCGGAGTACATCGACAACGGAGCTGATATGACGCTTGTTCTCGATCCTGTGGATGGGACGTTCAATGCCCTGCTGGGGACTCCTTTCTATTCGATATCCATGGCCATTGGCGAGAGTTGCCTCTCTGATGTCAAGTATGGTCTAGTGAGGAGCCTGACTGACAGTGATGTGTACTATGCCGAAAAGGGCAAGGGCGCATATCGCAACGGTGGGAGGATAAGGACGACCGCCTTCAATCCAGAGAAGTCGCTCTTCCTCGTCTACATGGGCAAGCTTGCGCATCCCCGCTCATTCGAGATTGCCGCGAGAGCCAGGCGGGCGCGATCATATGGTGCCGCCTCCCTGGAGATGTGCTATGTCGCGAGTGGTCAAGCCGACTTGTACTATGTGGATTGCGATGCAATGCTAAGAATAATCGACATCGCGGCGGGAACCCTGATAGTGAGAGAAGCGGGCGGGGAGGTCCTTGATATGGATGGCCAAAGGCTCGATATGCGCTTCGACATCACTTCACGGTCGAACTTCATGGTCATCGGAGATGAGAGTGTTCTGGGGGTTCTGAAATGAGATTTGGAATTTCCTGCAATCCTGAGATTGGCGAGAGAATCGCGGTCGCTGAGCGAATCGTGGGATATCTGGAGCCGGATCATGAGGTATTACTTGATGAGAATCTGGCAAAGAAGATTGGAGGAAAGGGTTCCCCTTTGGAGGATATCGATGCAGATGTTCTCCTTGCGATTGGCGGTGACGGAACGATTCTCTCCACACTTCAGAGGAATTCTTCCCCGATATTCGGGATCAATGCCGGTGTCTTGGGTTTCCTGACAGAGATTCAGGTCGATGAAATTGAGAGCGGTCTCCAGAAGATAATCGAGGGGAACTACGAAATAGACGAGAGACTGAAACTGAGAACAACGGTGAACGGGAAGAGAGTGCCAGACTGCACGAACGAGGCGGTTCTCAACACCGCTCACATAGCCAAGATGAGAGCCTTCTCCATTGAAGTGGATGGCCAACCCGCCGAAAGCATAAGGGCGGATGCTGTCATAATCGCAACGCCCACCGGATCGACCTGCTATGCGATGAGCGCGGGTGGTCCAATCATTGATCCAAGGGTTGAGGCGATAGTTGTCGTCCCGATTGCCCCGTTCAAGCTCTCAGTCAGACCGGTAATTGTTCCAGCCCAGAGCGAGATCACGCTGCGAATTTCCGATCCGAAACCCTGTAAGCTGGTCCTCGACGGCCAAGTGGAAATCGACCTTGTTGGAGATGAGGTCGTAAAGCTCGGCGTCTCGGAGTACAAAGCTAAATTCGTCCGCTTTCACGAGGACTTCTACACGAGGATCAGAGAGAAACTGACGGTGCAGTAATGCCATTCAAGAGAAAGAGGGCAAGGGCAATCAAGAGGGAGACTCTCCAGATGATTTTGGAGGCTTCACGAGAGACATATCCCAATGAGTTCGGAGCCATCCTCAGAGCCGAGGAGGGTGTCATCACCGAAATAATGCTGCTCCCTGGCACACTCTCGGGCTCTAGGTCTGCGATATTCCAGCTACACATGCTACCGATTGACTTCACGGTGGTGGGGACAGCCCATTCGCACCCCTCTGGGAGCGCGGCTCCCTCTGGGGCGGATGTCACACTCTTCCAGAAGTTTGGATACATTCACATAATAACCGCTGTTCCTTTCGATCAGGATTCCTGGCGGGCCTACAATCTGTACGGAGAACCTGTCGACCTCGAGGTTGTCGACTAAACCAAGGCTTCGTAGACTTCCGCCACCTTTCGGGCAACCCTCTCGATATTGAAGTATTTCTCGACTTTCTGCCTGCCCTTTGCGCCCATCCTCTGCCGCCTCTGGTCATCCTTGAGAAGTATTGAAATCTTCGCTGCTAGGTCCTCCGGATTCATGGGCTCACAGAGCAGTCCCTCCTCTCCCTCGGTAATCACCTCTCTCACTCCGGGGATGTCGCTCACAACTACAGGCTTCCCTGAAGACATACCCTCGAGTGCAGCTATACCGAAGGCTTCAAGTCTGGAAACCGAAGGAAGCACGGAAAGGTCACAGGCGGCGTAGTACTTCGGAAGATCAGTATATGGGACTCTTCCCGCGAAAATCACATTTCGGGGTTTCAATCGCCGCGCAAGCTCCCGTACGAATTCCCCGCCTCCGACCACAACGAACTTCGCATCAGCTATGAGCCTGGCGGCGTCCAAGAGGTGTTCGATTCCTTTGTGACTCACAAGCCTGCCTACGAAGAGGACCACGTCCTCCTCACTTCCGATGTTGTGTCTCTCCCTGATCTCAGAACCATCAACGGATGGATTGAATGTCTCTGCATCTACCGCATTGGGAATGACAACGGGGACGTATTTCCAGACGCTTCTCGACGTCGCCGCATAGGTGCTCGTCGTGACAATTATTCTGTCCGCGGAGCTCACGGTGTAGGAGCCGAAGGTTTTCTCGTACACCCATACGATCATGGGACCCAGGACTCCTGGGATTTCCAAGTCGCAGTGATAGGTTATGACGAAAGGCTTGTTGGACGACTCACAGGACCTCGCGGCAAAATAGGAGTCCAAGGGTGGCGGGCTGTGTGCATGGACGATGTCCGCATCGCTTTCGGCCACGTATTTCCTCAGCCTGGATGTGATGGGCGTTCTCCATCGAATGGCCAAAGGCTTCAACCTCACGACGTCCAGTCCGAAGACCCTCTCCCTCTCTCTCAGCTTCTCGTACATGCTGGTAACTATCTCAATCTGATATCCGAAATCAGATAGCTTTCTGGACAAATCAAGAACGTGCGATTCGACTCCCCCGACGTGGGGATGGAAATAAGGAGCAACTTGAAGGACTTTCATTACCCTCAATGCATCTTACTATTCGGGGAGATGAATCCTCGGACGAAGGCTCCGGGGCCGATGAATGAGCTCTCACCGATGATTGTTCCAGAGTCTATGGAGGCGTTTATGCCAGTCTTGACGTCGTCCCCCATTATGACTCCGAGCTTTCTCAGTCCGGTGTCGATTCCCTTGCCCTTGATGAAGACCCGTATGTTCCCCTCATCCAACCGAAGGTTGGCTATCTTCGTTCCTGAGCCCAAGTTGCATCTCTCCCCGATGATGCTGTCCCCTACATAGTTGTGGTGGGGGACATGTGTCCCGTTCATGATTATTGAGTTCTTCACCTCGCAGGATGCGCCTACCTTACACCCATTCCCGATGTAAGTGCTGCCCCTGATGTAGGAGTTAGGACCTATTGTGCAGTCATCCCCTATGACCGCGGGCCCAAGGATTGTCGTCCCGCTCCTCACTCTGGTTCCCTTCCCGATTCGGACATCACCCTCAATGACCACGTTCTTCTCCACGATTCCGTCCGTTCTCGATCTTATCCCCTTCATGAGAATATCGTTCGCCTCGAGAAGGTCCCATGGTCTTCCAACGTCGATCCAGTCACCTGGCATAGGGAAACCATAGACCTTCTTCCTCTTCATGAGTGTCTTCAGAGAATCCGTAATCTCGTATTCTCCGCGAGGGGATTTCTTCGTGCTCGAAATCGCATCGAAAATCTCCGGCTGGAAGATGTAGACACCAGCGTTAATGAGGTCGGACTTGGGCATCTCAGGCTTCTCCTCTATTCCCTGTATGATGTCCCCCCTCAGGTCGACAACTCCGAAGCTGCGGGGTTCGTCCACCCTCGTCAGGCCCACCACATTTCCCTTGCCTTTGGAGAACTCTATGAAATTCCGAAGCGATTTTGGTGTGAGGATTATGTCCCCATTTAGGCAGAGGAATTTCTGCCTCATGTGTTTCCTAGCAAGCCCTATAGCGTGAGCCGTGCCAAGGCGTTTCTCCTGCTCTTCATACTTGATCGTGACGCCGAGGTTCTTTCCGTCCCTGAGGATCTCCCTGACACGGCTGCCCCTCCAGCCTATCAGGATGACCGCTTCTTTGATTCCTGCCTTCTTCAATCCATTGATCATGTGAACGATGAATGGCTTTCCCGCAACTGGCAGAAGGGGTTTGGGGATATTAGCCGTGAGAGGTCTCATTCTCGTTCCCTCACCTGCAGCCAGAATGAAGGCCTTCAAGAAATCACTTCCTTGGCTAGAGAAATCATCGAGTTGTATATCTCTTTTGCTCTATGCCCTTCCCTGGCTTCGGCCGTTATCCTGATCTTGGGTTCCGTCCCGCTCGGCCTGATGAGAACCCAACCGTCGTCGAACTCAAGCCGCCAGCCATCTATTGTGTTCATCGACTTGCACTCGGTAGCCTCAACGCTCTCCTTCAGCTTGGAGAGGATTTCCTGCTTCCTTCGTGGCTCAAAGGAAATCGATCTCTCGAGAAGGGGATATCTTGGGATGCTCTCCGTCAGCTCTGACAGGGGTTTTCGGGCGACCATGTTCGCAAGCTTGGCGGCCGCGAACACGCCATCGGGACATAGGAAGTGTTTTGGGAATATCCAGGTTCCCGATGGCTCCCCGCCAAAGTCAGCGCTCCTCTTCTCGATTTCCTCGCCAACATAGACATCTCCAACCCGGGTCCGCCAAATCTTCGCATTGGGAAGTATATCATCCAAAACCATCGAGCCGTTTATCGGGACGACAAGGGAATCCCTCACTTCTTCCAGTGCAAATACGGGCAGGAGCTCGTCTCCCCCAGCGTAGTTGCCCTTTTCATCGATTGCCACCATTCTATCTCCATCGCCATCGTGCGCGATTCCCAGGTCCGCGCTCTTGGAGAGGACCGCCTTCTTCAATGAGGTCAGATTCTCCTCCACTGGCTCGGGATTCCTATTCCGGAAGTGTCCATCGGGTTCGCAATTCAACGGTATGACGTCACAGCCCATTTCCTTGAGCACCCTAGGCGTGATTCTCGATGTTGCACCTCCACCACAGTCCACGACCACTCGGATTCTTGACTCTCCGACCTTCCCCAGAATCGAATTGACATGTCTGGAAACTGCGTTCGCCACCTCCTCCACTCGACCGACATCATTCCAGGAGGCTTGGGCAAAGTCCTCCCGCTCAACATTCTCCTCAATCCTGGCTCTCTGACTTGAGACGAATGAGAGTCCTGTCGGGTTCCAGAGCTTGATCCCGTTGTACTCAGGTGGATTGTGCGAGGCGGTTATCATGGCCCCGCAAGAGTGGTCCTTTGCAGCAAGGGCTAGCGTTGGTGTGGAGACCATTCCCGCCAGAAAGCAATCACCACCTGTGGAGAGGAAGCCCGATACGAAGGCCATCTCCAGCATCGCGCTCGAAGTCCTGGGATCGTGCCCAATAACACAGTCCTGGAACTCGGTCCCGACAGAACGTCCAATCTTCTGGAGGAGATTGGCGGTAATCTCCTCGCCCAACCTTCCACGGATTCCGGAAGAGCCGAAAAGGCCCATGAATCCATATCATCCTTCACGTAGTTATTTCTATTCTTTTGCTCCAAAATCCCCTCCAAGCGGGCGTCTGGCTCGAAAAAGCTTTTATATAGATTATCTGATTACCATCTGGCTAGAAGCCAGATATAGGACCGAAAGATCGGAGGGAAAGAAATGGTGATGGAACCGATAACACCGGAAAAGGCAATGGAAATAGCGAAGAGAAAGGGACTGAAGCCGGGAAGGGTAAAGGGAACAGATGGCATCCAGTTCACCAAGGGAAGGAATGACCGCCTTGAGATTATAACCTGGGACGAGTTTGAGTCAACGTTGAAGAGAAGAAGGCTCCAGGTCTATGAGTCTGGCGGCTGGATGAAAATAATGAAGAAGAAGAGATAAGTCTCCTCTTCCCCCGGCGCACAATCTTTTTATTCGCAACCGTATTAGAGTGAGCGCTCTATGCGGAGGTAGCCAAGTCTGGTCAACGGCGCTAGATTCAGGGTCTAGTCTCGCAGGAGTTCCGGGGTTCGAATCCTCGCCTCCGCATCCAACCATAGGTTTAAATCGACACGAAGCCATATCCCTTCTGGATATGGCGAGAAACCACGACGACCT
>JBHIFJ010000044.1:0-12697 GCA_046761045.1 Thermoplasmata archaeon
CGATCTGAATCCGATGTCGGTGGACGAAGTGACAACCCACGCATTCCCTGGTGGAAGCTACACGGTGACCGTGGAGGTCCTTGACGACGACGCTGACTCGACCACGGTCACATTCACCGTCACGTTCTAGAATTTCTTGGTCACATAGTCCAAAACAGACTCGAATATTGCCTTGCCGTCACCGTCAATCGGGCTCTTCCTCGTCCAATCGGCCTCTTGAAACCCGAAGTATGTTCTCTCCGGATGTGGCATCATCCCGAACACATTACCTTCTGGATTGCAGACACCCGCGATGTTGTAGAGGGAGCCATTGGGGTTCCAAGGATACCCAGCAACAAGACCATCTGCATTTACATATCTGAACACAATCTGATCGTTGTCCTTCAGCTGGTCGAGCATCTCCTTCTCTTTGGCCTTGGGCAACATGAATTTTCCCTCGGCATGAGCCGACGGAGCTTGGATTATCTGACCCTTTTCCAGCTTGCCCGTGAACAAGCAATTCCCCCTGTTCCAGTTTTTCAGGAGAGTGGGGCGGCATTCGAACCTTCCCGAGTCGTTCCATCCAAGTGAGGCTGTCGGATATCCACTCATGACAGTGTCAAGACCTGGAAGCACACCCAGCTCCACGAGGACTTGGAATCCATTGCAGATCCCCAGGACGGGTCTGCCCTCCCTGATGAATTCCACAAGCTCGTCTTGCATCCGGCTCTTCATACGTGCTGCGAGAATCGCACCCGCGCGGACGTAGTCCCCGGACGAGAATCCACCGGGGGCCACAAGTATCTGATAGTCGCTCAGATTCCTTGCCTCTTCTGCGCGGATATCCTGGCCGAGCAGTTGCTTGAGATGGACTATTTCAGGTGAAGCACCCGACCTTCGGAACGCTTGATAGGTCTCCTCCTCGCAGTTCGTCCCCTCGATTCTGAGGATGCAGACTCTAACGTCCTTGACTCTCAGGGCGATCCCCCCATGAGATCATATATCGTCCTGCTCCAGGCATCCCTCAGGTCCTCGAGAGGAATTCCGACCTTGATGTTCGAGTCGGCGATGATGACACTGCTCCCCTTAGCCATTCCAAGCTTGTGGACGGGGACACCGTGCATGGTTTCTAGGAAACTGTCTTCCCTTCCGCGACAGACCTCGACCAACCATCGGGTGTTGCTTTCCGAGAACATCTTCACGCTTGTCCTCATTTCACCAATCCTGGAGAGGTCGAGGAAGGCGCCAATGTTTCCCCCAAGTGCCATCTCAGCAATCGCAACGGCAATCCCGCCATGGGAAACATCATGACAGGATGCCACGGTTTTCTGGTTGATGGTCCTGAAGATGGCCTGCAAGCTTCTTTCCAGTACGCCCACATTGACGTTGGGAACGACATCCGAGAAGCCTCCGAATGTGCGGAAGTACTCGGAACCTCCCATTTCGTTTCGTGTATCCCCCACGAGATAGATGGTGTTGTCCTGGTCCTTGAGGTCCGAAGTGATGCACCTTCGAACGTCTGGAACCTTACCAACGCCCAGAACAACCGGGGTTGGCGGGACTGGTCCCTGCTCTGTCTCATTGTAGAAACTCACATTCCCAGACGGTATCGGAAGCTGAAGATGCGATGCCACGTGACCTATCCCCCTCACCGTCTCTCTGAAGAATCCAAGTCTATCGGGTTTCTCCGGATTCCCGAAATTGAGGCAGTTCGAAAGTGAGTCAGGAATGCCTCCCACCGCTGCGATGTTCCTGCAGACCTCGTCCACCGCCGACATTCCCCCCCTAAATGGGTCTATCTCGGAAAAGGCGGGATTGGTCGAGGTGGCAATCGCCAAACCACGGAAGGAGTCCTCCAAGGGTTTGACGACGACTGCATCGCCATGACAGGCATACCCTATCCTTCCCTGCATCGGCTTTATGACGGTCGATCCCCTGACCTCGTAATCATATTGGTGAATAACCCACCCTTTGGAGGCGATGTTCGGAGCGGCCATAAGCGCGAGAAGAGCCTGGTTATAATCGTCTGGTTCCTCCGGAATCCTCTCTGGCTTCTCAAGAGGTCGGGAATCGAGAGCATATTCCCTGCAATACTCAGGTCCGGCCGTGTAGAAATCCAGGTCTAACTCAAGGATCTTCTTTCCGTTGTACAGAACCCTAACGACCTTGTCCTCGATTACGTGACCGATTGGGGTCGCCAACACATCGTAGAGCTTGAATATGTGAAGGACATCGTCCACATTCTCGGACGCGACCGCCAGCATCATTCTCTCCTGTGATTCGCTAACCCAGATCTCCCACGGTCGCAGGCCTTCCTCCTTCAAAGGGATCCTCTCCAGGTGCACTTCGGCTCCGAAACCGCCTGCGAGAGCCATCTCTCCAACGACGCAGGAAAGCCCGCCCCCGCCCAAGTCCTTCATGCCATTCAGCAGACCCTTCCTGGCAGCTTCAAGACACGCGTGAATCAGCGGCTCCTTTGTTATCGGATCCCCCAGCTGAACAGCTCCTCCCATCCATTCCTCTTCCATATCTTCGGTCAATTCGATGGACGCATACGTGACGCCGTGAATGCCGTCCCTACCAGTGCGCCCGCCGACGAGGATGAAGATGTCGGAACTGGCTTTCACTGCGTTCTTCTGCAAGCTGTCCTTGTCCGCGATTCCAACGCAGCCGACGTTGATAATGCAGTTTCCTAGATATCCCTCGTGGAAGTAGACGCTGCCAGACACCGTAGGAATCCCTATTCTATTGCCATAGTCCCTAATTCCAGCAACGACTCCCTCGAAGAGATATCTCGGATGCTTGACCCCCCTAGGAAGCCGATCGTGAGGGAAATCAAGGGGACCGAAGTGAAGCGGGTCGATGAGGGCCACCGGTTGCGCGCCCATGCATAGGACATCACGGACAATCCCTCCGATTCCGGTGGCCGCCCCGCCATAGGGTTCAACTGCGCTCGGATGGTTGTGGCTCTCTATCCTCAGGGCGTAGGCGTGGTTCTCGTCGAAATCCACCACACCAGCATCCCCTCTAATGAGAACCGACGGGTTATCGATACAGATTAGGTATTCCTTGAGGAAGACTTTCGAAGACTTATAGCAGCAATGTTCGGACCAGGCTTGTCCTATGGACTGCAGCTCCACATCTGTTGGATCTCTTTCTTTCGCACGGTAGTACTCCTGTATCCGCTTCATCTCAGCAAGGTCGAGAGCGAGGCCACCCTCATCGCTCAACTTGACCAAGTCCTCATCCGAAGCATTGAGAATATCAATGAAATGAACCTCAGAAGAGAATTCATCCAATTCCCCATCCTCCTGATGTTCGACGTAATGCAAGGCACTTACTTAAGTGTTCCATGGCCGACGTCAGAAGCTATTCAAACCTTATTTGGTAGTCGTGGATGACAGGATTGGCCAATAGACGACTGCACATCTCTTCAAGCGTCTTCCTCGCTTCCTCGTTGTTGTCTGCATTGAGGTCGATTTCGAACAGCTTCGCGGACTTGACATCCACAACATTCTCGAAGCCCAAGAGGGAGAGCGCCTTCAGCGTGTTTGCCCCCTCAGGATCAGCAACTCCTTTCTTCAGATGTATCTCGACAAACGCCTTCACCATGGAATCACTTCGGCTGAATGTCAGAGCTACCTAATTATGGTTTCTTTCAGGCGATTTCATACGATTGCTGAATGAGTCTCCAAGCGGTGTCCAGGTGGGCCTTCTCCCTGAGCCAGAACCTACTCCTGAACCATCCCCAGCCTTGATTGAGCGGGACGGGTTGGGCGAGACCATCAGGATCCTTCAGCTGCTCAAAGGACGGCAGGATGAAGATGTCAATCTCCTCTTTGTGCAATCTCATCTCTGCGAACACCTTGCCCTTCCTTTGGCTCCTCACGGAGACCCAGTACTTCATGACCCTCTCCTCGAAGCTGTCACCGTTGCTTTTCTCTAAGGCCTCAATCCTTTCTCTGAGCAGGAGATACAGCTCCCTTGCCCTCGCGCCACCGCGAGAGAGCGCATCCATTAACTCACCTTCCTCATTATGAGGAGATATCTGAAACCTCTGAGGAAGAAGTTGTACTTCACCGCCCTTCTCTCCCAAAGCTCATTGTTTGTGCGCTGGTTGTGAATCTTCACGGCGATTATGTCGACGGGCTGGAAATGTCGCGTGAGAATGCCAAACAGCCTGAAGCCAACCGGGGTGAAATTCCTCCGCCTGAGCTGATCAGCGATGAGCCAGCCAAGAACGCCCCCTGGCTTCAGGGTCCTGTGGATCTCCCTCGCCACCTTCTCCAGCTCCTCGTAGAATCGTTCATCCTCACAAGAAATCTTGCCTATGCAGTCTGGATGATTTGAGTAGTGGATATTGTCGCTATATGGTGAGTCGACGAAATGAAGGTCGACACACTCATCCTCCAAAGGAAGGTTCCTCGCATCATTCTGAATGACGTCATTCCGAATGGCGGCAATGTCGTATCCGATGACCCTTCGGTTCTCTTCCCTTGCGACATCAATCGTGGTCCCACTTCCCGCCATGCAGTCGACCACCAAATCACCGGGTTCTGTGAACCTCTGAATGAGATTCCGTATCACGAAGGCGGGTGTCACACCTGGAAATCTATTGTCTCCCTTCTTCCGTTCTCCATAGCTTTGAAGTGGGAAGTCCCATAGGGTCGTTACTTGGGCAGTAGAATCATCGCGGCTCTCAGAGCCCTTCTCCGAGACGACTGAGCAAACCATGACATCCCTCCGAGGTTAGGAACGGGTCGTAGGCAATCAAACTTGTGCCAATTAGCAAACTGACACATAGCAGAGGAAACGGAAAACTCCCACAAGAGGCCCACACACTGGTCTGGTGGTTCCAGGTCTACTCTGACGATTTCCGCGGAACCCGCTCACGGGGCTCCGGGTCACTTCCAGACTTCAACTGCCTCCTTCAGACAGTCCTTTGCTTTCGCATCATGCAGCCGGACGGCCTGCAAGATTCTTGCACCCTCGGCAAGCCTTTCGCCCTGCAGGTCACCCTCGATTGCGAAGGGAAATATCTCCACGAATTCCTCCATCAGCCTCTCAGACTCCCCGTACTCCTCGGACGCCCTGGCCAGCGGCTCTGCCTGGGGCGCCCCCGCGTGCCTGCTGGCAAGGCGGTCAAGGAACCTGCCCGCGTAGGCCTTCATTTCGCGAGTGCAAGCTGCAACATAGCTGTTCCCATGATATATGACCTCATCAGGAGATTCTTCCAGTACCCTTGCCCACTCATCGAACGCATCCGGTCCAGCAACATACCCTTTGGGAGCGTAGGCCCCCTCTGCCATATTCGCTGCCCGTCCAACCGCTTCCAGATCTCGCTGATCGCCGTCGGGAAGCGGGATCTCCTCCTCAAAGAATATCGCCTCCAAACAGCCGGGGGCCTGCAACTTGTCAAACCTCACAGGCTCATCGGGCTGGTCAATCAGACAACGAAATGTGTTCACCTTGTAGGAGTCGCCCTCATAGCCATTCACGATTCCATACTCGGGCACGGGGATTCCCCAGACCACGACTGGGCGGCCGAGATCCGCGAGACGCTTCTTCACCAGTTCGAAAAGCCCAAGGGCCCGTGCCAGATCTTTAGATGTTGGTTCCTCCCCTTCCGGGTATGATACGTCCTCACTCACCGATTCGATATTCCATCCGAAGACCTGCGATCCCTCGTGGATATCTTCCCATGCACAATGAGCCGTTGGGCCCGATGGACAGGTTGTGCCTTTGCTGACGTTCACGACAAAGGCATAGCCAGAGTGCCCTGCGACATCAACAGAGTCACAGTTCACGCCCAGCGATTTCAACACGCCCGTGATTGCAGCCACATAGGAAACCCAGCCAGGTTCATAGGTCGCCTTTTCCTCAACCTCGAATGATTCCATCCTCGTTTCACCTCCAAGACTATATCCTCGCGAGTAGCGCTCCACAAGCTGCCTCCTGCGGAGCCTCTCCCGGATCTGGGATCTCATGAAGAGCTCGACGACTGACTGGAGGAGTCCCTTTCCGTCTGCAGTTATATCATAAGAACCCCTTGCGAGCCGCTCGACCAGACCTCTGTCTATGAGTATGCCCAGATGATTGGCTAGTGCTGTCTTGCCCAGGCCGGATAGCTCACAGAGATCTCTGAACTCTCTCTGCCCGTCAAGAATAAACGCCATGAGTTGCAGCCTCATGGGATGGGCTGCCGCGCGTAGAAGAGGAGCCAGGACATCCTTGGATTCCCTGACTTTCTTCGAGAGGTCTTCGGAGTTCATATGTTTGCTCCCAGTGCTTGCCACTCTTGGAATGGGTGATAATGCTCAACTTACTAAATAGTTCCGTGAACTATAGTCCTACTTTCCGTGAACAGCGAAACGCGCACTTCAGGCTGGTGGACGCCTAGCAAGTCAGATGAAGAGCAGCAACAACACCTTGAGAGCCTGCTCTCTCATTGTATTCCTTGCAGGCCTCAGCGGTCCTCCTGACGATTACCTCGATTCCACGGGAATCCAGCATCTTCACAACCTCTGGCGGCACCTTCATTACGCCAGAATACCCCGTCCCGACGATCAGGATCCTTGGATGTCTCGTCATGATTCTCTCGAGGTCCTCCACGCAAAGCGAGTGCCCCTCTTTTCTCCACCAGCTTGAATCGACGCCCTCGGAGTGGATGATGACATCGCTCCTGTATTCCCTACCGTTAACGACTATCCTGCCAAACTCGTAGGAGTCTATCATCTGATGGATATCTACTAGGAAGGCAAAATCACTTTCTGTCCGACAGCTAGGGATAGGGGCTTTCCACTTTTCTGGCGAAAGTCAGGTATCCCGTATGACCCAGCATCTTGAAGCTTGGTCTGGTTCCCATCTCCCCCACTTCCAGCTGTCTTTCCAGGGTCTCAAGAGTCCTCACCTCGACGAACGGATTCCTCTTCAATTCGTTGACTGTCTTCTCCACTTGGTTCATCGTCGGAACAAAGGAAGCGAAGTGCCCGCCAGGTCTGAGGGCCTCGTGTGCCGGCTCAATCACTTTCCATGGAGTCGGAATATCAAGGATGACTGCATCGACATCTCTCTCATCGATTCCCTCGGAGATGTCGCCCTCCTTCAATTGGCAGGCATCGAGCATCCGTGCATTCTCAAGGTTCATCTTCGCGACTCTGAGAAAATCCCTCCTGGATTCGTAGGAAACAACCTTCCCGTCAGGGCGGACAAAGTTTGCCAGGACTATGGTCAGGGCGCCCGAACCCGTGCCGCCCTCAACAACGATGCTCCCTGCCTTTATGTCGCAATTCAAGATAATGAGTGCAGCATCCTTCGGCAGGATTATCTGGGCCGTGCGGCTAACTGATTCCACTCTGTCAAGCAAACCCGGTTCCAGAACGAGAAATCTCGCATCTCCTATCTCGATCGCCTTTCCCAGGGTGCTCTCATCGATTCCAGACGTATCCAGAACACCGACTCTGCCAACCTTCACCGTCCCGCCGGTGAGTGAGACAATCCTCTTCTTCCCTCTGGCATCTATGAGCACTACTTGCTTCACGATGCCTAATAGGCGAGTCCACTTAAAGCCTACGGCACCGAATTGTCAATCATCCAAGATCCGCCTGAGACATAGATCCAATAAGCTTCTCCTGCCAGAATGGGATCCGTGGGGTTGATCTTCTTGAGATAGTGCGGTGGGGCGGAACCATCGAACCCTTCTGCCGCTGCCGCACCTGTGTCACTGATGAGGTAGGCTGCGAAGGTCGGAGCCCCGATGAGATTGTAGCCACTTGCGAGATTCACTGTGACCGTCTTCGGCACGAGGCCTGCCACGGTAAGGTCCCCACCAGATGAGACCTCAACCCAGAGGCCCATCGTGACATCGATTCCTGTCAGGTCCGAGTACTTCTTGAAGGAACTCCAGGTCTTCCACTTGTCCAAGGGATCTGAGGCATTGTACGTCCAGACCCTTGTGATGCCAATCGTCTGGAAGGCGGCCTCTACAGAGTTGTCGGACATCTGAACCGGGATGGATATCAGTCTGATTCCCGGCGCGAGCGGCATTGTGAACTTGGCCGCGATGTCAGGGCAGTCAGACTCGAGAACGCCATCGTACGCACGCACACAATAGAAGTAGTTGAGCGGGTCACCGTGACCCACACCGATGTCGGACCAAGCATAGGATGGCGCTTTTATTGCCGTCACATTGTCCACATTCTGGTACGGTCCGAAGTAGGAAGTTGCCTTGTAGATTGCATAATTGAGGATGTCATCGTCTCCGCCTCCATCGTCCGGGGAGGCGTCCCAGCTGAGGGTGACGTCGGCAAGAGCCGGAGTGAGTGTTGCATCCGTCATAATCGGCATGGCTGGCTTCGCCGCACCGACTGCAGTGAGACAGATTTCCACGAATTCGGGATCGCCCCAATAGCCCAGGGCATCCTGTCCGTGCACCCATGCTCTCCTGCACTGCCCTAGGAGCCATGTTCCCGGAACATTGACAACAGCCGACACTCCCTCTATTGGATTGTCAAACACCCCGTCCACTGCGCTCATCGCCGTTCCACTCCCGTATTGGGCAGGTGTTGGCCTTGCCTCCTGGAGGAAGTACTCTGCCGCGCCTATATCACTGTAACCGGTGCTTACATCATCGATATTCGCCGTGAGAAGGAACTGAGAGTACGAGGTCAAGTTGAACGGGTTCGGATTTGAAGCCACGACTGTCGTCACTGGGCCGAGATTGTCTGGATCGCTCTCCCAGTCCTTGTTGTATATCCTCAGATAGATGTCAGTATCCCCTTTCTGACTTCTCGCATGGTACGTTGTGAAGATTCTTGTGTCGATTGTATCAGAGACCGGCTGACCCTTTGCATAGGCGTCCGCGGTGAGCTCGGATGTGACGCCAGAGGCGAAGCCGTCTTGTGAGAACACCACGTGGATGTTGGGGGCTCCGAGCGTCGGAAATGTGTACTCCTCGAAGTATGTGATTACGAGCGAGTTGGTGGCATCATCGATATCGAGAACAGGTCTGGTGACGTAGTATGTCTGACTCACGATCCCGCCATACGGCGTCGTGGGATTCGTCTTACTCGGAGTCCACGGAGGAATGTGGTCCCACGGCTCCCACGTCTGGCCCATGTCATCGGTATAAACGACGAACATCTGCTTGTCAGCGTTTGAGTCGACGCTCTCAGTGTGGACATCGTAGATTCTGTTACCGCTCGGTCCCTCGGACGTGCTCACTCCGGCTGGGAACATCAGACTGTCAAACGTGTCCCTAATGTCCTGCTTCACCCCGACAGAAGGATGGAAGTTGAGACCATCATAGTACTGGAAGCACAGGTCCCTGTCGTTCTGACCTGATCCCGCCAGCCTCCAATAGTACAGTATCCACGCGTTGCCATTCTGATCAACGACTCCGTTGGGGAAGAAGTGGTAGTTCCCATCCTGCGGGGAAATTACCGCATTATTTGTCCTGTTGATCCAGGTATCGCCTCCGTCGTACGAGAAGAAAGCGAGGACCGACACCTGACTCGGATTCGGCTGCCCGCTGAAGGCATACTCAAGAACCTCGTTTATCAACAGGAGCTGGTCCTTGGGTCCAGTAGGCGGGTCTGGAAGCGCCATGAGGAATGTCATCCTCTTGACGTTGTGCCAACTTGGTCCTGAATTTGTATCGACATGACGAAGCGTCCAACTATCATAAGGAGGATCAGAGTATGCCATGTAGACCCAGTCGCCGATCTCCTCGATGTTGGGGTCGTTGCCATGCCACGTTATGAAGACGCGGTAGGACCAGTTTGTGGAACTTCCGTTGAAGTAGGTCATCCGGATGTCAGTTGGCCCATCCGGTATCCATGTTATTCGGTTCGTGGGTCCGAATGTCAGGCCACCATCGGTCGAGTGCTTCACCTCGACCCGTGCACCCTGAGTGGATTCTGCCTTGTAGGCGATGAACACATGGTCGGTCGATCCATCGTTGAAGGCAAGAACATAGGGTTCCGTCTGGCTGTATGTCTCATTCGTGACCTGTATCACCCTTGGGAGCTTCTGCTGAACAACATCAACGACCAGATGGAGCCTGTCTGAGGCAATTGGGTCGGTGATGTCATTCTGAGATGTCCCCTCTATATAGAAGTCATAGACACCTGGTGTGATTGCGGGATCAGCAGATATTATGGCGGTCAGGTCCCTTTCCTCGTTTGACTCGAGCGTTAGGTCGGTGACAACTGAGCCATCGTTGGTCCTATACTCAACAGACATCAGAACGGGCTTCGTTGCTGACTCGCCCATGGCAATCGTATCCTGGTTGGTCCCGAAGTTCAAGACACTAAATGGGAAGACAGCGGAGCCACCAGGATGCACAGTATACCTGAGTGGATTCGCTGTGGTCAGCGCAACCTGGTAGTCACGAATTGGACCAACATCCGCAGAGAAGATGAACGCGAACGGGGGATTGTCAACAGCGTTTGTGTCACCAGTGATATTGACCGTCCAAATGCCCGGCTCAGGGTTCTCCACGAATATGTTCTCGACGCTGTTGTAGTCATCGTCGTTGTCGAAGTCAAACGTGAAATAGTAGTCACCATCCCAGTCTGACCAGGTCGGATCAGGATAGGACCAGTCATCGTACTCGGGGTAGTTGTTCTCGGTCGCAAAGAAGTTGCCCTTATACACGATGCCGCTGGGTGAGACCGCGGACAGATCGAGATCGTCTCCGAGGAAAGCTCCAGAAGGGACCATCTGAGCCATCGTAATCTTCAAGGGCACATGAGACGACCTTATGTTGAGGTTCAAACCACCGTCCACCGCTGCATCCCAGACCTCCCCCGCACTAAGATTGCCCGTTGCCCATTGATTCGTTCTTGGCGCGGTCGGGAAAAGGGAGTTCTTGATGTTCACCTTTCCCCAGCCCTGGTCATAGCTCGGATAACCGTACCCCATGTCGGTCGCACCGTTTATCAGCGTCGCCTTCACCAGGGTTGAGGTTATCTGGCTGTCGACAAGTCCATAGAATTCTTTGTAGAACTCTCTCGTGAGCGCAGAGTGTCCTGACAATCGAGGGGTGGACGCAGAGGTCCCTCCCATGTACCAGTAGTCCGCATTCGCATACGACCCAGGCAGGTTGTAGTACTGGTAGTCGGTAATGTCGGAGTACTCGTTGTACTGCGCTTGGCTCGAGTGCGGACCCGCGAGTTCCGAAGTCCCAACGATGTCAGGCTTCAGTCTGTCATCCACTGAACCTCGGCTGCTATATGACGCCAGTTGTGAAGGGTCGTCCGACCCCGCGCCCTCCGTGGGACGGTCGTTTTCACCCGCTCCAACACTGAGGGCGTTGTGCGCGTTTCCGCCACCGCTGACGGTGTTCCAAGAAGGACCATCGTTTCCTGCTGCAAACACAATGAGACCGTCTGGGTTGTTCCACATTAGTGTATCGACTTCTGCCGCCCACATTCCGTACGTGTTCTGGATCGTCGTGGGTCCCCAGCTGTTCGACATCTGCCTTGCACCGTCCGCATACTGTGACTCCCACACGATGGGTCCCGGAAGCAACAGACCTCCGCCGGCCCCAACAGCGTCGAATGTGAGCTCGGCCTCGGGAGCCACTCCAGCAAAACCATCTGAATAGTCTCTATCGCATGGATCGCCTATTCCATCCACAAGCTCTTTGATGTATCCGTTGCCGAGGGCATCGCCCGCAACATGGGTTCCGTGACCGTCAGGGTCGTCGTAGTGCCCAGTCCACGCTCTAATGGACAAGACTCTGTCCCTGCTGCATCCTGGACCATACCCCTTGAAGAAGTCGTAGTGTCCGCTGATCTCGGACCCTGCATCGAATCCAGTATCGGTGAATCCTATGATCTCTCCCTCTCCGGTGAGGTCTATGGGCAGACCTGAGCCCGGATTGTAGAGCCCATTTGTTGAGTTCAGCTGGGCCTCATAGTTTCCCTCCAAAAGGGCTGCTCTGTTATTGTACAGAGTGATTGGAAAATCCTCCAATACGTGGCTGACGTCGGGCAGACCAGCAAGTTCATCCATATGGAACCCAGGAATTGTCACACTGATGGTTCCGTAACGACTGGAAGTACCGTAGACCGTTCCAAGACCCTCGATAATCCTCAGGTTCTGATCGAAGTCAGCACCCGGATGTAGGAAAACCTTCACCTTCACGGTTTGACGATCAAAGAGATCCTGAGAGACCTTGAATTCCGGATAGTAAGGACCCAGAAATCGAATGAAGTCGAGACCCCTCACCTTGGAAACTGCTGACTTGTCGATTTTCACCACGAAGCCGTTGTACGGGACGAACTCGTACAGCGTTACGCCCATGTTCTCGAGCTTCTCGAGCTTATCCGCCGTCAAGTATCCTGAATACTGCATGACGTAGTAGTCCCCGGTCACAGCGTCGACTCCCGCGTGCAACATTGCACGAGGATTGCTCGTGTCAATCTCCAGTCCAGAATAGTAGAACCGGAGAAACAAGGGTTCATTGACTGGCTGTTTCTCCACTTCCGATGAGCTAGTCGAGCTCGGCGGTAGAATCATCCCGATTGCGACCAGCCCAACCAGAAGTCCGACTAGCACCTTGTGATTGCTTCTTGCTTTCATGCTACTCCTCCATTGCGAATGACAATTATGTTTCTGCCCACAATTTTGGTAGTCTTTGCTATATTCCAGTTCGTATTTAAATGTTCCTTCAGGGCTGCATTTCTGGCGATTGACCAGTGCTCATTGCGTC
>JBHIFJ010000045.1:0-12658 GCA_046761045.1 Thermoplasmata archaeon
CCGATTCTCGGCTCTGTGCAGACCAGAGAAACCTTGGCTCGCGGCGGTCTCAAGGTTTTTTACTCAATGGAGCATACAACAATGAGACCCACATGAAAACGGCGAGTCCATACGTGATCGATCGCCGCATCTACAGGAGATTTCACCAGAAGAATATCTGCTTCAGTCGAGTGAGGTGGGACGAGAGCTTCGTTGCCTATGGCAGGGGAATCTACGACAGAGCGGAATCGAAGATGGACCGGGGACTCAAGGGGCACACAAGGGAAGAGTATGCAGCAATGTCAGCGGCGTGGTCTGTTCACGACACTCTGCCACACTCAAGGGGATTGCAGCTTGGCGGGAGTCTGACCACATTCGGCCCGATATCGAAACCAGCGAAGGCCCAGGCAAATCCAAAGCGGAGTTCCGACTTTATCAAGCGGTTCGCGAGAGACCTTGGGGCTCAAAGCGTGGGGACCACCCGCCTCAATCTTGACTGGGTGTACTCCCACGACATCGAGGGAAACCCCTTGGAGTTGGGGGAATCCGTCCGGTTTGCGATTGTCTTTCTAATCCCAATGGATCAACGGATGCTTGCAGAATCGCCAAGAGTGCCAGCATCCACCGCTGTCGGCTTGGCATATTCGCTGTGCAGAATCGTATCTGAGAGCCTCGCGCGATGTATTGCTCAACTGGGATACAAGGCATATCCGGCAGTGAATGAGTTGGCGCTATCCGTTCCGCTCGCCATAGATGCCGGTCTGGGGGAGTTTGGGAGAAACGGCTTGCTCATCTCTGGTTCGCACGGGATGGCTGTGAGAATCGGGAAAGTCCTTACGGACATGCCCCTCACGCAAGATCCACCAGTGAACCTCGGCGTCAGAAGATTCTGCCGCATCTGCAAGAGGTGTGCGGAGAAGTGTCCTGCCAAGGCCATTTCCTTCGATGAGGAGCCGAGCGGGAAGACGTTCTCCATCTCAAACAACCCCGGCATAGAGAAATGGTACGTGAATGTGGACCGTTGCTACGAGTTCTGGTGCAACAATGGCACGGACTGCTCCAACTGCATCACGCACTGCCCCTTCACAAAGCCTGACAAGTGGTCACACAGATTGGCTCGCGGTTTCATCAGAAGGACCGGCCTGATCAACAGACTGCTTCTTCGATTGGACCGATTCTATCACTAGCTGGCGGGCTTCGGGATCTACTCCTCCACCTGACCCAGCTCCTCGATCTCGGGAGGGGAGGAGGGTAAGTATCTCAACATGGTCCCAACGAAAAGCAAGGTGATGACAACTGCTGTCGCAAGGCCGAACATGGAAGGATATGTCCAAACCTTCCAGCTTGCCTCCGCATAGACGGAGAATGAGAGGACCAGAAGGACCAAGTATATCGCAAGAAGCAAGAACCCCAGGATTATGAAGCCGTTTCCAACGTCCCTCAGAGTAGTCTTCTCTAACGCCTCGGCTCCCTCTTCCACATCGGATAATTGGTGTTCCTGAGCTAAAAAGCTTTGCTGAGTTTGAAATGAACTCGGCCTCGATTCAACCGAAGAGACTAGGCGTTCCAGGCACCGGCACAGAGATGTTGGGGTCCCCTGAGGGTGACTATCTGTGCAAGAATGAGCACAACATAGGGATGGATGTCCCTCAGTGAGATGAGATCAAGGATCGTGCGAAGGAGCTCCATTCTGTTGCATGAAATCGTATTGTCCCAGGACTCGCTGCAAATAGTTTCCTGAAGCCAGGCCCTGTGATTCTCGAATCTCTTCTTCCCAGAATCCACCGAGAATCGGACATTCTCATCCTCCACGAAGACGTACGGACTGCCGTGGATCTCCAGCGTCCTCTCCACCCGGTGCAGCTCAGCAAACAGCATCTGGAGCTTGATGTCATCATCGATGTCCTGGTTCACGAATTCGAACTCTGGGAAACTCTCGAAATCGAAGGCCATATTCCCGGAATTAGAGTGGCTTCTATGAGTATATGTTTTTCTTCCCGATTTTCGATAATGATAACGAACTGGCTAAATGGCCAGTCAAGAATCATATCTCGTCCGTTCTTTCAATGAGACACGCTGCCATTATAGGCAGGAGGGTTGTGGCATCGCCGTCAATTGTGACCTTCCTGGCCACTTCGGAGACCTTTCCCCAGGAGATCCCTTCCTTGATGCGGGCTCCCGAGAGGCTTCCATCGTACTCGGTGGCCGTGGTGATGCAGACCGCATAGTCCAAACCGCCCTTGAACTGGTTCCACCACATCGTGTGATGTTTTGAGATCCCGCCTCCGATTATCAGAGCCCCACTCCTCTTCGCTTGGAAAACGATATCGCTCAGTTCCTTCTCGTCTTGGAATAAGTCGATTGACAGGTCCTTGTGATCCTGCCAGAAGCTCCAGACCTGATAGCCGAAGGCGCCATCGGTGATTCCGGGGACGAAAACCGGTATCTTCTTCCTGGCCGCCCAATAGAGTATGGAACTCTCATCGTCCAGGTTCGAGCCGAACTCCCAAAGGAGGTCCCTTGTCGATATCTTCCTTACCCCGTCCTCCCACAGTCGCTGAAGAAGTGGCTGAACTCTATCTTCCAGTATCTTCCCGTAGCTCTCGTTTGGGACGAGAATGTTTCCGAGTCTGTTCACTCCCTCTTGATGAAGAAGCACATCGTCCATGTCGAATCTCCCGTGATAGTAATCGGCCCAGCACCTCACTAGGTCGTGGTCAATTGTCCCGCAAGTCGTCAGAATGGCGTCGAACCATCCCCGCCTGAGCATGTCGGCAACCACCCCTCTCGTACCCGTGGCGATGATGCATGCAGGAAAGGAGAGGAACCTCACGCAGTCCTTGTCCTGGATCATCTGCTCAAGAACTCCAACACCTTCCGCCAGCCTCTTTGCGGTGAAGCCTCCAGAGGCCATCATCTCGTTGACGAGGTCGCCCACGCTCATGCCCTTTCGGAGGGAAATGTCCTTGACCTTCTCTGACAAGATTTCCTGCCTGTTCATCGAGTGCAGATAAGGGGGACACGCATAAAAGCTCTCATGAGAAGGGTTATTAGTTCGCTCCATTAATGACTCCCGGAATGAAGGTCAGGGACGTAATGGTTACAGACCCGGTCGTTCTCTTTCCGGACGAGACAATCAAGGATGCTGTTGAGAAGTTCGCTGAGCACAGAATAAGTGGCTGCCCAGTAATCGATGATGAGGGGCACATCCTAGGAATCATGACCGAGACAGATATCCTGGAGTCACTCAAGACGCACTACAGAGAGCTGAAAATGAAGGTACCTCCGGAGACAATAATAGGAATAAGCTTCGTTGAGATAGCAAAGAAGAAAGAAGTGGCAGAGGCTTTTGAGGAAATAGCTAGTACACCCGTCAAGGACGCCATGACCAGAAACGTGATCACGGCTCAGTCGGAGGATGATTTTGAGGATGTCATCCATAAGATGGTCAAGCATGACGTGAACAGGGTTCCGATAGTCGAGAGGGGTGTGCTCGTTGGGATAGTGACTCGCGGTGATGTGATAAGGGCGGTTCAGAGACTCTCCTTGAAGTAATCACGGTTTGAAGATTCCCTTCAGTTTGTCCTTGATTCCTTCTCTTCTAGCACTCCACTGGAATACCCTGCTGCAATCCAGACACTTACCCCATCCATTATCGTAGAACTCCAGACTCCTTGACCCGCAGGCGCCGCAGATGCCTTCGGTGGGCTTGGCGATTCCCCGCCTTTTCCTTTCCTCCTCGAGTCTGGGCCCAAGGCGTCTCGCAAGCTCCTCCGCCTCCTTCGCAAAGTAGGTTCCGTTGACATAGTCACCTTGAGACAGAATCTCCTTTGCCTTCTCCAGAATCGCCTTGACCTCGGAGACGCCGATACGATACTCCTCGGCCTCAAAGATGAGGGGTTCGACCCTCATTATGATCTTCTGGGCGTTCTCCACCTGTCTTCTCCTCAGCTCCATGGCTTTCTGAATCTGGCGGTGTTGAGATTGCATCGCGACATGCTCAGCCCGTTTCGTGAGCTCATTGCAGAGGATATAGTCCTTGTTCCTCAGGGCTATCTTCGCCTGCTTGAGGTACTTCTCGGCCTCGGAGACATCGGCTCCGACGTGCTCGGCCTCCTCGACAACGGCCTTAGTTGCCGGAATCGCCTTCCTGATTTCCTCAATCCTGGACCTCCTTGCTTCCCTGGCCAGCTTCTCGGCGTCGGCAAGACGTTTCAAAGCGGTCGTATAGTTCCCGCTCTCAAGGGCATCCTCCGCCCTACGAATCATATCCCTAGCCTTGGAGATATCCGCACCCAGATCGGCGACATCGAAAACGAACCTTCTCGTGGACAAAAAGGCTTCCTTCGCCTGCTGGACGTCCGCCAAGTATAGCTTCTTCGTCGCCTTGTCTATCTCCTTCAAGACGTCGTGGTCTTCGAAGATCGTGCCGTCAGCGTAGGCCTTCTTGGCCCTCATGACTACTGATATGGCCTTCTCCACATCCTTGTCTGCCTTGCCACTTTCCCTGATGAGGCCCTCAGCCGAGAGGAGTGCATAGCTGAACGCGTATTTCTGGAAGTTCCTTAGCGGTTCCTCCAGGTTCGCTATTGCCTCCTGGGCCAGAGAGAGCGACTTGGCATAGCTGCCCTCCTCGTACCTCATCCTGGCACGATCCACGAGTTCCTCCAACCTACGAAAATCGACGTCTACATTCTTCCCCTCTATGATGACGGGATCAGCTTCTTCATCCTCAAGAGGGGGAAGCCTCGCAATTTCCTCTATGGTCTCCTGAATCTCCTCCCCTATATCGGTGATTTCTTCCTCCTCTTTCTTGAGTTCCTCAACCTCTCCCTTAAAGAGGAGGTTCTCGATGTCCTCGACAGCAGCAATCGCTGAGATTATGTCTGCTTTCTTCCTCAAGCCCTTCAGAGGAATGGAATGTTCCTTGGCGAATTCCCTGAGTTGCTTGACCTTCATCTTTGACAATATGCCCTCTACAGTGGATACCATGAATGCTCCCCAGGAAGCTGTCCGCTAATCAAAGGGTGCGCTAATAAAAGTTTCGACACACTTCTCTGTTTGGATTCTGGCAGACCGCTAGGCCGTTCTATCGATAACGGCGCCAATCTCCTTCTCAAATATGGCAACGAGTTCCTTCGCCAGCTCCCCTCTCAGTTTCTCAGGAACGAGTTCCAGGCCGAGTTTCGCACCGCACTTCGCCACTTTGACTAGAGCGTATCCCTCCTTCACCTTCGCCTCAATGTAATCTGAGACGGCATCCTTCACCTCTTTCTTGAGCTCTGGATTTGCCTCGAGCTTCGCCCTGATGTACCTCTTGATTTCATCCTTGATTAGGTCCCTGACAGCTTCTATGACCATGTCCTCGGTTCTCAGCACTCCACTAGATGCCTTGATGAAAGGTTCCAAGATGGTCTCCTCCGCCATGCTGTTCCCTAACCTCCTCTTACACTATAATCTTTTCCGCATACGTTAAATACGTACGCTCATTGGCCAGTATCATGAAGGTTCAGGACATCTACGACCTAGCGCTCAGAATGGGCATGGAAGCAGATCCGAGAGGAAAGAAGTTCGTTCTGGGAGAGCTTAGGAAGACGAAGAAGAAGTACGAAGAAATGAGGAAGGAGGAAAGGGAAGAGTTCGATCTGGAGAAGCTCAAGAATCCCTATTCCGACACAAGGATACTCTACGGTGATGAGGACAGGAAGGTCAAGAGGGTCCTGGCGGGTATAGACATAACCTCAGGTGAGGTCGTCTTGGCCGATCGGCTCGAGGACAAGGGAAGAAAGATAGATGTGATTCTTGGCCACCATCCCAGGGGTCGCGCTCTCGCGGAACTTCACGACGTCATGCACCTCCAAGAGGAGTGGATGAGGAGTCTAGGTGTGCCCATAAACATCGCAGAAGGAGTGATGAGAGAAAGGATACGGGAGGTGGAAAGGCGCCTCATGCCCGCCAATCATATGCAACCAGTGGACGCCTGTCGTATATTCGACATCCCACTCATTACCGTGCACACCCCATGCGACAACCTCGGACACAGGTTCGTTCAGAGATTGATGAATAGGAAGAAACCGGAGACCGTCGGTGACGTGATGAGGGAACTGAAGAAGATTCCTGAGTACAAAGAGGCGGTCAAGAATTGTGCGGGTCCCAAGATAATCATCGGTGCAAAGGAGGACAAGGCAGGCAAAGTCGTTGTCAAGTTCACGGGAGGGACGATGCCAGGGAAGGAGGTCTATAAGGAGATGTCCCAAGCCGGTGTGGGAACCATGATCTCCATGCACATACCCGACGATCACCTGGAGGAGGTGAAGAAACATCATATGAGGTTCGTCGTTGCGGGTCACATGGCCTCCGATTCAATCGGGCTCAACCTCCTCGTGGACGAGCTCGAGGGGAAGGGCATCGAGGTCATTTCCTGCTCAGGATTCATAAGGAACAGCAGGAAATAGTCAAACAGTCCTCAAGATGCACCGGCGTCCCGAATCTTGGCAAAAGCCTTTATAAAATCGCAGGGTCATTATTATGTGATGTTTCCAGAAGGAGGGACCAGCGTATTCAAGGACATTGGCAAGCTCTCCTTCGAATATCTTCCCGAGAGACTGGTCCACAGAGAGAAGCAGATGAAACGGCTCTCAACACTCTTCACGCCAACCATCGAATCGAACATAACACAGAACGCCTTCCTCATAGGAAGCGTTGGGACGGGGAAGACTCATCTCAGCAAGAGGTTCTGCATAGATTTCCAGAAGTATGCCAACTCGAAGGGGAAGAACCTGGAGTACGTGATAGTGAACTGTAGACAGAGGAACACGGATTCTGCCGTGCTCCTCAAGATTCTGACGCACTTTGATGAGCGGTTCCCGGACAGGGGATTCAGCATAACCGAGATGCTTCAGATACTCAGAAAGCACATACAGAAGAGGAAGGCACATCTCCTTGTTGTTCTTGACGAGGCGGATGTCCTTCTGAAGAAGAGCGGTTCGGACCTTGTCTACAGTCTCTCGCGTTTTGACGAGGAATCCGTGGGTCAGAAGTCGTCCGTTTCCATGATTCTCATCTCCCAGAAGAATGTTCTGGACATAATGGATGTGCCGTCACTGTCCACATTCAAAAGGACGAACATCATCGAGTTCGGGAAGTACACGGCGAACGAGCTCGGAGACGTGGTGAGAGACAGGGTGGAGCTGGCCTTTCATCCTGGGACAGTGGAGAATCAGTCCGTCAGCCTGATAGCCGACATTGCATCGGAGTGGGGAGATGCGAGGTATGCAATTGAGCTCCTCGAGAAGGCTGGAATGCTAGCAGATGAGGAAGGTTCTAAGGAAGTCACTCCGGAGAATGTGCGGGCAGCCAAGGCTGAGACCTATTCCACCGTGACGGAGAGCAAGATCATAGAGTTGGATCCTCACAAGAAACTGGTTCTCTTGGGAATAGCGAGGAAAATGAGAAAAGAAGCGTACATCACCACGGGAGAAGCCGAGGATGGATATGCAATCGCCTGCGAGGAGTTCGGAGAGAGAAAACGCGGGCACACACAGTTCTGGAAGTATCTCAAAGAGCTCGATGCTCTTGGTCTGATAGATACAAAAGTGTCCAGAGAGGGGATGGTGGGAAAAACGACATTGATATCTCTTCCAGAGATCCCTGCGAGAGTCCTGGAGGAGAGGCTGGAGAGCGGGTTGAGGCCATAGGATGAAGAGACCTTACGATATCAGAGGCGGTCTTTGCTATCTCGTCAAGGAGAAGAAACCGGAGATCAGTTTCAGGATATTCAGGATGGTCCTGGAAGATGGTACGCCGGGACTCTGCGTTACGCGTCTGCATCCCGAGAGAGCGAGGAAGGAGTATGGCCTCGGTGAAGTCAGGATAATATGGCTCTGCCACACACCGGGCGAAGACTACCACGATCCAACCGCCCTGGGAACTCTCCTCAAGGTAATCAGCAAGTTCATCGAGGATCACGGTGAGTGCATAGTCCTCTTCGACGGCTTCGAGTATCTCATGATAAACAACGGATTTCTTCAGTCACTGCTCTTTGTGGAGAACCTGAATGAGTTCGTGATGCAGAGCAAGGCAATTGTCCTATTGCCTGTCTGTCCAGACACCCTCGAGGAGAAGGAGCTAGCACTCCTCGAAAGGGACCTCAAAATAGTCGAGACTCCTTCCGTGGAGAGGGGTCTGGAGGCCTCTCGCTTGACAAAACTCCTAGACAAATATTGAGCAAGCTTTATCTCGCATTCCGGACTTATCTTGAGCGTGGAGGGAAGAGGACTACTAGCTCTGCTGGTCACCGTGTCCGTTGTTGGAGCGGTCGGCCTGTTCATCTATTCGATGTCACTCGGACCAGAACATAGGGACATTGGAGAAATCGGACCTGAAGATGCAGGTTCACTGATTGCGGTTGAGGGGATAGTGGGAAAGGCATGGAAGAACTCGAGAGGAGACCTCAATCTGATTCTCATTGATGGGCAGCACTACATCCGTGTGTATGTTCCGGAGGAGAAGTCTTCACACGAAAGGGTCCTTCTTCCCGGTGCTGTGGTTTCTGTCAAGGGGGAGGTTCAATTGTACGCAGGCGAGCTGGAAATATTCGTATCCTCACCCAGTAGTATCAGAATACTGAAGGAGTCGGAAGGCGATACGATTCCGCTGAGCATCCTGGCGGAGATGCCAGAAGTCTTCTCGGGGGAGACTGTAAGGATCGAAGGAACGGTTCGGAATATCCGTGTTCTCAGGGATTCGAATTCCTCGGCAATCGGCACGGCTTTCGACCTCGCCGCGGACGGATATGAGATACCTTGCATGGTCTTCGGTTGGGATTGGGAAGGAAATCGGGCGGGAATCAGCGAGGGTTGCGCTACGGTCTTCGAGGCCACATGGGAGTACTACCCGCGGAGAGCGACATGGCAGCTTGTATCTGAGCAGGTGAGCTTCGGCCCTTAGCCCTCCAACTGCACCTCGATGGTGTTGTCCACATACTCGAGGAACTTCTCCTCCTTTCCCTTGGGTATGGACGCCCCCGCAGCGATGGAATGGCCCCCACCCGAGCCGCCAAGCACATCCGCCGACTCCTTGAACGCGTCCGCTAGGTTGACGCCCCTGGCCACCAGTTCCTTCGTCGCCCTCCCGGAGACTCGGGTCTTCTCGGTGAGCACGGACAGGACCACGGTTGCAAGGTCTGGGTTGAGAAGGTACCTCATGGCGACCCCGCCAATCGTTCCTGAAAAAGAGGGGTTCTCCACGTAAAAGAACTGAACATGCTTCTTCTCGAATGCCCCTTCTTTCCTCACCTTGTCGAGTCCCGCCAAAACCTTCGTCAGGAACTCCCTCCTCAGCTCCTTTCCCATATCGAGTGCGGACGGATCACCGAGGCATATCGCAACTCCCACGCCATCCTTTCCGAGCCTCCCACAGGAGTTCACATAGGCTGCTGTCCAATTGGCGTAGGTTTCTCGGATCGGGTCCCAATAGGCTTCCTCCACGACCCCCTTCACGTTCTCGGCGGTGACACCATGTTCCAGGAGCTTCAGGGACACCGCGGAGATCAGCTTCGTCCTCAGTTCTCCCCCAAGTTCGTCAACGGGTAGGTGGGGGGAGATGCCCAGCCCAGACAGGAGAGAGCTTGCTCCGTCGATGTCACCTGACAGGCCTATGACGTACGGGTTTATGGAGAGTGAAAGTGCCTCGGCGAGATCGTCGCCGAGGAAGGTATGGGTCTTCTCAATCTTCATCCCGATCTTCTCTGAGGCTTCCTTCGCAATGTTCAGATTGAGGCCATCGAGGCCGCCTGGGTGCTGCCTGTCTGCCACGGCTCCCGCCAGTGCAATTCCTGCAAGGTCCCAATTCGCCTCATCTAGGGCAATGGCGAGGGCGAATGACAGCGTGGCGGCGCAAGCTCCTCTGGTTCCGTCGATTCCGTGAAGGTGAGAGTTGATGTGTATCACTTTCTCGCTGTCATTCCCGGGCTGATGGTGGTCCAGCACAATCACTTGTGCGTCCATTCCTTCTAGGATTTGGATGCGACTGCTTCCCATGTCCGCCATCAACAGGACTTCCTCGTCCCCGCCCAGACTCTCCAAGAACTCCTGATCGAGTGCACGCGTCGTGCTCACCTGGAAGTCCGCACCCTTTCGGTGGAGTGCCCTTGCCAAAATCCCCGCTGCGCAAAGCCCGTCGCCATCGTAGTGTGACACGACCCTGACCCTTGATGCTGAGGAGAGCGCGTCCACCGCCCTCTTCAGCTTCCTGGAAAAATCATCGGGGAGTTGCAGAGGCATGACCTCACTTCACTTGAAGCTCGGCCGTCTCGATGGAATACTTCCAACCCTCTGGCATCACTCCTGTCCTGATGTAGTACCTTGCGATTCTCCTGATCTTGGATTCGATGAGCTGCAGCCCCCGCTTGTTGTGAAGGTCCTTGGGATTGGACTTCATGTGCGCGTTCAAATGAACCGCCTTTCTCATGAGGTTGGCTAGATCCTCGGGCAGGGCGGGTTGAAGCTTCTTCTCCCTGAGGATTTGAGTGATGCTCTTTCCAGTGACCAGACGGACGTTTGGGATCCCGTGTTGATCTCTCAGGCGAAGCCCGATGAGGGCGCTCGAGAGACCTTCCTTCGAGTACTTCACTATGAGATCCTCGACTTCCTTGGGTTTCAGCCGCACCCACTTGGGCTTCTCTGTCCGTTGGAGCCTCGTTGAGGACGACTTCCCTTTCTTCTTTGTGTGCATTCTGGCCATTGGAAACCTCGGAGATTCTCCCAATGATGCATCTACTATATAAGATTGGTGCAGATAGCCAGTCATCTCATTTTCTGGCAAGGAAGGCAGCGTGATCCCTCTCATAGGGGGCCAAGTCCACCCTCTGCAAAATCCTCACACCGGCATCAGCTAGCTCATTCTCCACGGATTGATAGACCTTCTCGGGCTTTCGCGTCACGTCGATGCTCCGCGCCTTCAACATGAGGAACGCGAAGCCGTCCTCTTTGATTAGTCCGAGGTTCTTGATGAAAATCTCGGCCTGGTTTCTCTGGGCTATGTCCTGATACAATATATCCGCCCTGCCTAGGACGGTCATGTAATTCTCGGGTCTGTTCGCATCCGTAAGAAGAGGTGCCATGTTCTCCCGCGACTCGCTCACCGACATGAGCTTGCGGAACGGGCGGGGAGCAATTTCAACGCAGTAGATCATTCCCTGCGTGCAGACATCCGAGAGATGGCTTGCAGTGGTCCCGCTCGCGGCTCCAAGATATAGAACAGTCGAATCCGTCGCGAACGGGAAGGTCTTGCATCCCTTGAGAATCAGCGCTGCCAGCTTGCTCTTCTTTGGGTTCCAGAACCTGTATTCGACCCCGTCCTGAGTGACCAGCCTCTCACCGTAGACTGCCCTCCCTGGAGCAAGACTGCGGGTGTATAGGTTCGAGCCGTCCGTGTAGATGTGTGGTATATCAGATGGGCGAATTCCAGGCACAGGCTTCCATCTCATGACGGGTAGAAAACCCTTTCCGAGGAGGTACGGTCCCTGATGTGGTGGGGATTGTTAACCTTACTCAAGGTTAACCCTGAGCGAGGACTCTGGAGCGTTGCTGTTCAGGAGGTCCCACCGTTGCGGTGAATAGTATTAAGGACTGTTGTTCTGTTGCCGAGACCCAATGGCGGAGGAGGATCTAGGGAAGGAGATCAAGGAACTCTCCGAGAAGATGGAGAGACTCGAGAAGACAATCAGGGAAATCTCGAGCCCCTATTCCCAGGTCCTGGACTATCTTGAAAGATTTCAGGAGATATCCAGGGGATACTTCAGACTCCTTGAGATGTATGAGAGGTACGGAACGGTTTCGCCAGAGGTTCTCCTGCCTGGGTTGAAGGACCCCATCTCCATCGAAATCGTCAAGATCCTCTTCGATGCGAGGGAGAGGAACATCTCTCAGATAACGAGGGAGCTGAAGAACAGAAGGGGAACAGCCTCGAGGAGGATAGTCAGAGAGAGGCTTCAGATTCTTGTGGGGAAGGGAGCGGTGGACTGCATCAGCTCTGGGAAGAGCAGGAAGTACCGCATTTCTCAGGATTTGCTCGAAAAGTGGTCACAACTACTCGCTCTACCTAAATATGAGGGTCAACCATACAAAGAAAAGAGGTGACACAAAATGCCGGAAGACGCCGAAGAAGTGAAGGAGATCCTCGAGGTCGTCTCAGAGAAAATTCCAGCATTGCTGAGTAGCCTGACTGACGTCCTCTATGGGAAGGAGCAGGCAACGAAGTACGCCCAAGCGGTGGCGGGCTTCTACAAGGCACTGAAGGAAAGTGGTATGACGGACGAGCAGGCCTTTGAACTGACTCAGGCCTATATGTCCAGTCTGAACCTGCCAGGGATGATTGGCAAAGCCATCGGTGGGAAGAAGCAAATGAAAATCAAAGTCGGGGACGAGGATGATGTCGGAACCGAAATCGAGGCGGCAATCAAGAGGAAGATTCGAAAGGAACTCGAGGATGAGTGACACTTTCCTCGATGTGGTTGTCTTCATGCCGTTGCTTCTGGTCAGGCTCTCATTCCAATTCCTACGGTTCGAGTCGATGAAGAAGAGGGCAGTGAAGACATTCCAAAAGGAGCTCCGTGCTCAGCGCCTAGGAAAGGAACAGGTGGATCTCTTCACAAGAGAATACGAATCCGCAGGGAGCC
>JBHIFJ010000046.1:0-10377 GCA_046761045.1 Thermoplasmata archaeon
GCGTGAGGATAACATTTATTAGCACGTTCTTGAATAGATTTCCCGATGGTTGGAGGGGAAATTCTCAGGCTACCATTGCCGACGCTCTTGCCCATAGGTGCTGTCAACTGCTATGTCCTTCCTGGAGACACCACGGCGATGATAGACACTGGTCCAAACAACGACTACACGCTCCAGTTCCTCAAGGAGGAGTTGAAACGAAAGGATATGGATATCTCCTCCATAGGGAAGATACTCATCACGCATGGTCATGTCGACCACTGTGGTCTGGCCAGGCAAATATCGGAGGAATCTGGTGCTGAGGTTTTCGTCCATAAGGCCGATGAGGATCTAGTGAGGGATTTCAAGGAAACCTTCAGCGCCAGGAAGGGCCAGTTTAGGAAAGAAATGAAGAAATGTGGCGTCCCCAGCCGGACCCTGGATCTGGTCGAGGAGTTCTTCGGATTCCTCTCAAAAATGGCGGATTCGACGGAGGTGGCCGGCTATCTGGAGAATGGGCAGGATATACAGGCGGGAGGTCACACTCTCAGAGTTGTCCATACACCGGGACATTCGGCAGGTTCCGTGTCCTTCCTTTCTTCCGAAGGAATCCTCTTCAGTGGAGATACGCTTCCCAGAGAATACTCACCGAGCGTAGTTTGCGCTGGTTCTGGATCTCTTTCAGCGGGGCTGGATGAATACTTCGGCAGCCTCGACAAGCTGAGGAACATGGAAACAACAGAAGTCCACCCTGGACACGGTGGCCCCTTCACGGACAAGAATGATGCGATTGACGATTGCCTCAATGCCATGAAGATGAGGGAGGTGCGCATCATACAGGCCTTGCAGATCGACAGCGAGACTCCCTTCAACCTAATGACAAAAGTGTACGGACCTCTTCCCATCCACGAGATATTCACGGGACTAAGCGAGATCCTTGGATTTCTTGACAGACTTGTGTCCGAAGGGACGGCCGAAGAGAAGATTGAGGACGAGAGACGGGTGTACTCTCTCAGGTCATAGGTGCTTCTCTAGGAATTCAACCGTTGCCTTCAAGAAACCCTCTTGATTTTCTCCCAAATGAGTTGCGTGACCCGCACCCTCGAAGACGACGAGTTGTGAGTCCTCCACGAGATCGTGCATCTTCTCAAACTCCCAAACACGAACGTACTCGTCCTCGTCTCCTATGAGAAACATCACGGGGCAGCGGACTTCTCTTAATCGTCCGTCATAGAAGTCATCTGCCGTCTGATTGAATTCCAGCCACCGCTCCGCCCAGACTCTCACCAAGGTCTTCCAGTATGGATCACCGTGCTGTCTGGAGAATGAGCTGACCTCTCGTTCTGTCAATTCATCAGGCTTCAAGAACCTCTCGAATAGCGGATTGGTTTCCTTCACCGGGCAGAAATGCCCCGCCTGGGCTACAACCAGAGAGACCAGCCTGGGCATATGAATGGCAAGATTGAGGGCGATGATTGTTCCATCGCTCCACCCCCAGAATGCGGCCTTCCTGATCCCCAGAATGTTCATGAGCTCAATGATATCGTCCGTTTGCTTCGCGAAGAAGGGCTCGGGGAACCTCTCGATGTGCGTCGACTTCCCGTAGCCGATTCTATCTGGCAGAATCAGTCTGTACTTATCAGACAGAAGCGGGATGTATTTCCTGAAGTCTCCAATTCCACTTCCCAGACCGGCGTGCAAGGCAATGAGGGGATGGCCTTCACCGTGCTCGGCATAGAACATCTTTCCAGAAGAGATTTCAGCAGTGGGCATCAAACGCCCTCGACGAAGTCCAAGGCGCTCTTGAGGAATTTATCCTTCTCTTCGATGAAGGGCCAGTGCCCGCTGTTCTTGAACACTATCATCTTCGATGTTTTGATTTCGTTGTCTATCACCTTGGAGAACCTCGGCGGGCAAATCGGATCATGCTTTCCTGCAATTATCAGGACCGGACATTCAATCTTGTTGAGATCCGCCACAACGTCATATCTCGGCAGATCCACTTGCTGATGGTAGGTGAGATGGTCTGTTGACATCTTTGAATTCGCAACGGTTTCCTCGAACTCTCTCTTGAGTGGCTCATAGTCCCTGAAATAGACGGAGAAGACGAGCATAAGGTTCCTTCTCATCAAGTCCTCCTTCGTCATCTCCTCTTTCAAGGGCTTTACCATTTCCCCGTGTATTCTGGCAATCCGCTTGTCTGTCCTTGAGACCTCGTCAAATTCCTCCTCGTAGTCTGTGTTTGCGGCAGTTCCGATGAGAATCAGGGATTTGAGATTCTCAGGATGAGCAACCGCGTATTTGAGAGCGGAGAAACCTCCCGCCGAGTGCCCCATCAGCACTACCTTCTTGAGATTGAGGTACTTCCTTAGACGCTCAATATCGGACACGATGCTATCCATCGAACAGTCGGATGGTGAAGTGATTTTCGATGACTTGCCAATTCCCCTTGGATTGAAGTACACCATTGTCAATTTCCTCTCCAGATCCGAGAGATAGTGGGCCCACAGGGTGTAGTCAATTCCCCAACTGACGGGGGCAAGAATGCACGGTGGACCGCCCCCGCCTATCTCGTACTCGATGTCTCTGTCATTGATCCTCGCAACACTGGAGGCCATTCGTACACCTTCCTGGCGGGAGGAGTGATTACTCCTCGCAGAATGAATCTTTTTATATTCGGCCATTCTTATCTTTGTTCGCCCATGGCCAGAATATCCAGGGACCATTACTACATGAACATTACCCTTGACGTGTCAAAGAGAAGCACTTGCACACGCCACAAGATTGGCGCAATTGTTGTGAACGGCGATGAGATAAGGAGCACGGGATACAACGGCAATCCAAGAGGTCTTCCTCATTGCGATGAGACGGGATGTGTACGAGACGAGGAGAACATACCTTCTGGACAGAGGATGGAGGTTTGCACGGGCGTCCATGCCGAAATGAACGCTCTTCTTCAGGCAGGAAAGGGCGCGAAAGGCGGGACCCTCTATTCCACAATCATTCCGTGCAACACCTGCGCAAAGATGATCATCAATGCTGGAATCAAGAGGGTTGTGTACCTGCAGGACTACCCTGAAAAGATGGGTAGGGACCTACTGAAGCAGGCGGGCATTGCCATCGATCGGATGGAGCTGCCAAGGCCCTAGCTCTGGTGGGCCTTTCTTCTCATGATTACAATGCTGACGGAGAACGTGAGGACGGCGAATATGCAAAGCGCCAATATGTCCGCCCCGATTTCAAGTGGCCCCCATCCTCGGATCATGACGGACCTGAGAGCGTCTGCTGCGTATGTGAGAGGTATGACGTATGACGCGGGCCTGAGTATCGGTGGCATGGACTCAATCGGCCAGATTACACCCGCGAGGATTATCGACGGGAGAATCACGAGCGGTACGAATTGAATCGCCTGAAATTCGTTCCTCGCCAGCGTGGAAAACATGAAGCCAAGTCCGAGAAGGCCAACTGCATAGAGAATGATTATGAGAAGCGCAAGGGCAATGCTTCCGACTATCTGGACACCGAAGAGACCTACCCCGATTGCGATGATCTCAATAGACTGCAGGATCGCAACGAGAGTGAAAGTGATAGTGTACCCCAATACAATCTCACGGGGTTTCATCGGCGAGACGAGTAGCCTGTCAAGCGTTCCATTGGTTCTCTCGCGAACAAAGGATATGATGGTGAGCATAATCGTAATCATTGTCACTACGAGAGCCATTATCCCTGGGGCAAAGAAGTCGATGAACCTGGCGTTCTCACCATAGACGTAGTTCACATTCAGAACGTCGGAGAACGAGAATTCTGGATGTGTCGCTTCAACGCTCTTCATCAGAGTGTCGGCAATCGATTGTATGACTGCTGCTGCTACCTGCGTGTTTGAGCCATCGACTCGGAGGTCTATCCGTGCATCAGATGTCGAGATGTTCTGCAGATCAACCGTGTAGTCCTGCCCGCCAACGAGAGGGTAGGATATTGTCTCGGTGTTCCCTATCTTCAGAAACTTTCCGAAAAGGTGGGACGTGAAGTTCTCTGGGAAGTATACAACAGCCCACGCCTTCCCATCCCGCACTTCTTCGATGGCCTCATTCAAATCATCCGAGTAATGCAACGTGAGTGTCTTCGTGTCAAGGCTATCAACGATTTGATTTGCGATGTCGAAATCAGGATACGCTATGCTTCCTATTGGCTCCTTCACAGGGACGATGGCATCGCCCGTATCATTATTCACGACAATCGTATTGATTTCCTCTGGCTCACCTGAGAATGCGGAGCCGAAGAGACCAATGAAAATTATCGGCATGATGAATATCATCCCAAGCGTTCGACGGTCGTGAGTCAGTCTGAGCAAGATGTTCCTCGCCATTGCCAATACCCTGGAGGCCCTCACCGGACCTCACCTCGTGAGAAGGCAAGAAAGGCATCCTCAAGGGAGTTTGTGCCAGTTGTCTCCATCAGCTTCTTGGGATGATCCTCGGCCACGAGCCTACCCTGCCGGATGAGGCCCACGCGAGTACATCTCTGAGCCTCATCCATGTAATGAGTGGTGATGATCGTCGTCACTCCCTTCTCGCGGAGAGCACAGAAGAACTCCCAAAAAGAGAATCTCAGTTCGGGATCCACTCCGACCGTGGGCTCGTCCAGAAAGAGCACCTTGGGCATGTGAACCAACGTGCATACAAAGGAAAGCCTGTGTTTCAGCCCGCCGCTCAAGGTAGAGGCCAGAGCGTCCTTTTTTTCTTTCAGGCCCGCAAAGTCGATGAGTTCCTCCTCCCTCTTGGCTATTTCCTTCCCCGAGAGTCCGTAAATCTCACCGAAGAACCTGATATTATCGTGTACCGTGAGGTCTGGATAGATCGCTGTTTCCTGCGGCATATAGCCGATGCTCTCGAGGACCGCGGGGTCTGGAACCTTCTTTCCGAGGACTCTGACACTTCCCGCATGAGGCCTGAGAAGCCCGCAGACCAGCTTAATCGTTGTGGTCTTTCCAGAGCCGTTTGGACCTATGAGACCATATATCTCGCCCATCTCAACGGCAAAATCGAGACCATCAACGGCGACGAGGTCACCGAACCTCCTCACCAGGCCTCTTCCCTGTACGACGAGCTTCTCCATCCGAGGGCTGATTGCTGTTGCCCTAATTAAACCCTAACTCATATCCAGCCCATGAAAGGGGAACACGGATTCCTTCACGCTCTTGACAAGAAGCCTCACGTCCCTGGAGACATCGGATTCCTCGGGCTCATCACGCAGCTTTTCAGAGGGGGACTCGCCTGACATTTCATGACACAGAGACCTCCAGCCCTCCGGGAGTTCATCGGGGATGGCGATTCCTGCCATCTGACCGAAGATGAGGGTCCAGATTCTAGGAACGACGGTCGGATCATAGCCACCTCCTCCTACTCCGGCCCATTTTCCATCACAAATATCGTGAGCCAGGTCATGGATGAGCCCACCAATCGTCTCATAGGTGATTGTGCCAATCATGAGGTGCGTAAGCGGGTCCGAACGGTGGGCGTCAGCGCCCAGCTGGGTGAATATGAGGTCGGGTTCGTAGGCCTCGAGGAGGGGTGGAACTATCTCCCTGAATGCATAGATGTATGATCGGTCCCTCGTATAGGGCGGCAGCGGGACGTTCACCGCAAACCCCTTTCCTTCGCCGTCTCCTATTTCGGTCTCAAATCCGGTCCCAGGGAACAGGTATCTTCCACTCTCATGAAGGGAGATGGTGAGTACATCCGGCCTGTCAAAGAACAGAAATTGAACCCCATCGCCATGATGCGCGTCGATATCGATGTAGGCGACCTTCTCCAGCCCGCCTTTGACAATCATATTCTCTATCGCAATCGCGGGGTCGTTGAATACGCAAAACCCAGATGCACGGGACCGAGCGGCATGATGGAGGCCTCCTGCAGGAGTGAACGCGTGATTCACCTTTCCGGAGAGCACAAGGTCACATGCATTGATGGTCGCCCCGGTGTGGATAGCGCTGGCGTTGTACATGTCCTCGAAGATTGGATTGTCACCGGAGCCTAGACCGAACAGAAAAGCCCCGCGCTTTTGTTTTCCATCGCTCACATCCTTGACCATCTCGATGTAGTCCTTACCGTGCACCAGCCCTATTTGCTCCTCTGTCGCTGCTTCTGGTTCCTTGAAAAGAATCTCCTCCCTTTCAAGAACGCCAAGGGCCTTCATCAGCTCATACGTAAGCTTGATTCTGATTTGGTTCATCGGATGGTAGGGACCGAAGTCATACTTCATGAATCCCTCGGAATAAACGAAAGCAGTCATTGTGGTCATTCGACTCCTCCTGAGGGTCGCACACCGATTGAATGGACGGTATTTAATCGTTGGTCATCTGTGTCGTCGACCAACCTTGCTGATGATGCGTCATCGCCACAGTTTTATAGCGTGATTCGATTCTCTGAACGGAGGGGAAGGATGAAACACAGACTCGATCCGGTCTTCAATCCGAGGTCCATAGCCGTTGTCGGTGCATCTAGGAACCCAGCGAAGTTGGGGGCACAAATCCTTCATAAGCTGATAACCTACCGCTTTCAAGGAACCCTCTATCCCGTGAACAGAAAGGCAAAGGAGGTCCACTCCATCAGAGCATACCCATCTGTTCTCGACATTCCAGATGAGGTGGACATGGCCATCATTGTGGTGCCATCAGAGCATGTGATAAATGTGATGGAGGAGTGCGCCAAGAAAGGTGTTCGTGGGGCGGTTGTGATAACGGCGGGATTCAAGGAAATCGGGGGAGAAGGTGTCAAGCGGGAGGAGGAATTACTCCGGTTTGTGAGAAAAAACGATATCGCGACAGTGGGTCCGAACTGCATGGGAATAATAAACACAAGCCCTGGTGTACGGATGGACTCGACGTTTGCACCCACATACCCCCTGCACGGCAGAACCGCGTTCATGTCCCAGAGCGGCGCTCTAGGCGTTGCCGTCCTTGATCATGCCAAGAAGATCAACATCGGCTTCTCGAAGTTCGTCAGTCTAGGCAACAAGATGGATGTCTCTGGCAACGACCTGCTTGAGTATTGGGGAAAGGATCCCGAGACAGATGTCATACTGATGTACATTGAGAGCTTTGGCAATCCAAGGAACTTCGTAAGGATAGCCAGAAAAGTGACTCCCAAGAAACCGGTCATCGCCTTGAAATCGGGCCGGACGGAGGCAGGAAAGAGGGCTGCCGCTAGTCACACTGGATCCCTGGCAGGACTGGACGAGGCCACGGATGCTCTTTTCGAGCAGTGTGGAGTCATACGAGTCGGATCGATAGAAGAGCTCTTTGACCTTGCCACCGCGTTCTCTATGCAGCCGACGCCTAGAGGTCGGAACGTCGGAATTGTCACGAACGCAGGCGGGCCAGCGATCATGGCAACCGACGCGCTAGTGAGTGTCGGTCTTGACGTTCCAAGACTAGGAGATAGAACACAGAACAAGCTGAGGGAGGCTCTCATGGATGAGGCCATAACGACCAATCCCGTCGATATGACTGCACACGGAAACCCGAAAGGATACGAAGCAGCCGTGAGAGCAGTTCTGAACGAGTCGAGAGTGAATTCTGTCCTCGTGATATTTGTACCGCCTGCAATGGTCGACGAGCTGGAAGTCGCGAATACGATTCTGAAGGTTGCCAAGAGACACAAGAGGAAGACGATACTGTCTTGTTTCCTAGGCAGCACGGAGGAGTCGCCTGGATTCGCGGCGCTCACGACTGGCGGCGTCCCCGCTTACCTTTTCCCGGAGTCCGCAGCGAAGGCCCTGGCCTCGATGTACGCCTATGGCAAGTACTTGGAGAGAGACAAGGGGACAGAGAAGAGGTTCAGAGTCGACCGCAAGAAGGTGGCACGCATCTTCGACGCATGCAGGGACGACAACAGGTGTAGACTCAACGAGGTCGAGGTTCTCGAGGTCCTCAAGGCCTATGGATTCTCCTTGGCAAGGTATGGGATGGCGAAGAACCTGGAAGAGGCCAAGACACTGGCTGCTGAAATCGAATATCCTGTTGTCCTGAAGGCCATCTCTCCTCAGATAGTCCACAAGTCAGATTTTGGCGGGATTGCCCTGGACATCGAAGATGAAAAGGAGCTCACCCGAAAACTGAGGACGATGACGAGAAGAATCAGGCGGCAGGAGTTCTCCATATCGGGCTACCTTGTTCAGGAGTACGTCACTGGCGGAAAGGAAGTGATCCTGGGCATGAAGAACGATCCCAAGTTCGGACCTCTCATCATGTTCGGCCTTGGCGGAATCTATGTCGAGATACTCAAGGATGTAGCCTTCAGGATAGCGCCATTGACGGATGCTGATGCTGACCGGATGATCAGGTCTATCAAGGGGTACCCGCTCCTCACTGGCGTTAGGGGAGAGAAGGCCTCTGATGTCAACATCATTGTGGACCATCTCCAGCGCGTCTCGCAACTAGTGAACGATTTCTACAGGATAGAAGAGTTAGACATCAATCCCATGATCGTCTTCGACAAGGGAAAGGGCGCGAAGATAGTCGACGCGAGAATGATCATCGGGGAGAAGAGGAGACCTACATAACGTGGGTTGTCAGATAGTAGTATATGAGATAGACACCCACGACAATTAGAACGACAGCGCTCACTTTCTTTATGACCTCTGTGTACTGGCTAAGCTTCCGGACACTCTCCTGACCGAAGGCAGAGAGCATGAACGTGATCACAACCATGAGAAGAATGATCATCATTGAGAAAATCACTAGGACTAGGAGGCTTTCAGCGGGTCCCCCGGAGATCGATGACTGTGCGAGAACTGCCACGAAGAGCGGCGCGGTACAGGCGGATGCTGCTGCTCCATATCCCACACCATATCCGAAGAGCTTGGGGTAGTAGCCACCCGTCTCCCTTCTCTTTCCCCTCAAGATGGCCTGCTTCAGCCTGCTGAATGGCCTCACAAGAGCGTGGTATTGGATGTTGGTGAACATCAGCGCGCCCAACAGAATCAGAATAGCACCGACGATAGGCCCGAGGACAGGAGTATACTCCTCGATGTTGGCGGCTGCACCTGCAGCAATCCATGCAATCCCGATGACCAAGAACACGAGAATCATGCCTACGCCAGCAATGAGACCGCTCAGAAGAACCCTGAGAGTGCTCTTCCTCTCTTGCTCCGCTTCCTCGGACAGATAGTACGCTACGAAGCCTGGAAGCATTGGGAAGGAGCATGGGGAAAAGAAGGTAGCGAATCCCGCAAAAGCGGCGAGCACGAGAGCGCCCACCGCCTGAATTCCCATTGCCTCGGATCGTCCTGCCAGAGCATTGCTTGTCATGTCCCTCAGCATATTGGCAGACGTATACGCATCTGTGACCACGTTGACGACGTAGCCCTCCTTGTCGACTATCACAAGGGTTGGAAGAGAGCCCACTGCGTAATCGTTCACGAGACCTCCTGGATCCATAGCCATTCTCCACGGAATCCCCTTGTTTTCCCTATGGATTCGAAGAGCATCGATGGTATCGGCAACACTGACGTCTATGGATATGATCTCCAGTTCGGAGTCCTCGAAATGAGGATGGACGCCGTCCTTGAGGGTTTCCGCGATGATTTCGCAGCCTCCACAACTGATGGACATGAAGTCGAGGATCACGACCTCTCCCCTGAAGTCAGAGAGATTGAATGTGTTGTTGTCCGTGTCAAGTGCCTCGAAATCCTTCGCAAGCTCGATAGTGATGGGCCGAGTGAGAAAGAACAGTGCACCATAGACTATGGAAAGGACCAATAGAAAGACGACCCCCATGGCAGCGATCTTGCTCGTCTCGAGGGCTCCTTTCTTCCTCCGAATGAGGATGCCGACAAGGGCAAGGGTGATGCCTATGAGAAAGGCTTCAATCAGGACGAATTCCAGTGTCACCTGAGGCGGCGCAGGTTTCGCGGGAGGTGGCGGGCCAACATAGGTGATGTTGAAGTACTTGGTCGTCTCTGGATAGTAGTCTCTATACCCCGTAAGGTTCTCAACTGTGATGTTGTATCCGACTACCGTGCCATTTCGAATGTCCTGCTCTCCGCCTATCCACCCCCAGTAGGTGTTGTTTCCTGCGTAGAACATATCGCTTGGATAGCATGATCCAGTGTCGAAATTGCACCAGAAAATCAGCGCGAAGGAGATGTTCGAAGGGTCCGCCACTCTCACCGTCACATTGACTTCCTCTCCAGGTATTGGAACGTCTGGAGCGTGTGACACTTCTAGAATCAGGTCTGCGCTCACCGGAGAAGAAGAGAGAACCATAGTGCCCATCAGGAGCAAGGAGATCGCTACGAGGTGATGACTCCGAAGGCGTATCACTATCACCATCCTACTGGCCCATGGCCATAGACGTTCCCCATTTAAACAGTTTTTGTTTACATTAGTCTCTACGA
>JBHIFJ010000047.1:0-10203 GCA_046761045.1 Thermoplasmata archaeon
AAGCTGATAGCCGAGATTGAGATACCTATTACCGAAAAACTGGGAAGTTAGAGTGGGACAGAATTACTCAGTGTACAGATTGAACAGATTATGCCCCACAGCCTGACAAGCTAACGCCGTGTCGATTCTGTCCTCTCGTCGTTGCTCCACCTTCCATCCAAACCATCTTTTATCAACCGAGAAGCCTGCTTCAGAATGAAGACCAGTCATCGGATTATTCCGTAGCCGATTAGCCGCCATCTGCCGCCGATTCTTCGTGATATGGCGACCCTCTGCCCTGTTTCTGCGCTCACGGGAATTTTCAGTGAGATGTCGCTTACTTGCTCTCTTGCGCTGGTGACTATTCCAACCGTGGTGGCCGTACCGACGTTGAGCATTAGTGGCTCGTTTGTTTTGATGCTGTCCACTTCCAGCTCCTCTGCCGCGCCGACCACTCTCTCCAGCAGGTTGATTTCCAGTGTCAGTGTGTCCAGCACCTCTGGGAGAGCATCCACCGCCCCAGCGACCCTGCCAGTCAGTGAGTCTGATCTTACGAGGGACGGGTCGAGCTCGGTGCCAACTGCTATGAGCCCTCCAGGGCCCACCTCATCCCGTTTTCCTCCGCCTGACACGAGTGAAGTCACCTTGCTCGCTATCGGGTCCCAGACAACTCTTCCAGAGACCTCTCTCTTGAAGCCGGGAGTGATGAAAATCTCGTCCCCGACTCTAATCTTCCCTTGGATGAGAGAACCACCAATGACTCCGCCGTGGAGATTCCTCGGGGGAGTTCCCGGAACGTTTATGTCGAATGACCTGGCCACATACATTTTTGGCGGGGCGTCAAGATCTCTTTCTGCAGTCGGAATTCTCTTTTCAATCTCCATGATGAGAACGTCGACGTTTGCGTCATGATGGGCAGAAAGAGGTATGACTGGTGAGTCCTCGGCTATCGTTCCCTCTATGAAATCCTGAATCTGCTCGTAGTTCTCTCTGTTCCTCTCCTCATCAACGATGTCGATCTTGTTCTGTACTATCACTATGTTCTCGACACCAATGATGCTCAGACCCATCAGGTGCTCCTTTGTCTGAGGCTGGGGACACTTCTCGTTTGCCGCAATCAAGAGGAGGGCCCCGTCCATTATCGCAGCTCCCGACAACATCGTTGCCATCAGTGTTTCGTGCCCTGGGGAATCAACAAAGCTGATGGCTCTAAGGAACTCTCCCTCCGCGCCGCAGTGGGGGCACTTGGGCTCTATCGAGTAGCACTGTGGCTCGGGGCAGTCGGGGCACTTGTAGAAGGATGTGTCTGCATACCCGAGTCTTATCGAGATTCCCCGCTTGATTTCTTCGGAGTGCCTGTCAGTCCACTCACCGGTAAGCATCTTCGTAAGCGTTGTCTTCCCGTGGTCAACGTGGCCTATCATTCCAATATTCGCCTCAGGCTGAACCGGAACCTTCATTTCGCGGCCTCTCTTGCCTTAAGACTGTCCTCAATCGGTCTCGGGCCCCTTTGCGTAACCCGCAGGTTGAGTTGAGATATCTCCGGGGAAATCGCATTCCCTCGAAGGGTTTTCCTCCTCCTCACGCCCTTGTCCCTTGGCTTGAAACCGACACCCTTTGTGACGAGAACCCTTTTCTTTCTCGCTCCTGGGATGTCCCTGCGCATGGGCGTACCCGTGTTGTCTGATCCTCCAGTTATCCGGAGCTTGTACCCCGGAAGGTCGACGAAAATGCCGTCTATCTCCTCTCCAATCCTCTTGCCGATGAGGGAGTTCGCTTGATGCCCTCCTATCGTAGTCGAGTAGCACTTTCCCGTCTTAGGGTCCGCGATGATGGCCTTGAACTCTACCAACCCAACACCTTGCCCTCGCACTAATGTTATCTTCGCTTAAATAGGTTTCAGTTTGCTCCAGTGAGTCCGAGAATTGCATCTGCACTGCCTAGGAAGCTCGAACCCATTTCGGCCTCGGTTCTTCTCAGCTCGGGCACGAGGGGCTCAATCCAATCAGCAAACTCGAGAAGGACCAAGACGGCTTTCTTAGTGTCAAAATCGCTGTCCATTGAGTTCATGAATCTCCTCCTCAGTGAGGCGATTTTCTCCTTGATTGGCTGTCTGGGCTTCCCCGCTTCCTGGATTTTCTCCATACCCCTCATCAGCCTGAGCACCCTTTCGAGATCCCTTTGTGCGTACTCGATATCCTCCTCATTGTAGTCGATGGTCTCTCTGTAGTGGGAGCGAAGGAGGTAGAACCGGATGGCGGGACCACTGAACCGCTTGAAAATCGCTCTTAGCGGGACGAAGTTCCCGAAGGACTTTGACATCTTCTCCCTCTTGAGCGTCACGAAACCATTGTGCATGTGGTACCTCGATATGTCCTTGCCCTGATGAGCCAAGGACAGGAGTATGTCGCTCTCGTGATGCGGGAATTTCAGGTCCTCCCCACCGCCGTGGATGTCCACAGTATCGCCAAGCAGTTCCCTCATTAGAGCATAGCATTGAATGTGCCAGCCAGGCCTGCCAGGGCCCAGTGCTGAGTGCCACTCCCTCAATCCTTCCCCGCTTCTCTTCCATATCAGAAAATCGAATGGATTCTCCCTGTTCTCAATCCTCGCGTCGTCTGCAAGAAGGTTCTCTGGTGGTTCGTGTGTGAGCTGGCCATATCCACCTGGGAGAGTGACCCGGAAGTAGTGATTGCCATCAGCCTCATAGATGTATCCCCTCTCATTAAGCTCCTCGATGATTCGTATCATGCTATGAATGTGGTCTGAGACCCTCGGATTCGCATGGACAGGCTCCACATTGAGGGCATTAAGATCCTCAAGGAATCTCCTCTCGAAATGACGAGCAATCCTTTCTGGCTCCTCTCCCTTCTCAGCGGCTGTTTCATCTATGACATCGTCTAGGTCGGTTATGTTGATCACGAGCTTCACATCATAGCCCTTGTACTCCAGATATCTCCTAACGATGTCGAAGGAGACGTATGACCTCCCATGCCCGATATGGGCATCGCTGTAGACAGTAGGCCCACAGACATACATCCTCACGGTGGCTGAATCCCGTGGATGGAACTCTGTCAAAGAGCCCCTCTTGCTATCGAATATCTTGAGCGCCATCAGGTTCCTTCCATAGTTTCGAGAATCGATATTTCCTGAAGCAGAGGAGGCTATTTGAGGTTTTCCAATGCTCACATCGGTTGCATCTGGACATGGCCTTCCCCACTCGATTAGCTATAAATACCCGAGGACCATATGTTGCCCTTGATTCGTTCTCATACTGGCTGATGAAGGAGGAAGGACATGAGATTCGGGCGTTGTGCCGCTTGTGCACTCTTGGTGTGGATGTTGCTACTTTCAGGGTTGACTATGCCGGATACGGAGGAAGCCGCCATATCTCACGCCGCCGAGGGAGGCACTGCAACGCTCTCTCATGAGACGAGGGAACAGGACCTCGGGAAGTGGCTACCAAACATCGATCCTTCGCTGGACTCGGTGAGGAACTCAAAAGAGATGCAGAAAGTCGTTGTCGTGACCACGGATGTTGCGGAACTCGCGACGACGCTGCAGGAATACGACTATGAGGGTCTCATCGGAACAGCTGGTGAGCCTGGTCTGGCTTTCCCCCTTCTGGAGATTCCAGGACTTGTCATCGATGAGGTGGCGTCCCTCCCCTCGACCGTCTCAATTCTCAAGTATCCCCAGCCTGAGCCTCATACCGCCAAGAAGGTTGACACCCTGTCACTGGATGGGGGCTTTGTCCCAAATAATCTGAATTCCTCTATCAATCATGGAGTCCAGGCCGCCTGGGACAATGGATGGAGGGGTGACGGTGTCAAAATCGCAGTAATAGACGACGGAGTTGACTTTGCGCATCCAGAACTCCTGGGCAAGGCAGTGCGATTCGATGTTTCAGGCGTGGATCCTGCATTACTCGCTGAGAAACCATATCTGCAGTACTATGACGGATGGCCGATGGCGTTCGATCCCGCCTCTCTTGCCTCCTACATCTTCTATGGAGGATTCGCCGTCGATTCCTGGTATGCGAACACAACATCGACAGACAGAAATGTGACGCACACTGTAAGAATCGACGGAAGGAACGATTTCTGGACAGATGGCAGCGAACTCGTGGCTACGGACTCCAATTCGGACATCACTCTGGTGCCGCCGATTCCAGCGGATGAGGGAAACGATTTCAATCTCTTCTCGCTCTATGTCGCTCAAGACGAGTTCAATTGGTATTTCGGCTTCAATACCCTCACCAACAAGACGAACGTGACCTTCGGTCTCTACATAAACACCTCGTGGCCGGGGGGAGCGGACAAGGATCCTCTCGATAACTACATCGATGCGGTGGCCGAACACGCGCCTGAGTTCGCGGTGTATATGTCTCACAACGGACTCCAGCCAAAAGGACGATGGGACAAGAACGATACAATCGAAAACGCAACGATCTTCAAATGGGACGGCCTCGCTTGGGACTCAGGGATCAACATAACTGAGGAACCGATCAAAGGGAACATATCCTACAGTGAGTGGGACTATGAACTCATGGAGGCATTCGTGGAGCTCAGCATTCCCAAGAAGTACCTTGGAGACCCCGCCGAGATTTCCTTGGAGCTGTTCTCCTGCGGGGTCAACAAATCTCACGCTCAGGATACCGTCTACTCTGACTTAAATGTGGACTTCGCAACGCCGCAATGGGACACCAACGTGACAACACTGTCGGCATTCACCGTTGTAGGGAGAGGATTCTGGAGGCACTCGTATACCCGGCCAGATGATACGATCGAAGGCAAGCTAAACACGAATTTCTCGTGGCCACTTGAGTACGTTCTCACGAACACGAGCAAGAGTGGTGACTATCTCTTTGGTGACCATCCAGATGAGAACTATCCACTCTCGAGAGTGCTCGTCGTGGACGAGGCGCAACCGCACGTCTACGATACCGTATACGTGGACCTCGACCACGACAAGGATTTCCGAAATGACAAACCCATCAAGAAACGGGGGAAGTACGACGCCAACATGACATGGCATCCTCCTGACTGGGCCGGCCAAGGAACGATCTTTGATGAGACGTGCTATGCCGATTTCTATGACCCAGCAACCGGAGTGTCCACTGTTGATTGGTCGCCTGACGGATTGAAGATTGCATCGGGTTCCCTTGACCACAAGGTCCTGGTTTGGAGTGCGAGCGATGGTTCTCTCATGGCCAGCCTGAATGCCCACATGGGAAGAGTGAGAGACGTTCGATGGTCCCCCACCGATTCTGACCTTCTTGCAGTTGCTTACGATGACAGGTCAGGCAAGGGGGACAACAACGTCGTGATATGGGATGTCGCAGCCGAGAAGACGGTGAGTGTCCTTTCCGGCCACACTGCTGGTGTTGTGTCTCTTGCATGGTCCCCGTCAGGCAGCAAGATCGTAACAGGTTCTCTGGATAAGACCGTGAGGGTTTGGGACATCTCCACTGGATCCTCTGCCGAAATCGCGAGTTTTTCGGAGGAGGTCACCTCCGTGGATTGGTCTCTCGGGGACAAGATCGCCGCAGCCTCAGTTGACGGCAACATCACGATTCATGACTCAGACGGAAGTCTCATCGCCACCTACAGCTACAATTCGCCCACTGTCATTCGCTTCAATCCCAATGGAACGCGACTGGCAATCGCGATGGGCGACGGGGGCCTCATCATTCGAAATGCCTTGAGCCCCGGCGAGGGTTCGGCTGAGTATCCTCACGGGTTCGCCTACACAAAGATGATCCTCGACATTTCCTGGTCCGATGACGGTACATTGCTGTTGACTACGTCAAACGCCACATTCACCAACGATAAGACACTCATTCTTTGGGATGTGACCTATCTGAACAACTACACCTACCTCAAGATTAAGACAGGAACACACGACGAGACCGTTGGCGGTGAACTCAGAAAGAGATGGGTCGGAGGCGCCGACTTTGCCCCAAATGCCACTTGGATCGTGACAGGGGGAGAGGATAGAAACGTCAAGCTGTGGGAGTATGTTGCTCCTCCTCCAGATCTCATGACGAGAGTGGTTCTCTCGGAACATACAGTGGGATCCCTCGACTACACGAGATGGAATTCAGGAGACGGCATCCCCGATGTCTCAGGGGGTGCTGTCTATTTCATCGCCCAGAGCTATTTGAATGCCACCAATCAGGCCATCAGTGTTCCGATTCCGTACTCCGATGTATATGCCAAGCGCAAGGGCCTTGAGGAACAATTGCCGATTCCCGCCAACGGGACCCTCGTCGCCTTCATGGGTGCTCTGGACCTTGACTTCAGTCATGGAACGCAGATTGCCTCGAGCATAGTGGGCAAGGGAATCAGCGCATACTTCGATGAATCGCGGATGGACGAGCGCTCTGACCCGCAGGTCTTTGGATTCGCACCTGATGCCGAGATTCTGCCAATCGGGAACATCTATTTCGGAAGCTTCATCGACGGATGGCTCTTCGCTTTGGAGGGGTACGACGGCGAGCCCAATACCGGGGATGAGGCAAACATTGTGTCCAACAGCTTTGGATTCCCTGGAACGTACGAAACTGGTCTCGACTTCTGGTCTCGATTCTTGGACTGGCTGGTCAACGAGAAAGGTGACAACAAGATTGCTTTCACGGTCTCGGCTGGCAATGCAGGACATGGATATGGGACTGTAACCACGCCAGCCACGTCAACTGGTGTCATATCGGTGGGGTCCTCCACAGACTTCCAGTATAGGCGCATTGCTGGGCTGGAGAAGGGTTCGAATCCCAACTATGGAGAGATTGCTGCGGAGTCCAGCAGGGGACCGAGTGCTCTGGGCAGGCCCGAGCCAGATGTTGTGACCAACGGTAGGATGGCCTTTGGGGCGACCCCTCTGAACTCGGTCCCCTACAGGCCCTATGACGGCACGAGGGCTACGGACCTCTGGGCGGGAACCAGCTTGGCGTCTCCATGCACTGCATCCATTCTAGCGTTGATCTATCAGGCTTACAAAGAGGCACACGGCTCGTTCCCGAATGCCACAACAGCTCAGTCCATTCTTATGAGCGGTGCGGATGACCTGAGCTACGACGTGCTCTCACAGGGCGCGGGGAGGACGAATGCTGAGCGGGCAACCAAGATTGCCTACGAAGAGGACGGCTTTTCAGTGACTCCCAATTCATGGGTCCCAGGAGACTATCATGGGGTGAAGTATGAGGCCTATGCGCGTTTGATTCGCCCGAATGAGAGCGATTCTCAGGATTTCCTTGTGGTGAATCACAACTCAACAGGAAGCGAAGGCATTTTGATTTCTGACGGGGTCTTCAAGAGAATGGGGACTGTCAACTACAGCTTCACCACGGGAGCGGAGACCGAGGCTGTTTGGACAGTCCTCAGAATGTCAGATCCGTTTGCATCACCCGGTGTCTATGACCGCTTTGGAATGCCCTTGGCGGATGTCAACCTCTCCATGTGGTTGGAGACAGAGCTCCTGAAGATAACTGTGTTCACAAACCAGAGCATGCTGGATACGAACCTGGATGGCACGACGGACAGAAGCTATTTCCTGGACGTATACGACTGGACGTGGCGGGGCGGGGGCTTTCCGAATCCCGATGTGACTGGGTATGGCGATCTCAATCGCATGCTCATCGCCTATCCTGATGCGAATCTCTACGAGGGAAGGATACACAATCCTGCTCAGAGGACGCATGATGGACTTGTCATCGGTGTCAGACCCAACATACAGCCGGGGAAACCTGGTGCTCCGAACATCCATTTCAAGGTTGCCCTCGACTTCTACACGAGGCAGGATTGGAATTGGCTTACGACATCGACGAACTCTCTTGCGATTGGGCCAGGCGGGTCCGACTCGTTCACAGCCACGATTGACGTTGGCTCCGATGCGACGATAGGATCGTATGAAGGCGCCGTCTATCTGTGGGGGGATGTCGGTCACAAGCGGGAGACGCTTTTCAACGAGAACACGTGGCAGTTCTATGCACGCCTCAGCAAGACACCCGTCATGAACGTGACTGTGTGGAAGGATGGGATTCTTCAGGCAGAAGGCGTCGATTACACCCTGTATCCTGAGACCGGGATTGTCAACTTCTCCGTGGCATTCTGGCCCGGGACGAATATCACAGTGGACTATCAGTACTACAACGTGACCACAATCCCGATTCTAGTGAATGTTCCGTCGGATATCACGCAGTTCCAATTCGGTGGTTTCCCGGAGGGTCAGGACGACCTCTTTGGAAACAGGATTCACGGAGGATTCGGCAATGGAAAGAAATCGGGAGACTGGCGTTACTATTTCGTGGATGTTCCAAACGAGGGGCAGTTCACGAGTCCAGGAACGGTGAAGTTCCTCCTTGACATACTATGGGATTATGAGAGAACGGATGTGAACGCCTTCGCATTTGGCCGCGGCGGCCTCTCAATGTTCGGCGGTGCCGATTTCTCTAATTCCAGGTATGGTCCCTATATCTTTTATAGGAATTTTGGCGGGAGCGAGGAGACGACGACGGTCTTCACGACAACGGGTGGCAACGAGGAAATAGTCGCGCCGACCATCATTGGTGGCCTGGATGTCATTGCCATTCATCATCGTGCACTGAATGGAACTGCTCATGAGGAGACGGTTTCGGGGAATGTGAACACGATGGAGGTGATACCCTCCATCTTGCGGATAAGCACGAACAACCTGAGCGGGAAGAGAGACGTGTATGTTCACTCCGCGTCCGAGTGGCAAGGCGTCGGCGGAGTGTCTGCGGGCCCCTCACTACCGATTGAGATGAAAAACGTGACGGTGCAGCAGGACAAGACTGAAGGAGCAAGCTTCGTTGAGATTCTGTCCAAGGCCAAGTACACAAAGACCATCAAGGTGAGGCCCAGCGCCCTGATAGTCGATGTCCACATCACAAGCGATAGGGAGACAACAGCGAAGCCTTGTCCAGATCTAGACCTCGGAATCTTCCTCGATGGAAAAGGTGCTGGGAATGTCCCTGACGGTGAGGCTCAACCCGAGGAGTTCATCGCACTTGACGCTGATGCCGATGCGGATGAGCACGTGAGGCTCATTAGGCCTTCCGCCGAAGACGATCCAGATACAGTTGGAATAGATGAGGCAGAGACAGGAGTTCCCTACCTCATAAAGGTCCTTGGGTACTCCGTCTTCGCAGGCTCGGAGGGCACCTTCAACATGGACATCTCCCTTGTTCAGGGCGAGGGATTCGAGATTGAGGGAGCCACGAGCGGCACGATCCCCGCAGGGGACATCCGAAAGATATCTCTGAAGTGGAATCTTGCAGGAAGCACTGAGGACGCCCAGATGCTTGGTGCGCTCTACGTCGGTCCTGCCAATGCACCACTCACGGTCCTGGTGCCTGTGGAGCTGAATCTCGACAGAGTTTCGCCCTTGATGACTGACTTCACGATTCAATCGCCGAAGAACATAGTGAACTACTCTGATCAGATTAGGGTGAGCGAGGGAAGCCTCGGTTTCAGCATAGCTGTTTCTGATCCGAGGACGGTTGTCTACAAGGGAGGAGAACTGAATCCAGAGACTGCCGAGGTGTGGTTTGACGGAGAGAATGTCACATCTCAATCCGCCGTGATGATACCATTTGACGAGGGTCCGAAAGGGGACTTGGGCTATTGGGGCGGAGCCCTAAGCTATCTCCCGATGGCAGCCATTCCAGACGGCGTTCACAACATCACCTTCATGATACGCGATTTCGCTGGAAATCTCGCGAAGCAGACATATCATTTCGTGGTGGACTCGAGCCCTCCGCAGATTTCCGTTGACCAACCTACAGTTTTCCACACGCAAGGGAATTCCGCTGTCATCAGCGGGACCACGGACAGAGGCGCGACGGTCATCATTCGGGATGATGTTGTTCCGGTCGATGACTCTGGGCGCTTTGAGAATGTCGTTGCCCTGACACCTGGAGAGAATTCCGTGGCTGTCAAGGTGGTTGACTGGTTTGCCACATCTGAAGTCATTCCGGCGAACTCAGTGATTGTATACATCACCATTATCTCTGATGACTTGGCACCCTCGATGACCGTGGATGTGCCTTCTGTTGTCAACGAGGATTCTGTTTCGGTTCGAGGGGATATCGAGGATTCCATATCTCCTCTGGTCCCCAATGATCTGACGAGTATGAATCTGCGCATCGCTGGCGTGGACGTCCCCGTCCAGAGCGACGGCTCCTTCCTCGCCGTGGTTCCTCTC
>JBHIFJ010000048.1:0-9739 GCA_046761045.1 Thermoplasmata archaeon
ATCCCTGTGTCCCCTATGTCGCATCAAGAAATAAAAGCTTCATTCGTAGAGACTAGGAACGGGAGATGTGCGGGACAAAGCTTTTCACCACAGTACGACGATTCGGCTCGCGAGGAGACATGCAAAGGAGTGTGGTCAAGAACAGGGCGCTTCTAATCATCGTCGCGGTCGTCGTGACAGCATCGTTGCTCGCTTCGCTCATTCCCGCTCCGGCGCCTCGGTCACAGGAGGGGCTCTGCAAAGGAACTGCGGAGTGCCTCGAAGGCGAAGTGACGAAGATCGTGGACGGCGATACGCTCTACATAGAGGGGGTGAAGATACGCCTGGCTCTGGTGGACACGCCCGAGTTCGGGAAGGAGGGCTACGAGGAGGCGACCGAATTCGCAGCCTCTCTCTGCCCCGTCGGATCTCAGGCGACGGCAGATCAGGACGACTGGCAGCTGGAGGACAGATACGGGCGCATGCTCGCGGTCGTCTACTGCAATGGCAGTAACCTGAACAAGGAGCTTCTGGAGAGCGGGCACGGGGTCATCCTGACGTACTACTGCGGCCTCAGCGAGTTCGGGGACGAGCCCTGGGCGAGGGAGTATGGTTGCTAGCGTCACCATAGGAGCGGGCCGGTGGACTCATCAGCGGATACGGCACAACCCTGCCCCGAAAGCATTATTACACCCTATCGACATCCCGTGACAGTGAGGGATGCACCGATCGCGGACGATCAGTGTCCCACGCGCCAAGGAGGGGCGCGTCAGAAGTACCCAGGACCCGAAAGGGAGGAGGTGAAAAAGTGCCAAAGCAGCTACTTGAGATGAGTTTCAAATTCAACCTGCCGAGAGAGGAGTACGAGGCAGCGGCGCGCGAGCTGGCCAACTCGTTCGCGAACGTCGCCGGGCTTCAGTGGAAAGTCTGGATCCTCAACGAACAAGATAGGGAGGCGGGAGGCGTCTACCTCTTCGAGGACGCGTCCTCTTTGCAGACATTCCTCGTGAGCGATCTCGCGGCGCAGGTCAAGAATCACCCTGCTTTCAGCGACATGGTCGTGAAGCCGTACGAAGTGCTGGAAGAGCCGAGCCGCACCTGTCGCGGTCCGGTATAGATTCTTGGAGTCGATACCGAAGGCGCAATTGCGGAACGGCAGTATATTCATCCAATGGACATCCGTGTTCGTTGCGGCAATGGTTGCCAGACCACACAGGGTCCCAGTGACGGGAAAGCCATGAACATGAGGCACCTGGTGGGCGAGAGGAGGAACACTGACGTGCAGACGCTCTGATATCGCGGGAGATTGAAGATGCCCGAAGGCCTCTCCCTTGAGGAGGAAGATGGTCTTGGACATTGCGATGAAGCCGTCCAGTCCCAGCATGACTGATGGCGTCTGTCCCCCACATCGCTGGTACTGTCAGCTCGCCCAAGAGGCGAAAGGGCATTGAGATAGAACATCGCTTCGGACTCGGTGCCCAGAGAGATCCGATCCGTTCAGGAGCTTAGACCCATAGGGACGATTCGCTCTCCATACCGGAGGCCAGAGGGGATGCCCCGTGACTGCAGCTCGGTGATGGGAGAGATAGAGATATTCAAGGAATACGAGAAAGGACTGAAGGACCTAGAGGGCTTCTCCCACCTCATCGTGCTCTGGCTCTTTCACCTCTCCGAGGGATGCTCGTTGATCGTGAAGCCGCTGCACTTCGAGGGAAGACGCGGCGTCTTTTCCACCAGACATCCGGACAGACCCAATCCTATAGGATTCTCAGTTGTGGAGCTGCTGGAGAGGAGGGGGAACGTGCTGAAAGTGAAAGGGATCGACGCCGTCGACGGGACACCTGTCCTCGACATCAAGCCCTATCTGTCGCTCGATCGCAAGGACGTCGTGAGGGGCGGATGGCTGGATGCAGTTCAATTAGGAGTCGCGCTCGATCGTCGGAGCCCTTGACCTTGGAAGGAAGGACTGGAGGCCCCAGTTGAAGACCTATATCGACATGAGCGGCTTCATAGCCTTGACCTCCAAGAAGGACAAGAACCACGCCGCGTTCGAGGAATTCCTGAAGGCGTCGCTGGAGGACGGGCATCGCTTCGTGACGGGGAAGAACGTGCTTATCGAGTACGTCGACGGCCTGACGAGGCGCGCTACGAAGAGGGAGGCCGTCCGCCAGCTGGACTCGATCCTCGCGTCCTGGTTCCTATAGGTCGAGGATGTTAGGGAGGACGACTTGAGCCTTGGGTATGGACTACTTCAGGAGGTTTCGCGACAAGGCGATCGATCTGACAGACTCCCTGTCCTTCGCCATCATGGAGAGGTTGAGAATCGATTCGGCATTCACCTTCGACGGGGATTTCGAGGTTCACGGGTTGGTGAGGGTCCCATCCTAGCTACGATTCGCGCGATTGGGTTCGAACACCTTTTCTGCGAAGGCGTTTCATCCTTGGAAACGGGCGGGGCGGGAGCTGGTCGAGGGGATGTCCGCGAAGACGCTCGTGGCCGTGAGCAGGGAGCTCGTCACCCTCGGGGAGCGCATGCGGATGATGAACGAGTGAGCCGTCGCTTCAGACACGACCTCTGTGCGTATCGTCCCTCTCCAAATGGTCACATATCGCTCGACATTCATGTCCCAGATGCCAGAAACCCTCACCATGAGGTACGTCCAGAACTGACTACTCCACAGGAATGAGATAGCATGCTGCAGGCGGTCAAATCGCGTCAGCGACAGTCTTGAGCACCTCGTCCGCCGAGGGAACAGACTCCAGGAGGCTTTCCAGCTCCTCCCGCCATCTCTTCGACACGTCTGCACACCTCCTGAGGAATTCCCCCTTGTCGAACTTCGTGTCGTAGAACCTCAGCTTCTCGCTGGCCAGGTCCTCCCGCAACCGCACGCCGTTCGCTGTCAGCCTGTACAGGTCGTACAGGTCCCTTGCCCTGTCCCGCGTATAGATGGCTCGAATCTTCTCCGCGGCGATTTCCTCGAGGTTCATGACCTCGACGACATAAGGAAGGATGTCGTAGTAGGGCGGGTCGATCTCAGTGCTCCGCGGGGGGAGGGAGACCTCTTCCCGCCTGCTAGCCTCTATCCGTATGGTGCAGATGCTCCTCCGGTCCCTGAACAGGGGACCCTGGATCGTGAGCCTGAAGCCCAGCGTCCTCTCGTCGTCAACGAGGTTGTCCACGTCCGCGGCGAAGTTGTAGGTCTCGAGGGCGCCAGTCACCGCGTCCCTGAGGCTGTCCAGGGAGACATCTCCGACGAGCGTGAAATCCAGGTCCTCGCTGAACCGCTTTAGCAGCCCCGTCTTCTGGAGAGCCGTCCCGCCCTTGAAGACGAGAATGCCGCCCAGTCTCCGCGAGAGGGCGCCGAGGACGATGTGCTGGAGGTAGTCCTTCTCCACCTGGCCCAGCGAGAATCCCGTTATGCCGACGTATCTCCTCAGTTCCTTCCTGTTCATTCCACCACCGCGTTCACGACCACCCGCCACTTCGGATCGTGCTTGCCCCTCCTCGGCAGCGCCGGGTCAAGCGGGACGTAGGTATGCGACAGCTCCTCGGGATCGATCGAGGGGGCACCGGTTCCCACGGCACTCAGGAGGTATCCCGTCCGCTTCAGGACCGCCTGCTTCCCGGTCCTCCTGGCGTACTCCAACGTCTTGCGGCCATCCACTCCGCTCTCGACCGCTGAGACGACCTCCCCAAGGGGGACATACCCCGGAAACAGCAGGCCATCCACGACAGCGCGCTCCTTCTCTGCGATGAACGCGACCCTCCCGGCGAGGTACTCCTTCCTGAAGCCAAAGACCAGCCTGCTGGCAGTCTTGATGAATCGCAGCACGTACCGCCCGTCCTCCAGGTGCAGACGGCGACTCCCGGAGTGAATGGGATTGATGACATCGATGATCCTTGGCGATTGGGTGGTCGTCCCGTGGTATTCGAACGCGGCCCACAAGGAGACGTAGGAGGGAACGTAGATCCCCGTGGCAACAGCCAACGCGTTCGTGGAGGGCAGCGCATACCTTCCCCTCAGAACTCTCGTCACTATTCTTGCCTTCACAAGCCTGCTCAGGAGGACGGATGCGGAACTCACGTTCGAGCCGACGAGTGCCGCAAACTGCTGTGTTGTGAAGACCGGCATCTGATGCGATTCCATCGCCTTCACGATCGATAGCCTATCCACAGTTGAGCGTACGCTGACCCCAATATATATGTGTTTCGTTATGGATAGCTTAACAGAGATGTAAGTTGCTGTAGCTGAAACACACAAGGGATGTCACGGAGGTGCCCCTCCGCCCCAACTGACACAGCAGCATGTCGCCCAAGACGCTCGCGGCTGTGAGCCGGTCACTGTCGAGGAATGCATGCGGATGATGAACGAGTGAGCAGCCATCCCTTGGTGACCTAGACCTCCTCCGGTCTCCTCACCTCGATCTCCTTTATCTTCCGGAAACTCTCGTCCCTCGTGACCAGAACGTACCCATGGCATTTGCACGTGGCGGCGATGATGGCATCGGGGAGCTTCGTTCTGTACCGGCCTCTGAGCGATGCCGCCTCCTTCGCTATTCGGAGACTGACATCTCGGAGCGCGAAATTGCCTATCGACCTGAGGTCGAGGAGGAACCTGTCGCCCCTCTCTTCCTCGCCTTCGGAATAGAATCCGCTGAGTATCTCTGCGGCGCAAATCACAGAGGTAGCCCCCTCGAACTCACCCTGATGGATCCTGTCGAGAACCTCCTTTGAGCGCTGGTGGTCCCTCTCCTTGTTCAGGATGGACACGAAGATGTTGGTGTCTATGAAGAGCTTCATGAGCCCCATTCTGCCCTGAGTCTTCTCTGATATTCAACGCTCTTCTCGAATATGCCGACGCCCAGACCTACCATGTCGCCCACGGGGTCCGCTTCCGCCTTTCTGACGATCACCTTGTCTCCGTCCGCCTCGAAGATGACCTTCTCCCCCTTCCTTATCCCCAACATCCTCCTCATGCGCACGGGAATCGTGACCTGTCCCTTCTCGGTCATGGTGCTCTCATCCATCGATACCGTCATTAGGTATTACTACTTGGTAATACTTAAAGGTTTCCAGCCGAATGCTCGGGAACGCGGAGCGCCGCTATCCGCGGTGAGCCGGGAGCTGGTGTGTCGCGACGACTGCGCGCGGATGATGAGGGAGTGAGCGCGTTCTCTCGGTCCCCTGATGTGGATTAATCCTTTCAGCAAGTGATTTATACTCGTATAACGATATGGTTATACATGGCAAAGGACACGATAATCAAGGCCCGGATCCTGAAGTGGGGGAACTCTTACGGCCTCCGCATACAGAAGGCCGACGTGAAGAGGCTGGGCCTGCGTCAGGGGGAGGAGGTCCTCGTGCGTCTCGAGAGGAGAAGCGGCCCCGTGGACCTCTCCCAACTTCCGAAGTTCAAGGGCGGGGCGCCGGACGACTCGCTGCGACACGACGAGCTCCTGGGAGAGGCCCGCCGGAAGGAGGAGTGATGCGGGTCGCCGACACCAGCGCCCTGTACGCCCTCTTCTCCGAGGACGACCGATTCCATGAGAAGGCGCTGAAGGACGTGGGCGCTCCCGAGCCCATCGCCGTCCCATCAGAGATCCTGGTGGAGACCACGGACCTGATCGCGTATAGGTTCGGTGCTGGTGCGGGGAGGGAGGCCTTGGAGGCGCTCGTCCAGCTTCCCCACGTGAGCGTCGCGGAGAGGGTCGAGCTGAGCGCCGTCAAGGAGATCTACGACAGGGCGAAGATCAGTCTAGCCGACGCATTCGTGGTCCAGACCTGCTTGGCGCTCGGAGCGGAGGTTCTGGCCTACGACGGGAGGATCGTGGCCGAGCTCCGGAAGAGGCGTCCGCGGTGAACCCGTCAGCCTCGAGGAGTGCGGGGACGAGCGAACAGCCATCCGTGGCTGCGTGAGGCTTATCCTTTTCGGCGGTAAGATGTTGTCCGACATTTGCATGTCGTGAAACATTTAAGTACGCCCTGGTCATATTCTTCACCATGAAGAGGAAGTACATCCAGACTGAGCTGGATATGATCTCCTACTCGAAACTGAGGAACCTGAGCGAGATGAAGAGGATCTCGATGAAGCAGGCGATAAGGGACGCGATCAGGGAGTACATAGACAGGCGTGAGGGGGAGCTGGATGACGACCCCCTGTTCTCCATCGTGGGTTCCCTCGACCTTAGGGACAGGGACTGGAGCGAGCGCAAGGACTGGAGGCCCTAGTTGCGGATCTACATCGACACCAGCGGCTTCATAGCCTTGGCCTCCAGGAGGGACAGGAACCATGCCGCGTCGGAGGAGTTCCTGCGGGCGTCGCTGGAAGAGGGACATCGCTTCGTGACGGGGAAGAACGTGCTTATCGAGTACGTCGACGGCCTGACGAAGCGCGCGACTAAGAGGGAGGCCATCCGCCACCTTGATTCCATCCTATCCTCCGGATTCCTGTTGATCGAGGAGGTTCGGGAGGAGGACTGGAGCCTGGGGTCGGAGTACTTCAGAAGGTACTCCGACAGGGCAATCGACCTGACGGACTCGCTGTCCTTCGCAATCATGGAACGGTTGGGAATCGATTCGGCATTCACCTTTGATACTGATTTCGAGGCGCACGGGTTTGTGATGCTTCCCTCTTAGATTGAGGAGAGCGTGGGCGCGATGCGGTAGTGACCGCCTCGGAAAGGCTTATTACCCTCCGTCTACATTGCTGTATACAGAGGTGTAAACATGCGCTCCAGGGTGGTCTCGACACGCGTGGACGAGGATGTACTGGAGGAGCTCGAGCGGGAAGGCATGAGCCCCTCGGAGATCTCGCGGAAGGCGATCGAAGCCGAGGCCGCCAGGATCAGGGCGCGGCGCGCGCTCCGAGTTCTCAAGAAGAAGGCGGTCAGAAGCCGCGAGAGCGCCTCGGACATCATCAGAAGGCTGAGGGACGAGTCGTGATAGTCGACGCGAGTGTCTTGGCGAAGACCTTCGTGGAGGAGCAGGACAGCAACGACGTGCGCGCCCTCATCCTGCTGCTGACGGCGAGGGAGAAGCTGCTCTCCCCTGAGCTGGTCAAGTACGAGCTGGGGAGCGTCGCGCTGAAGGTCTCGCGCAAGAGAACCCCGCCCTTCACGGAGGCGATCGGTCTCGTGGATATCGTCACCGTCGATCCGTCCCTCCTCGCGCGCTCGATCGAGGTGGCGAGGTCGAAGGGGCTCTCCTTCTACGATGGGTGCTACCTGGCGCTTGCGGAGAGGGAGGACTGCCTGCTGTGGACAGCAGATGGGGCGCTCCTAGAGAAATCGCCGAGGAGGACCGTGTCGACTGGGACCCTCCTCGAGGAACCTGCAAAACGCGAACGTGTGGAGAGCTAGATCTCCCGCCCGGCAAGCCTGGCCACTTCCGTCACCACTCGAGTACCCTTCCTCAGATATTCTCCTCTCCTTCGAAGGAGAATCACACTGTGGCTTTGGAACACATGGCCGAGAACCCCTGGACAGCCTATGCTTCCTCCGGGCTCATCACCTCGATCTCCTCTACCTTCTGGAACCTCTTGTCCCTGGCAACCAGGGTGTAACCATGGCATTTACACGTAGCGGCTATGATGGCATCGGGGAGTTTCGTTCCGTATCTATCTCTGAGCGATATGGCCTCTCCTGCTATCCGGAAGTTTGCATCCCCAATCGCGAAATTGCCAATCGACTTGAGGTCGACCAAGAACCTTTCGCCTCTCTCTTCCGCACCCTCAGAGTGGAACCCACTCAGTGTCTCAGCGGCGCAAATCACAGAGGTACCCCCTCGTATCCACCCTGGTGGATCTTGTCGAGAACCTCCTTTGAACTTCGGTAGTTCCTCCCCTTGTTCAGGCTAGAACCAGTGCACAAGCTCCGTGAGCCCGCCATCGTCGTCCGCGACCTCAACGCGCAGGACACACGGAACCTCTATCGTCAGGTGGGAGACCCAGTTGAGAGTGGTGGGCTTCACCTCGGGGCTCGGGTAGGGGTCTGGGCCAACGCCGGAATAGACAACAATCTCCGTGACCGGGCCGGTCGAGAACTCCAGCCTGATCGTCAGGTCGTCACTGCCTGGGTCCGTGACATTGAGGAAGACAGTGTACTCCGCGACCTGCGGGAATCGTGAGGACATATCGTCCACCCTCCAGGTCCACGTCTCCTCCTGTCTCACAATGAATACGTGATGCAACCTGGCGACCTCCGTTCCGCCGGAGTAGAGCAGAAGCCACGCCGGAGTGGCGCCCCACACCTGCCCGTTCACTTCATCGTCCAGAGGCGTGTAGACGACTTCCACCGCGTACGCGCGCGAGCGGTTCATCTGGAAGTCCTCGAACCAGAGCGTCTGCTCGTCGGGACTGCCGGGTTCCCTCACCAACGTACCGGAGCGTATCTCGGTGATGTCCTCGAAAATGTGCACGGCGACATCATGCCACTTCTCCCCCGCGATGCGGAGCGCGAGACCCAGGCCCTCTCCGCCAGAGACACCGAGCTCCACATCGGGCCTCACGTTGAGCACATCGACGAATAACTCCTTGGTCGCAATCGCGCCGTTGCTGTCCGTCACACCCACGATGACGGAGAAGTTGCCGTTGTCTCCGTACGTGTGATTCGCGGAGAAGTTGCCCGCCACGTGGTTCCCCATGTTCTGCTCATCGACCGCGACGGTGAGGTTCGGACCGTAGGAGAAGTCCACGAATGCCGTATGGGTGTCATTCGGATCAGGGTCGACGAAGTCGACGCTTATCGAGAACGGGCTTCCTTCCGGAACGGGGCCGGGCGAGTCAATCCCCTTGATCTCGGGCGGGCTGTTGAGCCCTTCGAGATCGATGCATGCGACCTCCACGAGCTGGTTGGCCTCGTCCGTGCTGACACCATCCCACGCCTGCACGCACGCGTAATGCGGGCGCTCACCGGGACCGTAGTACCTGTCAATCGTGTCGGACATTGTGAGAGAGAGCCTCCACGGCGTATCTATCATGAGGTCCTGGTCGAAGTCCCACCTAAAGAAAATCCTGGATGGATCGTCAACCTCAGCGCGGAAGGTAATCGTCCCGGGGAAGTGGCCTCCTGTGACCTCCAGGCTGAGCGTCGCGAACTCGTCCGGGGAATGAGACGTCCCAAAGCTCAGAACCAGCTCGGAGAATCCGTCACCGAGGATGGTCGTGCAGGCACCAAACGGAGGGTCCAATCGATACGGCGGACCTTCTGCACAGGCCACCGTGCTCGCGTTCCCTCCCGTCCCCAAGGTGTAGTTGACCAAGGGATACGCCCAGAGCTCTCGCGGGAATCCGGGGATGCCGTCGAGGCCCGCGCCGACGATGTTGCACCCCCTACCATCCAAGTACGGCCTCTCACAGCGGATGGTGAGGTACACCCCGTCGGATGTCAGGTTCACCGTCTCGTTCTGTACTGTCGTGAACTCAACGCCCTTGTCGATGACCTCGTAGACGGGGAACCTGTGGATGGAGAAGCTACCGTTCGGCGGGTTGGCTTCGAATATCACCACCTGGGTGCCGTTCTCGAAGGGAATGGGTACATAGGTTCCCGCGTGCGGTCCCGTCGACAGGGGAGAGGGGGACACGAACGCACCGGCCAGGACAGTGGAAATGGCAAACACGATAGGCCAAACCCTCAATATCGACCCTCCTCAGCACAAAATAAGTGTCATGCCGGCTATTAAAACTTTCGGCCAGGGCAACTGAGTGCTGAATTGAGAGGTGCCCTGTACGCGGCACGAGCGGCTTCCATTGAAGGTGGTTGA
>JBHIFJ010000049.1:0-9359 GCA_046761045.1 Thermoplasmata archaeon
TCTCAAGATGGAGAGGTTGATGAGCGACCACGTCCGAGGGTTCCTCGGAGGGGTTACTCAAGCAATTTGAGCAGTTTCTCGCGCTCTTTCATGATGCTTCTGGCTTTCCTGAGCGTTCTGATCTCCTCATAGGAGAGTTCGTCTTGGATGGCGTGCCTTTGATGATCTCTCAGAAGATGGTGCGTCAGCTCCTCCACGATTCTGAAGCCTTCCTTGGCCTTGATGAGCTTCAGTTGGTGGTGGAGGTCATCTGAGATTGCGACTGTCGTTGTCATCGATTCTTTATGGAGTTATAGATTTATGGCTATTTCGCCTCAAACAGTCATAGGCAATCAAGATACGAGAAAGGGTATCATGCGGGGGGTGGGATTTTCCGCGCGACTGGACCCAGAGGCGCCTTTGAACCCACGAACTCCTGCGAGACAGAATCTTAAGTCCTGCACCGTTGACCCGGCTTGGCTACCCCCGCGGGGCAATCATGATGTTTCCGGCGGGAAAAAGCTTTCCGTTACCGACGTAAGCGCCTTCGAACGATGATCGGTATGGCCATCATGATCATGAGCGGGATGAGAATCTCCTCAAACTCTGGTATGTTCTCAATCAGGACCCGGCCATCATTGTCCGTTCCATTGAAGAAGGGCCCGCCTCCAGCGATCTCCTCGTAGCCGCTGCCGCTCGTTATGAAATTGCCGCCAACGACGTCGTATCCGAGGAGCTCGTTCTCTTCACCGTTCTTTGTGTAATCGGGCTCATCAAATCCAGAGGATGGACCCGTGAAGGCGTACACAGCGCCGTCATTGTCCGATGTGCCGTTGTATGGTGCGCCCACCAGGAGGTCGTCGTAGCTGTCGCCCGTCCCGTTGAAACTCGCAATTGACCAGCCAAACTTGGCGTCCGTGCTCCCTGGTCCATATATTACCTTGTTCGGGGTGGAGAGCGTTCCGTCCCCGCCGAGACCGCGGATGCTGGTTCCTGAGTAGACATAGACCGCGCCCGTGTCGTTTGTCGCCTGATACCATCCTGGGGCTCCCAACACAGCATCGTCAGCATAGCTGGAGTCGCCGTCGAAGTCGCCCGCCGCGACCGAAAGACCGGTGAAGTCTCCCGCGTACTGACCCTTGAGCGTGATATTGGCTTCCTCGCCCGAGTGGACGGTGATGTTAAGCGCCAGGTAGTCAAAGTTGACATCCTTGTTGCCAGAAGGATTAGTGAAACGAACGTGAAGCGACGTTATCTCGCTCCACGTATCAAAGCCCAAAGCATACAAATCATCAGAGTCGTCATAGTCAGAAGTATGCTGTTCTGGGACTATTGCAGTGTTCTTCCATCCGTCCCCCGTTAGATATGCCTTCATCGGCTCGTTTTCACTATACCCTCCGTCAGTGTTGTACTGGACATAGAGCATTACACCAGTTATCAGCCCGCTTAGGCCCGTTGTATCGAAATCATATAGCCACATCGTTTTACCTGGTAGGATATGGTAGTATACATCATCATCATCCGTGAGATTCTGTGGGTCCTCGTTGTCACAGGTGTCTCCTGGATCGTGTTGAGTATATGTGGTAATGTTTCCGCCCACTCCGGGAATCGGGAACCACGATCCCATGTCCTGGGCACCTCGATAGATGAATGCTACACCCTTATCTGCGTTGCTGTCCGAGTCGTTCAGAGGCGCGCCGACGAGCACGTCCTCATAGCTGTCTTCGTCGTAGTTCATCACCGCGACCGAGGAGCCCAACTTCTCGCTGGCTCCCCTGGCCAAAGTGGCGTTTGGTGTAGTCTCGATCGGAGTTGTGAAGGCCGAGTAGACGTAGACCCTCCCCTTGTCCGTATTGTACGTCGGCGCTCCGACTATGGCATCATCATTGCTGCTTCCGTCCACGTTGCCCGCAGCAACGGACCATCCGAACTGTTCGCCGTCCGTCTCGGCCTCGATGTCCACATCGACACCATCGCCATCCATGTCCTTGCCATCCCCGCCGAAGAATATGTACGCCCTGCCATCGTTTGTCGAACTGTTGTCATTTGAGGGCGCGCCTACGAGCAGATCGTCATAACCATCACCATTGAAGTCCCCTGCTGTAATGTTCCAGCCAAAGAGTTCAGCACCCGATACGTTCTTATACATCAGGTCCGGCGGTTGGTGACTTGACAGCCCCGATGATGTGCCGAAGTAGATGTAAACGCGGCCACTGCCGCTGTCGTAGTATGGAGCACCCACGGCAAGGTCATCGTAGCCATCGTTGTTGAAGTCCCCTTTCGCAAGGGAGAATCCATGGCGCTCATTCGCTGCGGAAACCAGGGAGAGATTGACCTGGGTCGTGAAGGAACCATCAGTGTTGCCGTAGTAGACGAAGGCCGCCCCGTCGTTGTCGCCAGAGGAGTAGCCTGGGGCACCTACGATTATGTCATCGTAGGTCCCGTCATTGTCCACGTCCCCAGTGGCCAGGGCGAAGCCGAGTCTGTCTCCGTTGTTTGCACCTAACCAGGTGGGGTTTGATCCAGACGGGTTCCAGATAATGAGGACCCTCCCCTCGTCATTAGTGCTGGCCCTTGCTCCGACAATCGCCTCCTCAGATCCATCGCCTTCGAGGTCGCCACCAGTAACCGAGATGCCCAGGAAGTTGCTCGAAATACCCTGATAGCCGCTGTAGTCAGGGTCAGCGTCATTGCCCCCAGCATCGACGCGATAGATGAAACCACAGTCCGTGTACATCGGGAACCCAGGCCAGTCGCCGTAGGGCGCACCGATCCAAACATCATCGTCTCCGTCATCGTCGTAATCCGAGACGGCGATCGAGTATCCAAACTTCTGCTCACCGAAGTCCGTGTTCGGCTCCGAGGTGTTGTCCGCGGTCGTGTCAAAGCTCGTTCCAGCGCCACCTATGAAAATGTAGGTCCTTCCGTCGGCATTGTTGGTTCCGATATCATACCAGGGCTCGCTTATTATGACGTCTTTATCGGTGCCTGAGCTGTTGAACTGCCCGATGGCGACCGAATGACCGAAGCGGCCAGCATCCCCTGAGTTCGACGGATTGAGGACACCCTCGTTGCTCGTGTCCATGTTCCCGCTCGTGTTGCCGAAGTAGACGTATGCGCGGCCGTCGTTTGAGTTGTAGGCTGGTGCCGTAATGACGAGGTCGTCGTAACTATCCGTGGCTGCGTTCAGGTCGCCGGTCGCGATTGCGAACCCGAATTTGCCGCTCGAGTCCGGGGCGGAGAACGTCACGTCCGCCGTTCCGTCAAAGGAAGATGATCCCCAGTACAGGTAGGCCCTGCCTTCGTTGCTCGAGTAGCCAGGGTCGCCCACGATGAGATCGTCGTACCCGTCATTGTCGATGTCCCCAGAAGCGAGGGCAGCGCCGAACTTGACGCTGTTTGACGGCGCGTTGATTAGGAAGTCATAGCTCTCATCTATGGATGAGCCTCCGTAGTAGATGTAGACGGCACCCACGTTGGAATCGCGGTTCATGTCATTAGCGGGGGCTCCAATCGCCACGTCCATCGCATTGTCCCCGTTGAAATCACCCGTCGTGATGTTGTAGCCAAGCTCTTCATCCAGCGCGTTCGTCTCAAGCACGACCGTTGGGTCGAGCGTCACGGGATACTTCGCCCCCGCGAACCACGGGGCCGGACAGTGCATCTCAAGACTACGCAGGTTCTCGTTGTACGAGTAGCTGCAGTCGAGGCGGTCCCCGCTCGAGTCGATTGCGAAGGGCGGCTCAATCATAAAGACAGTGTCTTGTCCATCCGAGAATCCGATGCGAGAGGAATCGCTGAATTCCTGAGAGTCGATTGGAGAGAGGCCTTCCGAGAAGGAGATCGCGTAATTCAGCGCCACGTGGCTGTCCTCCGCGGTGTCCAGCTCCAGCGGGTCCCTGATGATGAAGGACTCCTTGACCCTGCCATACTCGAACGCATAGCTCGCGGTCGACCCAATTCCAGTGAACGGATTCTCGAATCTCGCCTCGTTGCCGCCGAGCTGCAGCGAGGTTGCCTTCAGCATGGACAGAACCCTCCGCGCGGTGGGTCCAACGAGGCTGAGGCTGGAAGGAAGGCCCCATGACAGCTCCTTCCCCTCGTAGGAAATGGAGACCACTTCCTCGGATTGGGCCGTCCCCTTCACATACGCTTCGTAGCGACCCGAATACTTCGCTTCGTAACCCTCGAAATCCCCGCGTGTCAGCGATCTCGTGCCAATGGCGTCGTCTGTCCTATCCAACCAACCGACCGTCTCGAAGAACGCAGGGAAGTCCTGCAGGAAGCCCATTCCCGCTATGTCCGCTAGGACCTCCATGTTCTGAAGGTCCAGGGCAACCTCCGCATCCCCTACGGTTATCCACTGCCAGTTTCCGGAACTGCCCATATGCTCCTTCAGGGTCCTTCTGTCCTCCAGCGGCTGCCCGCTCTTTCCTGCGATTTCGACCAAGTAGTCCGCGCCTATGCTTCCAACGAAATACCCCGTCTGGGGATTCTTGTCGGAGTCAAGATATATCCTCACGGTGTCCTCGCCTCTGACTGCTGGAGGCGGAATCCTCGGACCGATATAGATGCGAACATCCCTTCCCTCCACAGTGGTCTCGAGCCATTTGTCATTGCCAAGAGGCCAGTCCTTGGAGTCATCGCTATCGATGTCGCCTCCTTCCTGAACATCGGGCTTGCCGTCATTGTCGAAGTCGAAAGGATAGTCGTCCTCGTCATCGGGTATGGTGTCCCTGTCGGAGTCGGGCCTTGAAGGGACGTAGTCAGGGATGTATCTCCCCTTCTGTGGCGTCAGCGTGCCTTCAAGCATCCGCCCGTCAACCTTGAGGTAGAAGAACGCCTTGTCTTGCGTGGAGTTGAGGTCGTACCGCCTTATGTCCAAGTTGCGGTATCCACCTGTAGATGGCTCGTTCGGACCATCGCTCATCACGCTCGTCCAATCTGAGAAGCCACCATCTATGACGTGGCCTGCTGGAACAGAACCCACGTAGGATAGGTCATGATCCGTGGCCACCGACTCCAGCGTTGCGGTCCCCGATGAAATGACGATGTCATCTGGGGACATGATTCTGAAGCCCACGGTCGCACCGTCGGGAGCCGAGCTTCTGACCGTGATATCAACGCGGAAATCCGTTTTCGCTCCGGACTGGAAGGAATAGCCAATTTGCTGGAATGCAACCTCCCTGTTACCATCCAGGGTCACAGTCCAAGGTCCACCGGACCCGTCAGCGACAACGAGGCTGACGGACTGAACCTCTGATGGCGGAAGGGTGCCTAGGAGCATGCCTCTGATTGCCTCGAGAGTCAGGACGCCTGAAGTATCGTGCTTGTATCCCACCCTCTTGAGCTCAAGCTGGAGGAGCGGTTCCGATGCTTGGGTCTGAATGATCTCCCGGCTTGCGCTCTGCTGCGTGACTCGAAGGATGCCCTTGGCGCCTGCCATGCGGTAGTCGGCCAGATCCATCGCACCCTCCCAGTCCTCCATCTGAAAAACGAACACCGCTCTCTCCGGGTTCGGGAGCAATGTCTTCGATATGCCCACCTCGATCTTGTTGGCATTGTCGCCCGTCCCCAGTGCAACAAGCATGGGGCTCTCAAACTCCCAGGCGTTCCAGTCCATATGGTCCTCGCCCACATATCTGTAGACGGCTTTGGACCTCGCCACTGGGCCTTGTCCTCCATCGCGACCCACGACCTGCACGAGGTAGTCGGCGCCTGTCCCCGCGACCGCGTATCCAGTTTCGTCGTCGTCGTCTGAGTCGATGAATACCCTGAAGAAGTCACCCAGCTTCTGCTGGACATTCCCCTCGAGAATCTTGCCGCCAGGCTGAACCTGCGTGAGGAGAAAGACGTAGTGTTCCGAACTCTCCATCTCGATTCCAGTTGCGTTGATGTCGATGTTCGGATTCGCCACCGTTGAGCGGGAATAGAGTATGACGTCATCGCTCCAGTCATCGAAGTAGCCATCGACCCCGAAGACCCTGGGTCCAGGGACCTCAGGAACGAGGAAGACCGTGCTGAGCAGGACCACAGCTATCAGCGGCACGAAGTAGACTTTCCACTTGCTCCTTCTCGTTTCTCTGAGAAATCGTCCTGAACCTAGGCCATTCGTGAACCCGCTCCCATTGGTGAGCCCGTTCGTGAGTCCGGACCTGGCGTTCGCGAGACCGTTTACGAGGCCATTCACCCGCCCAAGACCGTTTACGAGGCCTCTTGCTACGCGTTCACGGGCAAGGCCGTTGGTCAGCCCGACGCCTCGCTCCGCCCTGGTCTTCGTGGGCGCCTCGGCGGCCCTCTCACGGACCTCCTTCTTCCTCAGCAGATCGTCCAGGGCCTCTTCCTTTATCCCCGCATCTTCGCCCATCGATTCCAGGTAGCCGAGGATCCCTTCCTTTGGGACCTCCTCGAGTTTCTTGAAGTCCGTTCCACATTCTGGACACCTCGCTGCTGTTACCAGGGCCTGAGCCCCGCACAGTGGGCATATCCGAGTCTTCCCTTCCACCCGTTCCTTTCCGAGAATCTCGTCTCTCCCCTCCATCGATTTCAGCATCTCATAGTAGTCCTTGTCAATCTTCTCTGCGATGAGCAGGAGAGCATTCCTGTAGGCCTTGGTCGCATCCTTCGGCTTGCCCAGGTGGGAGAGAGCATTGGCTCTCCCGCTCCAGGCTCCAGCGTGGCCGGGGTCAATGTCCAGGACCTTGTCGAAGCACTCCAGCGCTCTCTTGAACTCACCGATGTCAGCGAAGAGCGAACCTCTGGAGAACCAAATCCTCTCATTGGTTGGGTTCTTTGCCAGGAGTTCCTCCTGCTTCTTCAGCATCCTCAATATCCTCTCGCCCTCGGTTTCTTCATCTGATTCGGTGAGGACGATCTCTCCGTCGACGAGCGTGTATGGGGTGTACGTGGGCTCGTAGGAAACGCCCCGGATGAAGAGGAGCCCTATCTTCCTCTCAACCTTGTCCTCCTTCGTCTCCTTTACGAAGTCTATCACGCCATCGAAGCTCTGATGGATGCTCTGAACGACATCATCAGGATGCATGCCCTTCTCCAGGATGAGGAGGGAGGCCACGTTCTCGGTCCTCAGTCGCGTCCTGAGCTTCTGCGCGAATGTATAGGCCTCGTCCGAACCGAACATCTTCAGCGCGGGAGAGAGAACATCTAGGACCGCTCTCTTCCTCGGAAAGGAGGCAAGCCTCTTGGTCGCGTCTGTTATCGCGATCTCGAGATTCAGCAGGCTCTGGGATGACCTGAACACCGATCCATCGATCTGAACGCCATCGATTCTGCCCTTCTTGTAGGAATACCAATCCACGATGACAAGCGAGCCGCTCTTCTCGTGGCTTGCGCAGTCAACTCCGTGCTTCCTCATCTCATCGCGGAACTCCGTCGGAGATATGCCGCTGAGAACGATAAGCGCGCCCTCGTTGGCCTTCAGCCCCTCAGCCAGGAATTGATATGCGAACAGGGTCTTCTCATCCCCTGTTGGACCCTGGAGGACAACAGCCATTCTCTCGCCTATTCCATCTGGCAGGAGAATCTCAAACCCCTTCACTCCCATCGACACCATTACCAAACCCCCTCAACTTTCACATCGCTCGAAACTTTCAGACCCTTATTCGTTATCAGGAACGGATGAACGCAAATGTCGTGATTCGTGAGCCTCATCTTGCGGACGACGATCGTGCGCCTGAGCTCGCCCTTCACGTTGTCGAGGCCCAGGAAGATGAATGAGTCGGAGAGGAACTGCTCCACCCCGAATCTCGTTAGCCCGCCTTTCTCTCCGGCTTCTGTGACCAGGAGGGACGTTATCTCCTTCTCGCTCAAGAACCTCCCGAACTGGAAGAGCTCCCGCCTGAAGTCGTTCAAGTTATCGTAATGCAGACCTAGGACGGCAAGCGAGTCCACGACCAGCCGCTTGGCTCCCGTTGCGTCAATCAATCCGGTGAGCATGGACTCGAGAGAGTCAAAGTCGAGGAACTCGTCGGCCTTGCTGAGTTTCCTCATCTCCCCGAGGTCCACGAAGCTGAGGTTGCCCTTGGACTCGTGAGCCTCCGATTTCATGCCGAAATTCCTCAGCGTCTCTCTCAGAGTGTCCGCCGACTCTTCAAATGAGACATAGATCCCAGGCTCAGAAAAATCCTGAATACCGTTGAATATGAAGTGGAGTGAGAAAAGACTCTTCGCGGAGCCCGAGGGTCCCGAAATGACGTTGACGCTGTTTCGCGGGAATCCTCCGTCCACAAGGATGTCAAAGCCCTCAATGGCGGTTGGAACTCTCTCCGTGCCCAGACCTCCCCACTTTCAACAAACTGTTGAATAGATATTGGCTAGGGATATTAGTAGCTTTTGGTGAGCCTCCCTGCAGAGGTGAGCCCCAGAGGATTGCGAAGGAATCACACTCATCTCGCCAAGCCCTCGTTCTCTGGGTCCTGGGTGTTCTCGAAATGGACGGAAGACAAGATTCCAGGTCAGGGACCTTGAGACGGGGAGATCTCTGTAACAGCCATATCCGAGATTCTGTGAGGGGAGTGGACAACGTCGCAATTTCGGTTATGGGTGTAGCCGCATGAATCTACCAGCAAAAATCCAATCGAAGGAGGGAGGGCAGGCTCACTGCCCAGGGACTGTGCGAATCAGAATCGGATTACTCATGGAATCCGTCCTGAGCAGACCTATGCGGGAACCTCTCGGGAGATCGAGGAGAGCGTCATGTATCTGCTTGGCCTCGGGAGAGTCCCTGTGGAAGACGAGTCCTACGAGTCCGTCCTTGGTTGTCATACGGACTTCGAGGAGGTTCTCGTCGTCGTATGACACATGCTCGAGATTCCCCACAATCTCCTGCCAGGGTTTGAGGGACATCCTTTCTGATGGGGCGTGCTCCGTGAGGACGTCTCCGTGTCCTTTTTCTCCTTCGAGTCTTCCCATCATCTCTCCCTCCCGTTCCCTCGACCGTTCCTTGGGCTAGGAGGCCCGCTTTGGTTGGGTATACCGCACGTCTCCTCGAGTCCGGTCAGTAATTTCCGATTCTGAGGCGGGTATACCGCCTGCTCGGTGCCTCTCTGAGCAGGATTGACCTGTTCGTGATTCCCAAGTCTCTTCCTATCCTGTCGATGCTGTCCCTGAGAGCTCTAGGAATTTTCGCGCTGATTGTGACCTTCTCACCTGGCATTCTCTACCTCTTCTTGACTGGCCTTCGATTTGTGTCGTAGATCACATATGAGTTCGTCAGTTCTCAGCATCCCGTCCCCTCTTTTTCGACCGTGACTCAGGCCCTCCCTCGATGTCCTCGCAACTCTCAGATTCCTGCCTAAGCTCATGTACACTAGATGGGGAGTCATTTGGATTCTCTCGGAGAAAAGAGTCGTCCTCCATTATCG
>JBHIFJ010000050.1:0-9304 GCA_046761045.1 Thermoplasmata archaeon
GCGGGTGCCGAGACATCCGATGCGAAGGACCGGGCCTCTGGAGGACGTGCCCGACGTCGCCACGCGGGCGGAGCGGGATCTAGTCGAGGAAGACACGTCCTTGGGGACGCTCGCCGCTGTGAGTCGAGAGCTCCTCACCCTCCAGGAGTGCATGCGGATGCAGAACGAGTGAGCTGTCCGCCTTGAGTTGTAGACGAAAGCACCTGGAGGCAGCTGAGAATGGAGCGGTTATACTATTATGATAGTACTGCCTGTCGAACATCCGCCCTATTATAATAGGAAACATGATATAACAGAACGCCTATTATAACTGTACAATGGCGCTGAGAGACGAGATGGGCCTGACGAAGGCGCTGCACGACCAGAACCCCTGGTGGAGCTCTGGTACGGTTCCCGAGGCCTTGTCCAAGCCTTTTCGCAGGCGGGATTTCTACACGCTCCGTGATAAGATGGACCATGAGGCGATCCTGGCGATCATCGGACCCCGCCAGGTGGGAAAGACCACCGTAATGCACCAGCTCGCGCAGAACCTGATGAAAAGGGTGGACCCGAGGCGCATCCTCTACTTCTCCTTCGACTATCCGTATCTTGATCTGCTCACGGAGGCGCCACTGACGCACATACTAGAGACGTACACCACTCAAGTCCTCCGGGAACCCGTTGGTGAGCTGACGGACAGGATATTCGTCTTCTTGGACGAGGTCTGCAAGCTCGACGGTTGGAGCGAGGCACTGAAGGGCTGGTTCGACCTCAGGCGTCCCATCAAGTTCGTCCTCTCCGACTCGTCTAGCCAGAGCATCCTTCGCGGGCGCTCCGAATCCCTGGCCGGCAGGATCGAGATACAGAGAATGCTCCCCCTCAAGTTCATCGACGTCGTCGGTTACTACGAGAAGATCGACGTCCTGAAGGATGCGAACTACGAGCTGCGGGAGGCCCTGCGGCTCGCCGTCGAGAATGACGATGCCAACGTGTTCGCGGATGCGGCGAGGCGACAGCTCAACGCGCTTGCCCCTCATGAGGCGAAGCTGAGGATACACCTCCATAACTACATGCTGAAGGACGGCTACCCGGGACTGCTGGAGGTCGACTCTCTTCCCGAGTGCTCGAGGGCTCTGAGGACATATGTGGACCTGACGACCTACAAGGATCTGATCAGGCTCTTCGACATAAGGGACCCGCGAGCTCTGGAGGGGCTGATATCCCTCATAGCCCAGGAGTCCTCGAGGAGGATGACCAACGAGACCATGGCCCGGGCTCTCGGCTTGAGGCAGGAGACCCTCAACAGGTATCTCGATTACCTGGAGTCCGCCTTCCTCCTGTCGCGGTCGGAGTTCTACACTAGAAGCAGGGTTTCGAGGATGAGGAAGTCGAAGAAGCTGTACCTCACGAACGCCGGACTCAGGAACGCGATTACGGGAGCTCTCAGGGAGAGCACGCTCCAGGACCCCTTGGAGATTGGCAAGATCGCCGAGACGGTGGCATACGACCACTGCAAGAGGCTCAAGTACTGCCTGGAGCGTTCGGGACCTCCCGAGATCTTCTACTGGAATGACAGGACAGCGGAGGTGGACATGACCATGGAGCTCTTCGGGAAACCTGTTCCAGTGGAGGTGAAGTACCGCTCTTCAGTCACGAGCAGCGACATCCGAGGCGTGAAGAGGTTCATGGAGGCGTATAATTCCCCGCTCGGCATGGTCTTGACGAGGGACGATTTCTCTTCAACGGAGAAGTTGGTGCTTCTCCCGCTCTGGTTCTTCCTCGTGATGTGCTAATCGACGTCGAGCGCCGAGCTTCTATGAACTCCTGGAGGCTTTGGATTATCTGGAAGAGAGGTTCCGAGCGACCCTGACATTACTTCACAGATCTGATAAGTCCAAGTAAGCCTAGATCCCATTCCCCACCGTAAAGAGAAAGTACATCCAGACGGAGCTGGACATGTTATCCCACTCGAGACTTAGAAACCTGAAGATGATGAACATCACGATGAAGGAGGCGATAGGGGATGCGATCGGGGAGTACATCAGCAAGAGAGATGGAGTGGTGGAGGACGATCCCATATCCCCATCATCGGTGCCGTCGACCTGGCAGATAAGGACTGGAGTGATTGAGAATGGCTCGGACAGGGCAATAGATCTGACGGACTCGCTGTCCTTCGCAATCATGGAGCGCCTGAAGACCGATTCGGCCTTCACTTTCGACATGGATTTCGAGGTCCACCGGTTCGTCATGCTTCCTTCCTAGGTTCCCGAGTCGTTGCTCGCAGCACATGAAGCTGCAGAAAGAATGAGCGTCACCAGGTTGAGCGCCTTTCTTGCTTCTACCCCGTGGGAGGTTTAAGCAGGGCAGGAAGTTCCCGCCAAGAACGATGGGCTTGTGGTTCATGGAGAGTGTCATCGACGACTTCAGGGAGGCAATCGCGGCCGAGAACGCGAAGGGCATCAGAAGGCTCCTGAGCAGGTTCTTCGAAGAGGAGTAGGGCGAAACGCTCAAGAGGGTCGAAAGCTTCTGCGCTACATCTGCGAGGAGGGAGTATGACGGACGATCTCATCGAGGCGATGACAAACCACTTCAGCAAGGACGACATTCGCAGGCGGTTCGATATATGCTCCGAGTTCTCGATCGTCGAGCAGTGGTTCCGAATGGAGATTTATCTGTGGATTCGGCAGGAACTGGAGGATAGGAATGCCCATTGGTCATGTGAGTTTGAGCATACTGTATGAGTGCTGTTGATATGGTTTTTCAGATTCCTTAGGCGCTAGATACACAGAACAATATCTGGAGGTAAGATGACTGTGGGGCGATTCCGAGGGATTTCATCTCGAGCCTGGAGATCGGCAATCCCATCAAATAGATGAATATGACTGTCTTCCCACTGGACACAAGCTCGAGGGGACATCCGTATGTCCTGCTCTCCGACGCCCTCGAGTCAGGTCAAGTCGAAATCACCGAGGTCTCAGAGGGTGGTGCAGTTCCTGTGGTTAGGGTCACAAATCGGGACAGCAAGCCCGTCCTTATGATAGACGGGGAGGAGCTCGTCGGCTGCAAGCAGAACAGGATGCTCAACTCGACCATCTTGGTTCCGGCGCGCTCGACGATCGATGTTCCTGTGAGCTGCATTGAAAGGTCCAGGTGGAACTACACCTCTGGGAGATTCAGGAATGGCGTAATGCCTCCCACGACGCTCCTAGGAATGAAGGCGAAGCAGGTCGCAAGCGAACTTCGAGCGCGAGGCGCTCACGATTCCGACCAGTCAGCGGGCGAGTGGAATGCATACCGCACCATCCGTGTGCGGTGGCCCTTCATCAACGCCTTGAGCTTCCTCCCTCTGGATGGGCAGGTGATGATTGCCCGTTGCCCCTTGGCCCTGAGGAACCTCATGACGGACACAGAGCAGAAGGCCTTATCGAGATACCAGCGGTTCGGACGGATGCCCAGGGACCTCGCCGAGGCGTAGAACCGCCTCACGATGTCGAGCATCGTTGTGTCGGCCTTGACGTACGACACCGCAAGGGTGAGCCGCTTCCCGTTCACCACGGCATACAGCGTCGCGTAGGCGTGGAAGTGCGTCGTCCCGGACTTGGCCTTGCTGCGGCGGACCTCCTTCCCATCTCGCTGCGGCCTTCCGTGATAGGGCAGGAAGACCAGTCGACAGCTAGGTCGAGGCGGGCCTTGGAGGACAGCAGAACCTGGACCATCTTCCTCAGGATCTCGTTGGCCCGCCGCTCCACCTCTTCAAGACAGAGCTTGCGAAGGTGGTGGCGCAGTCGCCATCCGGGAGGGGCCTTCCGCCGCCTCGAGGAGGCCTCGATGGATATGGCCTCCACGCAGGCGAAGACCACCGCTTCGACCAGCCTCCTCAGGGGGAACCGCCCTTGGAATGGTATGGCGAAGAGGGGCATCACCAGCCCGACGACGAAGGCCGCCAGCTCTGCCTTCGTGATCTCCTTGCGTTCCTTCTTCTGATTCCGATACCTACTTCTACTGTTGAATGCATCCCCGGACACAGCCCATCCCTTCCTTCGGAGTGCAATCGTTAGGGAGTGCATCCCTAACAAAGGCATCCCATCCCAGAGGGGATGGGCTACTTCATTCTATCGGCAAAGAGTGGGGCTAGAGCCAGCAACCTAGAATTCTACAACTACTGATACTGCCTACAGAGTAAGAGAGGGCAATAGGGCAAGAACGAATTCTCTCTCCTATGCTATTCGCCTGCTATTGATTCTTCTCACGGTGATACTATACAACATATGGATACTGTTGAATGCCATCCTCATGCTCTCTTCCGAGAGAAAGGACCGCTATCCATTGACGATGCATCGATTCATCTATTCCATTAGGAGCTCATAATAAGGGCATCATCCGTTCTGCGGGGGGAGCATCAGCATGAGCTATACATAGAACTCTCTTATCGCATGGAGAATACCGCGATAGGCCTCTGCGGAATCTCCTTGAGATCTCCTACCGAGCCCAAAGTAGGGGAGATTATGAAATCATCCCTGCCATTCAATGTTCAATACACAAAATCAATGAGCTCTTTCGGACGGACTGAGGTCGTAGAAACCCTTTTATTGCGATTCGGACTATCGGGAACGGATGCTTCCCGAAGACTACCTGGCAGTCGCGCTGTTCGGGATAGTGGCCATAGTCGCGCCGCCGCTCGTCTACTTGATTAACAGGTGGTTCCGTCCCGGGAGGACACTTCCACACACAGAGGACACCTACGAGTGTGGTGAGGATCCGATAGGCATCGCGCAGGTGCGCTTCAACTTCCAATACTATCTTTTCGCCATAGTCTTCGTCGCCTTCGATGTGATAGCCGTCGTTCTCCTCCTATGGGCCCTCAACCTCGCCGACTTCCACGGCTCAGAGCCCCTGCTATGGTCCATGGCATTCGTCCTCACGTTCGCCCTCCTCCTCGGAGGGGCAGCCTTCTATGCGCTCGTCAGGCAGGAGAGGGTACAGGTATGACAGAGGAGGGACCTATCGTCTGGGGATGGAATTCTTCCGATCTCATGGAGTGGTTCTCAGGCGCGCTCACCAAGGCCGCCGAAGTCACCCGAGTCAAGAATCTTGTCAACCTCCTGACGGGCAGGATATTCAACTGGGGCCTGAGAAACAGCCCTTGGCCGCTCCACTGGGGTATAATGTGCTGCTCGATTGAGATGGCAGCCGCCTTTGGTCCTCGATTCGACTGCGAGCGGTTCGGGATAATCTTCCGCTCCACGCCGAGGCAGGTGGACATACTCCTCGTCAATGGGCCCGTAAGCCACAAGCTCGTTCCCTCAATCAAGAGGCTTTACGACCAGATGCCAGCGCCGAAGTGGGTGATCGCCATGGGCGAGTGCGCGATTTCCGGCGGGCCATTCTATGATTCCTACAACATCGTCCCGGGTGTTGACAAGATCCTGCCGGTGGACATATACATGCCTGGCTGCCCCGTGCGACCCGACAGCATGATTGACGGCTTCCTCAAGCTCAAGGAGCTCGTGAAGCAGGAGAAAAAGGAGTACTTCCTTCAGCCCAAGCGTAGGTCGGACGTGCGACTGAGGGAGCCTGTGGTCTGACCGCAAATGATTTCTATCATCACAATCTCAGGGTCAGCGTGCAGCACGCAGAACGGATGAGGATCGCCGAGGAGTTCGTTTCGCTTTTGAGGAGGAAATACAACATACGGGCTGCCGCCGTCGTAGGCTCTACCGCGAAGGGCAAGGACATGGAGCACTCCGACCTCGAGGTTGCGGTCATCGTTGGAGGAAAGAAGCCCTCGGACATCCACTTCGTTCACAGGGGGATTGCCGTCTCGGTGGAGTTCCACACGGACGATGAGATTCGTCAAGACCTCACCGTCCCAAGATCCTGGTTCGTGCATATCGTGAACGAGTACAAGCTCGCGCACGTTCTGTACGATCCCGAGAACCTCTACGAGGACTACAAGATGCTCATAGCGAACGCATCGGATGCATTCTGGCGGGAAGTTGCGGGGCACGCACTCGCCATCGCATACGAGCAGCTTTCGAAGGCGAGGAACATGGGGATCCTGGGGGACGAGGGGAAGCTAAGGATACCCTGCGTTTGGTTCGCAGAGACTCTCGCTGTGTACGTCGCCGCCGTGAACAGAAAGGTCTTCACGACAACGTGGGACCTCTATGACTCGCACAACACCTTCTTGGATCAGCCCGCCAAGTTCGCGGAGGCCTTTCCCCGCCTTTGTGGTCTGGTTCCCACGGATGGGAAGGAGCTCCTCCCACTGGCCGAGCGGCTCTGGGAGAGCGTTCTGGAACATGCGGAGAGCAGGGATATCAGGATGACTGCCCACGACAAACTGGAAGACTCCATCGCTGGCAGGTGACTACTCCCGGCTGAGGCTCCATCCATGTCATCGGTTTCGAGGAAGGGCTACAGGAACTCGGGAGAATGCTGGCATCGTACCGGGTTGCGGGCGCAACCCTATCGGGCACTTCGCGCTCCCTGACGATGCTTCGCGGCGCCTCCACCACGAGCCACTTGAGGAACGGATTCGTAATCTCCACACCAGGAATGCAAACGACCAAACATCTCTCGACATTCTTGACGGGCAGCAGACAGGGTTGGCTCCCCTCGCGACGAATTGCACGGTTCGGTGCACTCTGTCATGCGGAAAGCGCAGTGAGCGTCTGGAGTCTACATTGAAATACTTGTACGTGCATTCATCAGACTCAGTGGGGATTGAGATGCCGGCGAAGAGTCTGGAGATCAGGGACCTAAGGCCCGGGATGAAAAACGTGACAGTCGAAGGCAGGCTCATGAAGCTGAGCGGTGCCCAGAGGACGAAGAAGGGGATGATGTGCATCGCATTCCTGAAGCAGGGCAAATTCCGCACCCGCCTCAGGCTCGATTCCGAGATGATGGGCACGGTGGAGCGGGGGGATCATGTGAAGCTCCTCAACTTCGATACGCAGAAGGGCAGACTCACGCTCGTCCCGAATGAGAAGAGCATAATGGTCGCAAACGGGAACCGCGTCTGGATCGGGTGGAAGCTCAAGGAGATGGAGGCCCGTCGCAAGAAGCGGAAGACCGCGAGCAGGTGATCAAAGGTTCTCCACGGTCCAGAGCTGACCAGCGGTCACGTGGACCCAGTACCCATAACCGGCCTGAAGGGGTTCGAAGTCGAACATCGTCCTCAGGCGGTAGGGGGAATCGACGCCAGAGAAGCCCTCGACCCGGTCTGCCTTGGTCTCCATCATCATCCTGGCAATGTCGTATCCCGAGAAGGCGGGAGCGCCGATGAGGTTCCAGCCTGAACCCAGCCAGACCGTCCACTGCTGAGGAACACTCCCCGCGACGGTCCAATTGCCAGTCTTCTTGATGTTGACCCACAGCACACTCCCGAGGCCAAGGGTCTCGACCTCACCATACCTCTTGAACGGGCAGAGCTGTTTCCACTTGTCCACCGCATTTCCCTCATCGAACTCCCTCACGCACTGATGCGATATCGTCTGCAATACCGTGCCAAGGGATGGGTCCTCCAGGATGAGCGGTGGCGAGATGAGATTCCAACCCGGTTCGAGCATCCTTGTGAACTTGCCCGCTTGCTGGAGGCTGTCGTTCCATTCTCCCCAGACGTCGTACGCCCTTATGATGAAGAAATAATCGAGGGGGTCACCGTGCCCCATCCCGTTCGCCACGTAGTGGCTGGTGCCCGCAGAAACCGTGTCCAGCCACATATAGCCGAGTCCAGTGCCATTGTAGGCGAAGGAATACAGTATCGAGTAATTGGTCACCGAGTTCTGACCTCCCCCGTCATCGGCTGACAGCGTCCATGTGATATTGATATCCCCGTGCGACGGACCCTGCAGCCTTGCGGACACAGAGGAAACGGCAGCGGGAGGAGGACCCGGGACTCCGGGCCCTTCCAGGCGGGAGTAGTAGATGTCATTGTTCCCATTCCTGCGGTCGCACCAGACAACATGAATGTTCGTCCAAATGTCGGCGACGAGCGGGATGTAGTCTCCTATGAACCACTCAGGAACGAAAGTCATATCGCTCATCCTGATGCTCGGAATGAAGCTTGCCCCGCCATCTGTGGAATTCGTGTACCTGATCTCGAGCTGCTGCGTCCTGTTGTCATAGTAGGCGATGTGCACCGTGCCAAGCGGGTCGACATCCACCCAGGGCATGAACTGGACCTCCGTCGTCATATCGTCATTGACAACGACAGGCAACGAGAACGTGGTCCCGTTGTCCAGGGAGCGGATGAACTCGATGTTCCAGTCAGGCGTCGTGAGGTTCGCATACACTATGTAGATGTTCCCCTTGGGACCAACGGCAAGGCTCGTCACCGCTGCTGCCCTCACGGGATCGTTTCCCCACCAGTCGGTGACGGCAATCTGCTTGTTCGGAGAGAAGGTCAGCCCTCCGTCCGTGGACTTGGAGAAGAAGATGCCTTCACCGGCGGGCGTGGAATCCCACCAACTGACGTATATCTCGTCGTTGGGGCCGATGTCGATGCACGCACCATTCCCCCATCCAACGGTATCTGCATTCACCCTCACGCTCGGCTGCCATGTGAGACCTTGGTCAGTCGACTTCCTGAAGCGAACCTCGTATGTGGCGCCGATGTCCGCGTAAACCGCATAGAGGGTGTCGCCCCTGGCAGCAATCCAGGGCTTGTCCGAGAACAGGGAGGACGGGCTGTCGCTCACCTTGATGAGCGGTCCCCATGTCACTCCTCTGTCATAGGATACGCGCATGGCGACATCGCTGTCGCCGATGGTCCTGTCGAAGGAGATCCACGCGTAGTACAGAGCACCGTTCGCGAAGGCCAGGACCGGATCCCCTGTCTCAGGGTGAGTCGCGTCAGCCATTTCCATGCTTGGCCCGAAGCTCAACCCGCCGTCCGTCGAGCGGGCATACCTCACCCGCCAAACGCCGGTCCGGCGATCTATCCAGCCCACATGTACGTACCCGAGGTCGTCGACCACGGCATCCGGCTCGACCTGGCTCTCAGAGATTGGATCATCACTCACCATCACGTCTACCGAGAAGGGAGCATCGAGCGGGATGGAAGGGTTCTCACTCCGGCTCCCGACCAAGTCGTGGTCTCTTTCCAAGGATGCAGGGGTGAAAAGGAGCAGGAGGACGACCAATGCAATCCAGGGCCTCAACATCACAATACGACCTATGGCTCACAGATGGCTGGCACCATCTATAACTGTTTCCATGAGGGAATGGTTGCTCGACGACATGGCGGCTATGACCTCCTTGCACCTCTCAGGTTCGATAGCATTAAGTAGCCCTGAACCGATTTGAAAACATCAATCCTTCG
>JBHIFJ010000051.1:0-9156 GCA_046761045.1 Thermoplasmata archaeon
TTGAAGTTTCCAAGAGAAGGGACGAAAGGACACCATCAACCATTCATTCTACATCACCAACACACGGTGCCCCAGCCCCAGAAACCTTTTAATAGACCAAAATTATCATAAACTGACCAGCTATCCGTTGCGATGAGCCAGCTCGGGGAGGCCTCAATGAGTAAGGATGAGAAACGCAAGACGATTATCGAAAGCATAGTCGAAGGCCGAAAGATGGAGGCCTATGCCGAGCACAGGACAAAGGACATGCATGTCTGTTCCTTCTGCGACAAGATATTCTACAGGAGGACCCCAATGAAGAAGATTGGTGAGAGGTGGGTATGCATTGATTGCCTTCGACAGCTGAAGGAGATCCTGGACACACTGGAGCAATGGGAGCAGGAGATCAGCTTGCAGAAGGAGATGAAGAAGCAGCTGGATGATGGAATAGGGCCCTAGGACTCGAGGCGGGCCCCGCAGCCCCTGCAGAAGACATCGCCCTCCTCGGGCTCTTTTCCGCAGTGATTACATGTGAGGATTGCCTTGGCCCCGCATTTTCTGCAGAACTTGTCTCCCACATGGATTCCGGCTCCGCAGGAGCGACAGACATTTCCAGGTGCCTCTGGGGCCTTGGCCTTTGTTACGGATAGGACTCCTTCTGCGGCTTTCTTCGATTGGACTGCATATGAGAGCGCCTGAGTGTAATCCTCCACGGCCACACAGTCATCGCATTGCCTCAGTAACCGCTCAGCATCCGATACATCCAGCCTGGCATCTCTGGCCCTCTCTATGGCCTCGGCAGCGAGCGACCTTGAGAATCTCGATTCCAGGTAGTTATCGGGGAATTTGTCCTTCAGCACCTCCTTTGTCGTTGGCTGTGACTCCAAGAATTCCCCTTCCCCCTCCAACATGGAGGGGGCATCTGATTTCACCTTAACGGTTTTCATCATGTCCTTTGCACGATCGGTGAGTTCGAGAGAGCCTCGGTAGTCCCCTGTCTCAAGTGCCGCCCGAGCTCTGCCGAGCACCTCATTGACACCGCTCAAGTCGGTTCCGTCCCTGGCGAGCGTGTTGCTGATTGCCCTGGCATTCAGCAGTGCGTTGAAGGCTCGATCCTCCAGCGGCTCCTTCTTGGAGACCGCCATACGCCTCTTCCGAAAGTACCTGAGCTCAATGAATGTGATGATGGCGAATATCACGAGAATCATCACGAGAACAATAGTTCGATCATCGAGACCATCCATCGATTTCAAGGGATTTTTATGCTCTGCCCCTTTAAAACTCTTTCTCTGTGAGAATCATTGCCGCGCCTAGGCGGGCTGGGATGGCTTCTAACTTGTCACCTCAGAGAGCCGTTCCCGCTCAAGTGCCACCTTCAGTTCTCTAGCAATCCTCCTCCCGGTTGACATGTCCTCCTCAACATAGTCAGAATAGGGAGAGCCACTAGTGAATAGATTCGTACCGGCAACAATCCTTGATGAGACCTCAAAGACCTTGATTTCCAGCTCATCTGTCACAATGGTCTCGAGACAAAAGGGCCCCACCATCCCGCCAAACAGCTCGATGGACCGTTCGACGACTCCCTCACCCATCTGAAAGGCTTTGGGGAGCAATGACTCCCTGAGGACCACAGGAACATTGCCAGTTACGATGAATGTCGGGAATATCCCGAGTTTCTTTAGCGCCTCCTGCGCGCCTAGCTTGTACATCTCGTCTATGTTGGACTCGTCCCGCCTGTCCATTCCAAGAATCTCAAGCGACCCCCTGCTGAGTCGGTAGCCTCCTTCCGTCAACGGCGAGTAGAAGAAATGAATGTAGTACCTCGTGCCAAGAATGTATTCTTGTATCGTGTAGGGCTGGTTCAGGTCTATTCCGACTTTGAAGTCGTGAAAATCCTTGGCGATGAAGAATCCCCGCCCGCCTTTTGCACCGTGATATTTCACCAGAACTGGTCTGTCTATGTTCTCTGGCTTCTCTATCAACGCGGGCATCTTGATACCGGCGGACTCAAGCCACTCCCTCTCCTTCTTCCTGTCGGACTCCCACCCGAGAACTCTTCTATTGCCGAACGTCGGGACCTCAAGTTCCTCGAAGACCCTTGGGCCAACATACTCGACGAACGATCCATGCGGGATCAGAAGGGCATGTCTTGAGATGAGGTCATCCGCATTATCCGGAATCTCAGAGTAGTCGCGAATAACAAGATACTCATCTGGCTCCGCGAGTGGAAAGGCTTTGTAGAACTTTGGGATCTCGCCAATGGCAATCCCAAGCGTCTTGAGGCCCTCTTTTCTCGCTCCGTGGAAAATCTGGAGGCTGGTATGCGAACAAACAGTGGATATTGTCAGGTCCCTTCCATATTCCTCTAGGATCTTATTGATCACCTGCTTCGGAACCATATTGAATGACAGTATTCCGCACTTATATCTTTTGCGGGTCGTTGACCCAGTAGACAAGAAACTGCATCTGCGTGGGGCGGATAGGACTGCCCGCTTTGACTACTTCAGAGTGACGCCCTTCTGGTTATGAAAATGACCAGACCTCTCCTCGTACTTCCTCTTGGCGGGCCGCTCAAGCCTCTCAAACACCACCTGCGCAAAGGTCTCTCCAATAGGAACGTCGATGACCTCTTTGGAGGAGTTGAAGGCAGAGAGTGTGAGGTTCCCTTCGAATCCAGCGTCGATCTTTCCGAACGATGCCATGACTCCCCTCCTCGCCCAGGACGTTCTGATCCAGAGCTGGGCAGCAAGGTCCTCGCTCATCTCCACCCTCTCCTTGGTGCCGATGGCAAACCAGGTTTGAGGAGGGACCTCTGCCCTGCCCTCGTTCACTGTTCGATCAACGCCAGAAACGAAGACCTCCTCGATCGTGAGATCGTATCCGTTGGGGGTCAGGTTCTCCTCCCTGAAGTTGGTTATCCTGAGCTTCCCCTCACGCATGAATTCGTGTATGTCCTCATCGGACAGGATTGTCATACAAGGCATATTCTACCTCCCAGACTAAAAACCTTGCCCTGGGAAAAATGATAAAACACCTGACAACCCTACGGGGCTAGGGTGCTCAGATGGATTTCAGGCTGACGGAAGAGCAGAGGATGCTTCAGAAGATGACTAGGGACTTCGCCAGAGAGGAAATCGAGCCGCATGTCAAGGAGTGGGAGGAGAGAGGGGATGTCCCTCGCGGGATATTCGACAAGATGGGAGAGCTCGGGATGCTGGGTGCGACAGTTCCTCCAGAGTATGGGGGCAGTGGGATGGACCATGTGAGCTATCACATAATGACGGAGGAGATCGCGAGAGCCTGCTCCTCCCTGAAGACGGCCATGTCCGTTCACATCTCTCTCTGCCAGACGACCATCATGAAGTTCGGAAGCGAGGAACAGAAGAGGAAGTACCTCGTTCCTCTGGCCAAGGGCGAGAAACTGGGTGCCTGGGCTCTCACAGAGCCCAATGCAGGCTCCGATGCGGCAAATCAGCAGACAACAGCGAGAGCCGAAGGAGGAAATTACATTCTCAATGGGACGAAGATGTTCATAAGCAATGGCGGCGTTGCGGACATAGTGGTAGTTTTTGCACGTCTTCCTGGAACACAGAGGCATGATGGCATTTGCGCCTTCATTGTGGAGAAAGGAACCCCTGGCTTCTATCCTGGAAGCATCGAATCAAATAAGAAGCTTGGACTGAGGTCCTCCCCCACAGCAGAACTTGTGCTGGAGGATTGTGCCGTACCGAGAGAGAACCTCATCGGAAAGGAGGGACAGGGCTGGGGGATAGCCATGAGCATCCTCAATCATGGCCGCCTTAGCGTCGCAGCAGGCGCGGTTGGAGTGGCTCGTGCCTGTTTGGAAGAGAGCGTAGAGTTCGCAAAAGCCAGAGAGGCTTTTGGCAAACCTATTGCTGAGTTTCAGCTGATAAGGCAGATGATAGCGGGAATGGCGATGCAGATAGAGGCGGGACGCCTTCTCGTCTACAAAGCTGCGAGCCTCATGGATAGAGGGGAGGATCCGACCCTAGCCACCTCTGAGGCGAAGCTCTTTACAGCGAAGATGGTCATGAAAGCCGCTGACTATGCTGTCCAGATTCATGGTGGCTATGGATATTCAAGCGAGTATCCTGTTGAGAGATATTTCCGAGATGCGAAAATCTACGGGATATATGAGGGAACCAACCAGATTCAGACGCTAGTAATCGCCAGAGAGGTTCTTGGTGAATAGTCTTGTGAGGAGCGTGGGATATTCGGATGAGGTGGACCATTTCGCTAGCCCGAATAGACCTGCCTCCAGCATTCGGTCCATTGAGAGAAGAATCAGACAGTGAGTCCCATGCAGAGCCATCCTCTATGTAGGTGAGTTACCTGATCTGTCATGCCTGCCCCGTACATTCCATTGCCCCCGAAGTCTTATCGCATCCTCAGCAGGACCATTCGCGGGGGGGTGGCGGAACGCCTAGTCCCTTTCGCAGTCCTCTATCCGGGAAGGCCGGGTATGTCCTCTCCAGACCATGAAGGTTTGGCCAGAGCCGGACAGCCATTTCTCCATTAATGAAGAGATTTCCCCACGCGCTCGGTTACATCTCGGTCGGAAAGCACGTACGTCTCATCATCCGAACCTGTACTCGACCCCGAACCCGCCTCTGGGGTGATTCCAGTTGAGAGCGCATTCCACACATGAGATCAAGCAAGTGCCGCACTCAAGACAACCCTCGTAGTTGAAATTCACATCGCTCTTGTCGTCAAGAGTGAAGAGATGGGCTGGGCACACCCTCAGGCAGGGCTTATCGGCGCATCGCCTGCAGACATTCTTGTCGATCGTTATATGCGCCTCCTTGTCCAGCTTGTAGACATTGAGCGCAAGTTTCTGCTCCATGCTCAAAGCCATCTCCACGCCCTCCACATGTCCACGAGTATCTTCATGAGACCACCCCCGAGAATCTCATCACCAGCAATCTCCCTCACGCCTTCCTTGGGCATATCAGTGAAGGAGAAGAGCCTTTTCAGGAATCTACTGGCAAGCGCAGGATAGTACTCGTATATCCTCTCGCTTTTCAGGAATTCCTGAGCCTTACCGAACCTTTCCATGTCACCAAGCACGAAGCTCCTGCGCAGAGCATCATCGTAGGATCTGAGCGAATCCCTGGAGAAATCGCCTCTGCTGATGGCCTTTTTTGCGGTCTCTGCAGCGTGAAAGCCTGATGCGATGGCAGAGTCCATTCCTCTCACCGCATAGCCGATGTTCATGGAGAGACAGGCAGCATCCCCCAGGAGGAGCACCCTGTCGCCATACAGCCTTGGGATGTGCTTCACATCGAACTCTGGTATCGTGCGCGCTGAATACTCAACGCTCTTGCCCCCTCTGATGAGGTCCTTGACAGGATTGCTGGACTTGAAATCCTCCATAAACTCATGAACCTGAATATCGCTCCTCATTGCAGCGCCTATGTTAACTACGCAACCCAAGGATATGGATTCCCTGTTCGTATAGAGAAACCCGCCGCCCTGAGCGCCCTTTGTAACACTGCCCACGAAGATGGCAGCGCAACCCCCATCCTCGCCCAACCCAAATCTCCCCTCAATGGTTTTACTGTCCATCTCTATGATCTCCTTGACGCCTACTGCGTAGTGATTCGGTTCTCTCCTCGAAATGAGCCTCATTTTGCCAGCGAGGACCGAAGGGGAGCCCTCTGCAATAAGCACTACATCGCTTTCCACGTCAGCGCCACCAGCGTTCACCATAGCGCTCCCATCGCCCACTGATATGGAATCGACCCTTGTCTTTGGCACAATCGTAGCACCTGCCTCCTCTGCCCTCGAGGAGAGCCATCTATCGAACGTTCCTCTCAGAACTGTGTAGCTCTCACATGTCCCGCCCTCATTTTCGAAGGATATGGAAACGCTCCTCTTCCCGTCCATGAGCGTTATCACCTCCCTCGATACCCTCCTCTCGAATGGCGCACTGTTCCATAGCTCGGACATCATCTTCCTCACGGGCTCAACGTGGAGCCTCCCTCCCGTCATGCTCTTCGACCCTGGATAGGAGCCGCGCTCGAGGACAAGCACATCCGCGCCTCCGCTAGCAAGGCGGTAGGCAGCGCTCAGCCCAGAAAGACCTGCTCCTACTACGATGCAGTCGAACCTCTCCATGGCTGCACCTATTTGTAGGGAATGAATTCCTTACCCAGAAGCTCTCTGCCAAGAATGACCTTCATTATGTTGAGAGAGCCTTCGGCGCCAACGACGTACGATGTGACGCCCCGAAACCCCATCTCCAGGTCGACATCCTTTGTATACCCGGCAGCACCATACCATATCATAGCCTTCTTTATCGTCTCAAATGCTATCTGCGGCGCGTAGAGCTTGACGGTTGTTGCTGTCTTGGTGATTTCAGAAACCTTGCTCTTGTCATCTCCGTACTCATCTATCAGCCATGCAGCCTTGAGAACAGTGTTCTTGGCCATCTCCACTTGGGCGTATTGCTCTGCGAGCTCGAACTGGATGCCCTCGAACTTGCCAAGAGGTCTTCCAAACGCTTTCCTCTCCTTGATGTATTCCATGCCGATTTCAAGGCCTCTCTCTGATGCGCCTATACACGCAGCAGCGACAAGAGTCCTGGCGACGTTGAAACCGGCCATGAGGTGGTAGAACCCGCGGTTCTCCTCGCCGAGAAGATAGTGCTTCGGTATCTCCGCATCGCTGTACGAAATTCCTCCAGTCGATATGCCCATCCTTCCCATATCAGAATAGAGCGTCGTCGTTATGCCCTCCGTGGATATGGGCACATAGAAGAAGCTCATCCCCCTGTGTCCTGGCTCAGGCTTTGTACGTGCTATCGTGAGATGCCCGCCTCCCATGCGCTTCGCCTCCTTGACGCCACTGATAAAGGCTTTCTCGCCGTTGAGTGTATGGCCGTCGCTTGTCGGCTTGGCAGTCGTCTTCACATTGGCGATGTCAGAGCCCCCACCGGGCTCCGTTGTCGCAATCCCCAAGAACGCCTTAGCCTTGGCCACCTCTGGTAACACCTCCCTCTTCGCCTCTTCTGTTCCGTATTTCGCAAGAATGAGAGACCATCCTGCCTCAAGGAGATAGAAGACAGCTGTCGCCATGCTGATATCTCCTCTGCCTATCTCGATGGCGGCGAGCGTCGCCATCATCATCGAGCCCCCAGGACCTCCGTAATCCTCGGGAATGGTTATTCCGAGAAGCCCGAGTTCAGCCATTCCATCAAGCACATCCTGAGGTATCTCCCCCTCCGTGTCTATCTCCCTTGACCTGGGCGTCAGCTTCTTCTCGCAGAACTCCCTTACAGTCCTCTGAAACAGTTCCTCATCCTCTGTCAGATCAAAGTTCATGTCATCCACTCGTGCGCTCTGGTATAGATGAGAGCACTATAAAGACTTCGCAGGCGTGTTCGCGCACGTCAATCACGCTCGCGCGCCATCTATATATGGCAAATGAGCATACGCAAAAGCATGCATATGATTGCCGCAGTGAAGGAGGCTGTGGATGTTGACCATATCAAGATAGATTCTACAACCCTGGAGCCTGCGCTTCATCTCGCCCCCTTGGAGATTGAGGAGCTCAGCAGAAATGCGCTCGAGGCTGCCATTCAGCTCAAGGAGAAGCATGGTGGCAAGGTGACAGCGCTATCCTTCTCCAGAGAGACGATAAGGAAGACGATAAAGGAAAGCCTCGCAATGGGCGCTGATGAGGGCATAATAGTGATTTCGGAGAAAGAGCCCAGCACGGACGTGACGGCATGTGTGCTTGCCGCTGTTCTGAAGGGGACAGAGTTCGATGTCCTCATTCTGGGCGAGGGCTCTGCCGATAACTACTCATGTCAGGTGGGTCCAAGAATAAGTGAGATATTGGACATGCCCCTAGCAGCATACGTGCGTCAGATCGAGGTCACGGAGGACGGGCTGAGATGCGTTCGTGACCTGGAGGACCACAGGGAGGTCGTCCTTCTCCCCACTCCGTCGATTATCACGGTGACGAACGAGATAAACGAGCCGAGGCTGCCGTCGCTGCCCGCGATTCTGAAGGCCTCCAAGAAGCCCCTGAGGGAGGTTCGCCTGGGCGAGCTTGGCATACCCGAGGAATCCCTTCGCCCCACGGTGGAGGTGAGGAGCAACAAGGCGCCCGTGATCGACAGAAAGAAGGTCGTCTTCGAGGGCGAACTCGACGAGGTCGTCTCGGAGATGGCCAGTGCCATCGCGAGGGAGGTGGGGAGGTAGCATGCGCGTGCTCGTGCACTCCGAGAAGGAGGATGTCGCCCTAGAGCTGGTCTCAAAGGCAGGGCAGCTGTGGAGCAACGGTTTTGTGGGTGTCCTCCCCCTACACGATGTTCGGGAGAGAGCGAGCAGGTACTTCGGCTTCGGTGCAGATGTCGTCTATGCGGTCTCTCCGCTGCCGCCGAGCGCCTCGCAGTGCGCGCATATGCTTCACCAGATCATGGACAGAGAGGGCTTCGATCTCGTCCTCGTGGGCTCCACGAGACCTGGTAAGGAGGTCTCCTCCAGGCTTGCTCAGAGGATTGGCTGCGCTTGCATCACAGATGCCATAGACCTGAGGGTCGAAGACGAGCAGGTTCTTGCTGATAGATATGCACTTGCAGGGAACACCATTGCGACGGAACTCGTCGTCTCCGACAGAGGCGTCATATCCGTTCTCCCGCACTCGTTCCAGAAGGTGGAGAGCCCGAGAGAGGGCAGGGTCGTCGACTTCACCACAGACCTGGGCGAGGAGAGGGCGAAAGTCGTGGAGAGGATGGAAAAGGTAAGCGAGGACGTGATGATCGAGAACGCCGATATCATAGTCGGCGTGGGAAAGGGCTTCGCCAAGAAGGAAGACCTCGAGGTGGCCTTCGAGCTGGCGAGGGCACTCGGGGGCGAGGTTGGCTGCACGCGTCCCCTCGCCGTCGACTATGGCTGGCTGTCCGAGAACAGGGGCATAGGGTTGTCCTCGACGAAGGTGAGCCCAAAGCTCTACATCGCGATAGGGATATCAGGTCAGATACAGCACACGGTCGGCGTGATGAGGTCAAAGACCATTATGGCGATAAACAGAAACAGCGAGGCGCCCATATTCGAAGTGAGCGACTATGGGATCGTTGGCGATCTGTATAAGGTGGTTCCGCATCTCACGGAAAGCGTCAGGAGACTGATGAGCGGCGGGTAAATCGCC
>JBHIFJ010000052.1:0-8941 GCA_046761045.1 Thermoplasmata archaeon
TCCTTTCGCCAGTTCGCACCCACGTAGATCGAACCCCCGGGTGCCTGTGCGGTGGTCGGGAATCCGCCCTATGGTGCAGCACTCTCAAGCATTGAGAGGGACTACATATGGCGTAAGTATCTGACTGGAAAGGATTACAAAGATACAGCACTTCAGTTCATGGAGCTTTCGGACAGGCTGACGAATCCGAATGGGAGGTGTGGTTTGATCGTTCCCAAACCTCTGACCTTTAGTCAGCGATGGAAAGTAGGTCGCCATTTTTTGGACAAGAAACTTGACTATGTCGTCGATGTCAGCAGGGCATTTGAAGATGTGCTTCTAGAACAGGTTATCTGTGTTTGGTCACGGAAAAGATTGCACAGTGAGTACTATAGAACATCTTCGTTCGTCGAAGGATACCTAGGTGAACTAATCCGAGTATCAACAGAGTACTCGAAACTCTCTGATACACTTATTATTGGGCCGAGTAGAGAAGAACTGAGAGTATTTCGGAAGATGATCTCGCCTGGAATCTCCTTGGGTGACGTAAGCACTACGATGCGCGGTCTACCCTTTCAGAGGTATCTGGAAAATGAAGGAGATTATCCTGTATTTAGAGGAGACCACATTGGCCGATTTCAGCTTTTCGAGACTGATGAATTCCTTGGTGAAGAAAGAATAGACCTGGACAAGGACAAGGTAAGAATGTTACTTAGACCTAAAATCATTAGCCAAAGAATAGTAGCGCATGTCTCAACTCCTTCTGACCACATTATCATAATGTCAACTGTTGACCCGGAAGGAAGGCTGACTGTGGATACAGTGGAGAATACGATACTCAAGAATGACAAGTACTCGTTATATTTCATTTGCTCACTACTTAACTCGAAACTAATTTCATGGTTTGCATATCTATTCATCTTTAGCAAGGCAATCAGAACTATGGACTTCGATAATTACTACGTTAGCAAAATCCCACTTCCTTCCGTAAGATTCGACGCACTGACCAGCAACCAGCGTGAGGTCTTGAGGAATATCGAGGATTTGTGCGAAAAGAAGTCTTGGGGTGAGGTCCTTGACCTCGCGGAGGAGGTTCGTAGAGCCTGGCAGAGACAGCAAGATGAAGCAAGAAAAAACCCAAGGATCACTCATGACATCCTTGCATACCTTGGCAAATCAATGGTAGAGATGAATAGACAAAGACAGAATCAGACAGAATCATTCTTCACCGACCTTGAGGGCATTGTGGATGAAAAGATTTTCAAGAGTCTCCAAAAAGGCAAACAAGGTCGCTCCCTTTACAAAAGAAAGTCTTGCAGAGCCTATGTCGAGAAGGGGTCGTATACTACTTATCAACTGGACGCCGCCCTCACCTGGAGCCACAAGGCCTTCAAAGATTTCGTCAAACTCCTTGCCAGGAAAGTCCCGAACCTGAGCGATATAATGTCGGTTTACGACAAGTATCATCCTGAGCTCAAAGAACTACAGGAAAGAATCGACAAAACAGACGAGCTTATCGACCAAATCGTTTATCGTTTGTATGGTTTAACAGATGAGGAAATCAGAATTGTCGAAGAGTCATTTGGAAGGAGAGGAGAATAGGATAGGAAGTAGCAGCGAAGCCTTATCAGGTGAGAGTATATGGAGGGAGATTTGCCAGCAAAACGGTGTTCGAATGTCCCCCTCGGCACGGCAATATTGGCGTCTCCTCGGTGAGTCTCCCAATCTTCAAAGGCTAACCTTGACGTGCGCGGTAGCAGGACAGGCTTGATATCAATCAAGTTTGAATGACCCACGTGGCAGGAGAAGGCAGCTGTATCCAGTATGATTCTCCAGCTCTCAGCACGTAGTCATCAGGCAAGACCTTGCAGTGATACGGCGGACTATTGGGATCAAAGCCTTCGACCCTTATCGCACCTAGCTCAACCTTCAAGTCGCCAACTCTGTACGTCGATATGAAGGACGGGTAGCCCACCAGATTCCAGTTCTGCTCCAGCACGACCGAATGAGACGGCCGGATCAGGCCGATTACCGTCAGGTTGCCATCAGAAAGAGCATTGACCCAGAGGCCGGTCGTTGGATGCACACCCTGCAAATCGTTCGTGTACTTGAACCTGTGATAAGATTTCCATGAATCGTCCGTGTCGCTTGCATTGTACGACCTCACATGATCGAATTCCACAGTCGCCAGCGCCACTGAGATGCTGTTGTCCTCCAAGTGTACCGGAATGGAGAGAAGATTGGGTCCCGCGAGGATATGCAAGGCCATCTTGCCAAGAGTCTCAGGACTTCTTGCCTGTGAGAGGTTGTCGCGAGAGACCACATAATAGAAATAGTCCGTCAGATTCCCGGCCCCGAGCCCGAAATCAGTCCAGTTGTAGTAGAGGGAACCATCTGCGGGAACCGCGCCCACCAAGGAATAGGAGCCATGATAGTCTGTCGATCTGTAGATTGCGTACTCGATGATGTCGTCGGCACACTGTCCATCATCTCCGCTTCTCTCCCATGTGATGGTGATATTCTCCTGGGAGGGACCTGTGAGTCTCCCTCTCACCAGGTGAGGCTCCGCGGGGAGGAGATTCTCTATCAGCCTGAGCGTGAGATTCGCCACCTTCTCCGTCTCCAACGAGTCCCTGTTGGACAGTACGAAATACCAATGACCCGAGTCGGGAAGACCGAGAGATACGCTACCCGAAGAGCTGTTCAGGGAGAGATTGTGGGAATCAAACATCTCCTCGCCGCCCAGATATTTCCTGAAGTTCTGCTCGTCCACGATGAATGCATCCAAGGTGATGTTGTCATAGAAGTATTCGGGATGGGAGACTCTGCTGCCGTCGATTTGGTCATCTGCAAGAAACAATGCATCGACAGGGGGATGCTGAATGCCGAAGAGGACATTGAAGTCCACGTCCATCCAATAACCCCCGGGCAGTGGTGGTGCAACCTCATTTGCACGAATCCATGGCCTGGGAACCGTTTCATTCACTTGGTATTCATAGCTGTAGAGCGGGAGATTTGGCGGGTCCACACAAATCTTGAATCTATTGTCATAGCCCTCGTTGAGTGAGCCACCACCAAACTTGCTGCTGATGTCTATCTGGATTCCGTCGTCCATCGTGTCCCCCGTCACATCGAATTGACGAGCCTCGCTTGTCGTGAAGAAAGCAATGCCATCTGGACCTGTATAGGTCGAGTAGTCTCCGATGCTGATCCAAGACCCTGTGTTTCGCCATCCTGCTATGGAGACCTTGGCTCCATCCACTGGAATGCCATTTGCGTCCACGACTTTGACGCTCACGTTGCCCCTGTCCTGATAGCCATCACCATTGAAGTCCTCGGCGTGATGATATCTGTTGATGTGATTCCTCACTCTGCTGTTGCCATCCTCCCCGTATATGGCGGTCCAGTCCCTGTTCCAGCCCGGCGTGTAGTGCTTGTAGTCGTTGTTGCCTATGATGGACTGAGAATTGCTCCAGTAATTGTCGTGATGGTTCCAGCCGTTGTGCCAGAACTCGTTCCAACAGTGATCCTCGGTGACGCTCATGACGCCTCTCGCGGGAATAAGAGCCGCCCTGAATGCGGCAGTGGTCAGATCATGGAGCTCTCCACAATTGCCGTTGTGTTCGTGGGCGATTCTGACGGGCTGTCTGGGTCTGTTGTTGTCATCGTGCTCCTGCGCATTCAACGCAAGAGTGAGGCTGACCCAATGACTTGCCTTTTCCACAGCATGGTCGCCGTAGTCCCAAGGCCTTGTATTGTTGTGACCAGTGTTGTCGTAGCCACTCGGTGCAACGTAGTGAGTCACGTTCCACATTGTTGTCACTCCCGCCAGCTTCTCCCTCATTAGAGGCGGGCCCTCGTCCTTTGGATACTTGACTGCCAGGCTGGAATCGTCCGGCCAAGTGGTGTCATTCTCGTTGAAGAGGTACCACCTCCAGAATTTGCCCGCTGGCGGGGGAGCTGCTCCCTGGTGAAGATTCGTCACGACATTCGGATTGATGAAGGTGGGGAGCTCATAGGAGATTCTGGGATGGGCGACATACCAGTAGTATATCTCCGTCGGAAGAGTGTACTCCACTCTGGTTCCGCTTTCATTCACCCAGTATCTGAGCGTAGAGTAGTAGTCACCACTTGGGAAGTCACCCAGATCGAGTATGTCCGCATAGTCGATGAACGCATCGTTGTGGTACAGGGCATCCGTGTTGTTTCTGTAGGCCTGTGGATAGGCGGCTGGGTGCATCAACGAGCTCGTCGCCGTATTGGCTATTGAAAAGGCGAGCTCATCAATCATATAGTCCGGAGCCGAATTTATCAGGTTGGCATAGCCTGTCATCTTGGCGGGGATCGTTCTCTCCTTGAGGAGAACCTCGGAATCATCAGCATAGTAGTAGTTGCGATTGGCCCAAGTGAATGAGGTCGGAGCGCTCTCCCAAACGAGGAACACGGGATTGTATGAAGTCCCAATGTTTGGGAGGTAGTGGACATATCCCGCTGAATCACCCACCATAATGTCTGGAAGAGTGTCCAGATCCAAGTCCACGGACGTTGGAGCACTGGCGCCTCCCGAACTGAAGTCTCCAAACATCGTCTCGCTGTAGGGTGCCCAGAAAGGGGTTGTGGGATCCCACAGGTTTTCGTGGTATCTGAGGGCGCCTGTGCCGTTGCCCGCCACCAAATCCAAATCACCATCGGAATCCACATCCACGAGGGCCGGGCTGGCGTAATCCCCCTCATCAAGACCCAAGTACTGAGGTGCCGCGAAGACCGAGTCTGTCACAGTTGAAGGGTCCCCATCAGAGATGTAACTTGGGTTGCTCGCGAGATTCCACGCGAGGTAGAGACTGCCATCATCCGTTCCAATGATGAGGTCAGGGTCGCCATCGGCGTCCGCGTCGCCCAAGTCTATTGCGCTATAGGGGAGGGTAATGCCCGTTGGCATCGGTGCATCCCACAAGGGCGAGGCCGGAGAACCAAGGTTCATCAGCCTCTGGACACCAGTGTCCCTGCCTATGAGAATATCCAAGTCGTTGTCACCGTCTAAATCCGAGATCGCCGGGTCCAGTCTTGCTCCGGTCAGAGGACCAAACATCGAAGCGTTTGAGACAAGAACGCCCCCGACGTAGACATCGTAGAACTCGTAGTAGTGCAACCCCTTGTCCACATTTTCGAGATACTCCAGTCCGTTGCTCTCGGTGCCAAGGACGAGGTCCAGGTCACCATCCGCATCCAAGTCCCCGAAGGCAGGTGTTGCGAAGGCTTGCACTTGTATGGGCTCGTCTGCCATCTGCTCGAACTTTCTTGTGAGATTGTCCCTAATCCAATTGGGGCTCCTGTCGATCGCGTCCAGAACGCTCTGGGGAAAGCCAGTTGTCGGGTCTGCCATGGGCATCTCAACCAAGGAGTGGCTTTCGTTGTCATACATGACGTAGTATTCCATTCCCGCAGGTACGGTTATCTGCCTCTGGATTTCCCAAACGACGCCCGAAGGAATGTTCTCGTTGTCGTGAGAGGACCTTGGACCGCCCACATCGGTGACTTCCCACAGGTCCTCCTGAACCTCGGTTGAAGCTATCCCACACATGGAGGAGACAAGCGCGAGCGCAACAAGGAGCACGATCCCTGCACTCGAGAGCCTCTGATTTTGCCTCATCTTCGACCCTCCCAAACTGGAAGAATATCTTCCACTCTGGTCATGAGACCTGGATATTTATAGTTAATGAGCCGCGCATCTTGAATGTCCTCTTCGGCGCGGCAGATTGGCATGAGACTTTCGGGGCACGAGAGTGGTTTCCATTCTCAGTCAGCGCGGTCTCGGAGCAGGCCGATGTCCAAGCATTGCCAGGAGGATCCATCAAGCCCAAGTTGGACCCGATACCATCGAAATTGGGTGTGCCCATCCCGTTTGAGGGAACTCGCGAATCTCAAGGGTGTCGTCAGACTTGTTCTGAAACCCCTTCCCCAGGCGAAACCTCAGGCTCTTCCGGAACCTCCTCAGTTGTGGGCTCAGGGAGATCTTCTGGCTCGAAGGGGGGTGGAGCCTCTGCAGGTTCGAAGACAGTGAGCTCTTCTGCCTCCATGGGTGGCCTCCTCAGTGCGAGCATCACTATGATGACAATGAGGATGATGATGAGCACTATCCACCACCAGTCCTGCTCCAGAGAGAACGACGGTGGCGGGGAAGGAACCTCCATGGTTGTGAATGAGAAGCTCTGGGTGGTCAGGGTGTTCCCGGTGACATCGGCAGCCCCACTTATTTCGACCGAATACTCCTGGTTCTCCTTAAGTCCCGACAAAGTGAGCCTAAGCCTTGTGTTGCCACTGGTCCACTCGAAGTTCTCAATCGTGATGCCCTGGATGGTTATTGCCTGCTGAGTGACGGCCGTATCCATCTCCTCGCTGAAGACTATGATATAGTCCGTCGTCGTGGGAATGTCCGTCGCGCCGTCCGGAGGCGAGACAGCGACTATCTCTGGTGGAGTCGAATCCAGAACCGAGACAATCATTGCATCGGTATCGTAAAGGCCTGCTGCGTCAGTCACGTTCAAGGTGACAGTGTATTCGCCTACGTCCATGAAGGTGAAGGACGGTGTGGGTCCCTCCAGCATTATCACGTTGGGCCCGTAAGTGAAGGTCCACCTGTAGGAGACTATGCCCACATTGTCCGAGGATGCCGTTCCGTTGAACTGCACCATGGTCCCCTGGGAGTTGTTGAGCTGGTCCGGACCCGCATTCGCTTCTGGCGGTTGGTTGTCTGGAGGAGTGGAAACCGTAATGTCGTATTGGGCAGTCATTGCTGGATTTCCGCTGGAATCGATGGCCCACACGAAGTAGGTCACCACACCAGGCGAGACTTGAGCGGGAATCTGATAGGAGTAGGAGTCTCCCCCAACAGAGATCATGGACTCATTGAACGTGTTGAGGCTCGTGTCAATGAATTCAATTCTGACGTCCGAGAGTTGATAGTTGTCCGTCACGGTCGCCGAAATGTTGATGGGCACTCCAGTCGAGCCCGAGGTTACCGGTGTGTGGGTGATCACCGGAGGTGTAGTGTCCTCGATGACAAAGATTCCGGATGAGGAGTTCCAGAAGTCGTTTGTGTCGTTTGCCCATACGGTGAACGAGTAGGTTCCCACGAGGATGTAGGACTGCTCCAAGTAGTAGATATCTCCAGGTGCGGGCGTCAGCGTCCGGTTCTCGGTGGTCGAATCTGGCCGTGTGATCTCAACGCTGGCGGATGCAACTCCGGAAGGATCTGTAATCGTGGCGGTGATGTTGACCGAACCAAAGACCTCCTGAGGTGATGGTGCCGCAAGAGCATTCAGGATTTCTGGCGGTTCTACGTCGACCGCCAAGATCGTTATCACGTAAGTGGCTGTCATCGCATCGTTCCCCTCACTGTCGATTGCCCATATGAAATAGGAAACGGTTCCAGGCGAGACTTGAGCGGGAATCTGCTGGGAGTAGTTATCACCTCCTACGGGATTCATCGATATGTTGAATGTCGAGCCCAGTACGTCGGTGTAGTTCAACCAGACGGGATCGACGGGACTGAGGGCGTAGTTGTCCTGAACAACAGCGGCTATGTCTATGGGGATGCCCTCGAGTTCAGTGGTTACGGCCGTATGCACTATGTTCGGTGGCGTGGTGTCCTGAATCACGAACTGGCCTACGGACCAGTTGAGGTTGTTGCTCGTGTCCGCTGCAGTTATGTTGATATCATACGTTCCCACGATCGAATAGGTCTGGTCCAGGTAATACCTGAGTGTTCCAGCGTCGAATAGCATCGGAGTTGTGGTTGAACCCGCCAGGGGATCGGTTATCTCTATCATGACCAGGCCGACTTCAACGTCATCGGACACATCCGCGGATATGTTCACAGCAAAGAAGACTTCCTGTGGCGTTGGATCCACAAGAACATTTGCGATCGAGGGTGGCGTGTTATCAACGAATCCAGCGGTTTGGAAGCTCCAGCTGTAAGTTGCCAGCAAGGCGTTTCCTGGGTCGGAGTCATCTACAGCGGCGGTGGTGAAGTTGGCGGTGTACCACTCATTTGGATTCAAGTTGACATCAGGATTGAAAACGAAGGTCGTTCCCGCCCAGGACATGATTCCGGAAACTGGAGTCCATGTGAGGTTGTCCAAAAGGGTGAACGAGGCATTGGTCTGGTCCGTGTTCATGGATTCGCTCCATATTGCCATCACATTTGCGCCCAGGGGAACCCCACTCACACCGTCAAGGGGACTCGTGCTGAGAACGGAGGGCGGAGTTGAGTCTATCTCGAACAATCCGCTCGTTGTCCAGGAAGAGAGTCCACCAGTGTCCACGACCGTTGCGTTTATTGCCACTGTCGCTGAATCCTCGAAGGGAAGTGTCCATGTGTACGGTGACGAATCACCCGCGATTCCTTGGGCGCCCGCGATCGGTGTCCAGGGTGCGCCTCCTGTCGTGGAGTAGTTCAACCATACGAGCAAATTCGCCTGCACGTCCTCGTTGTCGGAGGTCGTGAAGACAATATCATGAACCGAACCACCAGACCAACTCTCACCGCCCACTGGTGAGGTCATGGACACCGACGGTGGCGTGTTCAGCGTCGCAGTTGTGAACGTCCATTCATATTGAGCCGCAATCGGATTGCCAGGGTCGGAGTCATCTTTTGCCAAGGTCGAGATGTTCGCTTGGTACGTGGTCCCTGGATTTAGATCGGCCATGGGATTGAAGACGACAGTGTCTAGGACCCACGAGAACGTCCCCGGGACCAGTGTCCATGTTGCCACGTCTCTCAATTCAAACGCTAACTCCACAGACACAGTGTCCATGCCCTCGTCGAATGTTGCCTCGACGTTTGTCGTCACAGGGGCACTCGGCTCCAAATCCACGGGTACCGTGGACAGAACGGACGGAGCCGTGGAGTCTATCTCGAACAATCCGCTCGTTGTCCAGGAAGAGAGTCCACCAGTGTCCA
>JBHIFJ010000053.1:0-8887 GCA_046761045.1 Thermoplasmata archaeon
TGTCGTAGGTCCTGATTCCCTGAAACTCCTTGTCCGAGAATATCTGTGCCCTGTATCGACGGATTTCCTCTTCTAAGCGTGCTATGAGCGCATTGCGGGCCTCCAAGTCCTCGGATAGACTTCGTACTCTCTCCCTTAGCTTCCCTTTCTCACGGACGAGTTCTCCGCGCTTCACGAAGGTGGAATCTTCCCTCTCTTCTACGTACTCCCTCACGCACTCCATCACGAACTTGGACAGGCTCGTTCCCATCTCATTTGCGTACCTCGTCCACTGCTCCTTCATCTCCACGGAGGGCAGGTAGACGTATACCGCCCGTTCCTTGATCGTCTCCGTTTTCCCCATGATTATCCGGGATTATATCTGAGCGGGAGTATTTGATGTTTACTGGTAAAAAGGCTCGGTTATAGGTGTGGCCGAAGACCCTAGGCTCACCGAAGGGGTTTCTCACAGGAGACTGCCCTCAACCTCTTCCTTGGTATACCCAATTCCAGCCAGGTGGTCAGAGAATTCGATGAGCAAAAGGGACTGAACGACAAGAGGAAATAAATGGAGCGAACGGGAGGGGCCGATGGAAGGCAAAGGAAGAGGGCACGAATAAAGAACAACGAAGAATCGCCGAACAGAACTCCAGGGAATCAGACGCCGAGCTTCCTCAGGAGGTTCTCTGCGCCTCTTGGCGGGAGCTCTCTCCTGATAATGACAGTGATGAGGTCGTCCGCTGTTGCCGTTCCCATGGCACCTCTCAGGCGGATTAGGAATCCTTCAAGATCCTCGAGAGTACTGCAGCCAGGAGCGGGGGGCGCGATGCCCATCTTCTTCATCAGGGACCGCCCGAGTGTCCTCTCCACCGATTCAGCCAGCGAGGTGCAGATGGTCTCGACCTCGGCCTTCGTAATCGCCGACTCCTCCTCGTATGCATAGACGCCCCGCCTCACCTTCTGGATGTACCCACGGGAGGCGAGTCTGCTCGCAATCGTCGCCACGACCTTCCCGTCGAATCCAAGGTCTGAGGACATGTCGGCAAGCTCAACAGGAGTGTTCGCCCTCTCCATCAGGTAGCTGAGTATGGAGTCTGTCTTCGACCGTTTCCTCATTGGCCCACACTCACGGAAGCTATCACGTTTGCCAGCGGCTCAGGAGGAATCACCAACTGGCTGCGCGTCTTTCCTATCTTGATCTGGATTTCTGCCTCCCTTGACCTGGACATGTGTATCTCAGGGTTAAGTCTGTCGTTCTCCAGCTTCTTCATCAGGAACCGCTTGAACTGCCTCAGCCTCTTCCTGTTGCTGCTTTCGATGCTCGTGACCTCATCCGTCGGGAAGTATCGCTTGTATCTTCCGTCGATGACCGGGACTATCATCCCGAGTCTCTCCAAAGTGGCCAGACCCAAGCGGATTCTACTTCTCCCGCCGCCCAGCGTCTCGGCCAAGTCCTCGATCGTGGAACCCTGCCGCTCAAGGAGGGTCCTGAAGAGGATGTTGACCTTCCTGTTTCCCATCCAATAGAAGACCTCGATTGCTCTGTCGCCGGAGATCATCTCGGCGGGATAGTAGACGACCCTGCCGCCCACGGTTCTACTCTTCACATATCCGCTCTGGATGAGCTTCTGGAGGTGCCACCTGACGGTGGGGTTGCTCAATTCGAGGCTGGCCGCTATCCTCTTCTGATGGCTGCAGGGGAAGTTGCAGAGGAACTGGAATATCCTCTGGCGGTTCCGGTTCATGAGAACTGAGACGGGTCTTTTCTTCTCCTCCTCTCTTTCCCCCGCGCCTTCGCCGACTATGCGCTTCAGAGCCCCGCCCATCCTCTTTGGCATCCCATCACAACCGCAAATCGTATTCCTGGAGAATCAGCTCGATCAGGCTCTCTGGGTCAATGTCCCAGGAGTCCTCCTTAAGGAGCGCGTCCACGGTCCGATAGATGTTCGTGAGGGCCTTTCCAGACAGCTCGGAGGTCTTCTCCTGCGGAATCCTGCTCAGCACTCCCTCTATCGTTCTCCTTGCCTTCTCCACGTGCTCGGCTTTCTTCGAAGTGTCCTCGACTCCCAGGACGAATAGTCCGACGCCCTTCATGATGCCATATGGATGCCAGGCGCGGCTGTGCTTGCTGCTCCTGCACTTGACTATCTTCAAATCCCTCTTCTCGGGCGACTCGTGGCTCTTGTACCTCAGGTGGATAACGTTGTCCGCCAAATACATGGGTATTATGATCTCAGGACCCGAGAGGTCCCCCATAACTCCGTGCTCCTCGAGCGTGCAAAGGACAGTCCCTATCTTCCGGGTCTCTCTCAACAGAAAGGAGACGAGCTCCCTCTGGCTATACTTGTCCTCCACTGACCAGAGGACCGGTGTTAGCGGGTCTATGACGATTCTTGCCCTGTGACCCGCCCATTCATCGACGAACTCCGCCAGCTCCTTCTGGATGAACTTGGAGAACTGCTTCCCGCCGGCGTCCACGAAGACCATTTGCTCGTTCTCGAGGTAGTCCTCCATGTCCTCCCAGCCCATCAGCTTGGATTCATGAACGATTTGGGCGGGCGCTTCATCCAGGGTGATGAAGATTGCATCCTCGCCCGACTCGAGTCCTCTCCTTAGGAATTGAGTCGCGAATGTCGTTTTTCCTGCCCCTGAAGACCCTATCACGACTGTCGTCGTGTTCACATTTATCCCTCCATCCATGAGAGGATTCAATCCGTAGACCCCGCTTCTTATCTTCCTCATCCGCGGAAATCATCATTATTCCTCGATAAAAAGCTTTCTTGCTCGATCTAGATTATCGATTCAAACGGTCTACAGGGGTTCCAATCTCTCGTGGGCCTTTTGCATTCAGGTCAATCATACTTCTGGAAAGAGAGTGATTCTATCACTCCTGGACACGGAACGGTGACCTACAAGCACGACTTCCGTACAGATGATCCATCGCAATGGACTCAGAGCATGAATCTGCCCAACCTCAAGTACGACCTGATCGACAACAAGCACGGTGCGGAGATGGCCTTCGAGACCAGCGCATTGGACCATGGGACAGACGATCTCGCATTCGTATGGATTTGGGGAGATCAGACACCCCACGGCATGCATGTCCATCACAACAATGGAATGCCTGTCAGCGACGGCATCAACACAAATCCGGAGGATGTGGGCTTCTGTGAACCATGGTTCGACTATGGAGCAAACGACGTCAGGTCACCGCATGGAGCCACCAACTTCGTGACACGCGACATCGCCCACCGCGGGTTCGAGCTGGGCTATTAGTATTATGTCACACTTATCGCCATGGACGATGACGTGAATGACCCGTATCCATCCCCGTATGGACATCCGGGCATTGACATGGAGTTCATAGACCTGGATCTGAAGTGAGCGAAACCCACCAGAACACAAGGAGAAGTGAAAGCTTCTCCATCTTTCCTTTATTTTTCTTCGAGACTTCAACTGTTTGTTGAAAACGACTCTCCGGTCTCTTGGCACCTAATCATGCCAGACAGGTTATGGATGGTTGACGTTTAGAAAAGTGAACCAGAAAATATTTAAGTGGTCAAATCAAATCGGACCAACCGAAAGGGGAAAGGGGAGCCGATAACCGTTATATAGAAGAACGGTCATGAAGCTGGCAGACCCTGAAGTTCCTTATATTCGTGAGGAGGAGGCAGAATATGTGGACAAGGCTTTCTAAGGGAGCTAGCGTAGTCCTGAGTTTCATGCTTTTGCTTTCCGCTGTGGTTGTATTGCTTCCAGGGACGGCATCGGCATTTGTGTGGACAGAAGACACTGATACGGACTTCAACAATGGGACCTTCACCAACACTGAGGTTGTAGGCACTGGAGCAGGTGCATCCGTTCAGCTGAAGAAGGACATCTTCAACTGGATAAAGATGGGACCACCACCCGATCCCGGTGAGAGGGAAGGCCCCGGTTACTGTTTCGACGAAGTCGGGGGTGTGATGGTCATCTTCGGCGGATATGGACCGGGTGGATACAAGAACGACACCTGGGAGTATGACTATGCGAGCAACACCTGGACTCAGATAGTGACTAACCCTACGCCTCCGTCGAGGGAATGGCCAGGAATGGCCTACGATAGCACCAACGAGGTGTGCGTCCTCTTCGGAGGAATGAATTCGTCTGGCGTTCTCAAGGATACGTGGGAGTACGACGTGAACACCAACTCGTGGGAGGAGACCTCTCCGTTCTTTGGTCCTAAGGAGATGTTCAGCAGCCCACTGGCCTTCGATAGCAGTGCGGCAAAGACCATAATGGTCGGAATGGATTTCGCCACGGAAGACATGGAGACGTGGGCATACGATGCATCTCTTGACTCGTGGACATTTCAGGTCGCGCATGGCATCTCCGATAGGTCAGGTCACGCGATGGCCTATGATGCGAGTCGGGACAAGATAGTCGTCTTTGGCGGGTCCTACCTGCTGACCGTGCTCGGGGACACTTGGGAGTTCGACTATGCCACGAAGTCCTGGACAGATTTCGGAACAGGCGGACCAGCTCCACGATTTAGTCACGCGATGGCTTATGACTCTACGGCGAATGTTGTCTATCTGTTTGGAGGGAGGGACGGACTGTCTCGATTCTCAGATACACACAAGAGAGAGGGGACGAGCTGGTCTGTGGTCGGCGTAGGGACGTCTCCCGACGCACGAGACAGCACGACTCTCGTCTATGACACAGTGAACGGGTATGTGATTATGTGTTGCGGATACGACGGCTCCCAGAGGTTCAATGACACGTGGGTTCTGGGTCAAAGCTATCAGTTGATGGGAATCTACACCTCCGGGGTCTATGACACTGGGGACGCCAATGTCAACTACACTGCGATCTATCTCAATCAGAGTGAGGGAATGTGGCCTCCGGATACCGAGATAAGGATCAGGATTGCCACCTCAATCAATCAGGGAGGCCCGTGGAGCTTCGTGGGACCCGATGGCACCGTGGGCACGTGGTATAACCAATCCTCTACACCGATTCCTGCTTTCCATGACCACCAGCGCTACATCCGCTATTCGGCGAATCTCATATCGTGGAACGGAAAGTACACCCCTCAACTAGACAATGTGGCAATAAGCTACACCGTCGATCCATCGCCGCCCTACCTGTCGGAGACTTATCCCGTGAATGCCCAGCTCAGTGTTCCGACAGATACCTGCATTTGGCTGAACTTCAGCGAACCGATGAAGACGACGTCTGTTACAGTCGACATATGGTATCTCAACCCCAAGGAGGACCCGGGCATCACATTCGATTGGACATGGATGAACGGTGACACGACCCTGAGGCTGTGCCCGCAGACGCAGTTCCAGGAATCGAGGGCAGTTCAGGTCTGGGTAAACGGAACGGATCTGGATGACATGGCTCTGATTCCGAATCCCATCGACCCACTCGTGGCCAATCCATTCGTTTTCGTGACCGCAGGATTCCCGCCGTATGTGCTCTCTACGAATCCGGCCCATCAACAGGAAGGCGTTCCGGACAATGCGAATGTCGTAATCACATGGTCCGAGCCCATGGACAACGCATCTGTCAACTGGACGATACAAGTGGGTACGGACCCAGGCGGTTGGATGGAATCATGGTCTGGCGGGGACACGATTCTGACGCTTTCCCATGCAAATCCATTCACTGAGTGCGAATGGCTCGAGTTTAATATCACGGAGGCCAAGGACAAGGGTGGCAAGGACTTCGAGCCCCTGATGGGGGCTCCAGTCCCGTGGCAGTTCAGGGTCGCCTGTCTCAGCCCGTACGTTGTGTCTACGGACCCGTATGACGGAATGCCCAACGTCGAACTCAACTATCCTATTACCATTGAATTCAGCGAACCGATGAACCCGTCCACGCTTTCGCATCACATCACGCCGAGCGTTACGCTTTCTCCCACGTGGACGAACTTTGACCAGACACTCATTGTGAACCATGGTCTGTTCTCGGAGGGCGTGACATACACTTATTGCATCGATTACGTGGAGGACAAGGATGCCTATCCGCTTCTCGACTTGTCGTACTGCTTCTCGTTCACGACTATCTCCAATAATCCGTACATATTCAGCACGACTCCCGCCGACGGTGACACTGAGGTCAGCCCCTACCAGAACATAACAGTCGCTTTCAGCGAGGCAATGAACACGAACTCCGTCACATGGACGATGACACCAAACGTGCCCAACAAGGCATTCTGGACGACGCGATGGGATCTGGACAAGGTTCTATGGCTGGAGCATGTCCAGCCCATGCTCTATTGTGCTCAATACACGTTTGAAATCACAGGCGGAACGGATCCAAGCGGGAATTCCCTGATTCCGGGACCGGTTCCCAATCCGTGGTCCTTCAACACAACGTACGTATTCCCGTGTGTCATGAGCTCAGTCCCAGTCCACAATGCTACCGGTGTCAGTCAGTGGGCAGAGATCAGCATCACCTTCGATGAGCCCATAGACAAGGCAACGTTCAGCTTCTCGGTCGACGGGGAGCAGCCTGGCACGAACTGGACAGAGACGTGGAGCAATGGCGACAAGACGGTCACGCTGAACCACTCAAAGAAGCTGTATCCCAACTATTGGGTTGTCGTCGACGTCACATCAGCGAATGACCTCGATGGCAATCCCTTGAAACCCAGCACCTACCCGGAACCCTTCCGATTCCAGACAGTGCCGGATCCCAATTGGCCATGGATCGTGGCGACAGATCCGGCGCAAGGAGAGCAGTTCGTGGAAACCAGCAGACCGATCACAATATGGTTCAGTGAGACCATGGATACCGCGACGGTCACGTGGGATGTCCAGGATATGGGCGGTCCGTCCCCGATAGCGTTCACACCAGTGTGGAGCCAGACGAACTTCCCAGATGACACACTGACACTCACGCACACCGATCCATTCAACGAGTGCGACATATATTTCGTGCTCATGGACGGTCAGGACTTGGACGGCAACCCGCTGCAACCGGTCAACAATCCCTGGTCGTTCGAGACAATCTGCGTTGAGCCAGTGATCATGAGCACGGATCCACCAGACGGGGATGTCAATGTCCCGCTCAACAAGTCCATCGTGATAGACTTCAGTGAGGAGATGCAGCCGGCCTCGTTGGTGTGGAGCATCCTCCCTGATTCTGGCGGCTGGACGGAGACGTGGTCCAACAATAACTGGACCGTCACCTTGAACCACTCCAATGATTTCGCTCAGTGCACGATACACACTGTCCAAGTGACGCAGGCACGGGACCTTGACAACAACAACATAATCCCTGGCCCGGTTCCGAACCCATGGACCTTCACGACGGAGTGCATCAACCCCTACATAGTTTCGACTGATCCGTACGATGGAGAGGTGGATGTGCCGTTGGATTACAATGTCACAGTGATCTTCAGCGAGCCGATGGACAATGCATCCGTCGTCTTCCAGATCATGCCCGGCCTGCCATTCAACTACGTATGGACGAACAACGACACCGTCTTGACGATCACGCACACCGATCCCTTCATCGAGTGCCAGCTCTACAATGCAGGAATCTCCGACGGAACGGACAAGGACGGTAATCCACTCATACCCGGACCCTCGCCCGTACCCAATCCCTGGGTCTTCACGACGGTATGCATCAATCCCTGGGTTGTCAGCCACTACCCGCCAAACGGCGGCATGGACATACCTCTCGATGCGCCCCTCATAATCAACTTCAGCGAGTCCATGAGCACGCCCACCGTGAGCATAGATGTGAGCCCAAATCCAGGCGGCTGGGGCTCGAAGGAGTGGTCGTGGAATGAATCAAGCCTGTGGTGGAATCATTCGCTCAACTACACGACATGCACAACCGTGACAGTCACCATACAGTCCGGTCAGGACAAGGTAGGTCTCGACCTCATCCCACTTCCGTACGTCTGGACATTCATGACGGAGTGCCCAAATCCATACATCGTTTGGACTGATCCGTACCATGGCGAGATCAATGTGGAACTCACGAGGGACATACAGATTGAGTTCAGCGATCCGATGGACACGCCCACCGTGTCCTGGGCGATATCTCCAGATCCTGGAGGATGGACGACGGCCTGGTACTCAAACGACACGCTTCTCGTTCTTTCACACTCAAATGATTTCCAACCTGACACGATCTACACGGTGCAGGTAACGGGCGGAAAGGATAAGGATGGCTTTGACCTGATATCAGGTCCCGTTCAGAACCCGTGGCAGTTCAAGACAGGGTCTGTCACTCCGCCACATGTCGACTGGACGGATCCCACCAATGGTCAATTGAATGTGGGGCTCTGGGCGGACGTGATAATCCACTTCGACAAGGAGATAAATCCGGGAACCTTCCATTGGAACTTCACGATGGGCGCAAACCCTGGTGGCTGGACAAAATCATGGAGCCAGATAGTGGAGCCGAACGACACGGTCACGCTCAGTCATTCAAATCCATTCACGGAGCAGACATCGTACTGCATCAGGGTGGAGCACGCGAAAGACATCTTCGGACAGGATCTTGAATTCGGTCCCTACGAGTTCTGCTTCGGTACCACATCGATTCTCCCGCCGCCTGGGGGACTTACCGTCACGAAGGTCGGAGGTCTCGTCCACCTCACTTGGAACCTGGTGACGGGTGCGACGCACTACAACATCTACGACTCCACGGACAGGTTTGCTGACTTCTCCTCATGGAACGTGAACCAGGTGGCCCATCCGACAAACACATACGACTTCAGCCATCTCGGCGATGGCCTCAACCACTACTACATCGTGAGAGCATACGACAACATTGGCAGCGAAGAGAGCGTCAACTCCACTATGGGAGTCAAGATCGAGAAGGCGTTCACCATCAGCCCGATGCAGGCGAACATCTACTGGATGTCCCTGCCTTTCATATCCGAGTACTCCACCGCCAGCGA
>JBHIFJ010000054.1:0-7641 GCA_046761045.1 Thermoplasmata archaeon
GACTAGAGTAGGCGAAATCCCTATTACGTAGGAGAGATATCGGCCCAGTTGATGGAGGGCAAGAGGGAACGAGTGCCGTTCAGACTGTCGCATCTGTTGTTCTACTTGTATCTGCTGGCTGTCCCCACGCTCGTGATAGTGATGGCCATTCTTGTTGCGATCGCTGCAACGGAAGAGCTCAGATTGCCGGTGTTCCTGTTTCTCTTCGGTGTCGGTCTTGTCGAGCTTGCTGCTGGTTCACACAGGATCCTCAGGCTTCATGATATCAGAGGGGCGGTTGCGCTCGTTCTAGCTGTGATTCTGATCGCAATCGCGGTCCTACTCCTTGTTCTGTAGGCCATCGAGGAGCCCCCTTCCTCTCTTCGCGACCTCAGCGCTCCCGACTACGGGGCATCGGTGGGGTCCCAGCTCGTGTGCAGATCCTCGTTGAGAGCGTCCAGAGCGGACATGTCCTCTTCCGATATCGAGAAGTCGAACACATCGGCGTTTTCGATTATCCTCTCCCGCCGGACAGACTTCGGTATGACCACGGCCTCGTGCTGCAGGACCCAGCGTATCAGGATCTGAGCGGGTGTCTTCGAGTATTTGGACGCGATGGCCGCCAGTCTCGGATCCCCAAGCTTGCGCCCCCTCGTGAGCGGGCTGTATGCTTCAAGAACGATGTCGTGCGACCTGCAGAAATGGAGAAGGTCTTGCTGATACAGGAACGGGTGGAACTCCACCTGGTTGACCGCGGGGACCGTGGACGAGCGCTCAAGTAGCTCCTCCAAGTGCCGGATCGTGTAGTTGCTCACGCCGATGGCACGGCACTTGCCCTCTTCGAGTAGGGTCTCGAGCGCCCGCCATGACTCCATTCGGAGGCCCTCCACGGGCCAATGGATGAGGTAGAGGTCAACATAGGAGAGCCCCATGAGTCGCAGGCTCCTGTCGCAGGCGGCGATGGCTCTCTCGTAGCCATGGTCCGAGTTCTTGAGCTTCGTGGTGATGAACACATCCTCTCGCGGGACGCCGCTATCGCGGAGAGCCTCCCCGACATCCTCTTCATTATGGTAATAGGCGGCGGTGTCAATCAACCTGTAGCCCGCCTCAAGGGCTTGCATGATGGCACTCCGAGCCTCATCTCCCGCGCGGCTCATGTACAAGCCAAGTCCGAAGACTGGCATCTCGACGGCGTTGCTGAGAGTCACTTTGGCACCTATGTCCAGTTCCATCCTTCTGCCCCGCGGATTCCGATCATGGAGTGCCTCTCGCAAGCAAAGCGTCCGATGTCCATCTTCATCCCAGCTCTCCCATTTCGATGCCCATGGACGTCAGACCCTTGAGCCCTCTGTCCGTGACCTCAAAGAGCTTCTCTTCCCTCTTCTCTAGCCACTCCAGCTCGAGGAGGCGATTCTTGAGCAACTCTCCCAGATAGGCGCCAGTGTGTGGGTAGAAGGCGCCTCCGTGCCTCTCGGCACATGGCACGACCATCTTCCTGCTGGTTTCGCGGAGCTTCTCGACATCGATGCCGAGGCCGTCCAGTTCCTTCCATCCCCTTTCCGTGATCTCATAGTCCCTTTCCGTGTCCCCCTTCACGATCCACTTCTCCTGTACGACGAACTTGAAAAGCGTCTCGCCCAACCTGCCGCCAAGGTGACCGTAGCACTTGGACACAATCTTCCTCTCGCTTCTCTTGCTCATTTCCCCATTTCCCCATCTCCTGTGATTCCACGGTTCTGCGAACCTCTCCCGCTCTTTCCAGGTTTGCAGATGATCGTCCGGCCCGATCGTTCTGCAACTGCATGCACTCCTCCAGCGAAACGATGTCCCTGCCGATGGCCGCGAGAGTTTCCTCTGACATCTCGCTGTCTCTTGCCATCTGGCGGGCAGCCTCTCCTATTCCCACGGGGAAAGGCGCGAGAATCAGGGTGGTGTTGCCCTTCTGCATCTTTGGGCTGCCGTTGATCGTTACTGCCTTCATGGCGACCTCTCATTGTTTGAAACGATGAACCAAACGGATTCCCTTTTGCTCGACGGCAAGCAATCAGGGGAATGCAATTTGAACCTTTCCCATCATGAGACCGTCGGAGAGGACAATAATATGCACTTCACCATCACGGGTCATTCACAAGATTCCCGATCAAGACGGGGAGGCGACATAGTGAAGTGCAGCGGTTGCGGCAATGAGATTCACTGCTGTCTGTGCCACGGGACGATGCTCGAGAAGACACCGGAGGCATGGAAGTGCCTGGGGTCCAAGGACATCCACACGGTGGTGCGGCAATCCATAGTCTCAATCGCGAGGGGGCAATTGCCGATGAGTGCGAATGGTCGGCGAGTGCTGGAGAAGACCGTCAAACGAACGGCCAGATTTCCACTTGGGAGACGCTTCGACCTCAAGGGAGAGGAGGCTTGAGGCAGAGCCTCCGCCCCGGTCCGGAGATTCGCAAATGCTAGTAGATGAGGAGGATTCAGGCGTCGAACGGTCAGGGAGGCAGCCGATACAGGTCCTGGTCCATCCCGTGAGGCTCGCTGGCCGGCAGTGGGAGAATCTACTGCTTCGACGCATTCCGAGTCGCGGCGGCTTCTGGCAGGGGGTGACTGGCGGCGTCGAGGGAGACGAGGACCTCGAGGAAGCGGCAAGGCGCGAGCCGATGGAGGGGACAGGATACGTTCCCATTGCGCCCAAGAGAATCGAACACCCCTATTCCTTCACAATCGGGAAGAGGCTTACTCATCAGTTCCCCGGTGAAAGTGAGTTCTCAGAACACGTGTTCCTCGCCTACGTGGAGAGCGGGAAGGAGCCCGCGATGGATCCCAATGAGCATGACGGATACAGATGGTGTCGCCTCCATGAGGCTCTGGCGATGCTGTAGTGGCCGGAGAACAAGGACGCGCTGAGGAGATGCAGCGAGGCGATCGCGGCGTCGGGCTCCCCCGACTAGAAGGCTTGGTAGTACGTGTGGTCCGCTGTCTCCATCATGGTCCGAACGACAAAGGACGATGCCGCGGCCAAGAAGAAGGAGCTCATGACGAACCCGAACACGGAGAACCATGGGCTGATGGTCGAGAGGATGTAGCTGGTCCCGTACGCAAGGACGCAGCCCACCGCCAGGACGGCAACTATCGCCGTGTTCTTCCTGAAGCAGAAGGAGAAGACCGAGTTCGTTAGGAAGATCCCGAAGAAGAATATGCCCAGCAGCGCCCACTTGAAAACTATCGCGCTCTCCGCGTTCCCGCCTGCGTAGCCGACCACCCAGTCTCCCGCCAGGAATGCGACGGCGAGGAAGAGCATCCCGAACACCGAGACGCCCACAACCATCCTCCTGTAGAAGTCCCTGAGCGCCTTCCTGAATGCTGCCGGGTCGGTGATGTCGATCAGCTTCAGCTTCTCCTCCAGATGGTCGGAGAGCGTGTACAGGTAGGTGAACTTCACGCCCGTGATGGGTATGAGGAGCAGCAGCGCCAGGTCGACGCCGATCTGATACGTCCTGTTGTAGTTAATCATGAACGGCCCCGCCCCGAGCCAGGAGACCAGCCTGTCGCCGAAGATGAAGACGAAGTAGAGCGTGCCGTAGAGGACGAGCGGCAGCCCCTCGTAGGCGAGGACCCAGTATCTCGGGGCCTTCACGTTCTTCGGCAGGTCCGGCCTGGCGTAGAAGGGAGGCTCGTCCTCGTCCCTCTCCTCGCAATCGGAGAAGACATACCTGTAAGCGAAGTAGACGCTCGACGCTATGAGAACGGCCAGTCCGATGCTCTGCGAGCTCACCACCGCCCTCGCCCTCTCGATGCCGATGGAGGCGAATACGAAGTAGGAGGCGAACATGGCCGCCAGCGCGGAGATCGATATCGAGATGAGGGCCCAGAACCTCCTGAACGCGAATATGGGCGTGGCGAACAGGCGGTAGGTACCTATGAGCGCGAGGAAGTAGACGGCCGTCAGCACGACGGAGATGGGGAACGACAGCAGAAGTGTGTTGACCACCACGAGGAGGCCCGCCGTTCCCGCGAGGATGCCCGCACCGATGACGAGGTTCCTCTTCATGATGAACCTGGCGAGCGGTGCGTTGCCCTGCATCTCGTAGTATATGAGCTTCCAGGCGGTGAACTGCTGCATGCCTCCCGTGGAAACGAGACCGAGGACCACGCCCATGCCTATGGCCGTGGAGACCTCCACGGGGAGGTCCTTTGCCGCCCAGAGCGACTGCCCTCCGAGGAACAGAGAGATGAGCATTATCATCCATCCCAGATTGTAGAACATGCCCGCGAGGAAGAGCCTCATGCCGCTCGGCCTGGGCTCCCGCTCCTCCTTCAGGTTCTCCTCGGTCGAGTATCTGGAAACGGAGGGGTGAACGGCCCTTGCTAGGTCGAAGAGCTCTTCGAAACCCGCTCCGCGCGCGTCCTCATCCGAGTATCCGAGTATCTCAAGGATGACGGCGACCTCAAGATGGTCCTTCGGACGCCCCTCGACCTCCGATACCGTCCTCGCGATGGAATCCAGGAGCATCGGATCCGTTCCCGGGACGTCAGGAGCCCTTGAACTCATGGTAGATCTCCCTGTACCTCTGGATGAACCCCTCTATCGGGTAGTCCCTGACGGCCTTGTCGCGTGCCCGGTTGCCCAGCTCCTTCCGCAGCTCGGGATCTCTGAGAAGCCTCACGATTGCGTCACCGAGCTGTCTGGGTGATCGCGAGGGGACCAGCAACCCTGTGTCGCCGAGAGCCTCGGCCATTCCCCCCACGTCAGTGGCGACTATCGCCCTCCCGCTCGCCATGGCCTCGATGAGCGCGAACGGGAATCCTTCCGAGATGCTTGACATGACAACGACGTCCCCGGTGTTGAACGCCTTCTCCGGCTCAGAGGTGTAGCCCAGGAACCTGACGGCGCTCTCAAGGCCGAGCTCTTTCCTCACCCCCAGACACAGCTTCGCATAGTCCTTGTCCGGCGAGGGTCCGTATATCAGGCACTTGGCCTCGGGCACAGCGTCGACGACATGCCTCATCGCCCTGACGAGATTCAGCGCGTCCTTGAGCCTGTCGACCCTGATGACCGCCACGATGGTGGGATCGCCCTCCCTCGGCAGCTCCATGGGCCGGAAGATATCGCTATCCACGCCGTTGTAGACGACCTCTATCTTGCCCGCCGGCGTCCCGAACTCCCTCTGCCAGCGCGAGTTGAAGCTGCACACGGGATATATCTTCTCGGCGAAGTGGTAGTTCAGCTTCGCCAGCGCCTTGTAGAAGTTCTCCCACAGCGTCTTCGCGTGAAACTGAAGTGGCTGATTGATGAGGTCCAGCACCCTCTCCCTGTAGTAGACCCCGTGCTCCGTCAGTATGTTCGGTGTCCCGTATTCGTAGTGCGCCATGATGCCGACGACGCCCGCCACAGAGGCTATCGCGGAATGGCACAGGTCGGTCTCCTCAGGCTGGTATGCGAGAACGCGCAGGAACCGCCCGAGCGTCCTGAGCATGTTGACGGACTGATACATGCTGAGCGACGAGAACTCGCCCTCCTCCAGCAACGAGTGGAAGCACTCCCATACAGGCATGCTCTGGAAGCACCTCTTGAAGTCATGCTCCCTGAGGAACTGGTGCATTCCGTAGAGGGACTCGCCCATCACGTCCATCCTATCGCTTCCTGCGATGACCTCCCTGAGGAAGTCGTGGAAGAAGGGGATGAAGTACTTCCTTATCGATGGCGCCGTCGTCCGGAGGCTGGCCGAAATGAACCTGAATGGGGAGACGTGGTTGTACTCCTCGGGCCGCTCGGAACCCCAGAGCGGGACGGCTATCACCTCCTTGACATTGGGCGGCAGCCTGTACCTTATCTCGACATGCGGGTTGGAGACCACGCTCACGACCTTGAAGTCGACATCGGATAGCCCGTTGACCAGCAGGTCGGCCCATGTGGAGACGCCTCCCATGTAGTGAGGATAGACACCCGAAACGAGGAAATAGGCCTTCACGATGATCCCCCGGCTGATCTCTCATTCTCTCCGAGCGCCTTCAGCTCCGAGGCCCCTCTGCGGCAGCAGGAGATCCTCTCCCTCAGCCACGCAGCATCAGGACCGCCCGCGGAAACCGAAGCCGCCTTCCTGTAAAGGTCCCTTGCAGCGAGAAGAAGCCTCACGGCGCGTTGGTTCTCACCCGCAGAGGACAGGCACATCCCAGCACGGAATGAGCTGAGCGCAGCCCTCAAGATGTTTAGGTCTCTCTGTCTGGAGGCGTCCTTGAGGTAGTGGTAGGCCGCCTCCTTGTGGAGCCCATCCTTCTCCAGGCTTCTTGCCATTAGCCAATGGTTGTCGTCGTCGGTGACCTTCTCCACCCACGTCCTCTTCTCAGGCGGTTTGGACGTGCGGACTACACTCTTCAATCTCCCCCTCCTGCAAGAGAACCTCTGCTCCCGCTAGATGTCATCATCTACTTTCTGGATATAAATGACTTTCGAGAGAAGGCTCCGGCGTGTCATGCAGGCGAAAGACATCTGTCCCGTGGGCGACATAGTGCTTAATGTGGATGTCGACGACAACGATTCAGGTCGATACCGAAGAGAAATGGGTTAGCCTGGACGAGTCGCAATGAAGGCTGCTTTCCCTCACGCCCCGGGAGAGAGTACAGGAAGCTCTCCTCCATCAAGAAGGACCACAGGCTTTTATGCTGGAAGTCCAATCCCCGCTCGCATCCCGGAGGGAGGGTATGGGAAAGATACTCGCGGCAATCATCATCCTGGCCATCCTGATTTTCAGTGTCCTCCTGCTGTTCACCCTGATGCCGGCAGAGGAGAAGCCGCCAGAGAAGATGGGCATCGCCAACTTCCTCGAGGAATCGGACCGGTTCGAGGTCTATTTCACCCTTGAGGACTCGGACGGCGATCAGGTCAGGGCGGACGGCAACGTGACGGTGGTCATAAAGGACTCCCTGGCGACCCTCTACACGGACACATTCACCATCGAGAAGTCCGATTTCGGGCAGTACGAGACGCCCTTCGGTCTCGAGCTACTGGCGTACAAGTGGGACATCCCCTTCTCGGATGTGAACAAGAGCTTCGCCGGCGAGCCGAGCCTGGACGGCATAATCACGTTCGTGTACGAGGGCAAGGAGATGAGCAGCGGCGAGGAGTACGTATCCTTGCCGGACGCGCTGAAGGCGACGCTCTACGAGACATTCAACCTCACGGTCAACGAACACGGTCGGGTGCCGCCCCTCGTCATATCTTACGGTGGGTATGTCTACGTGAACGTGACGATGACGAACATATGCCCTTTCCAGCAGGACCTGTGGCAGACGGTCTGGGAGGTCGAGACGTCCGACGGGCTCGTCTTCGGCTGGGGCGGTGACGACCCTGACCTGCCCGACAAGCTTGACAGCGGTGCCAGCTTCACCTGGGTGATATACTTCGACGTGCCCGACGGCAAGACACCTATCAGGATAATCTACTATGACGAGCTGGAGGTGCCCCTTCAGTGACCTCCCACCGACCGAAGCCAATTCGCTTGACGGACGCCGCGTGGCCTTTGGGGACCGGCAACCGCTACCGTGTGCACGCGGAGGAGAACTACGACCTTGTCATGAATGCGGTCAACGCCAACACCTGACCAAGAAGTAGTACTTGCGACTCCCACGAGGACTCGGAGAACCCTTTCCGTGATTTCCTTCCTCCCC
>JBHIFJ010000055.1:0-7105 GCA_046761045.1 Thermoplasmata archaeon
CTAGGAAAGGAACAGGTGGATCTCTTCACAAGAGAATACGAATCCGCAGGGAGCCTGAGAGAGCTCGTCAGTAATCTGGGACGTAGCTGGTCAATACTCGACTTCGCCAGAAGGGACTAGGTGGACTCGGCCATCTCCATGAGCTCGTCGATGTCCGCGGAGCGGGTGAGAGCCTCCTCCGACTTCCTTTTCTCCTCCAATCTCGCGAGGACCATTTCCCTTCCGTGCCTAGCCTCGGCAAAACTCGCGTCCATCTCCAGTGCCCTGTCAAAGGATGTGAGGGCTTCATTGAGGCGGTCCATCGACAGGAGGATTTGACCCCTGTTGTTCCACATCTCCGTGGTCGGCCCAATCCCTATTGCCTTGTCGATCCACTTCAGGGACCTTGGCGACTCCCCCACCATGTGAAGAGCAATCGCCTTGTTTGCCAGAGCCTCAGGATATCCCGGCTGTATGCTCAGGGCCCTCTCAAAGCATTCAAGGGCGTCGTCGTAGTGACCAAGGTGGAGGAGAGCCACTCCCTTGTTGTTGTGTGCCTCACGGTAACCCTCCCAAAGGTTGATTGCCTGGTCAAAGCAGGGAAGTGAGTTTCCATAGTTGCCAAGACGCACCATGATCTCGCCCTTCATGTTCCAGAGTTCGGGGAGCTGGTCGTCAATCTCTATCGCCTTGTCCAAGTACTGGACCGCGAGACCCGCCCGACCCGCGGGAATCGTGGCCAAGGCCTTGAGAAGCCAGGTGATTGGACTCTTCATCCTCTCAATCAGGGCATCCGCGGTATCCTCTGCCTCGCTTGACCTCCCCGCGCCGAGAAGAACGAGGAATCTTCCGAGAAGGACCTCCAGGCTCATCTCATTCTTCACTGCCCGGTCGGAGCAACTCACGGCTTCCTCCACAGAATCGAGGAGGAGAGACTTCCCCGTAAGCGAAAGGGCGCTTTCCGGACACGATTCCAAGCACTTGTCAAGCTCATCCATTGCCCTCTTGGCTTCTCCTCTTGCCGCAAGCAGCAACGCCCTTCTGAGGCGAGGGAGACCGTCGGCACTGGCTGCCTCTGTCTCACTCTCCTGAGTCCTGCCCAGGCGTATGAGTTCGAACAGTCTTGCCCTCAGACAGCGGTTCTTGCCCCTCGTAGACAGACCGTAGAGCTTGCAGTAGTGCTTCAGAGTCTGCCTATCCGCATCGATCACTTCGTCCATCGTCGGTAGTGTCATTTGCTCTTCTCCTTACACTCACTGGATACCTTGCATTCTGCGCATCCCTCGTCCTTGGCATCGTACTCCCCGAAGCAGGGATAGCCCTTCTTCCTGACCCCGGACTTCATTTTTCCCAGGGCCCTTTTTGCTGGGGTCATGTCAGGGTCGAGCTCAAGGGCCTCCTCGAAGCATTTCTTCGCGTTAGTGTCCTCCTGAAGATTCATGTGTGAGACTCCCTTCTGATACCACACCTTTGGGTTGTCCCTCACATCCTGCAGCACTCTGTCAAACGCCTTGACCGCCTCGGCGTCATCGCCTATCAGCTGAAGCAGAACCGCCCTGTTTATCCAGGCATCGACAAAATCCGTGTCTATTTCAAGAGCCCTCTCGTAAAGCTTCAGAGCTTCGGTTTCTCTTCCTAGCTTCTTGAGAGCTGCCCCCTTGTTGTTCAGCGCCTGAACATTGGAGGAATCCATCTCCAGAACGCGGTCATAGCATTCAATGGCATCCCTGTATTTGCCCAGGGAGTGCAGAGCGATTCCTTTGTTGTTCCAGGCTCGAACGAACCTTTTGTCCAGGCCTATGGCTCTATCATAGCATTCGATCTCTTCCTTGGTTCTCCCCATTCTCGCCAGGACATTGCCAAGTGCGAGCCAGAGCTCAGAATCGCCCACATTGTACTCGGCTGCTTTCTTCGCGCATTCTAGCGCCTCTTCCATCTCTCCAAGAGCTTCGTGAACCTTGGACTTGAGAGACCATGCTTGGTCGTAATTCGGCTTCAGTTGAAGGGCCTGATCCAGATACTGAAGGGCCTTCTTGTGGTTGTTCAAGACATGGTGCTCCCTTGCCAGCCTCATCAGCCCCTCCAGCCGGTCCATGCTGGGCAAGAATCTGATTCCCTCCCTCTCGAGGAACTTCTTCCTCAGTCTATCCTCAACAGCCTCGGCAAGGTCGTATTGCTTCAGAAGGGATACGAATCCCTCGGCATCGAACATCCTTATCTCAAACTCCTCTCCATAAGTCCTGGCATCCTCGCTGAATCCTGAGGGTGCCACGAAAACGCCCACCGCCTCCTTGCCCATGGCAACCATTCTCTGTAGGTCCTCCGGTTCTGCAATGTCCCTCTTGAAGGCCATCACGAGTGGGACAGGTTCCTTCCCCGCGGGTCTCAATTCACCCTTTATCCTCGTCTCTCCTGCGCTTGACTCAATCTCTTCGATCTGGACTTCCATATGGTCCGCGAGTTCTCGGCAGAGACTATGAAACTCCTCATCGTCCATCTTGCTGACGGCGCTCAGAATCTCCCTCGAAACGCGTCCTTCCTTTCCAATCATGTCGGCTTCTCCGTCTCCTCCAGGCATCTCTCTCTCAACCTCCTGGCCCTTTCGTTGGTCTCGTCCATGGAAAGCGCTTCATCAAAGCATTTGAGGGCGCTAGTATGCATTCCCAGCCTCAGGAGCAGGGCTCCCTTGTTCGTGAGCAAGTTCGTGTCCGGGCGATGGATGGACGCTTCCCTCTCCAGCTTGTTCAGCAGCGCCATCGGATTCGCCGTGTCGAGTAGCACATCGCCAAACAGTGTCCAGGCACTTTCCTCATAGGGATTCTCCTTGATAGCCTTAACGATGATGTCCGTGGCCTCCTCGTAATTGCCCAACCCCCTCTGGACCTTGGCTTCGTGAAGACCGCTCCCCGTGTACTCCGTCCTCTCAATTTGCAGGCGCTTCCTCATCTCAAGGGCCCTTTCGTTCGTTGGGTAGACCTGAAGGAAATCGTCAAGCCAGTCGAGTGCCCTTCTTCTTTGACCCATCTTGGCCAATGCACTTGCCTTTCCCAGCCAGGCAGCCACATTCTTGGCATCTATCTCAAGAGCCTTCTCGAAACACCTCTTCGCCTCTTCGTGCTTGCCTTGTCGCAGGAGTATCTCACCCTTCCCGATCCAGGGGTCCGGACAATTCCACTTCAAGGAGATTGCTCGATCGTAGAATTGGATGGCGGCACCCCACCTTCCCCTCTTGTCCATGAGATATCCCTTCGCCCACCAGACCTTCTCATTTACTGAGGTGAGCCTCGAAACAGTGTCGAGGCATCTCTCAGCCCTCTCGTAATCGCCTAACTGGAGCAAAGAAAGAATCGTGCCCAGGTGAGCCTCCACATTTTCCGGGTCATTCTCAAGAGCGATGTCGTAGCAGAGGATTGCCGCATCATGATTCCCTTCTTCCGCCAGGATCCTAGCCCTCTCCACCAGGAAGTTCACATTCTCAGGGTCCTTCTCGACGACCATCTTGTAGCACTCAAGGGCATCCAGAGGTTTCCCCATTTCAAGGAGAGTGTTCGCCTTCTCCATCAGCGCAGCGATGTTCACCTCGTTGATCGAGATGACCCGCTCGTATGCCTCCACCGCCTCTTTCGTCCTGCCCAGGGCTTGGAGGACCTCTCCCCTATTGAACCATGCCTCCTCGTTGTTTCGGTCGCGCTCGATGAGTGAGTCGTATTCTGCGAGTGCCTCCTCGTACTCTCCCTCCTCAAGATGAGCTCTGGCTGTTTCCATTGCCTCTTCCACACCTCTGTGATCAGCAACCTCCTCGGGAGTTGATTCCGATTCGATTCTCCTCCTTATGTTCAACGCAACCTTCCTGCTGATGCCTCTGATGCTCATGAGTTCTTCGATGGAGGTCATCTTGAGTCTGGGCAAAGAGTCGATTCCCTGATCGAAGATCATCTCTGCCTTGCTCTCGCCTACCCCGTCCACCTGAAGAAGGAAGTCTAGAAGCTCCGCTCGGTTGTTCTCCTCCTCTTGAGAAGGCTCATCGGCAGCTTCTTCAACGTCCAGAATGCCTATTGGGTCAAGCGGTTCGCTTTCGGGTTCGAAATCCTCTCCTGCACTTATCATCTCACTTAGAACCTCAGAGACCTGCGTCGCCTCATCACTTCTTCCGAGTCTGAGGAGGACCTCCAGCTTTTCCACCCACGCCGGGATGAAAGCTCTGTCACGCACAATCGCCTCATCGAAGCTGTCCAGAGCGTCCTCGAGTCTGCATATGTCTGCGAGGAGTCTCCCCCTGGCAGTCCAGAATCTTGGGTTGCCATCCTCGAGATTCACGGCCCTTTCGAGACACTTCAGGGATTCCGATAGCTCTTCCCCCCTGTGGAACAGGATGCCCTTGGCGGCCCAGAGTTCTGCATCCTTTCTGAGCTCCTTGAGGGCAGCGTCCACGTGCTTCATGGCCTTCTTTTCATCCCCGGATTCGAGATACACTAGCCCGAGATTTCTCTTCGCGAGGATGTTCGATCGCATTCGGGAGAAAGCCTTTCTTGCCAGCTCCAGGTGTTCTTCTCGCTTGGACGCGGCCCATTCTCCGAGACCCTTGAGGCCTCTTGCAAGAAGGTAGTGGAGGTTGCCAATCCTCATGAGAGCACCGTCGTGACGCCCCTTCAATTTGGAAGGATCCATCTGTAGGATTCGAGAGAGGACCGCCCTATCCTGGCTGCTGAGGAGCAGGTACCGCTCGGGAGAGCATAGGTCGGATACTCCCATCTCCTTGAGTAGGGAACCATACCTCCTCACATCCCCGTCCAGGGCCTGCCCCATGGACTGCGGTAAGGATTTCGATCTCGTTCCACCAGGAGACGAGAGAACCAAGAGCAGGCTTCCACTCTTCCTCAAATGATATGGAATTCCTTGCGCTGTGGGTAGAGCTGGAAGAAATGTGGCAGGGGATGATTCGAGAATCGATTCTCCGCAGGCAGAGCAAACCGCATCTTGGGCTTCGCTACCGCAGTACAGACATCTCACTCTCTGCCACCGTGCATTGCTTACGGGAGGGACAAATATCAACGTAGTGATGTGATTATCACTTTTGAGTTTGAACAATCGAAGATTTCCCTGGGAAAGATAATTTTATTGGCTGCACGCATTTACTCACGGGGATTTGTTGAGGATTCGTGAGGCCATTTCGGATGACATGGTGCATATTCTCGAAAGAAGTGTTGAGACGGTCTGGCGGGACATCCCTGAACACGAGAGGAGAGGAGCCGACTACGCGAAATGGAGGAAGATGTCCATCCGGGTCATCGAGCCGGTACTGAAGGACAGGGCAAACAAGATATTTGTTGCGGAGGACGACAGTGGCGGCTTTGCGGGCTACATAGTCATCGGCGAAACGAAGAATATGTTCTCCCCCGCTGGTTATGGCTTCATCTATGACCTCTTCGTGGAGGAGCCGTTTCGGAGAAAAGGAATCGCGTCCGAACTCCTCAGGACAGCGGAACGCTTCTGCATCTCGAGGGGGCTACGGGCCATCAAGCTTGAGGTGGCCGACAATAACGCCATCGCCATGAGATTGTACGAGAAGTCAGGATTCAGGTCCGAGAGGCACTTCCTTGGAAAGAGAATTGAGTAGCGAGACCTCTGCCCCTATCGATGTGCCCTCAAAGATGAGTCCTCTGGGCCGTTAACCTTGGACAAGGTTAACCCCCGGCAACTGGTTCGAGCGAAGAAAGAAATAAGTACTCGTGACTTGATGGAGAGAACACTGGAGGGAACCTGATGAGGGAAGACCTAAGGTATGTGGGCAGAATCTCGATTTGTGGGATTACCTTTGCACTCATTGTAACAGCGCTCAATCCCCTCATGATGAGCTCGAAAGCTGCGATTCCTGTCCCCCACAACGCGTATGGCCACGCATACGACATGCAGGGTGCGACCTTCCCTGCGGGTGAGCTGATAACGTCATGGATTGATGGAGTTATGTATGGATGGAACGTAACCTTCGACGACCCATTCGATCCCAATCCAAGCAACCAGACAGGGAAGTATGATGTCGATACCAATGGAAATCAGGTCACCATTCCATCCGATCCAGATACACCATGGATCAAGGAAGGTGGTGATCATGGAGTCGATGACATCATGTATGTCTGGGGGAATATGACGGACCTCGGCACTCACCCGGGGTCATATCCCTCAAGCTGGATATTCGAGCAGAATGCGACCTGGCGGACCTTCGAAAGTGAGTACATAGACCTGACCGTCGCACCTGTCCAGCCTCCGGCACTGCCGAAGATAAACAACATCACTACCATGCCGATGGACCAGGGAAGCCAGTACCTGTACATCTATGCACATCCCGGAACTCCAATGGCGGATTTCTACCTGGAGAAGAACGACGGACGAATCCACGGCGGAACTAGGATTGACCTTAGCGGCGAGACCTCTCCCTCGGGCTTCCTCTACGTTGACCTTGGCTCGACGGACTACCTCAATGACACCGGGGACGAAATCAAGCTTGTCTGGGACAACCCAGGGGGCACCGGTGTTCCTTTCGCCGGAAGGGATGTTATCGTTGACAGGGTCGAGTTCAATGCGAGCTGGAATGGAACCCACTACGGCGAGCCAGACAATACAATAATGTTGGATGCTTACGCACCGTACTCGGGCTACGAAATCCATAGATATCCGCTTCCTGGCTCGGATACGAATGATTGCGCCCAGGATTTCGTGATGAGCGTGGAAACGGGCAGGGGGATGAAGCTCCCGCCTGTCGCCGACGCAGGGACCAACAAGGTCGTGTTCATGTGGGAGGTCGTCACCTTCGACGGAAGCGGTTCCTACGATCCTGACGGTTCCATTGTTGATTACTACTGGGACTTCAATGACGGCTCCAACGCAAGAGGGATAATCGTGAACCACACCTACCTGGAAGCAGGAACGTACTATGTGACTTTAGCAGTCATGGACGATGACAATCTGACCGATGCGGACACAATCGTCGTGGTGGTCCTCGACCCCCGCCCGGATGCGCCAGACCTTCTGCGAGCGGTCTTGGCGGGAGGAAATCCCGAGGACCTCACAATGGAATGGGAGCTCTCCTCGGATGACGGCTCGGGCTTCAACGACGTCGTCAACTACG
>JBHIFJ010000056.1:0-6978 GCA_046761045.1 Thermoplasmata archaeon
TCGTAGAGGAAGAACTCGACGTCGTGCCACTTCTCTCCTGCGATTCGGAAGGTCACGTCAGCGATGGCGTAGCCCTCCGAGAAGACCACGAGTGAGGGTCCTATGTTACTGATTGTCACGCTTGCGGTCGCCTCTACGGTGTGCAAGCCATCCGTGACTCTCAATCTGGCTGTTCCGTTGAAATCGTCGCCGAATGCGAAATCATAGTAGGGCGAGCTCATATATCCTGTCTCGAAGGTTCCGTCATCATCCACATCCCACATGAACTGGAGAGGATCGCCATCAGGATCATACGTCCAACTGGCGTCGAAGTGGACGATGCTACCCTCGCTGGCGACGTAGGGACCTCCCGCGTCAGGGTTGGGTGGCTGATTCTGCTGAAGCTTCACTTCATCGTAGGCAGAGTTTTGCACGGCCCATTCAATCAGCGATGATGCCGTCAGTTTCACAATATCCTTGGCTCCGGGAGGGCCAGTCGGAACATCGATGGCAACGTGGATGCGGTATGTTTCATTTGTGCCCAGGATTGGTGTTGCATTGACCTCAGGCTCGCCTGCATCGTGGACTCCATTTCCATTCGTGTCTTCGTATATTCGAGCGGACCAATGGAAGGATGTCGCTTTCAAATCGAATGCCTGAGCAGTTCCCTTGTTAGTGATGTTGTGGGAGTAGTAGTACGTCATTCCGCCTGGAACCTCGTCACTGTGATTTGGCTCAACAATTGGTGGTGGGTTGACCGGAAGTGGCGGGTCCGAGGTGGAAAACACCTCTTCTGTCGCCCTGAGAAAGTTCATGTTGTGGGCGTCCATGCCTACCATCTTGAATTCCCAAAGACCTGGGGTCAGGGAGTAGTTGACGAAGTAGTCCTCATCAGCGTGATTTCCAATCGTGAAACGCTCCCTCTCCATGTTTCCTGAGGGATTGTTGTTCGTGTACTTGTTGCCGTTGGGATCGGTGATCACATAATAGATGCTCGGGTCGATATTGTAGCAGGAGCCATATGGACTGGGTCCATCTCCCGGACTGCCTGGCGACTTCCCTTCGCCACCACCGTACGTGTTCGGATCATCTGTGTCATCCACTCTGTCGGAATCACCATCCCAGAACTCGATGTGCTCCAAGGCTTGGGGTATGTAGAAGTAGAACCTCCATTCACCATCGTATGTGTTCTGTCCAGGAGTTTTGACGCAGGGGTCCAAACCACCCTGCGGGGCGCCGTTGAAGCCGAATTCCTGGTCCCTTTCGATGCTCACCTGTCCTGTCGAGCGGACCTTGAAGTTGTTCAGGTACGCGTTTGGAACAGGTCCATCCCAGGCTATGTACAGTCGATAGAAATAGTTGCCACTCGGGGCCCTGGCAGTCGCGTTTGTCGGAAAGGACTTCGTGTGCCAATCATCGTCGGCGCAGTCGCTGCTGAACCAGGTGTCAATTGGCCAATCCTTCGTTCCGTTCTTCATGGGGTCGGCGTACAGTTCGAACCTCGTGTCCGAGGATAGGCCAGACCCGGTAATGTCCCACAGTCCCCCTATTTCTCCGTCGAAGACACCGACTTCGAAGCTCACAGCGGTCTTCTCGACCCCTATGTAGGCAATGATGGGTATCCCAGCTAGGGTCAGTCCTAGTCCAGAGATGCCCAAGAACTTGCCATCGTCTGGATCGCCAGAAGGAAAGGCCGTATAGGCCAACTTAAGCTCTTGATCTTGCGACCAAAGTCCACTGGGAACCGCCCAGCTCACGGATGCCAGGCATGCACACACAATGATGACCTTGAGAATTCCTACAAGCGAACGCATGGTTCTCCCCCTTCCTCGATGAGACAATATGGTTCCCAGCCAACATTAAACTTTCGAGGTCAGATTGATGTCAATCGTGACAGTGTCTCCGTCCTGCAGACCGAAGGCATCCCTGAGCTTGAGCGTCGATATGACCTCCACGACCTCACGATGATGGGACCGTACGGGCACGACCACAGCACATTTCTTCTCTCTAATCGTGGCGAGGAAGCTCTTGACGTCGCCGAATGTTCTTCCCCCAGATTGGAAACCCCTGACCAGGATGCCCTCCATCGATTTCAGTAGAACCAGCTTCTCAGCTTCGCGTCCCCTGACCCTCAAGTTGAGAGTGCCCTCATAAGGAGGGGAACCCAGAACTCTCTCGAATTGGCTTCTGTATCCATCTTGCTGTAGGTAGTATCTGCCCTCACCGCTTCCAGTCGTCAGCTCGCCTGTAATTGTCAGTCTATCGTATGCCTCGAATATCATCCTGTAGTCCATGTATTCCTTCCTGAGTACGGCCAGTCCTTGCTCTGTTATCCGGACTCTCTGCCTTCGGTACCCGATTTCCCTCGTGATCGCGCCGAGTTCAATGAGTTCGAGTATTCGATTGGAGGCTGTCTGCTGGCTCACGCCCATCAACTTCGCCAACTCGGCGGAAGTGATTTCTACATGACCCTTCGTAGCGCCCGCCAAGGCGAGGCACTTGAGAGCCTTCACTTGATGGACCTTCACGGTACTCCATTGCACACAGAAAACAAATAGATTGCTACAGGGACTCCTCTAGGATGAGATGAGTACGAGACTTCAGCCGTATGTGTGATATGCCCTCCTCCTTCAGGAGGGATATGACGCTCTTGTCGTTCGACACGACAATCATGCCATGATCCCTTGCGAGTTCGACCAGCACATCGTCCGGTCTCCCCTCGCAATCGACGATTTCGTACTTTCTTGCCAGTCTGAGGGCCTTTCTAGCAGGGATATTGCGTGCTGCCAGAGACGCCAGCTCGTCAAGTACGGGTTTTGGGACAACGACTTCGTGGGGCCCAAGAAGCCTTTCCAGTTCGAGGTCAAGATTCAAGCCAAACTGGAATGGCATCATTAGCGCATTTGTGTCCAGGACGACTCTCCTCATTCAGCACACCATATCCTTCGCAGTATTTTCACTTATTCGTACGGCCATTGTTCGCAAATATGTGATTATGACTTAGGTTCGAGGCGAGAAGATGCAGAAGAGAAGGTTTCCAGACTGAAGAAACCAAGGTGGAAATGGATATTTGTGCGGACCGCACAGAATCCCGTAGCAATATACTATCAAGCAGGTATCCTTGAGATGAATCATTCATCGTTCTGGGCCAATCAATAAACGATATATAGTGCTTATGCTCATTATTCACACAAGCATCCCTCCACAACAAGGCCGTTCAGATTTTTCTCTGGGCGGCCCTTTTTTTTTCTCTGCGTGTTCTCCTCCACAAACGATTTATGTGTCCGCAACATTCCATCATCTGATGACGGAGTGGAAACGCGACGAGAGACATAGTGAAGAAGTCATGGCAAAGGGAGCGGGCATCTTCTGGGGACTTGTTCTGATCATATTGGGAATCTTCATGTTCGTCGTATACATCGGTTGGATTGAGTTCCAGATGGAGCTTGTCTTTTCTCTCCTCGTGATCATAGCAGGCCTCTGGCTGCTGGTCTCAAAGCTCGCGGGATAGTTGCCGTACAAGGTTGTCACCCAAAACTTACTTAAGTCACAGAATCGTTTGTGTGGCAGGTGAGACAGTGCCCGATCTGAGGGAAAGAGTTGAGGAAGACAGAGGGCTTCTGAAGAGGATTCAGCTTCACATACCTGGCTTCGCTGGATACAGAAGGCGAGAGGACCTTCGTGCTGCGGACAACATGCTGAGGATTCAAATCGCCGATAGGCTGCGAGATCTGAGATCGAAAGCCGAGAGGTGCAGAGCCTCGCTTGTGGATTCCTATGAAACAACGAATCTTGAGAAACTCGGTAACATTCTGAGCCTCTTTCAATCCGTTGAGGGCAAGATTAGGCACGCCGACCATGGATACTCTGGAATCTCCCCTGCGATAAAGGTGGATGTCCGGGAACTCAACATGCTCTACGAGTATGACCTCTCTCTTCTGGAAGGTGTGGAACTAATGAAGGGGAAATTGGACCGACTGAGCGAGGCGACAGGATCCCAGGACTGGGGTGCCATGGCATCCATGATTTCGGACATTAGAGCCGGGCTTGAAGAGTTCGAGTCGGTGATGGACAAGAGGATGAGGGTCATAACTGGAACAGGGGTGACAGATTGAGTGTTTTTGGGTCCGTGACAGTGAAATGGGAGGATGCGGAAAAGACAGGCAACATAATGTGGCGCGTCCCAAGGAACATCAGGCTGAACGACAACATCGTGGTACGAGAGGACGAGATTGCCGTCTTCTTCAGAGACGGAAAGGCTCTTGCGTATATCGACAGGCCCGATAGGTACGCCCTAACATCGATAAACGCACCCATCGTCGGCGCCATCGTCAAGTTCCTTTCGGGAGTCGAGCAGCAGGCAGAGGTCTACTATCTCCAGAAGAGGCCATTTGACGGCAAGTTCGGAAGCAAGCAACCCTATCAATTCAGGGACAAGGAGTTCGGAATGGTCAACCTGAGGCTCTTCGGTGAGATGAGGTATCGAGTCAAGGATCCAGGGAATTTCATCAATGAGTTTGTTGGCACTCGTGGCTTCCAGACCAGCGCAGAGATCGAGGACAGGATTCAGGAGCAGGTTGTCTTGCTCCTCTACGATGCCATAGGTCATATGAAGGAGAAGGGAATGGGAGTCACCGACCTGGCTTCGAACCTCATGAACATAGAGCAAGTCGTGCTTGAGAAATCGAAGCCTCATTTCGACCAATACGGTGTGTTGATAGACAAGATATCTGGCCTTTACATTTCCCTCCCCGAGGAGGTTCAAAAGGCCGTTGACACGCGAGCCTCCATGCAGGTTCTGGGGACAGATTATGTGGGATACCAGACTGGTCAGGCCATGAGAGAGGCGGCAACATCGGAGGGCGGGGGAGGTGCTGCTGGTGCTGGTGTTGGTGTGGGAGCAGGCATCGGAATGGGCTATATGATGATGGATGCTACGAGACGAAGGCAAGAGGGCGTGCCGGCCCCTGCGACAACCTGCCCGAAGTGCGGGCAAATGGTTCGGCCAGGGATGAAGTTCTGTGGTAACTGTGGTGCGAGAATGGAACCAGGGAGCGATTGTCCGAGTTGTGGGAAGTTCGTGCCTGAAGGCTCCAGATTCTGCCCCGGCTGCGGCAAGCCCCTCCAAGACACACTCAAGTGCGAGAAGTGTGGCAAGGACATGCCAGCAGGATCCAAGTTCTGCCCCAAGTGCGGTGCGAAGGTCGGAGAATAGGGATGGCGAGGACGGACTGCCCCAAGTGCGGTGCACCTCTCGAATACGATGTTGGGACGCTGATTGTGGAATGTTCCTATTGCGACACGAGCGTGTTCATAGACAAAAGCGGTGCACACTACTACTACATCCTTCGATTCTATAGTGATGGACAGCAAGCCATGGGGATATTCCGAAGATGGGCAGCAGGGCCCAAGAAAGCGAAGAACCTTGACAGTCTTGCCTCGGTCCAAAGACTGTCCCGCCAGTATTTCCCCATCTACATGTTCCGGAGGCGGGTGGGTGATGTCGAGTCCGTTCTTGTTGAACCAGCCAAACTGACCATGCTTCCGGGTTTCCGCTCACTCAAGGTTCCCCCTGGAGACATCAAGGTTTTTGACAAGGAGTTCAACACAGGGGACGCCGAGGTCCTTGAGCCGGACATCGACATTTCCGCCTACCTTCCCTCTCTCCCGGGTGGGCCTGTTGAACAGGCACTGGTCTACTTTCCTGTGTGGCGGGTTGAGTACACCTTCCGCGGGAAGTCATACGAGTGCATCATAGATGGGTCCTCTGGCGAGGTGTTCTCGGACCTCTTCCCCGTAAGGGGGTCCGGTCCCTATGTGGCAGTCTCTCTGATTGGATTTGCAGCTTTCTTCGGAGAAGGGCTTCTGCTTCTGATCAATGCCTCTCTTGCTGTTATTCTGATTGGCGTTACGGCCGCCGTAGTTCTCCTGAGTGGTGTCTATGTTGCCAAGAAGTTCTGACATCTGGAGATGTGTGTAATGGGAATCACTGTTTCCTTGAGTTGCCCATCCTGCGGAGGCCCCGTTAGGGTTGCCGATGCTTCCAGGACAACATCGTGCCCCTACTGTGATTCGCTTCTCTATGTTGAGGAATCTGACGGCGTGCGGAGCATAGTCTACAAGAACGTCATGGACAGACATGCCGTCCTCAGGACAGTGGCAGAATGGTTCAATGAGGGGCTGAAGGCAAGAGATCTCGACAAGGTCGGGAAAGTCAGGGAAGTATATCCTGTGTACGTCCCTTTTTGGAAACTGAATGCTCGTGCGGCGGGATGGATATGCGGATATGTAGTGCACAGACGCAGGACGAGCAAGGGCCATTACACCGAGTACAAGGAACACAAGGAGAGGATGATTCTTCAGGACTACACGTGGACGAACATCGCTTGTGATTCTGGCGACATCGGCATCGAGTCGCTGAGAAACCTGAGCGGCGAGGTCATCTCGAAGCAGGACGACGTACCCACCTTCGAGGTGACAACCTCCAGGACAGATGCGCAACATCAGGGGGAGGAGGCCATCCGCGAAATGGCGAGGGAGACAGTCAGACTTACTCGAGTGACCTTCGAGAAAATCCACGTCATCCCGAACAGCTTTCTCCTCGTGTACTATCCGATCTGGATGGTGAGGTACAACTACCGGGAGAGGTCCTATTTCGTCACAGTTGACGGCGTCACAGGCAAGACTCTTTCAGGGAGAGCACCAGGAGACCCTTTGTTTCAAGGCCTCGTGGCGACGGGAGGTTCAGCCATTGGAGGACTTTTGGCCAGTCTCGGTCTGTACTTCGGGCTTCTACTCGAATCCGAGGTGAGCTATATCGCTGTGGTCGGAGGCGTGGGGCTCGCGTATCTCTCGTATCGATTCTTCCGCCTCGGTTCCGAAATCGTTCAAGGAGACATTGAGTCTCCCTACAAGAAGAGGAAGAGGAGGAGGAGAACCTCACACGCACTCTCCGGTCCGGCAGGGGACCTGATGGAGACCTTCTTTGACAACTGGTGA
>JBHIFJ010000057.1:0-6852 GCA_046761045.1 Thermoplasmata archaeon
GAGAGGAACCACGGCGAGGAAGGAGCCGTCGCTCTGGACGGGGACGTCCACGCCATACACTTGAAGGGAGAGCATGGTCATGTCCAGCCGCTCTTCTGGGGAGAGTGACACGAAGTCGTCCACGAGGCCACCAATTGCTGCAAACTCCTCGTTTGTGATTGACAGGAAGTCTATTCGCTCAATGGTTGGGGGGACTGGGTCATGCACGATTTCGATTGTCACGAGGTTGTCATTCGCTGATACAAGGTTGCCAGATGCCCCCATGCCAAACCAATCGACTACCTTCACTGGAATGACGTTCGTACCATTAACAAGCGATACCGTCGTCTTGAATCGTCCGTTCTCGTCAGCGGTCAGGTTCTCGGATCTGATGAACACAGTCGCGGCTGGCTCTGTCGTCCCGCTAATCTTCCTCACATCGCTTGTGGTATAGACGACGGCTGCCTGATCGAGGACGAGAGGCGGCGACTGCGTGTCTATCACGATGATGAAGTCCTTGATGTTCTTGTTGCCCGCCAAGTCCCCGGCGACAAATGTGATGTTGTGCACCCCCTCGGAGATTGGGGCAATTGGCGAGTAGACAATTTCCCCCGCCCAATACCCGTAGACGCCCTCCGCGTCTCTGTCAAAGCTGATGTATATCGTGCTCCAAGGTGTGACGTCGACCCCGTCGAAGTAGGCCTTGCACAGTTCTGGCGCAAGCTCACCTCGCTTTAGGTCAGTTACCGAAACCGAGAACTCTGGCTTCACTTGGTTGGTCGTCCTATTGTCCAAGTAGTTCACCTGCTTTCCTCCGCTGGCAATCACGAGGTTCTCTATTGCTGGCGATTCTCGGTCGAGGGTTATCGTCACCGGAATCAGTATGGCTTCTGGCGCTCCTGGTGGGCCGAGCGTGAGCACGCCTCCATAGTCCCTGTCTTCAGCATCGCCCTTGAATTCCCATGTCATGCCGAAGCTCAGTACCGTGTTCGCCGTAATGGGTCCTTGCGGTGCATCAACCATCTTGTAGCCTTCGACGCCAGCTATCGTAACGCTTATCTCGATGTCGAAGTGACCTGGCTCTCTCGTATCGAAACCGAGGACCTTGACCAGGTATTGACCGTCCTTTGGAGCCTTCAATTTGACATGCTCATCTGCGTCTGCGTCAGCGTCGTACTCCACGAACTCGCCTGGTTCAGCCTTCCTGTTTCCGTTGGAATCCAGGAATATGCCCAGATCGAGGTCAGGGGAATCGTCTTTCCCCCAGATGTGAACGTCAAAGATAAGGGCGTTCTTGACCCTAACAACGTAGGTGTAGTTGCCATCTGCCAGAGCCTCGACAAAGGTCCTTTCTCGGGCGAGATACTCATCCACCACCTTCTTGTCAAGCCATATCTCTACGTTGTCGAATTTCTCCATTTGTGCTGGACCGACCGCATTGGTTTCCATGCCCCCCGGCCAATCGAAATTCGATACGAAGTTCAGACGAGCCTCTCCAGCCAGTTGGTTCGTGACCTTCCTGAGTTCGACTGGAGTGATCTCAACCCAACCGACGGTGCCGGAGACATTCTCTTGCGGCAGAGATCCATTGAACATGACACAACGGAGAGCAATGACGTTCAGACCCGACTTGAGCGGGGGAGTGAGTATCTCCTGGCTGCTATTCGTGACCGTCTTGAACTCGTCCGAATCCTCGGTAGCCCCCGTCTCGCTCAACGTGTACTTGCCATATCTGCTCTCTTCGTAGTCACCACGAGGCGGCGCTGGTCCGCTGCCAAACGCATAGATGTTTATGTCTGTGGGTTTGAAGCTCCAGCTCACATCGATGTAGAACTTGAAGTTGAATGGGTCCATGAACTTGCCCTGATAGGGCACATCGATGAAGAAATATCTCCAGTCACCCGACTTCTCAAGATCGCCCTCAAACCCACCGCCCATGCCTCCGCCCATCCTAGTGTTGTTGTAGAGGTCCTGGGATACTGGAGAAAAGCCTCCGAACGTGAAACGGGTCTCCCTTGAAGCGACGTTGATGAGCACAGGTATCACTGTTGTGTTGCCGTTTGCTGTCAAATAGATTCCTCCTTCATAGGAACCTATGCCAACATCCGGGGGCAGGCTGACCGTGGCGGTGAGGTCAAAGGAGCCACCCGCAGGAACCGTGAAGAGGGTGCTGTCCACAGAGAGCCAGTCCCAGTCAAACCTCTCATAGAATTCAATCTTCAGCCTCCAGTAGAGATCCTTCTCATCTTTGTTTGGGTGAGGTCTCAACATGAAGAGTAGCGCATCATGTGTACGCGAAGCTGGATCGTGAACGCTGGCCTCCAGGACATTCGCAATGTTGGTGCATCGCGTGAAGGTGTTCGTTTCGATCGACTGCCACACCGTGTGCGGATAGTCCAAGTCCATTGGAGGAACACCGTCGAGATTCTCCCAGTCACGAAGCTCAAGCATCATTACCGGATCCATGGATTCGCGGAGAATCTTTCCATCGTGGTCCGTGTCGATTTCTGTGAAGTTTGCCCATGCAGTCACCTTCAGGAGCTCCGCTGAGTTCCACAGAGCGGAGTCGATTGGAGTCTGCACTATTGTATAGTTATTCATGATGAAGGGATGTGGGATTATCTTGTAGAGTCCGCTCTCATTGATCCAGAAGGTAAGCCTCCTGTCAGTTGAGTACCAGATGTCCCTCTTGGTCACGCCATCGGTGTAGTAAGTGGCTGTCTTTCTGAGTATGGCATCACTCGCTTGGACAGTGACAGGCGATGCCTGGTCAGTGTTCTCTATCGTGAGGTCGGCCGAGTCACTCTCACCCGGGAACATCAGTTTCGCAAACGCTTCCGGCGTACTGCCACCATAGCTCCCAGGAACCCAATAATCCTGGTCAACATTGATTCCTCCAAGCTTCGCCGCAAGATCAACAGCTCGGCTTGCATTCATGAATCCCGCTCCCTGTGCGAGTACGTCATTGTTCACATCGTCGGCTGAAGACCTCAGTATTGCCTTCGCTTCCTCGATTGTGGGAAACCTTTGATGACTCGAGTTGAAGGCCTCAAATATGAGCGCAAGGACGCCCCCAGTTATGGCAGCAGAGACATCGGAACCCTCGAAGATTCCTGACACGAGGGCGGTTGCGTTGCTCCCATCGTCCACCCTCCACAGTGGATCGTCGACGTTTGCCTCACCGATTGCTATGATATCTGGTTTTGGGATTCCCATGGGTGTCGGTCCCCGTGAGGAGTAGGGCATCACGTCTCCCCACTTTGGATTGGATCCTTCCTTTCCACCGTACGAGGAGTACAGTTCGGAGTCTCTCGTGAAATCAGTAGCGACACCCACTGCGATCACGCCTGGCGCTGAGGCCGGAGAGTTCGTTGTTCCGTAGCCGAAGCCGTCGTTGCCAGCGCCAGCAACGAACACTGTGCTTCCCTTGGACCTGACAGTTGTGGCGTAGTCCGCGAATCTGCTGTACATGTCCCAACCATCATTGACCATCATGGCGAAATTGAAGCCATTGACGACAATATCGGCCTCGTCTCCTGTGTCCCCGATGCCGTCATACCCCTCCACTGCGAAGTACCACGACTCGAAGATGTTGGAGAAGGCATTCGGAATCATTATTATCTTCGCATCCGGAGCAACACCAAGAACCTGTCCAATGTCTGGGTTATCTAGGTCTGTGTCGAGTTTGCCCTGGCCAACGATGGCAGAGGCCATTCTAGTACCATGATATTTCTGAAGCCTGAGCTCCCCAGCGAATGCCACAAGCTCTCCGTTCTTGGGAATGATGCAATCCTCGATCAGGTTCCTTTCGCAGTACACATTGGAGTAGGGAATCGGAGTGACACCATCCGAAATGAAATACAGCATCCCAGCGGACATGTCAGGTACGCCATCAGGTGTGCTGTAGTTTTGGACATCACCTCTGTAGGCGGCAGTTGAGTTGAAATTGTCAACGTAGCCGACCTCGTTTCCTCGATAAAGGACGACGTCCGCATCATCGAACACCTTGTCGTTGTTGAGATCGACATACACTCTCTCGTACACACCTTGAGTACGGTTGTCAACCACAAGGACGCCTATTGTTCCGAACCTCTTGACGAGATTCTCACCAGGATGGTTTCCGAAGTGATAGACGGACTTCGTGGCATTCTCTGGTGAGAGGTTCACCTTGTAGATTTGGATTCTTCTGTAGACGAAATTGGAGAGCGACCTTGTCGTATTCTGCCAATTGATGACGCCATTTGGGATATTTATGTCTGTGGGTGCGGAATCATGTGGGTGAGATCCGTTCTTCCCCACGCTGAAAAGCTCGACGGCAAACCCAGGCGGATCGCCCAATGCATTCCTTGGTACCGCCATTTCAAAGAATCCGCTGATGACTGCTTCACCTGATTTCAGGCTCTTGTACTTCTGAATGCCGCCTATGTCGATTAGCCGCGAACCGTGCCAGGCCGAACCATTCCAGACGTAGAGTGTCGCGTTCATGAAGGTGTCATTCTCGCTCCAAGGGAATCCATCCTCGTCGAACCCCCAAAGGACACTCGTGTAGTTGGCATAGATGGCAAAGTCAGGGAGCTTGTGGATGAAGATCCTCTCCAAGGACTGAGTGCCTATATTCCACAGTCTCAATTGTGTATCGTCCGCGACTGTGGTCATCCTGTTGTCTGTTGGTGACAGGGAGATGCCGTTTATCTGAGCCTCGTGGGCCTGTTGGGAGAAGACCTCCGTGAAGGATGGTCCGACCTCTTGCCAGACCTTCACAAGACCGTCGAGATCACCCGCTGCGATCTTGTCCCCCGTCCAGTGAACGTTCCTCACATCTGCAAAGAGTCCGGTGAGGTTTACCACCGGATTCGTGCCCCACACATCCCAGACCTTGACGTTGTACGTCGTTTCGGCGGCGGACGTGACAAGCCTCGTGCCGTCCGGGGACCAGCAGACGCTCTGCACCATTTGGGTGTGCCCGTCTGGGTCCGTCGGGGCCCTGTCAAGAATCTTGAGCGGCACCCCGCCGGATGCGTTGTTCAAGTTCGTGGCATTCACCCTGTAAATGTAGGTCCGTCTATCTTTCGAGCCGATGGCAATCACGTCACTGTAGGCGGGAGAAGGATTGAAAGCCACCGATTTGGGGGTGAATCCACTGGCAGGCTTGAGAAATCCGACCACGCTTCCGTCATTCAGGTCCAGTATGTAGACCTTGTCTGTAATCCCCCCACCCACAGCGATCCATGTTCCATTCTGGCTGAAACTCAGCAGGGCTCTCGAGCCGGCGACAGTGCTCTCCGGTATGGGTATCTCCATCGTCTGAATCCCGCTGCCAGGGTCCCAGATCCTCACAGAATTGGTCTCGGCTGTCGCCAGCACACTGCTATCAGGTGACCATGCAACTGAATGTGGTGCAGAGAGATGTCCGAAGAGGTCAAAGAGTAAATCACCATCCTTGCTCCATATCTTTGCCATCTTGTCCCTGGAAGCTGTCGCAATCAGGTTTCCATTCGGACTGAACTCCGTATCCACGATGTAGTTCGAATGCGATGCGTTTGTGTCGATTTGGTTCCCAATGGGGTCATACTGTGATCCAGATGTAGCATTGTCAACATCTATGTAGAGTCCATATGTCTTGTTGAGTGTTCCCATACTAGTATGGAATCCAAAGTACCAGAAGTCCTTGTCGCGTGTGACGTAGAGGTCTTTCAGGTCGAAGTCGGTAGTCTGGCCACCAAAGGGTGGTTGATATTTCACCTCACCCTCATCATCACTTCCCCACATCTCCTGGTCCGCGAAATCGTTCTTTCCATCGATCCTGATTCTGTGCCTCACCGGGAACAGGTCAGTGCCGTTTTGGGTTGCATTGACGAACCATGTGTCATCTGGGTATTTCGTGCTCATATAGGTGGAAACGGACATCGGGTCGTAGACAATGGGCCATCCGTAGTAAGGGGAGTAGTAGTCGTACGATGCTGTGACCACATCACCTGTGCTCAAAGCAGGGGAGAATGTTATGTGTCCAGTCTCATGGTCAATCGAATAACCGGACATCGGAGTTCCGTTGAGGAACAAGTTCTCCGTTCCTGGAATGATTCTTCTGTGGGGTAGAGTGGCGTTGTCTTGGCCGTCGACTGCAGAATCGACGACTGATTCGTCAGTTGTGGAGAAGGTGCTTGTGTCTCGTGCCTGTGTGCCGAGGAGATCGAGATTCGCAAAGTCCACACCATAGTCCGGAATAGCAATCTTCACGTTCTTGCCTGTGAAGCCCTTTCCTCTAGCCGAATCGATGCCATGTCTTTCGTTCACGATTTCTAGCGAAGGAGCGGGTGTGTCTCCGCCACTGCCCATCGGAGGGCTTGGCTCGGCATACTCTGAAACACCAACAACGCCCTCCAAGCCCTCGATTTCCGAGATGAGCGATGCGGGCACTTCGAGAATCTTCACACTAAGTTCATGAGAGTTCCCTATGGAACCTGGTCTGTCCGTGAGAATCTTGTTTTCCGAAAGGAAATCCAGAAGTGTGTCCAGCCTGGTTGTCATTACTGCCACGCGTCTTGTCCCCGTCTCCCACGGTTCCGTTGCGAACCCCATGACTTCTTCATTGCCCACCGCCGTGAGAATCTCTCGTACTCCCTGGTCGAGGGGGACTTCGACCTTCTCGTCAATGTCTCCACTTGATGAGTATACGATCATCACAGCTGAGGTCAGAAGCAGAAAGGAGAGAAGAAAAGCTCTAACGGGAAGCCAACTTTGAGATGATTCTGTCATGTCCTCCTCCTCACAGAAATTTGATAAAAGTCATGTTACCTAAACTATAAATATTTTGTCGGGACGCAATGAGCACTGGTCAATCGCCAGAAATGCAGCCCTGAAGGAACATTTAAA
>JBHIFJ010000058.1:0-6831 GCA_046761045.1 Thermoplasmata archaeon
GCAGGGCCTTCGCCCGGAAGGAGGGAATGCGGCTGCACGCCCTGGAGGTGATGCCAGACCATGTGCATGCCTTTCTGGAGGTGCCACCTTGCGAATCGGTGGCCTCGGTGACCGCTGACGTGATAGAGCACTACATCCTGGAGTCTCAGGGCATGGGGAGACGCTCCAGGCCATCGATCCGAAGGCCGTCTCCCGTCGCCACCATGGAGAGGGATGTACAGTCGACTCTGGACGCCTTCGCCAGCTGACCCTCTCAGGATGCCACACCCTTTAGGGTGTGGTAGTTCACTGACGTACCTGCCATCTTTCGCGCAAGGTTGATAAGGCACCCAACATATGATTAGGGCAAGAGGGATATTATGGAGGATCAAAGTACAATGCGAATCACCAAGAGACACATCGGAAGAAGGATCGTTTATGTCCTTGTACTATGTGCTGTGGTCCTCTTCTCCTTCCTTTCCATCTTTCCCGATGCAGGTAAAGCCGACCACGTATGGTCCATCGAGACCGTTGATCCACAAGACTACAGCGGAAATCCGAGTTCTCTGGAAATCGATTCCGTGGATCAACCGCACATAGCGTATCACAGTCACGGCGCTCTCAAGTACTCGTATTGGACTGGAATCAGCTGGAACATCCAAGTTGTGGATTCCAACTTCAGCGTTGGGCACTTCGCGTCCTTGTCTCTCGATTCCAGCGACCATCCTCACATCAGCTACTTCGACAAGGATAACGGTGACCTCAAGTACGCCCATTGGAATGGAAGCACATGGAGGGTCCAAGTGATAGACAGCGAGGGATGGGTCGGTGGACACACTTCAATCGATGTTGATTCCAACGACAATCCTCACATAGCATACGGCGATGGAACTAATCATGACCTCAAGTACGCCTATTGGAATGGAACTGGATGGGCAGTCGAAACCGTCGACTCAGCTGGCGACTTCGGGATGTTCGTTACGTTGGCACTAGATTCGAACGACAGACCGCACGTGAGCTACTACGACTCGGGCAACGGTCACGTCAAGTACGCCCGCTGGACTGGGTCTAACTGGACAAGAGGCTTCGTGGAAACCGGAAACTCAACAGGAGTGGACAATTCTCTGGCTCTCGACTCAAACGACAATCCCCACGTCGCGTACTATGACTACACGACGGCTTGCCTAAAGCATGCCGTCAGAATCGGAACAGAATGGGAAATCGAGATCGTCAGAATGGACAGCAGAAGCCTAGGCAGTTACGTCTCCCTTACGATGGACTCGGATGGAAAGCCTCAAATCGCTTATAGACCTGCAACATGGGGAGCACTCCTTTACATCACCAAGAATGACACGTCATGGGCCGAGGAAGTTGTGGACCCAGCAACTGGAAGGAGTGTCACCAGTCCGTCCATTGCTCTGGACTCTTTGAACAGACCGCACATCAGCTATGGCTATGAGAGTGGCGATCCCTCCAATCTCATGTACGCCAGAACGGCTCCGCCACCTGAACCGGACTTGGCACTTTTCTCAACGGACGTCAGCATCACTCCGTCGGGCTCATTGACGAACGGCACTGCAGCAATCATCAACGCGACTATTCACAACATCGGCGGTGTAAATGCGTGGAATGTCTATGCAAGATTCTACGATGGGCATCCCCCTTCTGGAGCCGTGATAGGTCCAGATGGATTCGTGTCCCTTATCCCGCCTGAAGGTCACGCGAACTTCAGCACGAATTGGATTGCCGCACCTCCAGGTAGTCATGAAATATGTGTCCAGGCCGATCCTGACGATTCGATAGCAGAATTCGATGAGACGAACAACCTAGCCTGCAAGTCCATCGAGGTCCTTCCCTCCTCAGATCCGAGACCACCGACGAACCTGAACGCACGCTTGAGTGGACTGAGTTACCAAGACGTGACCCTCACTTGGGACCTGTCGGCAGATGACGGTATGGGATCCAATAGCGTTGTCAGGTATGACCTGTTCAGAGGGGAAGAATACGATTCGAAGGGCATAGGATATGGGCTTCTCCAGTCTGTTCCCAACGGGAGTTCTATGTATGTGGACCTCGAGGCTGGTGAAGGTGATCCAAGCAACTACTTCTACTATGTGTGCGCCGCGAATGCGATGAACAACTCCTCTTGCACTTTAATTCAGGTCGCCAAGTTCACCCGCCCGCTCTCTCCAGGTCCGAACCTCGTCTCTATTCCGCTCATTCAGTCTGACGAGAGCATGGAAACTGTTCTTCAAACAGTGAAGTACGACAGGGCGTGGCACTACGACTCCTCTTCTCAGGAATGGAAGTGGTACATGAAACACAAGGGATACAGGAGAGGACTGTGGAATGTGAACCACACCAAGGGATTGTGGGTGGACGTCACGCGGAACAGTAACCTCACCGTCGCGGGAGCCGTTCCCTCACAGACCACGATATATCTGTACGAGGGATGGAATCTGGTTTCATTTCCTTCCTTCAATGCCTCCCACCCGGCATACGACCTCAAGATGGATACGGGAGCGATACGCGTAGAGGGATACGATCCCTCATCCCCATATCATCTTAGAGTGCTCGGAGATGGAGAGATGCTTCAGGCTGGGCTCGGATACTGGGTGAGGGTCGAAGCGGACATTGTCTGGGCAGTGGGCATCGACTAGTGACAGCATCGATCGTCATGAAATGTCGCTGATGAACGATCTCGCCTCTTCTCGTCGATAGCCTCTTCCCAATCTTCTCCGAATGTGCGCTAATTCTGACGCACTCGATAATGAAGGACGCCATTTTTCCTGTAGAGACTTAGCGGCGCCGCAGCCATAGTCATATCATTCGTCTTCCTCATGGGCCTGGAGATATGGTCCCCCGCTCTGCTCTTCATCCGCGAGAACTGGATATTCTTCGCTTCCTTCATCCTCTTCTCAGTGGTCTTCGCCCTCTTCCCTCTCATGAATCAGGTCTTCGTCGCGCGTCGAAACGCCAAGTTCGTTCTGGCGGGAAGCCTCATCAGCGGGATGAGGGTGGCCCTTCCCGTGCTCTTCGCCCTCTTCTTCGGAGCCTTCGGGATATTCGCGTCCTGGAGCGTCGCTCTTCTCTTCTCTCTGATCATAGGCATGCTCGTCTTCATGCCCCGCGTGAACCCGGGATACAGGCCGATTCCTTCATCTGGACTTCCTCCAACGATCGGGATGCGCGCATGCAGAGACTGAGCGCTCATACGCAGTCTATTGCGTGAATCCTCTCAAGAATACTCTCAGGGCGTTTCCCCGCCATCTCCTTGTCTCCTGCGCAAGATCAGGTCCATTCCAAAACCCGGAAAGCTCGCCGTATCTTTTCTCCTTTTGGCGCTATTGGTGCTCCGGAACGGATGGAAAATGAGCACGACAATGCCCTCCTAAGGGCTGGTTCTCACTTGGTGCCTCAGTCTCTAGTTGCCAGTCCGTACAGCCGCAAGGTAGTTCCCGCCTCAAGGCAAACCTCGAAATCCTGCAACCACCCCAGACCCAGTAGAGATTCCTGCCCCGGGCAATACTGCTTGAAACGCATCACCTCCTTGGGACGTTTCGCACGGGGCTGGTTTGGCAGCCGAAGGTAGGCAAGATACACATCGACAGGAGCGGACCTCCCATCCGCGAGATTCACTTCATCTTCTCCAACAGGTTCGCCCCAATCCTCTCCCACCTCCCGTGCTAGGAGGGCTGCGGGTGTGCAACCCGTGTCTATCCGTGCGGTTGCCTGCACCTCCCTTTTCCGGTGATTGAGAGTGATAAGAATGTCCAGGGAAAGACCCTGACCCTCGTATACCAGCTTACCGTGAGGCACGACATCATCCTCAGAAGGCAGCATATGGATGCGCTGGCGGTATGCGGACGAAAACGAATCGCCTCGAACCATAGTTTTCTATGGATTGTGCTAGCGCCTCACCGGGTGTATCACCGATACCCGCGATCGATTGCTCGGGGAGCAGTATTGCGACCACCCTCCCCGGATTTTGTGTGACCACATCGGGATTCTTGTCCAGGACCATTTCCGCCTGCCCCCTCCTCTCCGATGCGAGGAGGTCGACACGCTCATTGAAGTGCCTCAATGTATCCTCATCGAGCCTCCTCAGGACTTCCGTTGGTACGATGTCAGGGTCGAACCGGTCGAGAATTGCCCCTATGGAATACGGTGGTGGGAGGATTCTTTCGCCTTCCATGACAGCCACGACATGAGTGTGTGCGAGGATTGCCAGGAGGAAACAGCGGACGTGTTCATATGTCGCGCCGAGGCGGTCCAGCTCGCTTAGGCTGTAAACACAAATGGCGACACCTTGAACCTCGCACAAGAAATCAGTTGTCCATGGCTCCGCCACTAGCGCGTAATCGCTGGGATTCTTGAGCTGAAACACAGACTTTGAGGTGAGCGGGAAGATGCCAAGCATCACCTTTCCGGCCCGCTTGCCCTCGTCAGCCCGCTCCTTGGCGAAAGATTGCAGGGCGGCGACGTCCAATTCCCTGTTTCGCACATAACTCTTATCATGCAGGGAGACTGCGGACATGAAGGACGTTGGTAGGAACTTTTGGAGAGCATCTGCGTGCCGGCGGAAACAAAAGGGCGCGAAGGACCGCACATCTAGATTCGATAACGCCTTCCTTAGGACCGCCGCGTACACACTTCCGTCTGAAAGGTCCACCACTGCAATGTGATTCCCTGGCGCAATCAATCTCTGCAAGAATTCCGGGCCGAGGAGCTTGCTGGACATAGGAACTCGATCTCGGCTCCGCGGTGGTTCAGAATTCCTCTCCATGATCTCATCCCAGTTTCCACTTTATTTTAACCGTTTATTTAAAGATACCGAGTCTAGTATCGCTTGGGTGGGGAAAGAGACCCGCGGGATCGACATCCTCCCAAGCGCCCTCCCCGCGTTTTCTTCGTGCAGGACAGGGTCGTTGGTCATTTTCGGCAAGCACTCCGAGTAGCGTAGGAAACATTTCCTGACATGGGAAGGAACGAAGTCTTGGATTGCTTGAGGGAACCGATGGGAGTTTCGGAGAGCCGGGAACGAAGAGGGCCGAAGTTAGACGTGTCTGAAAACGCATCCATGTTCGGTCTTGCCTCACCATGTAGGAATATTCCAGAATCATCAGATTCATGCCATCACGGTGAGAATGGCTCGCACTTGAGAGGCCCGCTCGTGACTGCGGGACAGAGGAGGGCTTATGAGATTCATACGGGATTTCCTTCGCGATCTGAGGACGCCGCTCTACAGGAACGCCATCTATCTTATGGCGAACACGACCACATGAATTCCGGGCTTCTTCTGGATGGTTGCTGGTAGGATCTACAAGTCTTTGAAGTGAGGCCTGCAGTAGCTGTGATTTCGCCATGAAGTGATAGGCATGCTCGTCAGGCACGCACACAAAGTTGGACTGGTGAAATCTCTTCCCTTCGCGGGAGTGAACTCGGGATTGACATGGGCCTTTGCCCTGTGAGGAATCAAGCCACTTGGATAAGCCCGTCTGAGACTCTGAGAAGACTCAGCGCTTGCGTCTCTTGCCATGGCTGAATGCCACACTCTCAGCTTTTGGTAGGATCTGATACCGAAAGCGTTCTATGTTCTTCCATTGAAGATAGGCAATCAAGGCTGAGATCAACATACTCCCGATGGATGGCAGATCGAAAAGCGAAGTTAACGGCAGCCACTCAGGTAGATCTGGTTGTAAGAGGAAGAGAGCAACTCTAGAGACTGGGTAGGCAATTGCGACCACCAACTTCCCTATGTCCCAGTAGTAGCGGCTCTCAAGCAGCTCCAAAAGCTGTGCAGGCGCGGTTCGATAGTCCAAATCCTCAAATCGCCTCACGGAAACACCTCAGTAGAACTATTCATATGCGAGGGCGAGGAAGCTCTCGCCATTGAACTGAGCTTAGCATGCAACCTCTTTGTCTGGCTTTCGGCTAGGTCCTTCTTTCTCCCATCTTTTTGTCTCCTCCGTCAGGGAGCAAGCAACAGTGAACAGCGGGTCACAGAGAGACTCAAATCCCGCCCTCTATAAGATTCTGTATTCCGCCCCATCTTCCGCCAACCAGACATGTCTGAAATCTAGCTTCCTTCCGCTCACTTCTTCGAGGTTCGTTCTGGAAGGATGCCCCAGAATCTTCTCGATGTCCCCTCTAGTGTGAAGGTACCGCTTCTGAGTTATATCGAAATAGACCATGTGGCAGGAGGCAGAATCCGAGAGGTTGATTGCATTCTTCAGATGTTTCGAAAAGAGTCCGTAGTCCATCTCTACCTTTCTCTTGAACCTCGTTCTGCACCTGCGCTCGTATCTCTCGGGGTCGTTCCTGAAGCAGTCATCAGGGAGGTCATCAGGTTGCGTGAGACCCGTCTTGAACTCTCTCGGGTATTTGAGCTGAATGAGTTCTCTTATCGGCCATGTGCGATTATACTCTCCGTGTGGAGCATGAGAAGGAGACGGATCCAAGACTGCGATGTCCAAGGTCAACAAGGGCTTATTGTCCTTGTCTATGAGATGATGCTCCCTCCTGACTAGGCAGGCTCCATCCCTCACGAACGCCTTCTTGCATGTGTCATCATCGATCATGACGTGATAGAGGTAGGACTGTAGGTCATACTCACGCCAGAACCATTTGTGACCCCTAGCTATGAACTCGTCCATTAGCCGCTTCTTGGAGTGATCCAGCGCACGATTCCAAACCGAAGATGACAACGAACTCTCTTCGTATCCCTGCCTCTCTTTCATCGAATCTGGACCTCTTGTGGTTGAGGCGCTCCTCAGGCACAGTAATCTGTACACACGGAAGATGGAATCGAGCGGGGTGCGGATGGATGAGGCAAGAGAGGCTTGCTGACAT
>JBHIFJ010000059.1:0-6031 GCA_046761045.1 Thermoplasmata archaeon
ACTAGATGTCGGCTGCGGTGCGGGAAGACACTCCCTCTGGCTGCAGGATGAGGGATTCGATGTAACGGGTCTCGATTCCTCCCCGCTTGCGATCGAACTCTGCAGGAGGAGGGGGGTGGAGAATCTGGTGCAGGCCGAGATTCATAGCCTGCCCTTCAACGGTGTCAGCTTCGATGCCGTGGTCTTGCTCGGGAATGGCTTTGGCCTTGCGGGAAGACTCGAAGACACGATTGACTTTCTGAGGAGATTGCATAAAATCACCGAGGAAGAAGGAACCGTCCTTACGGACTCAAGGAACTACACCCTGACTCGGGAGAAGGCACATCTTGAGTATCATGAGATGAACCGCAGGAGAGGCAGACCCGCTGGGGAGGTGAGAATCAGGGCGAAGAGTGAACATGAGATGTCTTCGTGGTTCTATCTCCTAACGGTCACCCCCAGGGAGATGGAAGAGGTCTGTGAAAAGGGTGGATGGAGGGTCAAGGAGTTCTTGGAGTATGAAGAGCCCGGGTACGGCGCAGTCCTCCAAAAGGCTAGGTCCTGAGTTTCTTCACGATGGCGGCCAGTTGGTCCGCGACCATGCGTAGGAACTTCTCGTCCTCATCCGTGAAAGGGTCCGGAGTGTCGCTGTCTATGTCAATCTCCCCAAAAACATCGTCTATGTACTTGATAGGAACAACGATTTCAGCCCTGGTACTTGGAAAACATTCGAGATAGGCTGGGTTCTTTGAAACGTCAGGAACAATCACAGTCTCTGCGGTTTGTGCGGCAAGGCCGCATATCCCCTCGCCTATCGCAATCTTCGTATGCTCCGTCGCGTTCGGACCCTGATACGCCTTCAGGACTAGGTCGTCGCCCTCAACCACGTAGATTCCGACCCAGGTGTAATGGTCGAAATTCGAATGGAGGATGTCACAAACATCCTGGTAGAGACCCGTGGTTTCGCTCCCGGTCCTCAGGAAGTTGCCGATTTTCTCCAGAATCTCGGTGTATGCATTGCTCATATTCTCGCCTAGGCCTGGATGGTCTGAACCCAATCTATCACCTTGTTGAATCGGTGGCAGAACAGAGGAAGTATTTAAGGAGTCGTAAGGTTGAAATCCCATCAGGGTTCTCGGCGTCATGTGCGACTGCTTCTGCATACGTGCTGTGCTCCCTGTTCAACTTGGTCGATTGAGATCCTCAGAAAGGAGTACGACATCACCTGCTTCTTCTACAACCCAAACATACAGCCCCGGGAGGAGTACGACGCCAGGGTTGCTGAGGCTAGGAGGTTCAGCTCAATTGCTGGCGTCGGGCTAATCGAAGGCGAATATAGCGTCGAAGAATGGGAGTCTAGGGTCAAGGGACACGAAGACGACCCCGAGGGCGGGCAACGGTGCAGGATATGCTACAGACTGCGGCTTGAGGAGACCTCGTGGCGGGCTGGCGATGAAGGCTTTGATGTCTTTTCCACAACACTCACGATTAGCCCCCACAAGGACTCAGGAGTCATAAATGACATCGGTGAGAAGGTCGGGAGGGCGATTGGAGTTCCGTTTCTCCCCTTGGACCTTAAGAAGGGAGATGGTTTTAGGAAGAGCGTCGAGATGAGTCGCCAGCACAATCTCTACAGGCAGGACTACTGCGGCTGCGTCTACAGCAGATTGCAACGTGTCGTTGACTCATCGCTGAGCGAAAAGGTTTAAGGACGCAAGATATATGGAAAAACAGGCGGGGATGGCCCAGCCTGGTAAGGCGCTGGATTGCTAATCCAGTGCGCTCTGCGCTCGGGGGTTCGAATCCCCCTCCCCGCGCTCGACCTCCTCTTGCTCAGGACCTGAGGGCGATCGCTTGTACGAGTTCCTCCTCTACAGCCGAAAGGGCAGAACAGATGGCGATTTTCGATCGCTCAGAGAGGGTGGAAGGCTCGACGTTGTATATCAGTGCATCTTGACGGCGCTGTTCAGATCTCATGCTCTGAGGAGAGACGTCGTTTTCCACGCAATCCTCGGCGGGCCACCGAGATCGCCACTCCATCTGAGGATCGATGGTGGAAACCTCAAAGGCACGAGGATTGATGAGAGATCGTGGGAAGGAATCCTCAGAAAGGTTCTCGGAGGGGGTGTACATCCGGGAATCACCGTCGAGCGGGAGTCCCTTCAGGCACTCGTGAAGAGAAAACACGAGGAGGGTTATGGAATCTTCGTTCTCGAGGAAAAAGGAAAGAGCATATTCGATTGCACATTTGCAGAGCCTGTCCTCTTCGTCGTCGGTGATCAGGTGGGTATTCCAAAGAAGGAGGAGAAGTTCGTTCTAAGGTACGCTGAGAAGCTCTCCCTCGGAAGGCAAAGGTATCTTTCTGCGTCGTGTGTGGACATCGTCAACTTCCTCTTGGACAATCAGGGTTCATCGGAGGAAACGAGATAGCTCCATGACGCAAGGGTTTTTTGTGGTGCGGGCAATCCCTCTTCCAAGGGTGAGACGATGAAGCACTTGCATTACGCGGAAATTGAGCAAAAGGATGTCGAGGACAAGGGAGCCAAGGATGTGAGGATCAGGTGGCTCGTAACCAAGGATGATGGCGCCGAGCATTTCGCCATGCGCCGGTTCGAAATCAGTCCAGGTGGTCACACACCCCGTCACAGTCACGACTTCGAACACGAGGTCTTTGTCCTGGAAGGTGCGGGAACGCTCGCGGTCGAAGACAGGGAGGAGAGCCTGGCGAGCGGTGATGTGGTATTCCTCCCCGCCAACATCGTACACCAGTTTGTCAACGATGGTGATCAGACTCTCAGCTTCCTCTGTCTGATACCATATGGCGACTAGTCCCTGTCTGGTGGGAAGATCTGGTCCTCTTCGATGCCCGCCAGCTCTCTGGCCAGCTCAACGCACCTGGTGAATTCAGCGGTTCTCTGTATCACGAGCTTCGCGCCGTCGGGTGAGCCACCGCCATGCATGCAGCCTGGGATTCCAGCGCCCAGGGTGAGCCATTCTATTAGCCTTGCAACCCTCACCCTCGCTTCCGCGGGGGCCGCCGCCTTCAGGTATTTCTTGACCATGTCGCCATAGTCGGGGTTCGTGAAGTCTCTGTAGGAAGGAATGCAGCCTGTCTCGGCAATGCCTCCCCCTATCTCCTGTGCCAGTCTCTTGGTCTCATATGGCAGCGTGGCGATGTGAAGCTTATTTACGTTCGCCAACAATTGGTTGATCCTCCAGACCCCCGAAGGATGAGCCTCTCCCATCGCGGCCGCCGCCACGCCCATTCCAAATGTGGTCTCGTTGTTGATGACCATCTGCGTCAGCTTTTCTCTGAAGACCTTCTCAGACAACCCGTTCGCCCATGCAATTAGAATGGAGGCGCCAACCATTACGTCTCCCTGTCCTGCAACGCATCCACCCATGCAGGCCCGGTAAGGTGCGATGAAATTCATGACCGCTGACAGAGTTGCCTCATAGTCCCCCGCCAGGAACACTCTTTCCTCGGGTATGAAGACATCTTCGAAAAGGACATATGACTGGGTGATTCCGCAGTCAACAGGACTGTCGAAACCCTCTTCCAGCTCTCTCCTGTCGCCTGGATGGGTGGTCTCAACGCAGGTTATGCCCTCGGCATCTCTCTGAACGGCAAATGATATCGCATAGTCCTCGTCCGCCTCTCCGTATGCCATGCCTGGCATCACGAATATCTCATTCGCAGCTGCGATTCCACAAATCATGATTTTTGCCCCGCGGACGACGATGCCGTCATCCCTCCGCTCAACCATCCTGAGATTCATATCTGGGTCACCCTGCTGGGACGGTTTGAGGGTTCTATTCCCCTTCGGGTCAGTCAGCGCAACAGATATGGTGATGTCATTCTTCTGAGCCTCCGCCAACCATCCCCTCAATCTATTGTGATAGCCTGTCCCCTTCTTCTCATCCAGCTCGTAGGTTGTTGGCCACATTGCATTGATGCCATTCCAGCCCCCGCACCTGCCACCGGTGCATGTTCCTGTCACGTTGAAAAGCAGGCGCTTGATCCTCGTGTTGGCAATCACGTCGTCAGCACTTCTCATGATGGAGAGGTACCTCGAGACCCTCTCTCCCGTCAGGAAGGAAGCAGTTGTGAGCAGGTCCTCGTATTTCGGATTCGATGCCAGAGCGTAGATTCTGGCGTGGCTCTCAATCGTCCTCCTTGTCGCCGGATGGGTCGTGACATCTTTGATGAGCTCCCCGAACTTGTACACGTTCGGTCTCATCTTCTTGAGGCTCTCTCTGTATTCTTCAGGACTCTTGAGCATGTGACAAACCCGAGCCGGAATATGGCAGGTCGGCATTATAAACCTGCCCGCAGACCTGTCCGATGCTGGAGTCGAAAACTATATCAGAGGATATCGGTAATCGATGCGGGATGATTATCGCACACATATCGGACTTGCACTGCGGGAGGAGCTGGATGTTCAAGGAGGATTCTCTCCGGAAAGCCATTGCCTCGGTTAGAAAACTCAATCCAGATGTGACTCTTGTGACCGGGGACCTCACGGACTGGGGTCTTGAGAACGAGTTCGAGCAAGCCCTTCACTATCTTGACAAGCTCGATGAACCCTGGTACACTGTCCCTGGAAATCACGACGCTCGGCATGAAGGGTTCAAGGTCTTCGAAAGGCTGTGGAAGAGGCCCTCAAGGATATTTGTGCAGGAACACGAACACCTTCTTTTGGCGGGACTCGACAGCTCAGAACCAGATATCGATGAGGGGCATGTCGGAAGGGACCAGGTCGACTGGCTGGGAAGGCAGCTCGAAGATGCAGGTCAAGATTGTCTGCCCATCGTGTTTCTCCATCATCATCTCGTTCCCGTGCCGAACACCGGAAGAGAAAGAAACGTTCTTGTTGACTCAGGCGAGGTGCTGACTAGGCTCTTCGATTTCGGCATTCCACTGGTCCTCACAGGTCATAAGCACACTCCGTGGGCATGGAACCTCAGCGGAATGACCATATCGACGGCTGGGACAGTGTCCTGTGAGCGGACGGCTATTCCGAATTCCTTCAACATAATCAAGATTGAGGATGATGAGGTGGAGATAAGCAAGCTTGTCCTCGCAACGGGCAAGAAGGAGAGGATACACTTGGGAGAGATGAAACGACCGTCGATTCAAAGAGGTTGAGCCGGTCTGTTGGTGATGGATGTCATCGAAAGTGTATGTCACGATTATCAGGCCCGCGAACTGCCTGATAGCGAGTGCTGCTGTGGTGATAGCCGGCCTTGTGGCTGTCGGCTATTCTGTCCTCGAACTGGGAAGGCTGATTGACTTACTATTGGCGTCCCTCGTTGTCTTCCTTTTCGTAGGAGCCGGCAACACATTGAACGACTACTTCGATTATGAAGTGGACAGAATCAATCATCCTGAGCGACCGATACCATCGGGGCTCATAGCGCGTCGCAATGCGATGACCTATGCCATCATTCTCTTCCTTCCCACCTTTGTGCTGGCGCTCCTCGTTGGTGTCGAATCGTTCCTCGTCGTGCTCATCAGCGGGGCAGTCATGGCCAGCTATGAGAGGAGGCTGAAAAGGAGAGGCTTTCTCGGCAATCTGCAGATAAGCTGGCTGGTTGCCCTTCTCTTTCTTTTTGGCGGTCTCGCGGTATATGAAGGTGACGCCAAGATCCTCGCAAGAGTGGCGGCCCTATCAGTTATGGCCTTTCTCGCAACACTGGGAAGGGAGATCACGAAGGACATCGAAGATGTCAGGGGTGACAGGAACAGGACTACCCTACCGATGTCTGTTGGGGTCAGGAATTCCGCGTATATTGCACAGCTGTTCTACGCAGCAGCAGTCGTCGTCAGCCTGATTGTCTTTCACTTGGGGGTGCTCGGACGCTTCTATCTGTGGTCGGTTCTGGTGGCAGATGCCGTTTTCTTGGTTTCCGCGGTCAGTGTCTTCAGAAATCCCACAATGTCTTCTCGACTATCGAAGGTGGCCATGGTGTTGGCATTGTTGGCATTCTTGTTGGGTGTATTGGTTGTCTGAGCCTTGGTTGTCGTCTTGACCGAGGTACTCATGTGAGA
>JBHIFJ010000060.1:0-5775 GCA_046761045.1 Thermoplasmata archaeon
GACTATACATTGGCAAAGTTCCTTATGCGCAACCCCGTATTCGGGTTGGAGATGAAAACTAAGATTTTCTTCACACCCCATGTCTGTCTCCAGTTGTTCGAAAGCAATCAAGGTCTCTATGAGATATTGCTCGATGGCGATCCATTCGCCAAGAGCGAAGGCTCGGAACTCCTCGACGAGGCGAAAGAGCTTCTCCGTGACTACTTCAACGGTGATGATGCTGATTTCAGCAGGCTGAAGCTTGACTTCTCTGGCTACACCGACTTCGAAAGAGATGTTCTGAAGGCGGTGATGAAGATCCCGGTGGGAGAGGTGAGGAGTTACAAGCAGATAGCCGAGACTGTCGGACGACGGAGGGCATACAGGGCGGTGGGAAATGCGGTCGCGAAGAACCGCACACCGATCGTGATTCCCTGCCACAGGGTCATCAGGAGCAACGGATCGATTGGCAACTACGGTGGAGGGGTGAGGCTGAAGAGGCTGCTCCTAAGGCACGAAGGCCTGCTCGACTGATTCACTAGGTTTTTCTATCGACATCCCATTCGAGTCCGCAGGGAATACGATGTCAGGGCATTCCACGATTTGTGTGCACGCCGGAGAAACAAAGGAACCAACGGGCTCCCTTGTGACGCCGATATATCAGACATCCACATTCTACTACCCGGAGTGGCAAAGTAAGTACGTATACACGAGATTGTCCAATCCCACAATTGAGGCTACAGAGGAGAAGCTCGCGGCGCTCGAAGGTGGCGACGGATGTCTGGCATTCTCCTCGGGAATGGCAGCCATAGCGGCAACTGTCCTCTCGGTTCTGAAGAAAGGAGATAATCTCATCTCGATTCCGGACCTATATGGGGGCACCCGGGTGCTCCTGAATGAGGAACTCCCTCGCCACGGGATCGATGTCGGCTTTGTTGACTGTGAAGACTATTCCGCTCTTGAAAACGCCTTCCAATCCAGAACGAAGGCCATTCTCATCGAGACCCCCACGAATCCACTTCTCAGAACGCTCGACATAGAGAAGATTGCCGAGATAGCTCATCGGACTTCTGCGCTTCTCATAGTGGACAATACGTTTGCCACACCAATCAACCAAAGACCTCTGCAACTCGGGGCGGACATCGTGGTCCACAGCGCTTCAAAGTACCTAAACGGTCACAGTGACGTTGTGGCAGGATTTGTGGTGTCGTCCAAAGAGTGGATTGACAGGATCGAGACACGAAGAAGGTTGTTTGGCGGGTCAGCCGATCCCCATGTGGCCTTCCTCATAACGAGAGGGATGAAAACGCTCAGCCTGAGGATGAAGGTTCACAACGAAAACGGGATGGCTGTCGCAAAGGCCTTGGAGGGGTTCACACAGGTCAAGAAGGTCCACTATCCAGGGCTCAAGTCCTTTAGGCAGCATAAACTGGCTATGAAGCAGATGGACGGATTCAGCGGGATGGTGAGCTTCGAGGTGGGGCGCACAGCCAAGGACGCCCGCCGAGTCTCAAGGAAGTTTGGTCTCATAAAGCTGGCATCCAGCCTAGGAGGCGTGGAGAGCCTCGCGTCGCTCCCGCTCGAGACGTCTCACAAGTATCTCAGCCTGAGGGAAAGAAGAGCGTCTGGCATCCCCGACAACCTGATTCGTCTGTCGACTGGCATTGAGGACTCCGAGGATATCATTGAGGATCTTGAGCGGGCGATTTCTAGATAAGCTATTCCGTCCAACCCTCAGGAACCATCGGTGAAATCGAGCGAAGCTCCTTCACAATAGGAGGGAGGGTCTCTATGACGTAGTCAATATCCCCCTCCTGTGTCCATCGCCCCAGGGTGAAGGCTATTGACCCATGTGCATCCTCGGGTGGAATTCCCATCGCAGTGAGGACGTGCGAGGGTTCGAGCGTTTCGGAAGTGCAGGCGGAGCCTGTTGCGGCCTGTATTCCCTTCATGTCCAGATTCAGGACTATGGACTCCCCCTCAATGTAGCTGAACCGGATGTTGGCATTGTTTGGCAGCCTCTTGTCGAGCCCTCCGTTCAGATAGGATTCCTTAACACCCGCTGTCAATTCCTTGATGAGTTTGTCCCTCATCTTCTTCAGCTTCTCGGATTCCGATGGAATTTCCTTGCTGGCGATCTCCGCGGCCTTACCCATTCCCACGATGAGGGGGACACTCTCGGTACCGGGCCGGAGCTTTCTCTCCTGCCGGCCCCCGTGGAGAATCGGAGATATGGACACACCCTTCCTCACGTACAGAGCCGCTGCACCCTTCGGACCGTAGATGTCCTGAGACGCAAGCGAGAGGAGGTCTATGTTGTCCTCCGCAACGTCGATTCGTATCTTCCCCGCCGCTGCAACAGCATCCGTGTGGAACGGGATCCTCTTGTCCTTGGCAATCTCACCTATCTCCCTGACGGGTTGTATGGACCCGACCTCGTTGTTCGCATACATCACGGAAATCAGAATGGTCTTCTCGGTCACTGCGTTCCTCACGTCCTCGATGTTCACGATGCCGTTCTTATCCACAGGCAGCCGGGTCACAGAGAAGCCGTCCTTTTCGAGCTGGTCGACTGCTGAGAGGACGGAGGGATGCTCGATGCTTGAGGTGATTATGTGATTTCCCCTACCCTTCCTCTTCCGGGCAATGCCCTTGATCGCAAGATTGATTGATTCCGTCCCACAGGAAGTGAAGACTACCTCCCTGGGCTCGCCGCCAATGAGCTTTGCCACCCTCTCACGGGCCTCCTCAATTGCGGTGTTTGCCTCAAACCCAAGGGAATAGACGCTTGATGGATTGCCAAACTTATCGGTGAAGTAGGGGAGCATCTCCTCCATAACGCGAGAATCGACCGGGCTGGCGGCTGCGTAGTCGAGATAGACCTTCCTCATTGAATACCTCCGCTTCGGAATCAGAGGAAAGCGTATTTATCACTTGGGAAAGACTTTCACCAGAATTCTTGCCGTGTTGAATCCGGCGTCAACAACGGCCACCATGTCATCATCAGGAAGGCTACTCACAAGTTCGTTTCGCTCGTTCTCAATCTCTTCCAGATCCTCGTGTTTGCCATGGAAGAAGACGGAAAAGCATTGCGAGAGGAACTCTGAAATCCGCGAAAGCTCCTTTGCGCTCTCTTTCCCGCTCATGGCAATGAGGGCCCGCAGGCCAGAAAGGATGTTAAGCGCCACACCATGGAGAAGGAAACTCAGGCCCGCGTGATAGCCGTTGTCTGTCCCTATGAGGAAGGACGTTGCCAGCCGTCCTGCCTCGATGCAGTGAGCTCTGACCTCATTCTCCTGTCTGGCTAGTCCGCCTCCCTCACGGGAGGTCATCGACGCGAGCTCAGCGAGCTTCTCCCCCGCCTGATTCAGGTGCTCAGCAGCGGCACTGTACTCGGCTCCATGCTCCAAGGACGCAGCAAATTCCAGAACCTCGAATCCTCGCAGTTGGCCTTCTGGCTTCCCGCTCTCCATCGGTGGTTCGAGTTGACAACTGCAGACATCGTGCAGGCAATGATCACAGGCACCGGAGAGACAGTGAACCATCGCGTTCTCGCAATCGCACCTAACGGACCCCCACATGACCCGCGCAAGAGCCCTGAGGATTCTTCGGGCATCCTCTTCGTCCTCTGCCCTCCGCACGATGACCTTTCCCCCCTGAAAGGCATGAATCCGTCTTCCGCCCGACTCGCCGTAGGCGTAGCCCATTTCATCGGAGCATCGAAGGCGATCGAAGAACTCAATCGTGCGCATCATGTAGCACATCTGCTTGGAGTCGATGTACTCGCCAAATGTACAGCCAGAGATCTTGCTCAGGTCGAACCTGGCCTCGAGAGTGACGAATCCGTCTTCGGTGCAGGGATGGATTTCGACTATGTCCTCCGCCGTTATTATCCCTCGGAGATACGATTGCGCAGTCGTTATTTAAGGGCATTCATCGAGTTCCGTTCGGGTGGGGATGGATGCAGGTTTGGCTCGGAAGTATTATCTACGTCGCTTCTTATCGAAGGAGCAGTCGAAGGGATGACCAAGGCGAATGCGATGGAGAACCGCCTATGCAACTGGAAACAATAGTGACCATAACAATTCTGGCCTTCATTTTCCAATACACGGATGCGTCCCTTGGCATGGGCTACGGAACCAGCCTCACGCCGCTTCTTCTAGTAATGGGATTCGGACTTCTGGAGATTGTTCCTGCTCTACTGCTGAGCCAATTCGTCACAGGGATAGTGGGAGGGATGTTTCACCACTATTTTGAGAACGTGAATCTCAGGCTTGGATCCATGGACCTCAAAATAGCTGTCGTGCTCACTGTCTTCAGCATAATTGGGGTTGGGATATCTGTGATAGCCTTCGTTAGCCTCGAGGAGATCTTCATCCAGGCCTATATCGGCATCCTGGTTCTTTCCATCGGAGCAGTCGTTCTCCTCACTTTTGAAAGGACATTCGTCCTAACAATGAAGAAAATCGTCGGACTCGGACTATTCGCGGCCTTCAATAAGGGGATTAGTGGTGGTGGCTACGGACCGATTGCCACGGGTGGCCAAATACTGTCCGGAGTGCACAGCAAGAGTGCCATCGGCATAGGTTCCGTGGCCGAAGGTCTGACCTCCGCTGTGGGTGCAATACTTTTCTTCTTCTTCGTTTCAGGGGCGCAGTGGGGTCTGGTTCCTTGGCTGCTACTGGGTGGCCTGGCATCCGTCCCTGCAGCTGCTTTCACGGTAAAGAAGGTTCACGCGAGGAACCTGAGAGTAATAGTGGGCATTGCCATCTGTGCTCTTGGGATAATAACGCTCGCAAAGGTGGCCTATGGCTGGGCAGGGTGATCAATTGGTAGAGGAAATAAAGAGAGTGTTGATGGCAGTTGATGAGAATATAAAGGACAACACAGCACTTCGATACGGGGTCAACCTCGCGCACATCCTGAACGCCGAGGCAGAGGTTATCCATGTAATTGAGGAGGCGTTCGTCTATCCTGGCTGGGGAGCGATGGTTGCCAGGCGAAAGGAAGAGATAGAGAGGCATCACGAAAGGATGGAGGCCGAGGTCGAGAAGTTTAGACAGAAGTTGAACTTGGATATCGGCGTCAGAATGCGGAAGGGCATGTCTCCTGCCGCCGAGATACTGAGAGAGCTTCACGAGGAGAACTTCGACCTCCTCGTGGTCGGCTCCCATGGTGCCTCAGCAGTAATGGAGTTTCTCCTTGGCGGGATATCGTCACAGATAGTTCATCACGCAAAGAAGCCCGTCATTGTTGTGAAGAAGATGAGAAATGTCCGCAAAATGCTGATGTGCACCGCAGGATCCAAGTGTTCCTTTGCGGCAATTCGATACTCAGCTGGCATAGCGAAAGCGGCAAATGCGGACGTAACCGTCCTTTCGGTCTCACCCTTTGATACAAGCGAAGCTGTGAGCCAAGCTTGGGAATTCGTCCACGCAGGTGCAGAGATACTCAAGGAGCATGGAGTCGCTGCGAAGGAATTCGTGAGGGTTGGGAAACCCGCCGAAGAGATCCTGACGGAGGCGAGAAAGCAGGATTTCGATCTGATCGTGATGGGATATCTGGGGACTTCAGCGGTTGCCGACATCCTTCTCGGGGAAGTCGCCTCAAAGGTGATGCATCATTCGCGAAGGCCCACGCTAATCTTCCGAGAGTGATAGCCATCAGATGCTGACTGTGAGCGTGATCGTAGTGAGGCCGCCATCATCATCGATGACTTGAAGCGTGATGATATACACACCTCCACCAGGGAATGCGTGGGTTGTCACTTCGTCCACCGACATCGGATTCAGATCG
>JBHIFJ010000061.1:0-5757 GCA_046761045.1 Thermoplasmata archaeon
CCTCACTCACCCTCACTCACCCTCACTCAATGTCCTTCTCCCAGGAGAGTCACGTTGGCCTCAAGAGCGCCTTTGAGGAAACCAGCTTTCGCTCACTCGTGGGGTGCCGAGTCATGAGCGACATCGCACGGTGATGCACCATCTCCAGTCACTGAAGTGTACATGTATGCCCAATCCATGAGGGGCATGATTGCCTTCCTCAGCTCGACTCCCCTCTCTGTGAGGGAGTATTCTACCCTGGGAGGGATCTCGGCATAGGCCTCTCTGACTATAAGCCCGAAACCTTCCAGTTCCCTCAGTCTGCATGCAAGCGTCCTTGAGTTTATCCCATTGAGCATTTCTGCGATCTCGTTGTACCTGGCCTTTCCTCTGTTTCCGATGGCGTTTATCACAAGCATGGCCCACTTCCTGCTAATGAGGTCCATCACTCCTCCGATGGGACATGCGCAGACATTCTCACTTTCCCGCCGTACAGCCATTTTATTCCCCGCAACCTAGTGGTGAGTTCCACACTTGGTTTTTATAAATACTTGATTCCCTATTTCTACTTTACGGAGTAAAGTGATGGAGCCCGCTACGATGCCAACCAGCAAGCTTCAACTCAGGATCGGTGGAATATCGTGCTCCTTCTGCGCGGAGAGCATCAGAAAGGCCTTTCGACGCATGGAGGGTGTAAAGTCCGTGAGCGTGAGCCTTTCTCATGAGGAAGCTCTCATTCAATACAATCCGGAGCAGGTGACGCCTAGCCAACTCAAAGATGTCCTGCGCGGCTTGGGCTACACGATTCGGGATATCGACAGAGTTCGGGCCTTCGAGGAGCAGGAGGCTGAACTGAAGCGAGCCGCTCGTCGCCTCATGGCCAGTTCCGTATTCACTCTGTCCGCTTTGGCAATCATGATCTCAATGTGGCTCGGGCATCGCAGTCCCTGGTTTCCGTGGTCGATGCTCGGTCTCGCTCTGGCCACCATGTCTGGCCCCGGCTGGCACATCAAAGTGATGGCGTATCACGCCCTCCGGAGGGGGATTCTGAACCAGCACAATCTTATGGAGTTCGGTGCATTCGCGGGACTCGCAGGCGGCATCATCGGCTTCTTCGATCCCCGTTTTCCCATCGCCGACTTCCTCGCGGTTGCCGTCTTCGTCACGACTTATCACGTCCTCTCGGCGTATACCTCTCTTCTCGTGCGAACAAGGAGCTCCGAGGCCGTGCGCAGGCTCCTCGACTTGCAGCCTCCGACTGCCTTCGTTCTCCGAAATGGCAAGGAGGTTGAGGTTGAACTGTCGGATATCCGACTGGGTGATTTCGTAGTCGTACGCCCCGGGGAGAAAATCCCGGTGGACGGCGAGGTCTTGGAAGGGTTCTCCAGCGTTGATGAGTCACTCGTCACCGGTGAGCCAATTCCCCCTGAGAAGGGGGAAGGGGATGAGGTCATCGGCGGCTCCATCAATCTGTCGGGGGCGTTGAGGATCAAGGCAACTCGGGTCGGGGAAGACAGCTTCCTCTTCCAAATCGCCAAGCGCATCGAGGAGGCCCGTGCGCTAAAGCCCAGCATTCTCCAGCTCGTTGACACCGTCCTGAAGTACTATGTCCCGGGGGTTCTCGCATTCGCTGCCTTCGCCGTGCTCCTCTGGACCCTCGGGGTATGGGCCTTTTCGGGGGAACCCGACGTCATGCGAGCGGTCTTTGCCGCTCTCGCAGTGCTTGTCATGGGATATCCCTGCGCCCTGGGAATGGCCACTCCCCTGGCAATGATTCGTGGTGGGGCTGTTGCCGCGGAGCGAGGGATTCTCATGCGCTCTGGAGAGGTCTTTCAGGTCTTTCGGAAGGTGGACAAGGTTGTTCTCGACAAGACGGGCACGATCACCAGAGGACAACCGAGGGTCGGAGAGATAGTCACACATTCGAACGCGTCAGAGGAGGACATTCTCCGGCTCGCCGCCTCCGTGGAAAGTCTGTCAGAGCATCCAATAGGGAGGGCCATAATCGACGAATCGAGGGAGAGAAACATCGTGCCGCCGAGATCCACCAGTTTCAACTCCTACCCGGGCCGAGGTGTGGAAGCTCGGGTGGAGGGATTCGAGGTCCTCGTGGGCAAACCAGAGTTTCTCGAGGCGAGGGGGATTGCTCTTGACGCTGCTAGGGACAGTCTAGAGGACCTTGAGGGAAGAGGATGCACTGTCATCGGCGTTGCTTCTGGGGGCTTGCTCCTAGGTCTTCTCGCAATCTCCGACCCCGTTAAGGATGATGCGAAGGAGGCAATCTCGAGATTGAAAGGAGCCGGCTTGGACCCCATGATGGTTACGGGAGACAATGAGAGAAACGCATATGCAGTGGCGAAAGAGGTCGGAATCGAGACCGTCATGGCAAACGTTCTCCCTCAAGGCAAGGTGGGGAAAATCAGAGAGCTGCAGGACCGAGGTCATCGAGTCGTAATGGTGGGAGACGGCATCAATGATGGGCCGGCCTTGATGCAGGCAGACATCGGCATCGCTATGGGGGCGGGCACCGACATTGCCATCGAGTCCTCAGACGTGATTCTCATTGGAAAACGTTTGGCGGCTGTAGCTGATGCATTTCATGTTGGGCGAAGTAGCTACGCGAAGACGAAGCAGAACCTTCTCATTGCCTTTTCCTTCAATGGCATAGGAGTTCCGGCGGCGACAACTGGACTCATACACCCGATATGGGCGATGTTTGCCATGATGGCCAGCGTCACCGCTGTGCTCGTCAACTCCTTCGGAGGCGGACTGTCGAGAGTGGCCAAAGAGGGGGCAAAAGGAAGAAGCGGTACACTGAAGGTGAGAAGGACCACCTTTACCGTGGAAGGGATACATTGCCACGGTTGCAGGATGACCTTGGAAGCTTGCCTCAAGGCAGAGGCAGGGGTGATAAACGCCGTGGCAGACCTCGCAACGGGTGAGGTTGTCGTTGAGCACGATGACCACAGCCTGTCGCCTTCAGACATACGCGAGATTGCGAGAAGGGCTGGATTTGAGACTTGAGAAGTGAACAACTCCTCGAGCATGGCTGAATCTCCTCCTAGCAACTTCCCCGTATCTGTCTCAAGAATCATGCGCCTAGGCCAGGGTAATTCTCCGTCATCAACAATGACTGAGAAATCTTTTTATGCTCCTTCCGCATGAGAAATCTGAATCTCAGCCATCCGCTGAGAAAATGGAGGATGTTGAATTGAATATCGACAAGGATTCAAGTAGATTGAGATATGGCTCGAGGAACACGTTCTCGATTCTCGTGGGCATCTTGGTGGTGAGTTCTGCTGTTCTGGCCTTCGTCCCTTCAGTGGCGGCTCAATCCATGGCGCAGCTGGAGCCTCCCTATTCCGACTACGGCTTGGATACCGATCTGCCGCCAGATGGGCTGTTCGATTTTCTCGTGGTCAACGTGAGCGTCAATGTCACACAACCCGGGGAATTCTACTTGCTGGCAGACCTGTACGATAGCACGGGCTCCGTGTTCGTCACGAGTACCTTCAACATGACCGTTCTGGATGTTGGAGTTCATCTGGTCCAAGCATGGTTCACCGGGTACGCCATTCGCTCCTCAGGCATTGACGGTCCCTATCTGATCGACATCGCGCTTTTCAACGACATTTTCATGATGATAGATTCGGACACGTATCTCACAGGCCCCTATCTTGCCCAGGACTTCCAAGCGTCTCCTGCAAAGCTCCTGCCTCCACATTACGACTACGGTCTGGATACGGACAGCGACGTGCTCTTCAACTTCCTCGTGATTGATGTCGGTGTAAACGTGAGCAAGGCAGGATCCTATGACATCGAGGCAGCACTCTTTGACAGCGCCGGAATGATTCTGATTGACTTCGAGAGCAACTACACCTATCTCGCTGCAGGCCCTCAAACGGTGGAGCTTCGATACAGAGGGTATACGATTTACCTCGCTGGAATCGATGGTCCCTATATCGTCGAGCTCGAGTTGTATGACGACGCCCGGTTTCTCCTCGACAATGATACCCTTGTGACGCAGGCATATCTCCACACGGATTTCGAGCAGACTCCCCCTGCTGAGTTTCTCCCTCCGCACACTGACCACGGTCTGGACGTAGATGGAGACACGCTGTACGATTTCCTTGTTGTTGATGTATTTGTCAATGTCGACGAACCCGGGTTCTATATGGTCTGGGGAGACCTGTATGATGGTTCGGGAATGGTTCTAATCACTAGCGACTACTTCTTCGGTCCTCTCGACCCGGGAATTCAGACGGTGGAGTTCCGCTTCCTGGGATACGACGTACACAATGCTGGAATCGATGGCCCATATATGGTCGGACTGGAGCTATATGACTATAGTTTCGATCTAATCGATAACGACACCCATATGACCAACTCCTACGTAAGCACGGAGTTTGATCCGCCGCCCGGACAATTTAGTCCCCCCCACAGCGATTATGGTCTGGACACCGACGTCCCACCGGACGGATATTTCAACTTCCTTGTTTTGGACGCTTCGGTTGACATCAACGAATCGAGGACGTTCTTGCTTCAGGCCATCCTATTCGACAGCACCATGAACCTCCAACTGATTGCAGTGAACTACACGCAGCTCGATGTTGGTCTACAAACCGTCGAACTCCGGTTCGGTGGTGCAGGCATATACGCTTCCGGATTCGATGGTCCCTATATCGTCCTCCTTATGCTCGGAACCTTTGTCGGCGAAGACTTTGTCACCGTCGACGAAGATTTCTATTCAACAAACCCGTATAACTACACGGACTTTCAGCCAGTAAACCCTGGAATGGTATGGGGCTACGTCTACGAAGCCGCAACGGGGAGTCCACTTCCCTCTGCAATGGTTCAGGCCGCCAACTGTACGTACGGGTATACGAACACGTCCTTCACGGATCCAACTGGCTATTATGAGATGAACGTCTTCGAAGGAGATTTCTATGTTCTTCTGGATGATGTGGACCTCCAATCCAATCTGACGATGGTTTCTGTTGTCGGCTCCACTGAAGTGACCATGTACCTGGAAGAGTCCCCTCCAATGAGCATTTCCTCGAACATATCCTTCCTCGACTGGGATAACTCGAACTTGAGCGCAGAGATGGTCATGGAGGAAGACAATCAGACAATGAGGCTCATGATGGATTTCATGCTTGGCGATAGAGATGGTTATCTGGATCAATGGGAATTGGATTTGTTCGCGGAACTCATGGGTGGGTCGCCTGAGATGTTTGACAACACGACTGAGATGCTGTATGTGGACAATGTCCACTACGATCTTGACCCGGCGTCTGCTCAGTATGGAGTGAGTGGTGAAGGGGCAGTGACCCTGAAGGCTCCCTTGCTTGTCAACATCGCCGGAAACTACACCTCCAACATGACCATACCCGTGACACCGTCCCACCTCATTGAGCTGAACGTGACGTACGACACCTATGAGGAAGAGTCCCTAGGCTACATGAACATACCATCCAGCTATGTTCTGGATGCCTTCGACCCAGTGTCGAACGTGTCAATCAGTGGTTTGGGCACGTCTGCGATTGCCATCGATCCACTTGGCGATCCGGACCCTGGTGACAGCACGGACTATGTTTGGGTGAATCTGACGGTAACGGCAACCACAGATACGTTTGTCCCCGAAGTGAGAGATGTGTTCATCGACGGACTTTCATCGATGACGTACTATCTCTCAGCACTTCCTATGACATTCGAACTCACAGCAATCGTGGATGACACTCTCTCAGGGAATTCTATGATTGGCGGGGCGAATTACAC
>JBHIFJ010000062.1:0-5753 GCA_046761045.1 Thermoplasmata archaeon
AGTAAAAAAGCGCCGAGGGGGAGATTCGAACTCCCGAGGTGCAAAGCACCACGAGCTCTCCAGGCTCGCGCCGTACCAGACTGAGCCACCTCGGCATTTGGCTGCGCCAGTCCACCTATTCGAAGCGGGAATAAAAAGATAACTGATTCCCCCGCTCAGCTTTTCCACATCTTCGGATACGTCCCCGTAGGCATGAGGACTCGCTGCATCTGAATCGCGATTCCTTTGTCTTTCTCGATGATCTCGCTCGATTTTGTAAGCGCCTTCCCCAAAGCAACCGGCTCCCCTTTCTGTGTGAAGACCGCCACGATGTCTCCCGACGCAAAACTCGAATCCAACCTCGAAACTCCAGGAACGGCCAGTGCCGCGCCATGGCAGACGGCGTCAACGGCTGAATCCTTGATCGTGATGCGAGGGAGATGTGATAGGAGGCTTTCCAGGGGTAGTATCACCTCTTTCAAGAGGGAAGGGTCCGTTTCCTCCCTCCAGCAAACGTAGGCATCCAGCACATCATGGAGGGTGACACTCTCACCCTCGGAGAATCCAGCAGATCTCGTTCTCCTTAGGTCGGCTAGGTGGCCGCCCACCCCCAGGGCATCACCGATGTCCACACAGAGCGTGCGAATGTATGTTCCCGCCTCGCACCGAACCCTGAAGAGGACGTTTCTTCCTTCGAATTCGAGAGGTTCTAGCTCATAAATTCTCCTTGTTCTCCTCTCCCGCTTGACAGCAGCCCGAACGGGAGGTACCTGGAATATCTCCCCCACAAAATCAGTCATGATGTTCCTGATCCTCTTCTCGTCAACGTCTTGATGCAGATGAAGGATGCCCACATACTCCTTATCACCATAGAGCAGAGCGCCAAGAGCCTTGGTTGCCCGATTCAAGGCAATCGGAAGGACGCCCGTGACCCGGGGGTCGAGTGTTCCGCCGTGTCCTGCACGCTCAACACTTAGCATCTTCTTGACCCACGACGAGACCTGATGCGACGTCGGTCCCTGAGGTTTGTCCAAATTGATGACACCGGAGTTCAGAATGGCGTCTACCATGACCTCGGAGTCGGTTCTCTCCCTCAAATCCCGGCACATTTCTTCAGACCATCCACGATTCTCTCGAGGACTTCACTCGGCGTCATGTTCGTGGAGTCAACCACGAGATTATATCCAGACAGGTCGTCGATATCGATTCCGTAGATTGAGGAGTACCTCTTTCTCTCAACATCCTCCCTTCTCTTGATACCCCTTGATGCCTCCTCGACACCGATGCCGTCGCGTCCCGAGAGACGTTCAGCCCTGACCCTGGAGTCAGCGTCAATCCAGACCTTAAATGCTTTGACCCCTTTCTTCGAAAGCATCTGTCCGGTCAACCGGCCATCGGCTACGACGTTCAATCCCTTGCTTGACAGAGACAACACCCTATCGACAATGAGGGAATCGAGGGTCCTGTCAATGTCGTTGTCTTCGAGCGCACGCCTTCCATATTCGTCCAAGTCCATCCCAACCTTCCTCGCCTGGCTCCTGAAAATCTCTCCTGCGCAAACGAGTTCAAACCCCAGCTTCTTGGCGACCATTCGGGCCACCGTCGTCTTCCCGCTTCCAGGTTTCCCGCCGATGGTTACAATCATCGTGGCACCGCTAGTTCTTCCTCCTCCTCAGATTCCAGCCTCTTCTTGAACGTATACCACTTCAGAATTCTTGGCAGAAGGAGCGTGAGAGGAGAAGAAAGCACGGCGTATAGAAGCACCCAGTGCGGAATGAATAATGCGATGCCCTTCATGTTTGCGTCATAGCTCCACGGGACAGAGAACGAGGGGCTCACGATTCCAGAATTCACGAAGCTCATGAGCCAGGCGAAGATTATGATGATCATGAACATTGTCACTCCGAATGTCTTGAGCTGGGACTTCTGCACGTTAAGAGATTCCTGCATGGTTTCGTTCCGAATCTCCTTCAGCTTCTCCAGCTTGGTGTAGTTGCCCGACATCAGCGTCTCCCGCCAGAGCTTGTTGAACTCCGCCATCGTCTTCTGAGATCTCGCCAAGCCCACCCAATCTGTTGTGAAATGTCTAATCACTATGGATATCGTTCCAGTGATGAATCCAGCCAGCATCAGTGATACGACAGCCATTTCTCCCTTGAACCCTATGATCGGCTCGAGAATAATGCCAACAATCTCACCAAAGGACTGTCGAAGTTGAGGAATGAAGAGAACCATGAGCGACAGAATTATCATTGTGTACATCAGAGACCGCATGACGTCGCTGCCTCTGGGTCTCTCATCGGTCATGTACTCATCCAAAAGGAGTATGGCATTTAAGGGTTTTCGTGTCCTATCCGGAGCTTCTGATGGCCTCGCTTATTGACTTCTGAAGTTCCTGGTACCTCTCGGTAAGCGATTTCTCCTGCTTCTTCAGGCCTTTCAATCTGATGTTCATGGTCTCCTTGTGCTCTTCCAGCTCTCTCCTTATTGCTTCTCTGTCGTCCGCCTCAATCAGCAGTGTGCCTATGCTTTTGAAAATGGTCGCATCCTCCTTCGCATTGGCGAGCTCTTCGAGTGTGTTCTCAATCTCTCGTAGCTTCGCCTCGTATTGAGCTCTTTGCCCGGCATGGATCTGCAGCTGCTGCTGGATCTGCTGGAACTGGATCATCTGATTCTGCAACTCACGTGGAATCTCCTGTGCCATCTCAACCAACCTCGTCTCCTATTCTCTCGGATATCGCTGCCCATCGGAGATATGCGTTCGTCGCGGCCCTGAGGGCTCCAGTGTCATCAGCCTGGATTGTTATCTCCAGGACATCTTTTCCGCCTTCGAGCCTCACCTTCGCCCTGGGGATTTCCTTGGAGGTCTCAGGGAGAAGAGACTCCTGAATCAGCGAAACGTTGGGTCCTCGAAGCGTAATCCTGGCGGATCTCATGCTATCTAGCCTTTATGACCTTCTTCACGTTAGGTCTTTCCTTATAGAATATCCTAGACCCGCACTTCTCGCACTGAATCCCAATCGTGTTCACGTTTGAGCGTATGGGTTCCCTACATCGGGCGCACTTGTACACGGTCACTCCTCTTCTGTCTCTGCCTCGGAGTCCCCAAAGGGGGTTTCCTGGGCGGTTCGCCGAAAGCTGCGCGATCCCATCGGGCGGTACGCTCCGCCTGCGAACGTTGTACCACACTTCCAGCACCTCCATATACCTGTGCTGACCCGCTTGACCGCCTTGTGGTTGCAGCTCGGACATGTGTGCCTCTTCACCTTTTCCTGCTCAACATCCCGAATCCGCTTCCTAATAGTAACTCCGTAGCGGGGACCGAACTTTCCCGATATGCCCGTTTTCTTCGTCTTTCGCGTCATCTACCCCACAACTATGGGTCTAATCTCACTCGCCAGCCTTCTGGCGGTGTTTATTATGGTATCAACTTCCTCCAAGGTGAAACTGCCCTTTAAACCTTTTTGCATAGCTCGGATGTCCCCATTCTCGTCGGTCGTTACAGTAAGGCGGGCATCAGCAACCCTATCCTCATCCAACGATGCATCGAAGACTATGACGTCCTGGATCTTGGTTGCCGTGACAGATATCGGATGATGCTGAACCTCAAGCGGGTAGTCTTCCCCATTTACCTTCGATGCTGGGACCATTGTGTCCGTCAGTGCCGCAAGGGCACCGTATGAGCAGGCATCGAAGAGGTTGCCGTCGTAGTCCAGAACATGGACATCGATGAAAATCACCCAGACCTTTTCTCCTTCGATGATGCAGAGCTTTCCCAGATCAATTGTCTCCGTCTCTCGAATTCCTCGATCCACGACTCTTGCGAGTTCGATCGCATCCTCCCTCGGAGGGCCCGGTTCGAATGTCGGGCTCGCCATCGGCACGAGCTCAGCACTCGTGGCTAGTGCGCCCTTCTTGGGAACATCAGGATAGGGCTCTCCCAGATTCATCTTCACGCCGACAAGAATGTCGGTGTTCCCCAACCAAACACGAGCGGAGCCTTCCGCATTCTTGGCGTAGCCCTTCTCGACCTTGATTTTTCTGTATTCCTCAGGTTGCCTCCCGTCCACTCTTTTACCGCTAGCGGCCAGTTTGTAGATGTGATTCCTGAGAAGCTCAGATATTACTTCCCCCATTGTCACACCACCTTGATGACGTCTTCAACGTCCTCAAACTCCTCGGTTGTAGTCGCGTACCTCCGCTTGAGGGCATCTCTTTGTATCTCATAGATTCTATGGCAGGCGTCCACGGCCGTCTTCAGTCCCTTGTCGAACTCCTCCTTCGTGAGATGGCCATCCATCTGCAGAAGGACGATTTCGTTCGTCCGAGGGACTATTGCCAATGGAACGTCTGCTTGACCACTGTTGTCCTCTTCCTTATTTAGGTCGAGGATCACCTGCCCATCCGCCTTTCCAAAGGCACAGGCTGCGATGAGATCCCTCATAGGAATGCCCGCGTCAGCCAGGGCCACTGCTGCGACCGTGATTGCTGTGCATCGGGTTCCTGCGCTCGCCTGAAGGACCTCCATGAAGACATCGACAGTCGTCCGAGGGAACTGCTCTCTGAGAATCACATGAGCAAAGGCCTCGGAGATCACCTTCGATATCTCAACGGACCTCCTGTCCGGTCCCGGTCTCTTCCTATCAGAGACGGAGAATGGAGCCATGTTATACCTGCAACGCACCAGAGCTCTTGCAGGGTCCTGCTTGTGCCTCGGGTGGGCCTCCCGGGGCCCATAGACGGCAGCGAGTACCTTGTTCTCCCCCCACTCAACGTATGCGCTGCCATCAGCGCGCTTGAGGATTCCGGCCTCAAGCCTAATGGGTCTGAGTTCGTCGACCTTTCTTCCGTCGACCCTAACACCTTCGTCATTCACCAATCTAACTTCTTCCATCATAAACCTCCTGTTACAAATAGTGCTCAAGCTTTCTTCGCAGTCCCTTCACGGAGCATTTTCTCAATCGACTCCGTGAGGCCAAGTACCTGAGCCTCTTCTTCAATCCTCTTTATCGCCCTAATGGCGAGATACATTCCATCCATGGGTCCGTCCAACCATATCCTCCCGTTCTGACCGACAAACATTCTGCACTGCGTGTACGACTTCAGCAAACCAATCATGCTTCCCTTCCTTCCGATGACTCTTGGGACCTTGGAGTGCGATATCTCGAGTATTCGTCCGCCGCTGAGCTTCCTCAGGCCTCGTTCCTTCATGGTAACTTGAACCCGCTTTGTCTCATCGACGGACAGAACCTTGAGGAGAACGACATCTTCCACTCTCAAGAAGCGCGATGTGTCCCCGAAGTCCACCTTCCAAGGGACCTCGGTCGCATGCAACGGCGCTGGGTATGGGCAGGCAATGTCAACGAGCCAGTGTGACGGAGCGATGTCAATGATTTCGCCGATTACGGTGTCACCCGGCCTCGGCATATACCTCCCGCTCAGAGGGATGATGTTGATGTAGTTCCCTCTCACCTTCTTTATCCCGAGCTGGGAGGCGTAGATCTTTTCGCCATCGCTGTAGGCGCCCAGACCCGGCTTGAGCCCCGTGCCCAAGAAGTCTCCTGGTACAAACACCTCCCTTTTGGGAGGCTCACTTCCTCTCAAGTTCATCATATCCTTTTCGTTACTTAGCCTGAGGGATTTGAAATATTCAATCCCGGGGGGCTTTCGAGAAGTTTCCTCAGGGCTTCCTGAATCCAAATCCTTTTTCGCTAGTTCGCCCCGACAATCGCCCGACCACCTATAAATCTTTTGCGTTCCTGAGACCGTTGTGT
>JBHIFJ010000063.1:0-4874 GCA_046761045.1 Thermoplasmata archaeon
AAAAGACGCCCGCGCTCAGAGATTCTGCCCTCAAGGGAGTTCCTCCAGGGATTCTCCATGATGTGAGCGCACATAAGATTTCTGGTTCGGCCCTCTAATCCTTTGGCGGCTCCCGCTCCGTCGGAATGAACGAAAGTTTTCATATAGGAGTACTCGCAAAGAGCTTACGACAGGAGGAGGCTCGGAGGGGGAGTGGTGGGCAGAGTAGGACGCTCTTTCCTACGGAACGGCCCTGCTTCAAAGGCTCTCCTTCTGTCCCCTTTTTGTGTGTCCCCTTCACCTGTTCGCAGACACAGAACATGTCTGGGTTCTTCTGCGGAGTGTCCGCGCGAGAGTCGATCAGTCCCCTCAACCTGTGGACCGTTGGTCTGTGCGAGCCCTTGGGTTCTGAGATTAGGCCTGAGGAAGTTATCTACTCGCTCAAGCTCTGGCCTGGGAAATATTGAGGCTTGTTCCAATCTTTATTTATACGTCCCTGCCCAATCCAATGATACTGGGTTGAGAGAGGGGTTCACATGGAGGAGTCTCATAGGGCTCGTGGGCAGGCTCTGATACTGATGCTTCTGATAGCCTTTGCTTTTCTATCACTCGCATCAATGCTCATTCCCAACGCGCGCGCTCAGGAAATTGACTATATCGTCATTACGGACGCTCCTGGCGGGAACGCCATCGATAACATGACCTACGACGTGGGAAACACCGATGCCTTCTATTGCTCCGGATACAACCTGATCACGGGCTACGTCAGCCTCGTCAATTGCAGCTGGTACAGCGAGTTCCCAGAGGTTGGGTTTGTGGACCCAATATGGGGGACGAACGTAACGTTCCACGCTGTCGGCATTGGAGCGACGTGGGTCTTCTCGTATTCCATGGATCCAACCAATCAGAGTCTGTACGACTTCACTGGCAATCTCATCGTCGGCGAGGCGTTCGATTACATCGTCATAACCGATACCCCCGGCGGGAATCCGATTGAGAACATGACATACTACCTCGGAGAGAACGATACCTACTACTGCTCAGGCTATAACAACACCACAGGGTACATTGGATTGGTGGACTGCTACTGGTACAACGAGAACTGGGGCGTCGGATATGTGGATCCGCTGCGGGGGAACAGCACAACCTTCCACGCAACGGGCTCTGGCTCCACGTGTGTGCACGCCAATATGTACTACCCCGACCCGGGCGGACAGAACCAGACATGGGACGTAACCGGAGAGCTCAAGGTCATCCCAATGAACATCGACTACATCGTGATAGTCGACTCGCCAGACGGTAGCGGTGGAACCCAAGGTGGCGAGTGGGTCGGAAACAGGAACTACACGGTGGGTGACACGGACATCTTCTACGCGATGGCATTCAATAACACGGATGGCCCGCTCGGCCTCGTCCCAGTCAACTGGAGCACGACAAACGGTTCAGTATGTGGCATAACTTCGTACGGGACCTCCACGGACTTCGAAGCGCTGAGCGAGGGGACTTGCAGGGTAATGGCAGACTTCGAGGGAAACCACACGAATTCAACTGGTACGCTGAATGTCTCCAAACCAAGCATAATAACCGTCGACGATGATGGCCCCGCAGACTATCAGACGATTCAGGAGGCGATCGATGCCGCGAACCCAGGTGATACTATCTTCGTTCACGAGGGAGCATACTCAGAGCACCTCATCGTGAACAAGACGGTCACGCTGGAAGGGGAGAACGAGAACCTCGTGATGGTCGAAGGTCAAGGAACAGGAACAGTGTTCCTTGTGACGGCGGACCGCGTTTCGATATCTCATTTCACGATCAAAGACGGGAACTACGGAATCTTCTCCGACCAGACGGATGCACTGGAGATCCTACAGAACATAATCACGAACTATGCCTACGGCATCTATCAGAACAGGACGACAGACTCTTGGGTGACATACAACGACATCTCATTCGGCGAGTACGGCATTGTCACGTACGAGGCGCACAACGATGCGATAAGGTTCAACACGATTTCCTACAACACGGTTTACGGGGCGAAGGATTACAACTCGCAACTGAAGAACTGCTTCAACTGGAACAAGTTCTTCAAGAACAAGGTCGCGTACTACTACGACCCGGATCAGAACCTCTCAACGCTCGAGTTCGATGGCAACATCATAGAGGACAACGAGATAGGAATCAAGGTCTCAAGCGCCTCCACGGTGAACCTTACCAACAACACAATACGGAACAACATGTATGGAATCTATCTCACCGATGCATCGCCCTTGGTCTACAACAACAGCCTGGAGGGGAACAGTATAGGCATCTTCTGTGAGGACTCATCCTCGCTCATCCTGCACAACACGATCTCTGGCGGGGAGTTCGGCATCTACTGCGAGGATTCGTCACCCATGATTCAGGAGAACGTCATGGAGGGTTCTAGGCGATACGCGATCCTGCTCGACAGGGCATCAGGATCCGTGCTGGACAATGATGTGGATAGCGGGAAGGTAAGACTGGAGGACTCGCATCTAGATCTCCTGTCCCTATTGTCTTCGGAAGTCGAGAGCGTGGGTAGCACTCTCGGGCAGGTGAGTCTCGATTCCGAATCCCAGATAACGATTCTTTGGCGGGTCACCATAACGGTCACGGACGAGAAGGGCAACCCCGTCTCCGATGCCCGAGTCTGGGTGAACGACAGCTTCGGCGATGTGGTGAGCACCCTGCAGACTGGCGACGATGGGAGGACGTCCGAGCTGCTCGTTACTCAGAGCGTAGACACTCTTGCTGGAAGCCAGGCCTTCAATCCTCACGTAGTAACAGCGGCCAAGGAGGATTCCGTCGGTTCTCTGCAGGAGAGCATAACCGAGGACAGGGATCTGGTGGTTGTCATCATCGCTCCCACGAAGGGCGGAGGGTTCTGGCTCCCGCTAGATCTCATCATCGTGGTCGGCTCCGCGATCGCATTCGGAGCAGGCTTGGTGGCCGTTCTCTCCTCCGAGGTCGCCAAATTCGCGCTCATTTCCCTCTTTCTGCCGCTGTACATGAAGCTGAGGAAGAAGAATCTGCTGGACAACTATGACCGTGGAAGGATATACCAGTACATCGAGATGAATCCGGGCGAGCACTACAGCCAGATCAAGCGGGACCTGAACATCCCGAACGGCTCGCTTGTCTATCACCTTAGGGTCCTTGAGAAAGCCGCGAAGATAAAATCCCGGAGAGATGGCAGGTTCAAGAGATTCTATGCTGTGGGGACCAAGATTCCACAACCGAACGGAGGAATCCTGTCCGAGGTTCAGAAGAGAATCGTTGACGCTGTCAAGGACGTTCCAGGCATGACACAGCAGGAACTCGCATCTCTTCTCGGGGTCCATCAGTCAAGCATAAGCTATCAGATGAAGAGGCTCGAGGAAAGAGGATTGATCCGGGCGGGGAAGAAGGGCAGGAGGGTTCACTACTATTATGTGGGACAAAAATGACTCGCATTGCTCACGCGGTGCTGGGTGTATGTCCTTCTTCCCCCATTCCACAGCGATGACAGGTCTGATGTGAGTGCAGACGCTGCCACCGATGTGGCCGCCACGGTGTGGGTTTCCTAGCAGTATGATGACTGACGATTTCTTGCTCCACACTGATGGGAGATGTTCTGAGCATCGTTGCTACGCGAGAGAATGAGGATTGCCGTCGAAACCCGTTCCTCATATACCCAGACTCGCCAGAAACTACTTATACTCACAAATCAATCTCCACACTAGACCCCGCTGGCGTGAGAGGACGGGTGGCAAGTTCTCACCATGGGTTCAAAAAGCCTAAGGGGGAGGAAGGGCGCTGATGCTATTCGGGAAAGAACGCTGTCCTGTTTGTTCATTCGACAGACTATCTGCTAGCTCCGATTCCGCCTCATCTGCAGGATTGGTGAGTACTTCCATTGGCCATTGGGTCGTCTCGTCAAGGGCAATCTTCACGAGGGGCATCTTCGGATTCCCTCTCAAGAAGGATCGATCCTTTCGAGGATTCTCGGCGGGACATCCGATGCTCTCGCGCTTGCTACAGGAGGGGAAAACGCAATGGAAACAAAGAAGAGACTCTTTGTGCCGCTATTCATCACATTTGTGATGGTAGTGGGAGCGTTCGCGGTCATGGTCCCCGCACCGGGCCAGACCGCAGTGGGTGATCGAGAACCGACCTCCACCAGAGCACTGGATGAAGGTGGAGCGATATCGGTTTTCGATGCGTTCAAGGAAGAGCAGGAAGCCCTGCAACCCGAACCAGAAATGGCAGCGTTATCAGACAACATTGATCCCGTGGATACGATGATCAATGACGAGCCTTCAATGGACACAGGAGAAAGCCATCTGGTCATAACATCCGAGATTTCCGAGGGAACGAGAAGTCCAGGCGTCGATGCTGGAGGTCCGTACGGAGGACCCGATACGTATGAGGGTACGACGATAACATTCACCGCAACGGTGGACGATCCGTCTCTCATATTCTTCCGATGGGACTTCGACAACGACGGCGTTTGGGACACCACATGGAGACTGTCCCTGACGATGTCTGACACCATCGACCACCTCTACGATGATGACTACTACGATGTCGTCGTCGTGGAAGCATGGGATGGTGTCTCGACCTCGACCATAATCCACAGTGGCGACATTCTGGATGGAGAAACCCAGGTCAACTGGATAATCTATCCGGCCATGATAGGGTGGAAGTTCCGCGCGAAGAAGGATCTGACACTGACGCAGCTCGGATACTATCGGTGGTACTACTACTACTCGTATAGGACGCTGTACCTTTGGGATGTGTCGACGCAGTCCATAATGCGCAGTTGCGTCCCGGGAACAGCCTACTACTCCTGGAACTGGTGCTCCATCGCACCGGTCACGCTAAACCAGGGAGAC
>JBHIFJ010000064.1:0-4770 GCA_046761045.1 Thermoplasmata archaeon
CCAGCGAGAAGGACACGAATTGAGTCATCCCTTACCCATTATTCACAGCCCTCCTGATTATTCAGGAGCCTCCCTCGCATCTATACATAGCGTCATAAGCGAATACGCATAAATAGTAGAACCACCGTACGCTAAATGGAGGTTTCATGTTATGCGTAAACTAATAATTCGTGAGCCGGAGATCATGAAAGTCGCCATCCAATGTGAGATCGAGAGATCCGAGGAATCCCGCTACGACCATCGCCTTCATGGAGTGTTGTTAGTATGCGATGGCAGAAGTTGCTATGAGGTGGCCGAGATACTAGGACGAAGTCCTCGCACAATCCAGCATTGGGTGAACAGATTCGAGAATATCGGGTTTGAAGGATTGCGTGAGGGAGAGCGTCTAGGTAGACCCAGTAGGCTCGATGCAAGACAACTCAACAAACTAGGGAAAGACCTTCGCAAGGACCCAAGAAAGCTCGGGTATTCCCAGAACATGTGGGATGGAAAGCTGCTCTCTCACCATCTCTCAGAGGTGTATGGAATCGAGCTGGGCGTCCGTCAGTGCCAGAGACTGTTCAGGAAACTGGGATTTCGAAGACGGAAACCTCGCCCAGTCATAGCCAAGGCAGACAAGGATGCCCAGATGGAGTTTAGAAAAACTACGAAGGCTAGCACATCGAGATGATGTTGAGATTTGGAGCCTGGACGAGTGTCATTTCCAGCAGCACGGTTCTCGCTATGTGATGTAGGTCCCTCCTGAGGATAGGGATCCAGTGCCCCTTCATGCACCAACCAGAAAGAGCGTGAGTGTCTTCGGTGGTGTCCGTATAGATACCGGTCGTTTGTTGACCAGAACCTCTGAGACCTTCAATGCTGATACATTCCAGGAGTTCCTTGACTATCTTTTGAGTCGCACCTATCGCAAGAGGGAGATGCATTTGATATTGGACAACAGCAGGTATCACCATGCAAAGTCGTTGGAACCCTGGCGGGAAGAATACAAGGACGATGTCGTGTTCGATTTCCTGCCACCTTACAGTCCAGAGCTGAATCCTATCGAGCGCGTCTGGAAACTCACCCGTCGATTGTGTGTTCACAATCGGTATTTTCCTGAATTGAACTATCTAATCCATGCCGTTGAAGAACAATTCAAACCATGGGAGAAACCTAATCCGACTCTCCGCAGGTTATGCGCAATTACTTAATTCGCTGTGTATAGCATTCTGGACCGGAAAGCTTTGTACGACTCGATGATGAGGAGTACGCTGCTACTCACGAGCAGAATCGCAACCCAATGCAGCAATCCGAGTGATGTCGTTTCGAAAACGGGATGAAGCTGCGGGACGTAGACCACGATGAGCTGAAGCAGAAGGGACACTAGGACCGCCAAGATTAGCTTCTTGTTCGTCAGGAAACCCACACGATACAGAGGCAGTCGTGGCGATCTCACAGAGAACACAAAGAAGAGCTGGAACATGACCAAAGTCGTGAATGCTATGGTCCTCGCCTCCGCTATCGAGGAACCAAGCCTTCTCTCGACGTAGAATATTCCAAGCGTACCTATGAGCATGATGAAGCCGACTCCGATGATGAGATAGAACATCTCACGGTTGATTGGCCTCTCCTCTGGATCCCTCGGCTTCCGCTCCATTATGTCGCTCGGAATGGGGTCAACACCAAGAGCCAGCGCGGGAAGCCCGTCCGTGACAAGATTGATCCACAGAATCTGAATCGGGATGAGAAAAGGAAGCAATGCTGGATCTGCGAAAACCAGTGTGGCGATGAACATGACAAGGACCTCCCCCGCATTCGCCGAGAGTAGATAGGCAACGAATTTTCTTATGTTGTCATATATCCCCCTCCCCTCCTCGGTGGCTTTCACTATCGACGCAAAGTTATCGTCGGTGAGGACCATGTCGGCGGATTCCTTCGCGACATCGGTCCCGGTGATTCCCATGGCAATTCCGATGTCTGCCTTCTTGAGAGCTGGTGCATCATTGACACCATCTCCTGTCATGGCCACAACGTGACCTCTCTTCTTGAGAGCGGAGACGATTCTGATCTTGTGTTCGGGAGATACCCTGGCGTAGACTGCTATCGATTCGACTCTCTCCTCGAGTTCCTCATCGGACATTTTCTCCAGGTCCACTCCCGTGACAACGAGGTAGTCATCTTCAACCATCTTCATTTGTCTGGCGATTGCCTCTGCGGTGAGCTTGTGGTCTCCAGTTATCATGACGATTTTTATCCCAGCCTTCTTGCTCTTGGCTATGGCTTCGATTGCGTCCCTTCTCGGGAGGTCCATCATCGCGACCATTCCCAGAAAGATGAGATCGGTCTCCACGGTCTCCTCACGAATCTCGCTGAGTTCCGGGGGAAGAGGTCTATAGGCGAGTGCCAGAACCCTGAATGCCTCCGAAGCCCACTGCTCGTTGAGATCCAGGATCCTGGTTCTCATCTCATCCGTCAACTCAACGACTTCACCATTGATGAGAGCCATTGAGGATATCTCTAGAATCCTCTCCGGAGCTCCCTTCGAGTGCGCAGTTCTCTCTCGATCATGCCCATTGATAGTCGTCATGAGCTTCCTTTCCGACGTGAAGGGGATATCCTTGATTCTGGGATTCTCTCTTTGAATCCCCGCCACGTCGACATCGGCCCTCATGCCAAGCACGATGAGTGTCCCCTCTGTCGTGTCTCCAAATATCTTGTAGTGGCCGTCCTCTTTCTTCATTGACGAATCATTGCAAAGAATTCCAGAGACTATGAGCTCTCTGAGTCCGGGAATCCTTCTGGGATCGATCTCCTCATTGTCCTTGTAGAACTTGCCAACTGGTTCGAGACCTTCACCGGAGACAAGGAATGTCTGGCCATCCGCGTATATCCTCCTAATGTTCATCTCGCCCTTCGTCAGTGTGCCTGTCTTGTCAGAGCAAATGACTGTCGCGCTCCCGAGTGCCTCAACTGCGGGCAGATTCCTGACGAGAGCGTGGCGCTTCGCCATCCTTTGAAGTCCGAGCGCCAGACTGATGGTCACCACGGCTGGTAGCCCCTCAGGAATGGCGGCAACCGCGAGACTGACTGCCACCAAGAACATCCCAATGAGATCGGCGTTTCTGATCGAGCCTACCAGAAAGACAACAAGGCACGCTATGAGGACGCCGTAGGCGATCTGCTTTCCCATCCTGTCGAGCTTGTCTTGAAGCGGTGCCCTCTTCTCCGGCTCGGCCTGGACCATCCCCGCGATATTGCCCAGTTCCGTCTCCATCCCTGTGGCAACGACAACGGCGATCGCTCTTCCGCTCTCCACGATCGTTCCAGTGTGCACCATGTTCTTCCTGTCACCGAGGATGACATTCCCCTCCAGATGACTCGAGTCCTTCGAGATGGGCACTGACTCACCTGTTAGAGAAGCCTCATTCACCCTGAGGTTCGATTCCTCCTTCAGTCTGCAGTCGGCTGGGACTCTGTCACCCGTCTTCAACAGTATCAAGTCACCTGGAACGAGTTCACGGGCGGGGATAAGCTCCAACTCCCCTCCGCGCAGAGCCGTTGCCCTGGGTGCAGCCATTGCCTTGAGCGCAAGAATGGCCCTCTCCGCCCTGTGTTCCTGAACGAATCCGAAGACCGCGTTTAGAATGACGATGATCATTATGACGATGGCATCGTAGATCTCCTCTGCTCCCTCATCTTTCACGGTCCCGATGGCGGCAGATATGATAGCCGCGATTATGAGGATGATGACCATGAGATTGACGAATTGACGCAAGAATATCTTGAGGGGCGATAGGCGTGCGGTCTCGACCAACTCATTCGGTCCATACCGCTCAAGTCTCCTGGCTGCCTCCTCGTTTGACAAGCCCTCGGGACCCGTGCCCAACCTTTGAGCTGTTTCGGAAAACGACAGGTTCCACCACGCCTCAGGCATTTGAGTTCAAGATGCAGTCGCCATATATAAAACGAATCAGATTGAGTGCGGCTGCCGGGATTTGAACCCGGGCAATGAGGTTGGGAACCTCAGATCCTGACCAGGCTAGATCACAGCCGCTCAGCCATCATCGTTCAGAAAACCTCGTTCTACTTGACAGTCTCCAGCTGGCTCATGATGTTCCATATCAGCGTCCTACCGTGCAGAGGGATGTTGGGATCGTTCGCCAGCTCGTCAAGTATGAAGATTGCCCCCGCCACGCGCACGTCCAACGCCTCACCCTTACGCAGAAGCCTCTCCTTGGCATCAGTCGCCCCCCTTCGTATGTTCCTTGGAACGGAAGTGTCCTCTGCAAGTTGGTCGAGAACTTCCATTATTTGCCTCAACTTCGCTTCCGTGTCCACGGGACCACCTCACTAGGGGCAATAGCTTTCTGAGTTTAATAGTTTTCAATCCGTAGATAACCTGGCCCGACCACCCTCCTTGTATGTGGTTACGACCATGAGCGTCTTGGTCTCTTTAATTCCCCTTATTGGTGCGAGGGCCTCGACAACGAAGTCCTTGAGTCCTTTGTAATTCGCGAATTTCGCTTTCGCGACTATGTCCGTGTCGCCTGTAACCAGAAAGACATCCTCAATGATATCGAACTTGGATATCTCCGTGGCCACCTTATCGGCTTCCTTTGTATCCACCTTAATTGTTATGACTGCGGCTACCCGGTCTTTTCCGTAGTAGCTCGATATATACTGATCCATGTCGGATTCCTTTTCCACCTCACCACCCTCTGAGAGAATCCGCGGGATTTTTATTTAATGCTTTCTGAGAACGCACGGGGCGATGTAGAATCGTTGGTCTAA
>JBHIFJ010000065.1:0-4599 GCA_046761045.1 Thermoplasmata archaeon
CCTACTTCCTTGGGGAGTGCGGAAACTGGTTCGGACCATGCGACCCGCAGTTCAAGATCCAGGTAGACATCGACAACGATGGCACATACGATGTAGATAAGACGGTTTCGTACTACAACTACGACGAGCTCTCCAATCCGACAACGTTCAGGGTCGACATCGATGACGATGAGCCAACGATAAAGTTCACCGTCACGGTGAGAGACCTGGATGGCGGAGAGACTATCGACTACAATCCCGATCCGAGTTACACAGGATATATTCACACGGTCCACAAACCCTATTCATACGACTCGTGGAGCTACCAAGGGCTGGGAACGCCGAGCTGTTTGCTGGAATACGAGGTGAAGGCAGTCGGGATGTAGCCATGAGCCGTCCGCTTCATGACATGAGGGAACTCGTGGGCTTTCCGTGCCTGGACCTCGAACACAGAAGGTCACAAGCAAGTTTCGACCGTTTCAAGAAGCATTTGTGAGAGAAACTCAAATATCAAGGAGGGAGCGCAATGGCATTGGAGGAAGTCCTGATAGGCCTCGTGGTGGTAGCGATAGCCCTGCTCATCTTCGTCCTGCTGAGGCTGTCGAAGTCTCCCGCCGCGGTTTCCGATCAGAGAATCATGGCGATAGAGCAGAATGTCGCCAGAATGACTTCGAAAGCGGAGTCCCTGGAACTACAGACATCGGGGTTGGAGAAGGGGCTGCTGAGTATTGCACAGCTGACCGCGGCAATCAAAGAATCCACGTTGAACCTACCCGAGACGATGGCGGGAGTAAGCGAGAGAACCAAAAACCTTCCTGGGACCGCTGAGAGGGTCGCCGTTATAGACCACAAACTGAAGCGGCTTGACGAGTTCGATCGCAAACTTGAAGAGATCCGTGGGACTTTTCTGTCAATCCGAGGCAGGGGAGAATTCGGAGAGGATGCCGTGAAGAGAATCCTCTCGGCCATGCCGGATGACCTCTGGGACTCCCAGGTACCGCTAGCAGGCGGCAAGGCCGATTTCTGTGTCACAATGCCTAACGGTCAGTGGCTGCCGATAGATTCGAAGGCTGGCGGTGGCGATGTTGTGAAAGAAATATTCGAGATTCTGGACGAGCTCGAAGAAACGGAAAATCCTGATGAGAAGGAAACTCTCAGGAAATCGCTGGAGTCTTCGAAGAAAGCGTTGCAGAGAAAGATAGTCAATCAGGCCAAGAAGATCGAACAGTATGCAAAGGAGGAGTCCAAGACGTTGCCAGTGGTTGTCGAAGCAGTTCCGGATGCGATATTCGACTACGTCAAGCCCGAGACAAGGATAACCTGCGCGGAAATGGGCGTCGAGGTCGTTCCGTACTCTTTGCTTCTGCCCATCATCACGTGCCTGAGAAGACAGAACAGGTATGGAGAATCCGATGTTCAGAGGATAATGGATTCCTTGGAGAGAGTGAGGTCTTCGATTCGAAAGGTCGAAGAGTTGATGACCAACAGCATAGAGAAGTCGAAGACGATGATAGAGAATGCCATTCCTCTGATAAGGGAGGAACTGTCAAGCATCTCTAGACTTCTTGTCTCCCTTGATACTGAGGGGGAACTTCTCGGTACGGAGAGTGGTGAGCAATAAGCGGGATAGGATACGATACTCGCTGAGCTGCAGGAAGGACCTGGAGTGGCAGACGCTCAGGGTGGATGCCGAGGGGCAGATAGAGATACTCTAGATATGGCAATCCCTCAAATCAATTCTCGGATATGGCAGACGGGGAAGGAATTTATATAAGACCCTTCTTCATGTCATTAATGGCAGGGAGACAAGAGATGGCAGACCAGCCCAAGATCGTCTTCGACGAGTCCGAGGTGCTCGCCCTCCTTCGGAACAAACGCAGGAACTCTTCCTGGGTCCAAGAGCAAATGGCGGAACTTAGGAAAGAATACCCACGCAAGTTCATTGCAGTCAAGGACAGAAGGATAGTCGACAGCGACAAGAGCTTCGATGCGTTGTTGAGGAGGGTGAGAAGAAGACGGGAAGATCTGGGTACAGTCACCTTTGAGTTCATCTCCGAAAGGGAGTGCATCTACGTTCTCTGATCTCGAAGACGAGGTGGTTGCACGCCCAAGATCGAATTGAAGGTCGGAGAGAAAGGGCTGGAAGTTGATTGCGTTCTTTTCTGTCCAGCCTACAAGATCTAAAACGGCATTGCCACTTTCATCGTGGACACAGGATCGGAAAGGACCTTCCTCTCTTGGGAGGACGCGAAAAGGTTCGAGATTCCAGTTGAGAATCTCCCGCACCACCCTAAGCCTGTCATAGGATTCGGAGGTGCCGCTGAAGCAAGAGTAGCTGGGGAAGTCTTCCACCCCGTATTCGAAACCGCCGACGGAGGCACTCACTTGGAGACGATGCCAGAAGGTCTGCTGGTTTGGAGACCGCCGAAGAGGCGGAAACGGGGACGAGAGATTCCGATTCCCGGTGTCAACATCCTTGGTCGAGACTTCCTCGAACGGTCTCGCTTCGAGCTCTTCGCTGACATCGCCAAGCGTTTGTGCTACTTGAACAAATAGAGGTATCTATGAAGAAAAAAGAACCTCCGCCGCCAGAAAGTTGACCGTGCCATGAGGGGGCGAGCGAGTCAAAGGGCTCCAAGTCGAGCTGAAGACCGCATCAGTAAAGAGGGCGATCGGTAATCCATCATAGGAATGCGTGGCGAGATGACGCTCAAGGCCAAGTTCCTGCTCCTCTGGAATACGATTGTGCTTCTGCCGGCGATCATAGCTTCGTTGTTCTGGTTTGCAGTGAGCATCTATGCCATATTCGAGTCTCTCGTTGTCGTCATATTCACTGTCTGCATCTTCCTCGTCGTCTCCTCCATTGTGGACATGGTCAGACTCAAACTGAGGATGCTCAAGGACATCGGCGATCCTGACGCGCGGGCCGTGAGGAAGATATACAAGGGGGCTTCCAAAATCAACTGGGCCGCCTACGCGATCCTCTACCCGATAACGCTGGGGATGTGGTTCGGAAAGCTGACAATCGTGGGCCTCTTCCTCTTCATCGCCCTGTTTGTCGCCATCCCCCTCAGGGTCAAGGCGAGCAACCGGGCCAAGGAGTACGACAAGCGTAAGCGGGCATGGGGCCTCGGAAGGTGGTCCTGTCCTCGCTGTGGCGTCTCGCTCGGCTTTCATAGGAGAAAGCAACGATGGATGTGCCTCGGCTGTGGAAGAGTGTTTAAACCATCTCATCCCATGCGGAAGCCGAGTATTCATCGCTTGAAATAGGAAGAACGAGATAGAATCGGCCTCAAGTCCACTGCCCCCTGTACTCCTCCACAATACCCCTGCCTGTTTTCCTACCATCCCACTGCGCTGAGGTCTCTCACCAACTCCCTCACCTCATCCATCTGCACCCCGCTCGATTCCATCCGTTGCTGGCAATCGTTCTGGTGGCCACCGGTCTGTGGGCATTGTTGTCTCTTCCCAGATAGATTCCACACGATATGGTAGTCAAGCTCTGCCCAGTAAGAGTTAGAAGCGAATTCCGACCGTTTCGAGAAGCATTTGTGAAGAGTAGACAATCGAGAGTGTGGCTAGACCTCTATGTGGAAGAACCTTCCGTTCGAAAAAACAGGAAGACCAAGCCTGGAATAGGGAAACCTTCCGCTACTTCTACAAGCGGGGCCTGGAGTATTTCAAAGGATTTGATAGGCACGACTCCTACTGCGAGGTCCTGTGCAGCAGTGGCCACATTAAGGAAATAGACCCAAAGAAATATGAGGCCTACGAGAAGAGGTTTGGGGACAAAGTGAGTCACTGGCTCCACGAGTATCTCGTTGACCTGTGCTGGAGGATATGGGACAGAGATTCCTACCATCTCGAACTCGCCTTGGAGGTGGAGTGGTCCCCCTCCCCTCTGGATAAGGACTGGGGCGAGCCCGTGGGAGAGGATGACATGGAGGAGGATGTCTACAAGCTACTGGACGTGAGGGCTCCTATGAAGATCGGCATCTTGGGATGCTCCAAGGCAGGCAAGGAAATCCTCAAGAGCGAGGACCAAGAGAAGCTCACGAAGTATTTTGCCAGCTACGTTCGCTTTGGCAATCATTTGGGAGAGAGCTTCCTGCTGATGTTCGTGGATGACTTCAACGACGGAGGTGTCAATGGCTATCTCGTAGACGAAAAGGGAAACTACGACCCACTACCGCGAGTCCTCTACCGGAACCTTGGGTAGGTGATTCGCAGTCCGTAACCACGGGAAGACGTTAGCAGCAAGGTGTGTATTGATACGAAGGAAGTTCGCACAACACATCTTTGAAGGAGGTTGAAACTTGCTCAGAAAATCAAGAAGAAAGGATCTGGATGATATCATATCGAGACTCGAGAGGCTCGAAAGATCGATTGTCTCGCTTCGCGATGTAGTGAGAAGCCAGCAGGGTCGCTATCGGACAAGGTGAACAGACTTATGCTGGACCCGAGAAACATCTCGGCCTCGGCCAGGTAGAGGCGGGCCTTAGGGGACAGCAGGGCCTGGGTAATCTTCCTCTGGATCTCGTTGGCCCGCCGCTCCACCTCTTCAAGGCAGAGCTTGCGAAGGTGGTGGCGCAGTCGCCATCCGGGAGGGGGCATCACCAG
>JBHIFJ010000066.1:0-4161 GCA_046761045.1 Thermoplasmata archaeon
AGCGCTCCGCGGGAGAGCTGGAGCAACCCTTCTCCTCCATTGAGCACGTTTCTCTCCCTCTCAAGTACAAAGTCGGGGAACTCACGCATTCCTGCTGCCAAGGTCGCTTTCAGCGACCGGCCGTTCACTGTCGTGATTCGATTCGCGATTGGGGATGGTCACGGCTGTGTGGGTGGCGTATATGAACGAGGATCGTTCCATCGACGCCCAATAGCCTTTTAGAAGATGAATCGTTATCACCTTGCGGGAGCGAGATGTCAAGGCTGACTGTCGTAGGGATTATCGTGATCGCGATAGGCATCGTCTTCATGGTCGGCAGCGCTTTGGGACAGTGGTGGGTGTCCAACGAATACTCTCAGAGCAATCCAGGCGACCTGAACGGTCCGTGCCAGGAGCCGGAAACGGACACGGAGTCGTGCTTCCTGCTCGGACTCATGCAACCTCTGTGGATCCCGGGTCTTGGAATTCTGATCCTGGGCGTGGTCATCGCCGTGGCGAGCATGCTGCGAGCGCGGTGAGGATCGAAAGTCCTGATCTGGAAAAGTCATTCCTTCGAGTTCCCGGGGTCTTCACATCCTCGCCGCCACGGGGCCCTGGAGTAAGTGGCTCAGATTCGGGGCCTAGGCGCATCATATCGGTCAGAAAGATTGCGGGTGCATGCACGGGGACATCATGGACAGGCTCAAGGACTCCGTAATCGCGTCGCTGGGCATTCCGCTGACGGTGTCTAGGATTATGAGCCAGAAGAGCTGATCGCCGCGGTTTGTCCGAACAGTATCAACAAGAATGAGACCATAAAACGGTCGACCGAAATCCTCAAATGCAAACACCGGGGTCGATACATTGGCAAGGGAAAGAGCTCATTTAGTGAATGAGTAGGGCAAGAGCATTGAGGGCTCCACACGAGGATTGAGGATAACGGACCCGCCATGCTTTCTTGAGAGAGCGCGCTCGATGAGTCCAAGCCTCTCCGCCAACTCCTTGGCATTGATTCCAGCATCCCTCATTAGAATGCCCTCCCAGCTTGTAGAGTCCATCAGCCTGGTCTTCCTCTTTCGCATTCTTCTTAGAACCATCTCGCGCCAGGCGTCACTTTCGTCGATGGACTCCACCACCCTTTCGATCTCGGAGTACATCAGAAGAACGGCGACATCGAAGTTGTTCTTCAAATCCGCCGGGAGGCCCAGCTTGTTTGCAGCCATGACATGAGCGGGCGGGACGCGAATGGGGACAGCATCCTCTCGCTCGTGGTATCGAACCTCCCTTATCAGAAATTCAGAGAGGTCGAACTCGAAGAAGTGCTGCGTGTCCCTCTCCCTCATTCTTGGCGGCGACAGCTCAACCCTCAGCTCCAGTCTTTCCACCGTCTCCCTGACCTCGTCGTCTCTGATGTCGACTCGGGGTGCGTAGCTGCGACGAAACTGGATGCCCCATTCTTGGGCGGCGGGCTCAAGGCTTGCGCTGATCATCTTCGACCTCACGATCTCCATGTCCTCCTCAGCCAGAACGCCGTCAATGTCCCATGTAAACCGGAGGTGACTCTCTCCCACCAGCGCTCTCACAGCCCAATCGCCGATAACAAGGACATCATCTCTGATAATCTCGAGAAGGCCCAGAGACTGGTCCTCCACATCATTCTTGACCTCTGTCGGCAGCTCATGGAAGTCCATACGACCTCACCCCGTGCCTAATGGCCCCGATGTCGAGATACAGGTCGACGTTCCATCTCTCCTCATATTCGCCCTCCCATCCGCCCTTTCCATGCGACCTTTCATCCTTCAGGAACACGGACCTTCGCCTAGACAGATTCCTCCGGAATCCTTCGAGGACTTCCTCGCCGATCGACATTCCGCAGCTTCTGAGGATATCCAGGTAGCACCCTACGGCATTCACAATGCCCTTCTCCCTTGCCATGCTCAGAAGCCTGCCGTAGTCCAGCTTTCCTGAGGAAATCAGAAAGACGCAGAAGTCCTCGGCGCCCTCAGGTGTCTGGATCTCACGCAGGAACAGGTCCTCCAATCCACTCTCATCTTCCACACTCTCCAGAATGATTAGCTTTCCCTCCCCCCTGATCTGGAATCCAGTTTTCCTGATAGCGAGAGGCGAATCGATTCTCTCATACAGAATCCTCTCGATCTCGCTGGGCCCCCTGACGAGTCTTTCGAACGGGACTGATCCCGAGTAGTAGACCTTTCTCTTCTCATCCTCCCTCAGGAGGAGTTGCCTCAACAGCGCATTCAGCTCGTGTCCTGGGTCAAGAGCAGCGATTACGGGCTTCCGCCTCACGTATGAGGCAAGGCCGGAATCGACGAGGAACTCCAATACATCCCTCACCCATGGGTATGAGAGCCCGGTTCTTTTCTGGAGGTCTCTCAGAGATCTGGCTTCGGCGAGCTGCTTCCAGACCCTGACAGTGCTCTCTCTGGTCAGTCTCTCAGGATCGATACCGTGGCTCAGCGATTTGATATAAATCTCGCGCAGCTTCTGGGCTCTGTAGTTGTCGGAGATCTCCGCCACTGTCCTTCCATCCTCCTTTCTCCTGGTGACCAGCCCGTTCTTAACCAGCGCCCCCAACGCCTTCTGAACGGCGTGCTTCGAGTAGGGAAGCTTCGCCGATAGCTCCTTGGGCGAGTGGGGTTTGATCGAGAGTACGGCAAACACCGACGATTCAGCATTCATATATTGTACTAATAGTACGGCAAGTACTTAAGCCTTCCCTACTACGGGTACGATATGGAGCAGACCGAAACAGCCCGGTTCATTCAGCTCTTGGCTTGAGGGGTTCCGGGGAGGCCATCAGGAGAATCCCTGACCCACGCCTAGTCTTCGGACTCGCTAACGTCGCAGCACTGCTCGAGGACCACCGCATCGAGGTTCCTTTCGGACATCTCCTCCACCATGCTTTGGGGGTCCATATCAGAGGCGAAGAGTCCCATGAACCTCAATGGAACGAGAGTGAAGGGTGTCCTGATGTCCAGAAGGGGCACAACCTCCCTCCTGGGCAAGGTTTTCCTCAAGAGAGGAAGGTCCTCAATACTTCCTTCGAAAACTCCCCTACCTCCTATCCCGTCCCTTGTCCGTTGGAGTGCACCCATCCCTGTGAGCCTCCACTCCAGGTATGGACCCTCCAACTAAAAGCGGTTCTCAAGGAGTCATATGCCCAGATTTGCTGATGTGCTCAGTGGCATCGAAGGGTCTGAGCAACAAGAAGTTACGATAAATAACAAGAGATGATGGCTGGTCACAATGGTGAAGGCTTTGATAAACCTGACTGAGTATGAAAATAGGGTGCTCAACATCATAAAGACCAAGTTTGGTTTTAGGAACAGACCCGAGGCGATTGAGCTCGTAATACATACGTACGCGGGTGAGTTCCTAGAGCCCGAGCTGAGGCCAGAGTTCATTGGGAAGATGGGAATGAGGGAGAAAGAACCAATCGTGCAGATGAAGGATTTCAGGAAGCATTTTGGATTGAAAGAGGATGTATGACTACTCCCTGAGAAATAGGGTAGAAAAGATCTTCTTCAAACTTGCCAAGAAGAATCCCAAACAACTGGGAATTATATGATATGGTTGAAGAAACTGGGCGGGAATCACATCGTTACAAACACCTGAGGAGACCACTGCAGCATCCGAAACGTGCGCATATAGACAAGAGCTTTGTATTGGTGTTTTCCGTGGACGACTCCAAGAAACTGGTAATAATCGAAGATTACGACCACCATGATAAGATCTACGAACAGAGGTAACAGCTCACACAGATCCTCTTCCTTGAGCTTGTTTTCGCGAGACATGTGGGATCTCATAAGGACGCGTCCGGAAATGAGAAGGACTACGACCTGCCTCGAACTTGCGGGCCTCCCTGACGATCATTCGCCGTTCTTGCCGGTCATCCTCTCTAATCTCAAACCCCCCGGTCGGGAGGAACATCCCCAACAAGTTGCCGCAGGAGTTCCATTTTCTCCATCTTTTCCATCGATATGGAGTCCATCTCGCCATCAATGACCTCAGTGAAGAGCTGTTTCTTCCTATAGATGACATCGCGAACCCTCTCCTCTATAGTGCCCTCTGAGAGAAGATTGACCACATTAACCACGCCTTTCTGGCCCATCCTGTGAACACGAGCTATCCTCTGGTCCAGTCTCGCTGGATTCCAGGGAA
>JBHIFJ010000067.1:0-4077 GCA_046761045.1 Thermoplasmata archaeon
GTAAGGTGCTGTTGACTTAAGTCGTGATGGATGGATTCCGCCCCTTCCACTAGGGTTTGGTGTCGTGATCACTCCCACATTCAAGTTCTTCTGCGACGGTCGTCCTGTTCAGGAACTCGTCGGACCGGTCGCCCCTGCTGAAGAAGACCATCGAAGACGTGCTGCAGAACGGCGAGGCGTGCATAGCTAAGTCCACCAGGATTGACTACGGCGTATCTGGCTATGGGTAGGTCTGTCGATACCCCAGGCAACAGCGCAAGGAGCGGGCCCGGATGCTGAGACGCCTGCAAGGTTTCAAGTAGGACATCTGATGATTATATGTGAACTGGGCATGATGAATGTCGCCATCTCCGCCTCTCTGGCCATCCTGCTGGTCGTCACCGCTCTCGTCCTGGTGCTGGCAGCCAAGTCGCGACAGCTCCTCAAGATCGCAATGAGGTTCCTCTCCAGAAAGAGGAGGCTGACAGTCCTCACCGTCCTGTCGCTGGTCGTGGGCTCTTCGATCATCACGGGCTCGCTGGCGGTAGGCGACTCCATGCGCTACTCCATGGTGGAGGGCGTCTACGACAACCTTGGCGCGGTGGACGAGATCGTCTCCTCGGGCGGGCTTTTCAACGAGTCCGTCCTCAGCTCGATCTCCGCCGATGCAGACCTGGCGGGAGTCACGGACGCGATCGCCCCGCTGCTCGTGCTGAAGGGCTCCGTCAGGAGCGTGGGGACCGGCCTTATCGAATCGAATGTGAATGTCATCGGATATGAAAGGTCGCTCTTGAGCTTCGGGGACTTCCGAACCGAGGGCGGTGGGACGTTCACGGGAGGTCTTGAGGCGGGTGAGGCAATCATAAACCAGAACCTGGCGTCAAGGCTAGGCATCAGCTACGGCGATGTCATGTCGATCACAGCCAGAAATCCGCAGTTCTCCATCGAAAGCATATACTCACCTCTCGTAGGACAGGCCACCACGAACGTCAATGTGTCCATGGTCGTGCAGGACAAAGAGTTGGGAAGACTCAATTTTGAGATGTCAGGCAAGGTGCCATTGAACGTCTTCCTGGACCTGGACTACCTGCAGAGCCTAATCGACGCTGAACAGAGCATGAACAGGATTCTTGTCTCGAACCTGGGTGACGAGCGGGAGGGAGTGGTCTCGACCGAAGAGGTGACCCTCAGGCTGGAGGCGGCTCTCGATGAGGCAGTTGGATATACGGAAGCCGGATTCCGCGTCGAGGCCTTCAGCTACGTCAGGATGGAGAGCGAGAATATCTTCTTTGATACTGGTTACTTGGACCGCGTGCAAGCACTTGCCGAGACGATGCCCGAGATACAGGCAGTCTCCCCGCTCACGTCCTACTTCGTCAACAGCATCTCATTCGGGAACATCTCCGTCCCATACTCAACGGTGACGGGCCTGGATCCGATCATCGACTACGCGTTCGGACCCTTCACAGAGAATTCCACGGGGTCGGAAATCATCGGAGAGATGCAGGATGACGAGATGATTATCACGAACTACACGGCCGCTCGTCTGGGTGCGGACATTGGCGATATCGTGACGCTCAACTACACCATCTACACGGAAGCCTTCACGCCCATCTACAGGACATCGAACTTCACAGTCGTCAATGTGGTCAACATCGCCGGGAAGGCGGAGGACGAGAATCTGATGCCCCCTTTCCCAGGGATAGCTGGCACGGAGAGTTGCGCTGACTGGGACCCGACCTGGATGGACGGCGACCGCATGAGAAGCGAGATGACGTGGGAGGATCTCTACTACTGGGTTGCCTACGGAGGAACGCCGAAAGCCTACATCACCCTGGAGAAGGCCCAGCAGTTGTGGGCGAATGACCTGGGCGGTCTCACGACGATCAAGGTGAAGAGCGAGAATGCCTCGGCCCTCCTTTTCGATTTCAGGTCGCGGCTGAACTCCACCATCGATGCAGGAGACGCTGGAATCATTGTTTTGCCCATAAAGCGCCAGGGCATAGAATCGGCGGAGGGAGTGCATCTTCTCACCGAGACCTTCCTTTCCTTCGGTGCGGTGGCCATCCTTGCCGGAATCCTCCTCGTGGCGGGTCTCGTGAGCGTCATCATCGAGGACAGGAGGAGGGAGATTGGCACCCTCGCGGCACTGGGATACCATAGGAGCCAGATAACCCGAGTCTTCGCCTTCGAGGGGTTCTTCCTTTCCGCCATCGCGTCAGGGATAGGCATCCTGGCGGGCCTGGCGGTTGCTTGGGTTTGCATCCTGCTGACAAATACATTCTGGAGCAGCATCGTCGAGGGCGCGGCTGTCTCACTCCACTTCACTGTCGACACTCTGGCTGTCGGATATGCAGTCGGCTTTCTCTTGTCGTTCCTGACCTTCGCTCTGGCGGCATACTGGACTTCGAGAATTTCACCCGCCAGAGCCCTCAAGGAGCTCGATGTGTCCGAGACCCTCGAGAGGAGTCTCCGCCTGCCGCAGGCACTCGCGGTCCTAGGGGCCGTCCTCACGGCATCGTACTTCCTCTTGCCAATGGACGAATCCACTGGATCGTTGGCGATTCTGGCGGGCCCTGTCTTCCTGGCACTCTTCTCGCCCTTCTTCATCAGCAAGACATCGGCGAGGAGGCTGGCCCTGCACATCGGACTGGCCTCCGCTATCATCATCACGGTCTTCGTGAACCTCCACTTCGTTTCGGCCTCGGAATCCACGCCCTTCCTCCTCTTCTTCGCGAGCGGGTTCATACTGGTCCTGGCCTTTCTGGTATGGCTGTCGGCCAATATGAGGGGTCTTGGGTCATCCCTCTCAGGCGTGCTCGCCGGGGAAAGGTCATATCCCATCATCTCCAAGATGGCATTCCTCTCTCCTTCCAGGAGGGTGAGGAGGACATGCCTTGCGATCTCCCTTTTCGCCGTCGTGATATTCACCTATCTGGGCTTGTCGGTCAATATCTCCGGCCAACAGGCGAATCTCGAGCAGATAGTCGAGCATCAGGGTGCTGGCTACGATGTCATCGCGGAGAGTTCGATACCCTTGAGGTTCGACCTGGGCAGCCCCGAGGAAAGGACGAGGAACAACGTGACGGGCTTCCCAGAGGACGCAACCGTCGTCCAGTTCCTCACATACGGGCAACCCGGCGGGAGCTGCTCGAATCTGAGAAAGAATCTCCCGCCAAGGCTCATCGGTGCGAACAGGTCCTTCATCGCCGAGAGCAAGCTAGGGTTCGAGATCCCGAAGGAAGGCGCCGCCACTGTCTGGTCAAAGCTTGATGAGGTCCGAAGCGATGGCTCCATTCCGGCCATCGGCGACTATAACACGGTGGTGTGGATTCTCGAGAAGAACGTCGGCGACAGCATCCTGATCACAGACGAATATGGCGATTCCCGAGAATTGGTCATCGTCGGCATAACCGAGAACTCAATCTTTCCGGGCGCCGTCTTCGTCTCAGACCACAACCTAGACAGCCTCCATCCCACAAACGCGGAGTACGACCTGTTTCTCTTTAGGACGGACGATCCCTCGGAACTCGTGGCCCGTCTTGAGTCCTCTCTGATCGCCTACGGAATGGACGCCCGCCCAGTGGACGATGTCGTGAAGGAGAACCTCTCTGTGGAATGGTCCTACATGGGCCTCTTCCAGGCCTTCCTCCTTTTCGGGCTGTTGATTGGAATCTTCGCCCTCGCCGCGTTCTCATCTAGGTCGGTGGAGGAAAGGAGGCATGAGATAGGCACGATGAAATCCCTTGGACTGGAGCGATTGACAATCTCGGGGATATTCCTCGTCGAGAGCCTCTATATCGCTCTCTTGGGCTCCCTGGTGGGAATTCTGGCGGGTCTCCTCGTCTCATTCACCTTCTTCGGCGAGAGCAGTGCGGTAGGTTACGGCGCTGCCATCCCTTGGGTGGCCTTGCTCTCGGTCCTGGCAATCGTCATTCTGGCATCCCTCGTGGCCACGTATGTGCCCGCCAAAAGGGCCGCTGACCTTCATCCCGCCGAGGCTCTGAAGCGGGACCAATGATTCGCTCCGCGTGGGAATCCAGTTACTGATGTTTTGCGTTTCGGAAGGCAGTAAGATTTAGAAGATGAGGCACCATT
>JBHIFJ010000068.1:0-3996 GCA_046761045.1 Thermoplasmata archaeon
CACAATGGTCAGCGGGGACGGTTACTGGGTCTGGGTGGACCTGCCGCAGACGTGGTATGTGCGCAACTAGCGGAGTGAGAGCAGATTTGGGATACACCGATCGTCTCGGTGCAAAAGAACGGCGAATTGATTTTCAACCATCAATAAGAGTACGGGCTCACGGGTATTCAGACGCATCTGGGTTCGGAACGCCCCTTCTTACCCAACAAGTGAGCGTTAGACAGCCCACATCTTTAGGGAAGAAACCCCTCATTCTGTTTTCGCCTCATATAAGGGCTACAGGTAGGTTTTGCATCAGGGTCCCACGACGGGCTCCATGACGTGCCCAGGCGCTCCGGTTCCTGACGGCAGACTGCTGCCGCAATGTTTGCTGCCAGAATTCTTTAACGTCATCCTTTTCGGACTACGACACTTCGATTATCCAGTCCATGTCAGCCTCCACCCTCACCCAGTACCCATATCCCGCCTGAAGCATCTCCGCGTCCCCGAGCACTCTCAGGAAGTATGGCAGGATTGAGTCATGACCCTCCACCCTTGTGGCCCCGATCTCCGCCTTCAAGTCTGAGACTGAATAGGATGTGTTGAAGGACGGGAAGGATATGAGGTTCCATCCGTCATTCAGATGTATCGTTGTCAGAACGGGAACTACTCCTGCGACGGTGATATTGCAGTCCCTGGTAACGTTCACCCACATTCCCGTTGTGTGATTCATGTTCCACAGCCCTCTCCTGTATTCCTTGTGCTTCATGAACCACCTCCATTCTTGGGAGGAAGGATCGTAGTTCCATGCCTTGTCGTACGCAACTGTCTGGAGGACGGTTTCGACACTCTCGTTGGATTGGATGAGAGGGACAGAGACGAGATTCGAATCAGTGGAGAGTGGGCGGGTGAACTTGGCGCCCTGATTGAGGGAGCAGAACGATTCATTCGCGTTGTTCACAGCACACACACGATAGAAATGATTGCTCGGGTCACCTTCTCCCGCTCCAGCATCCACATATTCTGAAGTGGCATTGGGAACCGAATCATATAGCGAATAGGACAACCCGCCAGCATCATAGAGAGATCCTCGGAACACCCGATATCCCACGACCGGATTCAGTTCGTTGCCGTCGTCAGGGGACAAGTTCCAGGACAGGAGAACGTCAGAGAAGCTACTTCCCGTCAGCGTCGCGGTGACATTCGATGGAGGTCTCGCCTCTACTAGATTGAGAACCTCCAGATCCACGCAGAGGAGGTTGTTGTCCTCTCGGAATTCCTCAATCGAATCTGGTGGAGGGTCAGCCCAGACGCAGATGTCGTGGACGCCAATCTCGCTCGCGAAGTACGGATGATAGAGCGAAACCTCTTCGCCTGGATCGAGTGCCAATACGGCATCCGTGGAGATCTCCTCGCCCATCTGTATGACTCTGTCGTGATTGCTGTCCTCGAAGGTCGTGACGGCGAAGTTCAATGCGGTCTGCCCACCGTCGTTTGAGATCGTGGCGTTGAGGGTCACCCAGGTTCCCGGAGGAACGGGGCTGGGCGGGTCGAACGTCAGGCTCTCGGCGACCAAATCCGGAGGGTCTGGCACGAAATCCATCAGGGGATAGCGATCCATGTTCGACTCGGGCCATATGTCGTAGGGAGTGTCGCCTATCCCGTCGCTTCCGGGCTGGTCCTGGCCTGGTCCGCTCTTCTGGTCGACACCGCCGTAATCGCTCCAGTGGTTGCCGCCAAAGGGATAACCGATGTCCCACTCGTTCACACCGTTGTCATACGCATTTTGGCCGTTGTCGATGATGTCGTTGTGATATATCTTGTTGAAATCTGAGAGATGGACGTTGATCCCTTCTGCCGTGTTCGATACTATGGTGTTGTCGCGTACAGTGTTGTGGGTGGAGTTGATTTGAAGACCTATGCCATATCCGTTGTCGAACACGGTGTTGTTCCTACTGATGATGTTGTAGCTGGACCGCCAAAGGTCGATGCCACATCTGCTGACACCCGAGACATTGTTGTGAAAGATGTAGTTCCCATCGGAGTCGATCACATATACACCATCAGTATCAGCCGCGTAGACTGTGTTGTCGATCACGGTGTTGTTTGTCGTGTGACTGAGGAGAATGCCATTTCCAAGTTGTGAGGAGACTTTGTTGTCGGCGATGATAACGTTGTCGGAGAACAGAGAGTGGATGGCATTCGCGCGTGAGAAATGAACCTCGTTTCCAACGACGACGCTATCGTTCGAGTACTCGATGTAGATGCCGAACTGGCTGTCCGAGACGTTGTTGTCCATGGCCCTCGTCCATGGAGCATTGTAGAGATAGATTGCCGCGTGACTGTTGTTCAGGAATCTGTTGCCGGAGATCGTGCAGTTCTCAACGTAGCGGAGTCCCACGCCTCCACTATCCCATCCACCCTTCAGGACTGTGAATCCAGTGACATTGACCCAGTCCGCGGTCACCTGGAATACGTCACCGATCCCGTCTCCATCTATGACGGTCGAGTCTCTGTCCTCCCCAATGAGGGACAGCGGCTTGTTCACAATTGGCTTCTCGTTGTAAGTGCCGCTGTATACGTAGACCGTGTACCCAGGACCCGCGCTATTGATGGCGCCCTGTATCGTTGTGTAGTTGTTCAGGCCGGTTCCGCCCACATAGAGTGTTGTCGCCTTCGCCTCCGGAAGAACGGTGATGATGACAACGAAGGCGCTCAGGAATACCAGAAATGCGACGGTCAACGCAGTTCTTCTCATTCTCTCCTCCTCACCTCCTCAACTTCAATATATCAACCAACTCCGATGGTCTTAACTCTTTCTGCATGACTCCTCTCAGTTCTATGGGAACCTAGGGGATGTACTCGGAGTGTGCTCATCGGTATCCAGGAGTGACATGATCATTGTATCTCCCGGTCTGGCCCAATATTGTCCTCCCTCGATACGACTAGGAACCAGCTGAGTCTTGGATCACTTCCATTTCAGTGAGTTCCGCAACAGGGCTTTGCCATTGGTTGAGCGTTTCTCATACTTAATCCTTCAGTTTTCTCCTTTCGAGAATTCTGAAAGGCTATATACGAAATCCAGTTTCGTTCAGTTGGAGGTGATTGCGAATAGGCTTTCCAAGAAGATACGAAGCTATCGCTATGATATGTGAGTAAGGAAGATGAATGCCTGAGAATAACGAAGGAGGGATAGTATGAAGAAAAAACCAACCGTCTCTTCCTGGATGTATGTCGTCATCTGTTTGACGAGCTTTGTCGTTGCCACGAGTCCCTTGGCCACAGCTCAGATTCGACCGTATTGGTACGACTGCGAAATCGACGATGTGAGCTGGGATCCAGACGCCTATGACCCATGTCCGTCCGGCTTCACAATCTACTCATTTGTCGAAGGCTACGAAGCCCACTATCTAGGTGACGATGTCGACAACATATACTGGAGACTTCGCTCAAGCCTCTCCGCCACAGAGTGGTTTGAGGTGGACAACTTCGCGTCAGCTGGTTCGTACCAGTACCAATTCAACTTCACCGTGGACATCGGTCCATCCACTTGGGAGTGGCTGGACCTATGGGCGGACGGCACGACAGACCACTATGGCGCGTGCGAAATCCAGTAGTGAAATCTAGTTGGAATGGCTCAGTGGAAAGCGCGCAAACCAACTAGATCTCTCACCCTTTTTCTGGCTGCTCTTGAGTGTCCGTTTTGGCCGGATTGCCCACTTGGACATGTGGGAACATGAAGAGCAAGACAAGGCGTCGGTCAAGCGGATTGGGCTGTCCCAGTGACGCTTGGTGAAGTCATTTCCCTGACTAGTTTCCGGTTTCGATGGTTGCGACTATGACATAGTCCACAAGATGGCATCATTGGGAACGCGATGAATTGGGCAGGGAAGACACACGCTCTCGGGGGATTCTGCACGAATCCTCATTCGGAAATCAGCTGACTCATACCCTGTGGACAAGTGTCGTACTCCATTATCGAGGTGTCATGAAAAACCCTTTTCCATCCAGTCTGAT
>JBHIFJ010000069.1:0-3927 GCA_046761045.1 Thermoplasmata archaeon
TCGCTGGCGGTGGAGTACTCGGATATGAAAGGCAGGGACATCCAGTAGATGTTCGTGTGTATGGGATTGTATGCAAGGGACTTTGAAATCTTGACTCCCATGGTGGAATTGTTTCCTATAGTGCCACCCAGATAGGCACGAACGATATAGAAGTGCTGGAGTCCGTCAGTGAGGTGCCCAGGAAGGGAGAGGGTCGTTGCAGACACATTGCCCACGACATTCCAGTTGCTCGGGAAGGAGGCAAATCTGTCTTGAGACTCGTAAACAAGGTACCCCTCAGCGGCAGGAACAGCATCCCAGTCGAGTCGGATCGAATCTGGCGGTTCCCTACTCACGGTGAGGTTTGGCGGGCCACAGAGTGCCGCGCAGGTTTTGAACTGTATAGGGTTCGGAGAGGGTCCCGGGACAAGCGAGTATCCGTCCTTGTCCTGGCCTCCTGCCACAGAGAATGCGTAGAGTGTGTCCGCCTCAAACGGATTGACGTGGTGAAGCGTCATCAGCGTGTCATTCTCGCTCCATTGCGGAGGAAGCCAACCGCCAGGATCGGGAACGATTGTCCAGACAACGGTGGCAGTGTTCATGGGCTTGGAGAACTTCACCCGGATGGGTGTGTCCAGGGGCGTGCAGGGATCTGGCAGGGGTTCCATCCACATGATGTACGGGTTGGGGGCCGGTCCAAAACCCACCGTGAATTCCCAGGGATTCGGAACGGGTCCAGGGACGAGCATCTTACCGTCATAGTCCTGGGCCTCAAGCACGGTGACGCGGTATGTCGTGTTCGGCGTGAAAGGTGCCGAGTGGCGCAGTGTCACGTTTCTTTCATCGATGCTCCAGTTCTCGCTCCACCCTCCTGGGTCAGGGGGTTCGAGAAGCCAGACGAAGCCTGCGGACCTGTTGATGGGCTCGCTGAACCCGATCGTGATGTTTCTCCAAACCCAAACGTTCGTCTCCCCGTCCATTGGATTGGTTCTCAGTATTACTGGATTGTCGCATATTGTCGTGAAGCTCCATGGATTCGGTGCAGGCCCTGGAATCAAGGGGTTTCCGTTTTGATCGGCTCCGCTCGTTATCTCGAAAGTGTACTCAATACACTCAAGGAAAGGCGCATCATGTTTCAACCAAAGCACCTCGTCCATATCCCATTGCTCCATCCAGATGGGCTTGGGAGGAGAGTCCGGCGACAATGTCCAAGTGACGCTTCCAGTGTTCATTGCCTCGCTGAATGCGATGGACACATTCGTATGCGGGTCCACATCAGTGTCGCCATCTGCGGGGTTTGTGAGGAAAACGTAGGGGTTCTGTGAGACCGTGGTAAACGTCATGCAGTACGACAAGTCGAGGAGCGGATAGGCATCCTTGTCCTCCACGTAATCGATGCAATAAGTGTATGTCACGCCCTCCGAGAACAGACCATGGTTCACAATGAGTGTCTGGTCAAAGTTCGTCCACGTGGGAGAAAGCGTAACGCTCGGCGTGATGTGATGCGAAAGCGTGGACGGGTTCATCGGTTCGCTGAACTCCACTGTGATCGGATGATTGAGTTCGACGTTGGCCTGGCCATCGTAGGGATCCGTTGACACCACGTACGGGCTAGTGCAACGAATCTTGAACTGCCACGGGTTCGGAGCACCCATCAGAGGCTCGAAGTCCTTGCCCGCAATATCCTTGGCCTCAAGGATCTCGAACTCCAGATCGTCACACTCGACAAATGGATTGCTGTGGTTCAGTGTGAGAACGGTGTTGCCGCCTGACCATATTTCCGCCCACCCGCCTGGGTCTGTCCCCCTGTTTATTCTCCAAATGACCGACGTGTTGTTCATCGGCTCATTCCACGTGATGATGACATCTGAGTATTGAAGCACATCCGTCTCTTGGCTTGCTGGTGACGTCGATACGATGTAGGGAGGAGATCCGCCAATCACAAAGACAAACGGGTTGGTGACAAAGGGATTGACGGGGTTGGGGACGAGCCCGTTGCCGTCTAGGTCCGTTCCGTTTACCCAGACCTGAACTGCCCTCGATTCCTGGAACTGCGTCTGCGGGCACAGCCTCAGGGTCGTGTCACCGTTCATCCATGTCCAATCGAATGTGATGCCCGGGTCCTCCTTGGGGTTGAGATACCATATGTCGACTGTAACAGACGTCGTCTTCATCGGTTCGCTGAAGTTCAGCCAAATGCAGGTATCTGTCGGAACACTGAGCTGGGCATTCACGGGATAAGTGCCCACCAAATATGGGGGAGAATCGCATATGGGAAACGAGATCGTCACCTCGTGTAGGACCGGCGTGTTCCTCCCGTCCCATGATATGAGCGTGGCTGCGAACCTCGCGTACCTGTTGTTGTCGTGTCCCGACCACAACTCGGGCCCACTGGTATTGTACCATGTCTCGGGCGTTCCGTCAGGACCCACGAAACTCCATGGACCTTCGGGGCTGTTGCTCGCGGCAAACCGAAACTGAATCGTGGTGTTCTCTGGGATCGTTGCATTGAAGTAGAGTCGGCTCCAGTTAGTGGTGGCATAGCCGCTGTCATACACCTTGGAGACGTACACACCCATTAGCTGGTATGTGTTCCCGAGAACCCAGGTGTCATTGTATCTCTGCGAGAGGTCCTGCCCACAGCACATCGTCACGTAGTCGTTGTACGAGTGATAGGACAGCCCTAGAGATGCCCTCGCAGGGGGAGAGGAGGGGGTGGGGACCAATGACCAAGACCCACCAGAGAGCTTCCATGTGTCGCGGTAGAATGTGGTTGCTGTCCTCCCACCAAACAGGTAGATGCTTGCGTCCCGGGATCTGTAGACCATCGAGTGGTCGTAGAGCTGAGGACCCGTTGGCCCTGGCAGCCACTGATTCGCTTCGTAATCATAGAACCACGTGTCATCAAGGACAGTCAGAGCCTTTGCGCCGCCATGAAGAACGAGCATCTCGGAGTTCTCATTGTAGGCCACCGCATGACCGGCTCTCTCATCTGGAGGGGAAGGAGGAATCCTGTTCTCCCAAGTGTCATTGAGAGCGTCGTAGGCCCATGTCTCCATGCTCTGGGTGGCGAAGTCCTGACCGACCAGGAGAACTCGCCTGTAAACAGTGTCATAGACCATCGGGCTACTGAACATCTCAGCTGGTGACGTCGGTGCTGAGATCTTGGTCCATGACGGATCTACCTGCGTCAGGTCCAACTCCCACGTGTCCTTGAGAATGCCCCCACCGCCGAAGCCGCCGAACACAACGACGACATGATTGTGGATGTCACAGGCCATGCCAGGCCTCTCCCGAGGCGGCGGGGTCAGGGGCATCGCCAACCTGGACCACGAATCGGTGCTGTAGTTGTACTCCCATGTATCGTTCCAATAGGTGCCGCTGCCGTATCCGCCGAAGAGTATGGTGGTGCCCCTCTCGGGACTGAAGCACATACCAGGACCCTCTCTAGATTCAGGTGCCGGCAACGCCCCCATTTCAATCCAGTTGAAGAGGTCCCGTCGCAGCCCGATAGAGGCGTTTTCACCCTCTCCGACGACTCCAATGGCAGTTCCGAGATCACCCTGGTACCAATCTGTGTCGGTGGTTGTCACCCAGGTTCCGGTGCCCCCAGAGTATGCTGGCAGAAAAAACAGTAGCGTCATCAGTACCAAGCCCACAGACAGAAGCCTCCCAGACCTCAGGGTCATCTGCCCTCCACCTCTCGACTCTTCTTCCTCTCACGAGGAGCTAATTGTTTTTCTCGATGATACCTAAAATAATGATTGGTAAACCTCTCTAATTCTCTTGAAAAAGAAGGGGAAAGGTGGGAGAGCCTTCAGGCTCGTCCCTTTAGGGTGTGCTCTACGGTACGTATGCGGTGACCAGCGACGGTGACCACGTATACGACGATATCATCCTGAGGTACACTCCGTCACCCGGCGAGATGAGGAAGTTGTCTCCCGCCCA
>JBHIFJ010000070.1:0-3738 GCA_046761045.1 Thermoplasmata archaeon
GGACCGGGCGCGGCATATTTCCGCGTACGGGCACTGAGAATCGTTTTGGCGGGAGCCTCATCTCTCCACGGGCACGCCCTTGCTCTCGAGCAGCTCCACGAGGCGGTCAACGTCGCCGTACGCGTGCTTCTTCTCCCCGACGGGGATGTCGCCCGCATAGCCGAACCCCTCGAGATGCACTCTCAGGAACTTCGTCCCGAGTAGCCTGTATTTGTGGAGCACGGCGTAAGCACAGTCCTCGTAGCGGTAGTAGGGATGTGTGTCCATCAGCGTGTGGAGCCGGAGACCCCTCTCGTAGAAGGTCCAGCCGGAAGGCGGGACGGCGAAGAAGACTGTGACCGCGACGAGGATGGAGATGCCCAGCACGAGAGATCCAATTATGGTCGTGATTTCGCCAATCATGCCGTCAGCATCCAGGTCCATGTAGACGACTACCACTACCGCGAAGATGAGAGGCGGCAACACGATCGCCTGGCCAATAATGCGGGTCCGCTTCTTGAAGGCCCCGAAGGTCTCAGGTGGTTCCTCCAGAAGGACATTCCCCGTCCCTATGGCCACCACACCATCATCCTCCGCCTTGGCATGCTTGGCCGCGCAGACCACGAGCCCGAGATCGTCGAGCGTGCGGACCAGCTCAATCAGCCTTTGGGCGTCCACCTCGTCCTGCGTCAGATGCAGGCGCACGAACGGCCCCTTTCTCAGTGAATGCCCGAAGGCGACCCACGCACCGGCGGGCGGACGACACACCCCCACCACTGCTCTTCTGAGTCTCTCGAAGGAGTGGAATGCTCCATACCGCGTCGTCAGTCCCTTCTCATAGATACGAAGCGGGCGGATCCTCCTCAGGGAGTGGATGCCTATGGCGGCCGGCAGCAGCACTACTATCAGGAGAAACGCGCCCAAGGCAAAGGCATTCTTGGACAAGTCGAACAGTATATCAAGGAACATCCACAGAATCCAGCCGGTAACCGAGGCTGCGATTATCGTGATTATCTCCCTTCGCTTGTCGCTTATTGCTGCAGGCGTCTCCTCGTAGATCAGCTCTCCCCAATCGTTCTTGGCCTCCACGCTACGGGATGGGGGCGGGGCTATGAAAACGTTTTGGCGATGAGCGGCGGACCCGCGAAGACTCCCGCATCGTCCGGACTCACCCCTAAGTAGCCCCTGCCTCGTGCGTTCAGGTGGAGGCGCTCAGATGCGGGAAGTGAAGCCGAGGGCGATGCCCGACGGGTCGGTGTATTATCCGAATCCTCCCGCGAAGGTTCTTCTGGCTCTTACCCCTCTGTGTCCAATATTCGGTGCATTGATCGGAATACCATACTTCCTTCGGGTCTTCACGCCAGTTGCCCTCATAATCATAGGCATTCCTCTTACAGTCATCGTGCACGTGGTGTTCCTACTCCTCTTGAGTACTCGGCTCGTACTGGACTCCAAGATTGGCCAGGACTATGTAGAGTTGAGGTATATGTTCAAGAGAAAGAGAATCCATGCAGAAGAGGTGCTCGGCGTGGAGATCAGCCCGCCCGTCTACTCAGATTCGCTGGAATACAGGTACTGGGGCGAAGTTGACAGCGTCTGCACGATTAAGCTAAGGAACCAGAAGAGAATCCTCCTGTCTCTGATTCCAAATGGAGTAAAGCTGCGAATGGCAAGGGTCCTCGACCCGGAGAACTTCCCGTCGTGGCCTCCGTCTCAAAGGCTCCGTGGAAACGCTACCCGCACCCGAGGAAAGGCTCCCGCCCGCGAAGGAGGGCGGCCCGTGCGCGGAGACCGTCGCAATCATGTCCTCCCTGAAGGCGAGCGTCCCGCCGGATCCGAGTGACTATTCCGTCAGTTCCCCTCTGATATCATCCAATTCGCTGTGTATCCGGGATATCTCGGGACCTAGTTCCACCGGCGGCTCTACCAGCAGCAGCTTCGTTTCCTCCGAGTCCAGAATCTCGGTTGGAAACGACCTGAGCTCGATGTTCTCCCTGTATCGTTCGTACATCTCGAGCATGAATCTGACCTTCTCTTCGATCTGCTTCGAGTGCCCGCCGATCGAGTAACCCAGTCTCTCTTCCATGAAGAATATGTCCATCACATCCCGGAGCTTGTATGCCGTCCTCGTCAACGCAGCCCTGCACTTCTCCACGAATATCTCCCTCGGGTCATAGCAGCTGAGCCGTATTCCAGTGTCGTACTCCCTCCAGGGCTCCTCGTAGAGGAACTTCAGTTCGTCGGATTCCACGTCCTCCGCATAACTTCTCAGATCCCTGTCCTGGCACGGATACAGGATCCTGTCCACGAAGTTGACCTCCACCTTGATGCTGCTGGGCACGTTCAGGACTTCCGATCGATAGCCGATGAAGAAAAGCACCATCCTGCCACCGCTGCTGATGCGGACCTCGCTCTCCATGGTCTTGTCGCCGCGGAAGTTCATTCCGAGGTCTTCAGCGATGGTCCTGAAGAGCCCCGCGAGGGTAGTGATTTCCTCGGAGCAGAGCCTCTTCGTTTCCGACAGGGGCCTGCTCCTCCAGAGCTCATCACTTCGCCACGTGAAGTCGATGTCCTCCGAGAAGCGATAGAACCCCAGATACGCCTTGATGAGACACGTTCCCCCCTTGAAGGCGAGATTCTCGCGAAGGTAGTCGTCTTCGGAGATCGCGTGCAGCAGTCTGTGGATGTGGAAGTCCTTCTCGATTATGTCGCTCCTCTTGGGTCGTCCCAGCGCGTTCAGCATCTGGAAGAAGTCCTTCACAGGCTCGCCCTCACCACCTTCTGGAATCTTTGGGGGTAGCGGTCCAGGAAGACCTCGAACTTCCGTCTGTCCAGCATCCCCATGTTCTCTTGGATGAGATTGACCGCATGCTGGCTTCCCTCGCCCCGCCTGTAACTCCTGTAAGCCAGATCGAGCACCGTCTTCTCCTCGTCCGAGCGCCTGAGGCCATCCTTTCTCACGATGCCGAACTCGAAATGCCACCTGCTCCACTTCAAGAACTTGAACTTGGTGTCGAGGATGCTGATGACCTTGGTCGTCCTGTACGAATCTGTTATGACATAGTCCACTGCGAAATACTCGTGAGTCATGTCATTGAGCTTGAGGGCTGTCTCCAGGCCGAAGTACCAGTGCTTGACGCCCTTGACCTCCAACGCCTTGGACACCATCTCATAGACCGAGTGCTGGAAGTAGCCCCTCTCGCGCTCGTCGGCGCTCTTGACGTAGTAGATACCCCTCAGAATCCTCGAGATATAACCATGTTCCTGAAGATACCGAAGGCTCCTGATGTCTCCCTTGTTGAGCCGGCTGGCCAATTCGTGAATCCTACTGGATGTGGTTATCTTGTTCCCTTCTATCAGCAGCTTCTTCCATATCATGGGCGTCTTCATTCGTGTCACAATATCCCACTTCTTGGGATGTTATGACCTAAATGCACATATAGTTTGCCCTCGCGATCGAGTGCCTGAGAGCTTCCATCTTCTGCTGCCCGACGGGGTCGGAGATACTGTACAAGCAGATGCGCGGGCGCGGGACGCGGCTGTGCGCGGAGAAGAGGCGGTTCCTGATGCTCGACTTCGTCGGGAACAGCGAGCGGTTCAACGAAGGGTATGTTCCACCAAAGGAACCGCTTGAGCCGGAGCTCGGTGCTCCCTATCGCGGGAACGGCGGGACGCTCGTGCCGACGGTGGAGGCGACGGACGCCTGGATCTGGCGGGAGTGGTTCGACGTCGCGCCGGGCGGGGAGGCGGTGGACTCGG
>JBHIFJ010000071.1:0-3099 GCA_046761045.1 Thermoplasmata archaeon
CCATGAAGAATTCGGATCTTTCGGCTCTGAGTGGATTGCCAGAAGTGTAATCATCAAGAAGGCTAAGAACTGAGTAGGCTCTTTCGAAGTCCCCCTGATGCCCGTAGGTCAGGGAGAGGCCAACATAGGTCCTCGTTACCACTGACGGCTCCGTGATTTTTGGAATCTTTTCCATCACATCCTTGAATATCCAAAGGGCTTCCTCCTCGTTTCCCTGTCTTCTCAGAATATCTCCTATCCTCGAGGCTGCCTCGAGTTCCAGATTGCGGTCCCCCTCTCTCGTCAATGCGTCCTGAGCCTTATTGAGATTGTCGATGGAATCATCCCATCTCCCAAGGAGATCGAGAATCCTCCCCTTGAGAAGATAGACTTCCCCAGCAAAGGGGGCCCAGGTCTCGGGATCTTCCATCTCGTTCAGGACATGCAATAGGTCCTCCGAGTAGCCCTCACGTATGAGGCTCTCCCCGTGAAGCACGGCGAGCTCCGCGGCCCTCTCGCGGTCCCCACTTCTGACGAAATGATGCTGAGCCTCCAGGACTGACATCGGATCAGAGAAGTTTGAGTAGTACTCAGCCGCATTGAGATGATACAGTCTTCTCTTTGAGGCAGGAAGACGGTCGTAGAAGAACTCCCTCAGAGTGTCATGGACCACAAATCTTCCTTGGGTGTCTTCGGAAAGGAGCGACTGTGAGACAAGCGAGTCGATTGTCTCGTGGTCAAGTTTCTCGTCTGCAAAGAAAGCGCTTGCGCTTACAGGAAACCTGAAGACGGATGCGATGTACATGACGGTCCTTTCCTTCATGCTGAGTTTTGAGGATATTTCCTGCTTCAGGAACTCTTTGATGTCACCTGTGACAACCTCCGAGGAGGAATTCACGAGTTCAAGAAACAGAGGGTGTCCGTCCGTCTTTCGAGCGATCCGTCTTGCAGCCTCCCTGGAAAACTTGCGTGATGACAGGAACTCCTGGCAGGCCTTTGGGGATAGGCCAGTGAGCTCCATCTCGGCGACTTCCCCTCTCACGGAAACGTCTCGTCTCCCGTAGAAAGGCGGAATCGTTCTTCCGAGGACTATCATCTTGAATCCGCCGGACGCTCCGAGGAAGTCAAGAGAGCATTCAAGGAAGTCGTGTACATCCCCACTCGCGTGTTGACAATCATCAAGCACAATGAGTCCATCGAATCCTCTGAGGGACTCCTCCAGGACCAGGCCGACCTCGTCCACCTGTATTTCCTTGTTTGACTCCAAGTAGAACCTGAGATCGTTCCTTCCAAGGTCACTGAGGAGACGTGAGAGACTCAACAGAAGACCTCTGAGCGTCGTCCATTTCTTGAGCTGATAGTAGAACACGTTAGTCTTGCCCCGCCTCTCCTTTAGGATCTTCGCTGCGAGTGTGGTCTTTCCGATTCCCGCGATTCCCTTGACTGCCAGTATCTTCTGCTCATCGGACCCAAGGAAATCCCTGATTCTCCTAAGCTCCTTCCGTCGTCCAAAGAACCTCTGAATCGCGGGAAGCCTGGATGCGAAGGCCATCAGTTTCCTCCTCTGCTTTGCCTTCACCTCGTAAGTCCTGATATCGAACTCCAACTTTCGAGTGTGAGTGATTACATCCAGGAGAGTTGATCCGTCATCGAGTATTTTCGGGATATCGTCCAGTCTCATCGTTCTAGTCGCTCCTGAAAAATCCTTGAACACAATGGGTTCGCTGCCGATTCTTGCCTCCACATGCCTGGCATGGTCCATTCCTCGCGAGGTCAGGAAGTAACATGTTCTCCTCCTTTTCCCTCCCTGAATATGTCTGAGTTCAGCACTGATGAGACCGTCCTTCACCATGGGAGTGATGACCTGGGAGACCTGACTTCTCCTGATCTCAAGGGCACGCGCGATCCCGGACTGGGTGAGTGAGACCGGGAGTTCGGCTTCATCGTAGAGGCCCACATGGTTGTCCAAATAAAGGAGAACTCTGTCCTTAATCTGGAGAAGGTATTTCCTCCTGTAGTATCTCTTCATTGCCAATCCGCCCCCTCGGGTGGTAAATGCTCGTCACCGTATTAGTATGTTTCTAACAAAACTACATGTAGAAGCCACGTTATTATAACGCCGAGAACTCCTCTATTTGGAGCCGCAAGGAGGAACCATGATCCTCAGCGACAGGTCCGAGTCCTCAAAGAAGCTGGTGCTCTTCAATGAGATCAAGCCTTCTCTGAGTTTCGAGTCATTTCGTCAGCATATATCACACGGGGATCCGGGCCTGTGTATCACGCGGAGGTCGACCCACCAGATTGTGAGCGAATATGATCTGGGAGATGTTGAGTACAAGAGTCTCAAGACAGAGGGGCGGACGGACACGATCAATCCGAAAGACTTGAATCAGATTGGGGATGTTATCTCCAAGTTTGCGGCGGAGAACGAAAAGCCGGTCTTCCTGATCGACGGATTCGACTACCTCATCGCTCTCAACAGCGTCGACGAGGTAAGGAACTTCCTGGGAAAGGTCAGGCAGACCTTGGACGAGCGCGGCGGGGCCCTTTTGGCATCCCTCGATTTGGACACCCTTGGCAATAATGAGAGCATGAAGATTGCAGAGTGCTTCGACGAGGTGGAGAGCCTCTGAGCCATGATGGCTTTTCAATCGATGCGCGAGGTGCAGAAACCTATTATCAAAAAGCGAAACAGTATCGAAAGGCTTTTCCGAGGGGCCTCTGGATGAACAATCGGCATGACCGAAGACGATGTGGGGGATGAATTCGCCATCTGTCCGTTGTGCTATTGTCCGTTCTATCCCAGCATCGAGGATTGTCCTGAATGCGATAGGTCCCCGACGGGGGAAGACGCTCTGGCGGAGACGGAAAACGTGAATCCAATCCAGAATCATGGTCTGTTTGCACGTTGGTGGAACTCGATTTCAAGGCTCCCCAAGACTCTCATTCGGTCGAACGAGAGATAACCCATTGTCTGCGTGAGGCTCAGGGCTAGTCTTCATGCTTTTGGATGACTTGGGGATTCGTTCCCCGACGGCTGCTTGTCCAACGCATCATCTGTGGTATCCTAAAACCATTTAACACTAAGGAATCATCCCCCGGGATGCCCTACAAGCTCAA
>JBHIFJ010000072.1:0-3058 GCA_046761045.1 Thermoplasmata archaeon
GTTCTCGATCACCCACTGCGGTCTGGCCCGGTGCGGGGACCATGACCGCGAACGCGCCCACTACCATCACAAATGTGATGAATAGCGGCACAAAGAGTTTCTTCTTTGTTTCCATTGCGTTTTCCCCTCCTTGTTCTTCGGAAGAAATCACCGGCAAAGGTCTCTTCGCGTCAGGGACACGAAGAGAAAAAGAGGGTGTACCTCAACCTCATCGAGTTTCCTCTCCTAGGTGGAGACCGCACGAGAACTGTCAGTCTCACGCCCCCCTGTTTCAACCTTCCCCCTGGTTGATTCCTCCTTTGATCAAGGCGCTTCTCTCGAAGCTTTTCTGTGTTGCATATCAGTCTAGAACTATAATAAACTAACGCAGGCCCAGCCCCTTTCGTCCACTTGAGGTCTCCGCTGTTCTCTCGCACATCGGTTTTCTAGTGCACCGCTGGCCACAAGGAATGCAATCGAAAGCGCACGAGCCAGACAAACCTATTTATACGCCTAGTGACAGAATAAGCACTAAGGCCGTGAGGGAATGACGAAGTTGATCAAGACGGACAGCGAAATTCTCAACCTCGTCCTGAAGTCGCTCTATGTGAATGAAGTCTGGGAGAATGAGATTCTGAATGAGGAAGCAGAGCTTCCTTTTCGTCGACCAGACAACGAGTGAGCTTGACTATGGGACACTGCCCCTCTCAAGGTGCGCAGCCATATTCTCAAGCCTCTTGATTTTTGCTCTCAGTGTAGCTGCCCTGGCCTCTAGTTTGGAGACCTTGAGCCTGAGTCTCGCGGCCCGCGACCTCATTCCGGCCGCCCGTGCTCGATTTCTCGCCATTGCCTTTACCTTTTTTGCATCCTCGAGCGAAGTCATTCAGTTCCTGAATGGCGGTTGCCTATAAAACTCTTATAATCGTCAGAGGTTCTAGAATCGTGAATGTATATTTCGAGGCTTTCGGTTGTACGCTCAACAAGGGAGAGTCATATCGCATGGCCGAGAAGGCCAGTACAGAGGGGCACTCGATTGCGGAAACGGCCGAGGAATCGGATTGCATCGTATGCTCCACCTGTGCAGTCATCGAGGCTACCGAGAGAAGAATGCTGAAGAGGATCTCAGAGTTGGCCGAACTCGGCAAACCTCTCATAGTCACTGGTTGTATGGCCGAGGTTCGGGGCAAGAAAATCACTGCATTGGCGCCCTCGTCGCACCTCTTGGCCACGAACGAGATCGAATCCATTGCCGAGGTGCTTGGCAAGCTAGGAGTCCGCAGTCACGGACCGAAACCTTTGCTCGAACCGCCCAGGAGAAATGTGGATGTTGCGATTCCGATTGCCCAGGGCTGTCTGGGTAGCTGCACCTACTGCATCACAAGACTTGCGCGAGGGAGGCTGAGGAGCAGGCCACCGGAGGACATAGTTGCGGACGCAAAAAGAGCTCTCGCGAGGGGCTTCAGAGAAATACGACTGTGCGCGCAGGATACGGCCTCGTATGGAATGGACGGTGGGTCCTCTCTTGCCGACCTTCTCGATTCCGTTTCATCCTTGCCTGGAGACTTCCGAATCAGGGTTGGCATGATGAATCCCGAGTCGCTGGAGAAGATTGGGGACGACCTCATTGAGTCGTACTGCGATCACAAGGTCTACAAGTTCCTTCATCTTCCTGTTCAAAGCGGCAGCAACGACATACTGAAGTCGATGGGTAGGTCCTACTCCGTCGAAGCATTTGAGGGCCTCGTGAGGCAGTTCAAGCAGGAGCACCCCTCTCTGACTCTTTCGACGGACATAATCGTGGGCTTTCCAGGAGAGACTGCTGAGGACTTCCAGGAATCCTTTGATCTCATGAAAAGAATCGAACCGGATATGATGAACATAACGAGGTTCTCTCCCAGGAGAGGAACGCCTTCATTTGAGATGGACGGGAGGGTTGCTGGTTGCCTGGCAAAGAGACGGTCAAGGGAACTAACAAGACTCAGATCTGAGCTGGGAATGAAGCGAAACCGACAACTTGTCGGGTCCGCCTGCGACGTTCTGCTTACGGAAAGGGTGAAAACGGGAAGCACGGTGGGAAGGACAATGAGTTACAAGCTGGTGGTCTTTAGGAGTGAGCTTCCTCTCGGTGCGTTCCTCAGGGCAAGGATTGTGGATGCCGGAGATGCCTACGTCTGGGGAGAGGTTGTGTAGGCACCAACTTATTATATGAGAATGCTTCATGAATCGAGCGAAGCCCCGTGGTGTAGTGGTCAATCATGCTGGCCTTTGGAGCCGGCGACAGCAGTTCAAATCTGCTCGGGGCTATCCTTCTCTGATTTTTCGGATGAGCTTCAGGACGAGGAATGGAACCAGGAGCCACAGGAAGAATGCGGTGTACACCATTTCTGGCGGGAGCGGCTCGTCAGTGGAAGCCGCGTATGCCGAGATCGCAGTTCCCAGCGCTGCAAGCGCAATCGTGGCAAGAACGGCGAAGATAAGTGTAATCAAGACAATCGTCCTGTGGAATTTCAGGCCATTCACCACGATTCATTATGCAGTATGTCCGCCAAATCCCTGTGAGGCCTCATCCTAGGCTGCTCAGCAGGATAGCCGACTGGAATGATCGCCACCGGCCTTACATGCTTTGGAAGGTGCAGCAACTTCCTCACTGGTGTCTCCTTGAACGCTCCCACCCAAACTGTTCCCAAGCCCATGTCATGCGCGGCCAGAAGTATGTTTTGGATGGCAGCACCCGTGTCGTGGAACACGTACAGCTCTCTCCCTCTTTCTCCGTAGTGAGCTATTCTGTCGTAGTTCACGCACACCACAATGCACACGGAAGCCTCGGAGATGAAGTCCTGGCCCAGCGCGGCACTGGCCAGTTTTCTCCTCTTGTCCTCGTCCCTCACTATGATGAACTCGCGAGCCTGAAGGTTCCCCGCTGAAGGCGCCATGTTCGCCAGCTCAACCAGCTCTTCTACAAGCTCACCTGGGACAGACCTTGACGTGTAGGCCCGAATGCTTCTTCTATCTCGTATCGCCTTCTTGACCTCCATGCGGGGGGGATGTGATTCCTGAGGAATAATCTTTCTCTACTGAG
>JBHIFJ010000073.1:0-2738 GCA_046761045.1 Thermoplasmata archaeon
ATTAGGAGACACTATGAAGTTTCAGTATCTCGGTCCCGGGGAGTTCAGGATTAGAAAGGTGGAGCAAGATTCCACCCGCTCGCCCACAAGGACGTAGCGCATGATCTCCCCGCAGAGGAAGATCCACATCAAGGGTCACTTCCGGAAGATCCCGAAGAGGCGGCGCAGGTAGCAACCTTTTTGAGCATCCACTACCTTTCTCGGAAGGGAACTGATGATAGATGCTGCTTGGGTCTTGGTGATCGCAACTGTCGGGCTTATCATTGCTACTCTTGTCCTGGCTGGATTCACCCTTCTACTCTGGAAGGCAACGGTACAGTTGGCCCAGGCAACTGAGATGCTGGGCAGAATCGAGGAACGAAGAGATCAGGAAGAGGCTCGACGGAAGCAACGAAACACGGTGAAGAGGAAGCTGGAACTTGCTGAGGAGATTAATGATGCGTCTTCCGAAGAGGTCTTTAACGTTCTTGCCGAGAGGGGTCTTCCCGAAGAGGCAAAGATACTGCGTGAACTCCGCCACCTCATAGACTTCGATACTGACCAGGTATTGAGAGTGGACATAGACCAAATCCTCTCGGCATTCGACAACGTCAGAGCAATACGTAATGAGGAGATAATCGGGGAGTTGAGGGTCGTGCTCGAGAGGGTTCAAGAGAGACTCTCATGGGACTTCTTCAGGTGGCGGAACGAGGTGAATTCATAGATGAATTGCAGACCCCACAACCGACCCCAACGGCGCGCACTGTGGCTCGACACCACAAGCTCTTCATATCGCTCTGAAAGATTCCTAAGCCTTGCGGGAGACTATCAACCATACTTCTGACAGTATTGGTAGAACCAACGCTTGTAAGCGGGACTCCAGGTGAGAGGGCTAATGGTCTATGTCGGTACTGAAAGATACCCCGCCTCTTTCTTCCAGTCCCAGACTCATGGATTCGACGAGAATCGGTTCCTTCCTGATGTATTGATTGTACCCTGAGGAATGAAAGACCAGATCACCTTGATGAAGGTATATGGTGTATTTCCAGAAGACGACCCTGGGCTTACCGAACTTCCTGAACACCTGCTTGTCTTCTCTCTCTATGTCGTTTATGTCAATCTTGGGGCCTTCGACGTTCCCGCCACAAACCTCAATGTCAATGGCCAGGCCGTCCACGTTCCTGAACACCAGCGTTGCCGGCGACACCCAGAATCTGTGGCGCTCACCCTCCTTCGAAGCCAAAAGCCACTTGAAGATGTAATCAATGTCAAGCATCATATCATGACCCGCAAGGGCCATGGCGTGTATCCTGCAGTCATGCCAACCCATCGTTTTGAAGTCCTTCTCGGACCAGATCCGCTTTTCCAGTTCGTATTCCTCTTCCATTGGCCTCGGCCCGTCCTGACAGAGCAACTTCCGAGCAATTCTTAACCCTTTCGCCACAAGCTTTTTATACCTTTGGAACGGCGCCTGGCATAGAGGCTACGGCACGTTAATGACTTCGCTGGCAAATTTGCAGACGGTCGATGCCCAGAGTAGTATGACCTCGTACTGCGAACCAGATGTCAGGTTCTCAAGCGTGAAGAAGTCCCCTCCCGTCAGCTCGTCATCGCTCGTCAGATCGGTGAAGTTCAGGTACTCACCTGCGGGACCGGTGCCTGTCACTCCATCAGCGATAATCTTGGGGAATCCGGGCCACGGTGTGCCGTCCTTCAGGACGGCGACCTTGCAGGCGCCCAGGGCCTCCCGTCTGCTTAGGGGCCCAACTTCGATTTCATATCCATCTGGTGTCGGCGTAGTAACCATATCGACACTACTCGGTCGTTGACTACACGGCGGATAGACTGTACTGGAGGGAATTGAGAATAGTGCGAAGAGGATCACGGCGCTCACGACTGAAAAGAAGGCGACGCAGAGCGCCGCTTTCAATCCCAGATTATGCAAACGCGCTGTCTCCCGAGTCCCGGAAATCTCGGTTTCGGTCGATTCCACTTGTTGGTCCTGAGGCGCCGACACATCTTCCCCTCCAGCTTGTTGACATATGTCATCACTGATTGCGACGATATAACGCTTTCCGTCGAAACCATTTCATACCCCTCAGTCTATCTGATTCTTGAGGCTGGGACTGAGACTCTCTGATTGTCACGATCACTCGGGTCTCGGACAAGCTTCTACCCCGAAGTTACCCAGCCTCTCCGTGAGGGATTGTCTGACGAAAGGACGTATCAGGATAGTCGATGTGATTCTCATCCTGACCATTCTGGTTCTATTCGTTCTCTTGCTCATCTGCAACTCCGATGCACGTGATTACGCGTGCACAGAGGCATGCGAAGGCGCCATCGCCGGGGGTGGATGTTCATACGCGGTAATAGGGACCTTCATTGCATTGCTTGTATTCCTTGCCCTTTCTATTCGATACTGGCTGAAACGCCTATTCCTGACTGAGAGGGATTGAGTGAACAAGTGGCATACTGGGATGGGTGTTTTTTTCATTGTTATGTCCATCATTGTCCTATACTCGACTCTCGTGGGCATATACAGTCCATGTTTCGGTTGGATTGATTTCCTCATATTCTTTGTCATGGGTGTCATATTGATTATCAAGGGACTGGGGGAATATTGATTAGCCTCCGTCTTCCCTCTATCTCAAAGGCTCTGAGGAAACGCTTTTCTGAGCGCATTCGATGTACTTACGTTGGAAAAGGTGACGTTTTCCAGCACAGCCCCATCGCATTCCAACAACCAAGCCCGTGATTAC
>JBHIFJ010000074.1:0-2423 GCA_046761045.1 Thermoplasmata archaeon
GACCTCCACCATGCCAAGGTGGCGATCTTCCAACTGATCTATCGGCCCGCGAAAAACGCAATAGACGCTGGCGATATATAACCCTAATCTTCCTTGAAGTGGAAGTCAAGGAGCTTCTTCTGGAATCTGTGCATCTCACTCGGTATGCTCACGGGATACAGCTCCGTGATGCAGCCCAGGCAGAGCTCGTTCTTCTTGAAACCCAGCGCCTTGACAACTCCATCTATCGTATCATATCCGAGCGAGTCGGCGCCCAGCTCCTTGCATATCTCCTCAGGGCTCTTTCCGGTGGCGATGAACTGGTCCCTCGTCGTCATGTCTATCCCCAGATAGCAGGGCGCGATTATCGGCGGGCAACCGATTCTCACGTGGACCTCTGTCGCACCCGCCTGGCGCAGCACCGAGACGATTCTCCTCATCGTGGTCCCGCGAACGATGCTATCATCCACAAGAACGACCCTCTTCCCCTTGACGACGGGTACAACAGGATTCACTTTCTCGCGCACGCTGATATCCCTGCTCTTCTGATCAGGCATTATGAAAGTTCGGGCGACGTACCTGTTCTTCATGAGCCCCTCGGACACCGGGATTCCCGAAGCATCCGAGTATCCGAGGGCGAAGGATCTTCCTGAGTCTGGGACGGGGACGATGACGTCCGCCTCTACAGGATAGAGTTCGTGAAGCAGCCTCCCGATACTGGTTCTGATCTCATAGACCCACTTTCCATCCAGCACCGAATCTGCCCTGGCAAAATAGAGATATTCGAAGAAGCAGTGCGCCCTCTTCTTGCTCTCCACCAGCTGATGGCTCACGAACCCGTTCTTCGTCAGCTCGACGAGCTCTCCCGGTCGGACATCGCGGATGAATTCACCGTCAAGGACGTCTATCGCCACGTTCTCCGACGCGATGATGTACCCGCCATCGAACTTCCCTATGCAGAGCGGCTTTATTGCGTGAGGATCCCTCAGCCCGTACACCTTGTCGTCGTGGAGAAAGGTCATGGAGTATGATCCCTTCAGCCTCGTGATCACTCGCTTCATCGCCTCAGGGAAGCTCAGCCCGTACTGCATCTCATCGGAGAGCATGAACGCGATGGTCTCCTCCTCGCTCCCGAGACTGTATTCATGGTCCTTCTTGTCCATCCTCCGCTTCAATTCGGTGGAGTTCGTTATTATGCCATTGTGTCCTAGCGCTATCGTTCCGGACGGCGTGTCGATGATGTGCGGCTGCGCATTCTCGGGCTTTGAGAGTCTAATCGAGTAATAGTTGTGTCCGATGCCGCTCTTCCCTCTCAGCTTCTTGAGGTTCGATTCGTGGAATATCTCGCCCACGAGACCCAGGTCCTTGACGCACTTGACGCCTCGGGAATGTACAGCGATGCCCGCCGACTCCTGACCTCTGTGCTGAAGGGCCCTGAGTGCGAAGTAGATATAAGAAGACGTCATGGACGGAGATGAGGAATGGACGCCGACGACAGCGCAACACTCCTTTGGCTTTTCCATCATCAGTGACCCTTGGCCCAACTATAGTTCCTGAGCTTGGCGCTCCTGCCGAAGCCGCATGAGGCACAGTACTTCTTCCGTACATGATAGGCGTGCTTGCCGCATCTCCTGCATACGATGTGGGTCTGGCGCTTTCCCCTCTTGCCCAAAGAAGCAGTTCCCTTGCTCAGCGGACCACCTAAGGCGAGATATAGATAACGTTGTCCCCTCTGAGGATGGCAACGTCGAACTTCCTCATCACTTCATCGCCGATTCTCTCCTCGGCGTTCTTGAGAACGATGTTCATGTGCGGGTCGAAGCCGTCCAGCTTTCCCCTGTACTCCCTGCCTGCCTTAAGCTCGACTATCACCTGATGGTTTATGTTCGCGTTTAGAACGGAAAGCGGCTTCTGCATGATACCACGATTGAGGATAATCATATCCGTACTTAAAGATGTGGTTGGGTGCGTGCGGCGAGCCAGCCAAGTCGACGCTTCAAAGACAGAGGAAGGTCGAGTGAGAAAATACCATCTATGTGCAAGACGTTCAGTGCCCCGTGCTTTCTGGCAGGACCATACTCCTTATCCACGAAGAACTCCCGACCGCGCTCCAAGAGGAAGGATTTGATGCTGGAGATCTGTCCCTCCTTGAGGATCCGTACGAGCACATGGAAACCATCCACGAACCTCTTCAAAAGGCGGCCTTTCTTTGGGTTGCCCTGATAGGTTTGCACGTCTTCAAGGACGGCAACAAGAGAACCGCGAGCATAGCGATGCAGGTTCTTCCTATGGACCATGACGTACTCCTTGAGGCAACGGATAAGGATCTGGCGGAGGTGAGTGAATATATCCAGGCGCACCTGAAGAAGTATCCGATGTCTTTGCCAAATCTCAAGATGGAGAGGTTGATGAGCGACCACGTCCGAGGGTTCCTCGGAGGGGTT
>JBHIFJ010000075.1:0-2345 GCA_046761045.1 Thermoplasmata archaeon
GGAAATGCGTCACTGTTATCCCCATGTCCATCCCCATCCGAGTCTTTCCATTCTGCAGGGTCGTGCGGAAATGCGTCACTGTTATCCCCATGTCCATCCCCATCCGAGTCTTTCCATTCTGTGGGATCGCTCGGGAACTCGTCCGTGTTGTCTCCGACTCCATCGTTGTCTGAGTCATGCCATTCGTTCGGATCAGTAGGAAACACGTCCTCATTGTCACCGTAGCCGTCCCCATCCGTGTCTTTCCACTCGTTCGGATCGTTCGGAAACTCGTCGACATCGTCTGGATGGCCATCACCATCAGAATCCTTCACACCTGGTATTGGTGAAACACTTGGATTCGAGAGGACAACGGCCAGAACTACGATTGCCGCCACAGCGATTGCAGCTGCAACCACCCATTTCCTCGTGGAGGACATCCTCCGAGGCGTTCCTTTTGCTGACTCACTTTCTGGTGCCCTTGTCTCCGGTGCAGGAGTCGTTTTCTTCTCCACCGTTTGAGGGAGCCTCAATGGATTCCCGCACGATTGACAAAAGGCCGCTTCTCTACTTACTTCCTTTTCACACTTTGGGCAATTCACCATTTTATACCTCCTTTTCTCTCGCATGTTAGGTTACGATCATCACTACAAACTCCCTAGCCCTGCTTCTGAGCTCTCTGCCGCGGGGCCAGAGAAACTCGCCACATCGTCCCGCCGAGGAGGTTGCTTTCGAAGAGACAGATCGACCAGAATGTTCAGGACTTCAGGCAGTATGGCTTCAATATGGTCAAACAATTCCTCCCTCCGATGAGTGTCATGTGCGCCCCAGAGGAAAACCGGAACGATGTGGGAGGCCGTCCAGCGCCTGAAGTTGCCCTTCAGCACTCTGTATGGCCAGGTGTTCTTGTTGAGGTTGTCCTCAAGCTCCTGCTCATTGCTGAGGATATCTCCTCACTCATCCTGATATTCACTGTGCCACCAGGCGGTCGTTGGATAGGAGGCTACCCGTTCTCCCGTCTGAATGCCAAGCCACAGGTTCTGCAGATCCCAGATCCGTCGTGGTAGACGGTGGTGTTTGTGGAGTTGCACTTGGGACATGTCTTGGTGACCGCCACTGGATGGATGTCCTCCCGCCGATGTAGCGATCGCGCCTCTCTGATTTCAGCCTTGAGGAAGTAAATGGTTAGTAGCGTGGCAAAGGCGAAGAGCAGGAAGCCGATGATTGCAAGCCATCCCGCAATGGCAATGGCATCCTCGTAGCTCTGAAAGTCCGCGAGGTACGGATCCATGTCACCAGTGTAGGTGGGCACGGGGTAGAGAAGATTGATGCCAATGCCGACGATGTAAATCAAAACACCGAGGGAGGCAAGGCCGATTCCTGTCTTGGAGACGATCACATTCACTCTCACTTCACTCACCTAACCAAACATCGAGTTGCTCGCCTACTGGGAGTTACTGGCAGGCATGTAGCAGACATCAGAGATCCGCCTCAGCGAAACCCACATCTCCTATCCCACAACACCGAGTCCCGCTATCAACTTGCTGGAATGTCTCTCCAATCGTGCGCGAATCCCTAACGGATCTCTATCCGCCCTTCCGCATCCACCCTGAGCGTCTGCCACTCCAAGTCCTTCCTGCCGATGGCCTTCTTGATTGAGGTTCGGATTGAGGTCAGCCTCGGCAGCCTCCGCCTCCTTCCAATGAAGGTCACGTTTCGAATTTCATCTCCGTCAGCGAGACCCTCGAAGGCGATGAAGTCTACCGGATGCATGAGCGCCTTCACGTCCTTAGGATGATACTTGAGCTTCACGAATGTCGGATCGATCTTCCTGATGATCCCGGGTATCTTCTTCCTTCCCCTTTCCCGTGCGGCTTCTCGGATCTCCTCCTCTTCCTCCTCGAATCTCTCCTCCTTCCGCTCGAGCCTCTTCAGCTTGGTCTCGTGAGTGTCGAGCCATGTCCTCGGCGTCTTCCCCTTGTACGTGAAGCTGAGATCGCTCAGCCTGACGAGCTCCCCGCAACACGGGCACACGCATAGGATGGATCTGAATGCCTGGAAGTACTCGACTATGCTGGTCACATGGTCACGTACCTGTATCGCACGCGGCCAGATTCGACGGCATCGCGAATGAGCTTCTCGCTCTTGCTGAGCCTCGAGCTCCCTGTCTTGATGTCCATGAAGACTATGGAGTCTACCCTTTCCTTCTTCGTCATTCCGTCGAATATCACGTAGTCTATGGGCTCGAAGAGAGGCCTGCAGTCTGGCGGATCGTAGGAGAACGCCTTCCAGTTAGGAACTATCTTCTCGACGACCAACCCGATTCCGACCTCGATTGCTTTCTTCTCGGCACCCTCGGTGGCTCT
>JBHIFJ010000076.1:0-2013 GCA_046761045.1 Thermoplasmata archaeon
GGTGAGGTCGCCGCTGGCATGATCGTTGAGCACGCATACGAAAGTAGCGGGAACTTCACAGCCACTCTTGTCGTGATCGACGATGACGGCGCTACGAGTTCGGATAGCATACGGGTGTATGTGAGAGAGATGAAGGTTGAGAAGGAGGCGGGTGGTTTCGATTGGTCTCTCCTCCTTCTGCTTCTGCTTGTCATACTCATTGTGCTGGCGGTGATCAACCTCCTTTATCAGATGAGGAAGAGCCCGCCGCCCGATGAGCGGGTTGAGGAAGTCGCTGACGAGGAAGGTGATGAGCGGGAATCCCGTGAGAAGAAGAGACCGCCTCGATCTTGATTCGTGCTTCTCTTGCCGTCTGCACATCTGGGAGGAGGATGAGAAGGAGATTCTCAAGTTACTTCGCATCGGGAATGGGGACGAGGAAGGATGCCTCGTACGAAGCTCATAAGCGCTCCTCTGTCCCGCAGTCACGAGCGGGCCTCTCAAGTGCGAGCCTTCCCTTGTGATGCCATGAATCTGGCAGTTCCCAAGGATTTCCTCGATTCCCGGAATGGACCTGCGCTGTGAGGATATCCTCTTGAGTCAGAGGAGAGGTTTCCACAATCTTTCCAGGGCCGGGGCCCAAGTTTGTCTCTTGATGTGAGTGAGGAGCATGCCAGATGGAAGAGGGAGGGCGAAATGGTCTTGGAATGACATCCACCAGAGGAAATGCCCAAAAAACTTAACTATAGGATTCCATTAAGCCCGAGAAGACAGGGCACTGACTCCACCAGCTCGGAGCGTGGGTCCAATGAATGTTACGAGGCAGATAACCCTCAGGGAGGACCTTGTCAAGGTGTGTTATGGGCTAGTGACCTCGCCAAAGGCCAGCTGGCTCTAGGAGTGATTTCCATGGGAAAATACGATAGGAGCTTTTTGGATGAGGACTTCAGGCGAGCTGTCTTGGCGTTGCTGGAGAGAGCTGAGGAAGAGGCTGTGGTGATTACTGGCGAATTCTCCACACTCGGATACTTCCAGGATCTCAAGGCAGCTGTCAGGGATGCCATTGAGAGGGGTGTTAGATTCAGGGTTTATCTCACAGAGGAGAACTGGGGCGTACTGAATAGGCTTCTAGGCTGGGGATGCGAGGTATATCTCGGAGAGGAGCCTTCCAAAACCCATTTTCTCGTGATCGACAACCGCAACTGGATGAGTTCCAAGGAACATCCGAGGAAGCGTATAGGCGTTCGATCAGGGGAGTATCGCACTGGAGATCCAGAAACAGCCTTGAAGCTTGTGGCCAGGTTCGAGGAACTCATTCGAACGGCTCGTAGGTTAGAGAAGCCGGATTGGACGAAGGATCCCCTCGCCGAGTTCATCGGTAGTCCGGTGGACATTGGAGTCGAAACTGATTCCTCCAGAATCGATGAGGAACTCCAATGAGAGTCTTCGTGGATTCAGGTATCTGGATAGGTGCCCTTCTGAAGAGGGACAAGTACCACAAGACATCCTCGCAGATACTCTCGGACGTCTTCCAGAGATGTGAGTTCATCTCCATATCGGATTGGATTTTGGACGAGGTAGTTTCCTTCCTCACCAGAAAAGACTGGAAGCTGGTCAAGAGAGTTGTCCAGGTCATTCAGCAATCCGGGAAGGTCGAGATGCTCACTGTCGACAGCGGTCTGTTTGCCTCCGCGAAGGTTTGCCTGGAGGAGTATCCGGACCTTCGTCTCACACTCACTGATTGGACAAGTCTTCTTCTGATGAAAAGAGAAGGGATAAGAGAGATTGCTTCATTGGCGAGGGAGTTTGAAAGGGTCAGGTCGATAGCAGAGTTTGCCTTTGTCACGCCGATTTTCTTGCCGCCGAGGAGCTAGCGATGCTCACGTTTTCGGTGGTCCGTCGCACCGATCCAAAGTCCCGAGCCTTCAAGGAGAGAGGTGCTGCAGAGGACCTTGGCCATGAGTCTCACATGTCCCTTGGAAGCTACATACCCAGGTCGCGGAAGAACTCTGATATGAAGCGCATCCTCCTCCC
>JBHIFJ010000077.1:0-1952 GCA_046761045.1 Thermoplasmata archaeon
GACGCGCTCGACGCCGCCAGACGGGCGGGGCGGGAGCTGGTCGAGGGAGACATGTCCGCCGAGACGCTCGCGACCGTGAGCTAGTCACCCTCGAGGAGTGCATGCGGCTGCACAACGGGTGAGCCCCCGGTGCTGTCCGATCCCCCGAATGCCTCTCAGTCGGAGACCCTGTGGCTGGTCGACGACCGACAGCGCTAGCGACGCCTCAGCAGGAACTTCCACAGCGGGACGTAGTCTATCCTCCGTCCCTCGATCTCCTCCTCGTCCTCGTAGTCGAACGTGATGACCTCGGACCTCTTCAACCCGAACTCGTTCATGCACTTCAACAGGGCCCTGGTCTCCCTCTCCCTGGTATCCACGGCCTCAGGGTCGTAGCAGACCTGCAGCGCCCTGATTCTCGAACCTTCCCTGACGATGAAGTCCACCTCCTCTCCGGTGCGGGACTTCCAGTAGTGCATTCTCGCCCCCCTCCTCAGCAGCTCGACGGCAACGGTGTTCTCGCAGATCATGCCCAGGTTCTCCGCCCCCGCGAGATTGGCTATGCCGTTGTCTATGGCGTAGATCTTCCTGGGATACTGTAGCTGGTCCTTGATCTTGTACGAGAAGATGGTATTGTCGAAGAAGAGGAACGCGTTCTTCATGTGCCGGAAATACTGTATCAGAGTCGGTTTGGAGGTCTTTATACCCCTGCTCTTGAAGTACCGCATCATCTTGCCGAACGAGAGCAGGTTGGACACGTTTGCGGCACAGTAGTTGGAGAGCTCCTCCATGACGTTCTCATTGCGAACACCCACCCTGGACGTGATGTCCCTCGAGACGATGTCCGTGAAGAGCTGTGAGAGCATCATCTCCTTCTGCTTTCCGAGGACCACCTCCGGGAAACCGCCGTGGGTCATGTATTCCCTCAGGCGTCTCTTTATCAGTGACTCCTCCCTCTCGGTCGTGGCCCTGTCCCCGATCACCATTCCCTTGAATGCCAGGAACTCCCTGAAGCTCAAGGGCAGAACGACGGTGGTGAGGTGCCTTCCCGTCAGCAGTCGGGCGTAGTCGGGACGCAGGAGGCTCGCCGAGGATCCGGTCACGAAGACCTTCATCCTGGCCTTGAACTCGTCGTGTATGCTCCTGACGTACCTCTCCCAGCCCTCGATCCTCTGGACCTCGTCCAGGAACAGGTATATCTTCTCGTGTTCCTCGAGAAGCTGCTCTGCGTGCACGAGCCCCACGATGTCATTGAAGTAATCCGAGGTCAGCGGGAGAAGCCTTCTGTCCTCGAAATTGACGTAGATTGTCGACCTCCTGGGCAGGTCCCTCATGATGGAGAACATCAGGAAGGTCTTGCCCGCCCTTCTCGGACCCACGATGTCGGTTATCGTATCCTCGCCCACGTGCGGGTCTATCTCCCTTCCCTTCGTCTCAGGGAGTTCAGATTCCCAATAGCCTCGGACGACCTTCTCTATCGCTTCGCCCATTCGTTATGGTACTATCGTAAAGCGTATTTAACGATTCCGATGCATATCGGCAGACACAATTGACGGTCCTTTCCGGTCGTGATGAAGCCTGGAGCTTGCCGCCCAGGATGATCGCCCTGCGGTTCGAGGAGGGCATCATTGACGATCTTGGGGAGGCGATCGTGGGGGAAAGAGCGAAAGCCTTCAGCCCTGGACGCGAAGATTCAACGAGCCAATAGTCCCTGGTCATGGTTCCCCGCTCAGCCGCCTCGCCTCACCCGCGAACGAGAGCGCGATGAGGCATCCTCCGACTGCTCAGAGGGGCGGAGGGTAGCCTTTCGGCCTTCCGGGCAATGCTCTCTTCCAGTAGTACGAAAACAGGTCCTTGCACCACCCGTGGGAGTCCTCATCCGTCGACCCGAATCCTATGTAGTCCATCTTGCCATCCGTCGTTGGAAAGGCAACGCGGGCTTTCTTCTCGGATATAGTCATCGTCGCATTTAC
>JBHIFJ010000078.1:0-1916 GCA_046761045.1 Thermoplasmata archaeon
TGCATCACAGTCTGAAGAACGACCTCAATGGATTCGTTGGATTGGATGAGTGGGACGGAGACGAGGTTCGGTCCCGCCGGAAGTGCGCGGGTGAGCTTGGCGGCTTGGCGATCAGTACAGCTTCGATTGCCAAGCATGTTCGCGGCACACACAACATAGAAATAGTCATTCGGATTGCCCTCTCCCGTTCCGGTATCCACATAGACAGATGTCCCGCTGGGCACAGAGTCATAGAGCTGGTAGTCAGTAGAATCAGAACTGTATGACAACCTTCTCAGAATGTTATATCTATCCACACTACCGTTTGCTTCGTCTTGTGACAGATTCCACTCCAGAACGACATCCTGGACATTGGTTTCCGAAAGATGAGCGAGGAGACCTGTCGGCGGCATGGGTGGATCGGGCGAGACCATCCTGAAGGAGCTCGCACAGGTCACCATATGGCTGTTGATGTCCGACACCCAAATGAGGAACGAATGCTCTCCGATCAAAGAGTAACTCTTATTGAAGAACCACCTGAGTGTGGCGGGGTCGAGGTTCATGCTGAAATTGCCCACCTCTTGTCCAAATGGGTCCGTCACATTCACAAGAACATCTACAATAGGCATCCTGCTTTCCACGATTGCGCTGATATTCACGTTTCTTCCGACGACCTGTGGATCCGGTTCTGCCCCGACGTTCCGTATGATGATGTGTGAGATCTCTCCCTTGGCATATTTGAGCTTGTTCTCCTCCTCGTTCCAGTAGGATATGTGGGGATTGCCGTCGCTGTCAACAGCGATTGAGGAGTAGTTGCCTCCCCTTTCCGCGATGTCGACCGTCTCGTTGTGCCAAGACCCGCCGAGTCTCACTGCGTACTGAAGGTCTCTGGTAAGGGCAGAGCGGTAGCTAACATGAGGGACTCCGTCTCCGTCGAGGACCATGGAGAAGGAGCGTATCGCCACGGACGAATTCACAGTCTCGAAGTGCCAGGTCGGATCTGGGGCAGTCAATTGAGCGAAGACCAGTCTCCCCTGAGAGCCGCCTGCGCCAACACGGTAGGCGATATGAGGGTTGTCCGCACTGTCGAGGCTCAAATGGACCTTGTCGAAAACGCTTTCACCGGGGTCCATGTAAGCCACTTCTTCTATACTCCAGGATCCCCCAGCGCTTCTTCTCGCAAGCTTGATGCTATCGGTGTCCTGGTCATAGTAGGCTATCCATGGCAGGCCCGCCGAGCTCAGGAAGACTGTTGGGAACACGGCACTTATGTCCTCGACATCCACCTGCTCCATTTCCCACTGATCGACTGCTCTCCTCGCATAGGAAAGCCCAAAGTGCCCCAACCAGCAATCATAGCTGATGTGCGGCAAATCCGAAGTATCGAGTTCTAGGGATGGGTACGTCCACGGTACGCAGGAGTGATTCACCTCCTCAATTGACCAGCTTCCTGTTGATTTGTTTGCGTATTTGGTTCGCATATGGTCAGGAAAACCTCGGTCTTCGTAGTACACCACGTGGGGCCTTCCTGCGGAGTCCAGGGCGATCTGGGGAGCGATTCCGGTGTCTCCAATGAGATCCACATTCTCGAGAGACCACGAGGCGCCCTCTCTCGAAGCGTATCTGAGTCCAGCCCAAAGGTCGTCCCTGTACACAACATGAGGCCTTCCATCTGAATCCACATCTATTGAGCTGAATCCACCGGTGGTCAGCATGCTCTCGACAGTCTCGACTTGCCACTCAACGGAGAAGGACGTGCTGCTGTTAGGAATCACTAGTATCGAGAACAAGCTAGAGAGCATCAACATCGCAATCATCGAAACGAGTCCTCTTGGATTCCTCTGTGAGTTCCTCTTCCCCCTATGGTTACCTACTAGCATGCAGGACCTCCACATATCGCCATATGATTGCAGGAAGCATCAGATGCGGCGTTCAAT
>JBHIFJ010000079.1:0-1571 GCA_046761045.1 Thermoplasmata archaeon
CGCCAGGAAAGGTCGTCGAAGAATACCATCAGGTCCGGAGGGTCTCCATTGCACACCTCGTATGTCTCCTCGGGCTTCAGAACGATGTTTCTCATGGGATTCCCCTGCGGGTCTCTTATCTGCCTGATTTTCCTCGCGAGCTCATCCCTCATTCGCTCATAGTCCTCCTGCTCGACGACGCCGCAGGCCTCCCTGCCCTTCATGTTGAGGAACACCCTCGCGTAGTAGCCACCCCAGCCCCACGCCGTCGTTCTCTCCCAGTCGACATCTGCCTTCTCCAGGTCAACTATGCCCTCCGGTCTGCTGTTCAGCTTCAGATAGCCCTCCTCTATGAGCCACTCGTTCACGCAGAAGCATCCCTTCATCGCCTTCGCACCGTGGTCGGAGAGTATCATCACAACCGTGTCGTCATCGATCAACTCGAGCAGCTTCCCTATCTCCTCGTCGAAGTACTTGTAGTAGTCTCTCAGGGCGCTCTGGAACTTGCTCCCTGGTACGTGAAGATGATGCGTCGCATCGTAGTACTTCCAGAAGCCGTGCTGCAGCCTGTCTAGGCCGATCTCGACGAACATCAATAGGTCCCACTCTTTGTTCCGCATCAGATAGCGGACCACCTTGAAGTGCTTCTCTGTCATCTCGTATATCTCTTCCAGCAGACCTTCCTTCTCCTCCGTGCGGAAGATGACATCGAAGATGTACTCGCCCACGAGATTCTCTATCTCCTTCTTGAGCTCTGGCGGGTAGGTGTACTGCCTGTCGGTGTCGGGCGTCATGAAGCAGGAGACCATGTTCCCGTTGATCGGTCCTACCGGGAAGGAGGGTGGGACGCCCACGACTATCGACTTGAGGCCCCGCTCGCCCAGGATGTGCCACAGCGCCTTGTCCTTCACCTTGTGCCTGAAGGCGAGCCAGATGTCCGTGTATGAGTTGTCCTTCCTGTGCCTGAATCCGTAGAATCCCAGCCGTCCGGCGTCCTTTCCCGTCACCATGGACAGCCAGGCGGGAATCGTTATTGGCGGGATTATCGTCCTGAGGCTCCCGTATGCGCCCTTCTCCATCAGCCGCCCTATGTTGGGAAGGTCATCGATGAACTCCTCGAAGAGCAGCCTGGGCGAGGCGCAATCCATCCCTATCATCAGGACCTTCCTCATGTCAGGAGGCCTCCAGAATCCTCATCGTCTCGTTCACGAAGTCCTCGGTCTCCTCTCGTGGGATGACGACGCCCACGACCTCTCTCTTGCCGCCCGAGATGAGCCCTCTTCCCTTCGCCATCTCCAGCACGGGGGAGAGGTCTCTCTTCGCTTCGTTTGTCCGGACATAGACCCTATCAAGATGGGGAAAGAAGCCCTCTTGGATGACCACTGAGGCCCTGACATCGTCTCTACCTGCGAGCCTGCGGGAGAGCGTGGATATCACGTCCAGCTTGGAGGAGAAGCGGTGCATGAGAATCTCCTTCCTCGGGCTGCCCGCCGCCCTCTCCTCGGAGGCAATCTCCTCACGCACGATGGCATCGTTCTCGATCCATCTCTCGTTGTCGAGCAACGCGCGCGGGTTTCCTTCATGCTTTCCCA